>CBINOO010000021.1:0-43827 GCA_966252305.1 uncultured Acidimicrobiia bacterium
ACAGCGCCACGCTGGCGCCCGCGATCGGTGCTTCGCCCGCATCCTTCACGCCGTCGTTGTCGGCGTCAACGTAGACAAAGCCACTGACTGCGGCTGCCTGCAGTTCACCAAAGTTGTTGTCCTGGCCGTGGATGCCGGATGCAAGCGTAACAGTGGTGAATGCGTCGTTTGACGCACTGCCGTTGCCTGGTGTGCCCTGCGTGTCCTTGCCGTCGAGATAGCCGGCCGGCTGCGTTTCGGTCACGGTGTACGTGCCCGGCACCAGATTGCCAAACTCATAAAAGCCCGATGCATTCGTCAGCTGTGTCAGCGTGACGGCCGCACCGAACGTATCCGTGCCGGTCAACTGCACCGTGGCACCGGGGATGGGAGACTCAGCGCCACCCTTCACGCCGTCGTTGTTCGAGTCGTGATAGACGAAACCCGAGATCGATGCGTATTCGAGCGCGTTGTAGTGGTCGGGATTCTCATCCGTCACCGGCGGGCCGACCGGGGGCTGCCCGGTCACCGTGCCGATATTCGCGTACTGGCCCGCCACCGCGGTTCCCGTTGCGGTGCACGTATCCGTGGCGCCGACGGCAAGCGATGGCAGCACACACACGTTGCCCGTCAACTTGTTGTCGGTCACCGTCACATTCGTGAGGGGAACGTTGCCGGTGTTGGTGACGATGTAGGTCCAGGTGACGGTGGAGCCAACCATGACCTGCACACCCGGCGCGGTGTCGTTGTCCGTGTTGTTGGTGAGCTTCACCAGCGAGATCGCCGGGCTCTGGCCAAAGTAGTTGTCGGGATCGTTCGCACTGACGTTCGGCCCAACCGGCGGCGTGCCTGTGACCGTGCCGAGGTTGGTGTATTGTCCCGCCTGCGCGATGCCGGAGGCTGAACAAGTCGTCGATGCTCCAGCGGCGAGCGTCGTGACCGGACAGGCTACCGACCCGAGCTTGTCGTCGCTCAGCGTCAGGTTTGTCAGCGTCACGTTGCCGGTGTTCTTGATCTCGTAGGTCCAGGTCACGGCATCGCCGGTCGGAATGTAGATTCCGGGCGCCGTGTTGTTGTCCGTGTTGTTCGTCTTCTTGACCAGCGTGATCGCCGGGGACGAACCGTAGTAATTATCCGGGTCGTTTGCCGTAACGTTGGGACCGATCGGCGGCGTGCCGGTGACGGTGCCGAGGTTGGTGTACTGACCGGCCAGCGCGGTCCCCGTCTTCGTGCAGGTCGTGCTGGCGCCGGGTGCGAGCGTCGTCACGGGGCACGCGATAAGGCCCTCGATATCGTCGTTCAGCGTCACGTTGGTCAACGTCACGTTGCCGGTGTTGGTGATGTCGTACGTCCACGTGACCATCGAGCTGGTCGGAACAAAGACGCCGGGCGCCGTGTTGTTGTCCGTGCTGTTCGTGCGCTTGATCAGCGAAATCGACGGCAGGGCGCCGAAGTAGTGATCGGGATCGTCGTCAGTGACGTTCGGGCCCGAGGGCGGGGTGCCCGTCACGAAACCCGTGTTCGCGTACTGCCCCGCGGTTGCGGTACCGGTCGCCGAACAGGTCGTCGACGCACCAGGCGCCAGGGTGGGCACCACGCAGATGTTGCCCGACAGCTTGTCGTCGGTGACCGTCACGTTGGTCAGGGGCACGTTGCCGGTGTTGGTGACCTCGTACGTCCACGTCACCGTGGAGTTCACCTCGACGACGGGGCCGGTCGGCGTGTTGTTGTCGGTGCCGTTCGTCTTCTTGACCAACGAAATCGCGGGCGCGGGCGCTTCCGCGAAATAGTTGTCCGGGTCAGTCGCCGTCACGGTCTCTCCCTCCGGAGCCGTGCCGGTGACCGTGCCGATGTTCGTGTACTGTCCGGCAACGGCTGCGCTGCCGTTGGCGGTACACGTCATCGACTGGCCCGCGTTCAGCGACGTCGAGGGACACGCCACGCCGCCCAGTTTGTCGTCGCTCAGGACGATGTTGGACAGGGGCACGTTGCCGGTGTTGGTGATGTCGTACGTCCACGTCACCGCATCGCCGACCATCAGCGGAAGCCCGGGCGCCGTGTTGTTGTCGGTGTTGTTGGTCTTCTTGATCAGCGTGATCGCGGGCCTCGCCGGCGATGCGTTACAGGACACGGTCGGTGGGGGGTAGTTCACCGTCACCGTTTCGGTGGGATTCACCGAGACCTGGATCGTCACCGTCGGCCGCGTGTTTTCAAACCCGTCGCTCCCGAGCACCCACTGGCCACCGGTGAAGACCCAGCCCGGCCAATCGGTCGCAGTTCCGAAGCCATCAACGACCGCGCCCGGCCAGAGCACCTGCCCAGTCAGCGGAGCCGAGAGGTTCGTCCACGGCAACACGTCGGTCTGCTTGACCACGCCAAGGGAGTCCTTCCACACGAGGGTCGCCGTGGCGCCGGTGTGCGGCGTGAAGTTCGTGGCCGTGACTGTGATGTTGACGTAGGGGGCATCGGCCACACAGACGGGCGTGGCGTTCACCGCGATGACCGGCGGCACGTAGCCGAAGATCGCCTCAGCGTAGTCGGGAGGACCAACCGTCAGGCCGCCGGAAACTTCGCCGCCCGTCGTTGACGCGAGGCCAAAGAGTGGTCCTCCGGACAGGAAGTTCGACGAGTCGATCGAAACGACGTACGTGCCAGCCGACCGGCGGAAGAAGAATTCACCCGTTTCGTCGTACGCGGGTGTCGTCGGGTCATCCACCATCGTGGTGCCCGTCTGGAAGCCCCCATTGCCGTCAGTGACGCGCAGGGCCACTCCAGGGATGCCAGGCTCCCCAGAATCCCGCACGCCGTTGCCGTTCGTGTCGTACCACACGAGGCGGCCGATCGAGTAGAACGCATCGGTACCGACGGGCGGACCGTTGGGCGTCACACCGAGCACCGGCAGGCGCCAGAAGTTCAAGTTCGACAAGTCCATCCCGTCGATGTAGACGTCGTAGATCCCAGCAGGGAGATCGGGGGTGACGCAGTCGTAGCTGGAGCGATTGGGATCGGAATTCGCCAAGCAGCCGGCGGTCGCGACGTTGGTGTCTTTCTTGATCGTGAAGCCTTCCCATTCGCGATTGCCCGATGGGTTTAGATTGACGAACCGCTCGCCCGTCGGACTCACGACTTCATAGAGCAGGCCGACCGGACCGTCGGAGCCGGGCGTGAGGCCCAGGCGCATCGGCGAACGACGAAAACGCGCACTTCCGCTGTCGTCGGCCGGCAAAGCCGTGTTGAACCCGCTGGTGCAGGCGGCAGACGCTTCCCCAACCGCAATACCCTCCAGCAACGCGCCCGGCGCGGTGAAGGTCGGCAGCCCCAGAGTGTCCGGATCATCGGAGTCCTTGATCGAGCAGTTGACGGTGCCGTAGTCGAAGTCGCCGTCCCAGATGGTGAGAGCGTTCTGCCCTGCCGTGACCGGAAATCCGAAGCGCCATGTGCCGTCGTAGGTGGTCGGCGTCAACGTCGGAAAATTCGGATAGAGAACTTTCGCGTCGTTCTGATTGACGGCCGGAGACACGAGCGTCGCCAAGAAGGCGAAGTTCTGTGTGTTCAGCGTCATTGTGCCCGGCGTACGGAACTTGAAGGAGTTCCACCCGGCATCGGTAAGACTCTCAGCGGAGAACCGCAGGGCATAACGGTAGGCGCCCCCATTGAGCGCAGACAGCGAATTCGGCTCAGAGAACGCCTTCCAGTCGTTGTCGAGGTACGCCGCCTGCACAGACGTCCAGGTCTTCAAGAGCACCGCGGTTGGCGAGCCCGGACCGGTGCGATCCGGATCGGCCCACAACTCCATTGCCAGTTCCGGCGGCTCTGCGCCGTTGGCTGGAGTGTCCCAGTAGGCATTCAGAATGCCGCCGGTGGGATTGATACCGTCGCCGTCAAACACCTGAAAGGACACCGATGTCTGGGTCACTGGCACGTTCAACGATAGGACGACGTCGGTGCCGCCCAGCGTCGTGGGGTCATTGCCGGCCACAACCAGGAACCGACCGTCGTTGGGCGCGCAGGAAGGGAAGCAGACCCACGACGCAGCGGGACTCTGCGCGACGACCGTCGGGGACTTCAGCAGGAGCGCTATGCCGGCCGTTACAGCCGCAAGTAGAATGACCTGCACGACTGCCCGTCCGATGCTGAACGACATTTTGGTTTTCTGCTGCGCCATGGTTGTAATCCGCGATATCAAAATCGAACGCACACTGCACCACTGGTACGCCTGATGGCGTTCACTGGGCGACAAGAGGCTATACGAGACGTTACTGTCATGTCAATGGCTACAGAATTTCAGTTTTGTAATTTAGCCCGTGTTGCCAACGGATGCTGAAATACCTTGAGGCGCAGCGAGTCCTGCTCCACGACCGATACCGGCTGGACGCCTACGAGGCCGCACTGCGCGCCGTGGTCCGGCCCGGCGACGTCGTGCTCGATCTCGGTGCGGGTTCAGGGGTGCTCGGGTGGCTGGCTCTCAGAGCCGGGGCGAGCCACGTCGTGGCGGCCGACGACAGTCCCAACGTGCACATCATCAGGGAGTTGGCCGCGCGGCATGGCCTGGCAGCGCACATCAGTGTGCACCCAACGCACTCCACGAGGCTGCAGTTGCCACAGCCGGTCGACTTGGTCGTGTGCGATCAGGCAGGGCCCCTCGGGTGGGAGGGGGGCCTCATTGAGATCCTTCACGATGCGCACACGCGCCTCCTCCGGCAGGGTGGTCGCGTCATGCCCTGCGAGGTACAGGCATGGGCTGCCCCTTCGAACCGTCCTCGGGTCACCGCGTCGGTGCAGGCCTGGCTCGAGCCGATCCGTGAATTGAACTTCGCGTTCCTGGCTGACTGGGCGTCACACGACATGTGGACGGTCGACGCCGCCGAAGACGGTGGTCCGGTGGCAGATGCGCAGCAGGTGGGGCGTTGGCATTTGGGCGTCGCCAGCGCCAGCGTGCCCATCGTCTCTGACCTCTCGTGGCGCCTGCCGCACGGCGGCATCGTGTCGGGCTTTGAAGGTTGGTTCGAGAGCACCCTGTGTGCGGGTCATTCGGTGACGAATGGGCCTTCGGCCCGCCCCATTGCGCGCGCCAGAAGGTTCCTTCCCCTCCGGACGCCGCTGGACAGCCGGGCGGGGGACGAACTCACGGTACGGATCCTGATGCGTCCAGCCGCTCGACTGGTTCAGTGGTCGGGAAGCCTGCGCCGCGACGGCCGGATCACGAATGTGTTCGCTGCGGACAACTTCGGGGCACTCCTGCGTCAGTCACCAGCACTTATGCGTTAGCGGCGACCTGCCCGAGGATGGCACGAACGAAGTCCCTGGCAAGCGTCGTTGTCGGCACTTCAAAGTCGAACCACTCGTGGACAGGCATGCCGTCGCAATCACCCATGGCGAATCGTGCGACAGCTCGATTGAGGCCCGCGCCAAACGCCGCGTGATCGGGCGCGCCGTGTTCCTCATACTTCAGCACGTAGTTGCCGAACGGATTCGCACGTCCTCGTCGAACGGTCACACCGAACAGATCGGGTCGGTCCGCCACCGGACTGTAGGCGGTCAGGGAGAAGCGATGCCACCTGGCGGAGTGCAGACAGCCCGCCTCGAAGAGCTGGCGCACGTATTCGAGCGCATCGACTGTCTCCTGCGCTGTCTGGCTGGGAAATCCGTAGATGAGGTAGGCATGCACCGCGATGCCCTGATCGGCGAACGCCCGGGCCACGCGCGCCACCTGCGTGAGAGAAATCCCTTTGGCCATCAACGCGAGGAGGCGATCAGATGCCGCCTCAACGCCGCCGGTCACGGCAACGCAGCCGGCCTCTGCCATCAACCGGGCAAGCGGCAGGAAGGCCGAGTCAAACCGCAGGTTGCCCCACCAACTGATCTCCACACGTGCCTCAAGCAGGCGCCGGCACAATCGCTCCACCAGCGCCGGGGGCATCGCTTCGTCCACGAAGTGGAAACCGGTCTCGCCGGTGGCGTCGACCAATTCCCTGATCCGTGACACCAGCGTGTCCACATCGCCCGGGGAGTACCGCGCGATGTAGTCGAGATTCACGTCACAGAAGGCACATTTCTTCCAGTAGCAGCCGTGGGCCAGAGTCAGCTTATTCCACCGCACCCTCCAGTGGCGCGCCTGAGGCGCGAGCCCCACGCTCAGATCGAAGTACTGGCGCAGCGGCAGCCCGCTGTATGAAGGGGTCCCCCACTCTGCAAACGGCACGTCACCTTCCGGCGCCCCGTCGATGAAACGCACGGTTCCGGCCTCGCGAATGAAGGTCCGCTTCAGGTGGCCCGTCGACCGACGTCCCTCCCGCTGCTCGATCAGGCATTGCAGCGGCCGTTCGCCGGCGTCCAGCGTCATGAAGTCGACGTAGTCAAAGATACCGGGATCTGACAGCTGCCGCAGGGTGGTGTTCACCCATCCGCCCCCGAGAGCGATCTGGATGTGCGGGTTTTGCTTTCGCAACTGCCTCGCGATCCGAAGCGCCCCATAAAAGCTGCCGGCAAAAGGCACGGACAACCCGACCAAATCTGGCGCGTACTCTTCGTGGAGGGCATCGGCAACCGAGTCAATAACCTCGTCCAGAAATGTCGGAGGCCCTTCCAGCCGTGCGCGCACCGGGTCGAACGTGGCGAGGTCGCTGGACAACACGCTCGCGTACGCCTGCAGGCGGAAGGACGGGTCCACGGCCTCCTGAATGACGGTGGCGAGATCCGCGATCATTCCGCTCGCGTTGTGGCGGGCGCGATCAATGTCCCCCAGGGTCCCGAACGCGAACAGGTCGGACTCTGCCCCCGCCAGTCGGCGACGCTGCTGGTCACTCAGCCCGCCGAGGAGGCGGTCGTGAGCACGCACGTTGTGAAGCGACTTCCTGGCCCAATAACGTGCCGCCTCCAGCCGGGAGGGGAAGTACGTGCTGCGCCTGGCACGAAACACTGCGCCGTGATCGGCCCCCTGCAGGCACGACACCGCGGTCTCGATCGTCTGCATGTAGCGATCGGCGTCGCGCAGGAACTGGGCAATCCGAGGCCGCGCGTGCAGGGCAGGCTGCGCCTGGATCCGGGTGACGAGCGTCGCGAGCCCGTGACGCGACATCACCGCCAACAGGACGGCGAGGCTGGCATCGGCCTGCATCGCCGGTCGCCCGATCGACTGCAGGAAGCCGGCGAGATAGGCCACGGCCGGGTAGGGGCCGTTGGGATCGCTCAGCGGCGGCGCGACCAGCAGAATACGCGTGCTCATCGGTCCTCTGGAGCGAACCAGAATGGATAAAACCGTTGTTGCGGCTGCAGGCGCAGCAGTACGGGATCCCGATCGACCAGTCCACCGACAGCCGCCTGGCACAGTTCGCAAGGGCGACGCGTGGGTGATGGCACGGTTTCCGTCACCGCGCACAAATTCAGCAGCGGCTCGCGGGCGATGTGTTGCAGCAACGCGTCGTTCTGAATCCGCTTGATCAGCGCGGGCAGTGGGAGGTCAGCCAGGCGTCCCACGCGGACGCCCAGATTGTCCGCGTTGAATCCACAACACGGCCGGCAACTGCCGTCAGGATCGAAGGTCACCTGGTTGATGGCGCGACAGGGAACATGCCCCCCGTCCTGTGTCGGCGACCAGACACTTGTGCCCCGCCCGCTGCCGACCACCTCGCGGGTCACTATCGACACCGGCACACCAGGCGCGAAGCGCTCCATCGCCTGTCGGATCGCGATCGCCCCCTGATCGTCGCTGCCTTGTTCAATGTCGACGGTTAGGGGACGCCCGATTGCGTCCATGTGCGCCGTGGCGATGTGAGGCACAACTGCCGCCGGCAGGAACGCCTGGTGATAAATCCCGGCACTCACCTTCAGTTCGTCCCCTGGTCCCGCGCCAAACCCTGCGGCCACCAAGCGCGACAGCATCTGTTTCGCCGCGTCCGCACTCGTGCCCCAGAAGCCATTGGTGAACACCCGAACCGCCGCCACGTCGTGGCGACGAGCCTCGGCAATGGCGCGCGTGACGTCAGGAACGTACAGCATTGGTTCGCCACCGGTCAGCACCAGTTCGGGGATGCCCAGCCGCCCCATGTCCTCAATCACCGACGCCATCTGCGGCCAGGCCAGTCGATGTTCGCGTTTGTCGGGCCCGGAGTCGTTGTAGCAATGCCGGCAACTGATGTTGCAGTGATACGTGAACCGCAGCGTGACGCGCCGGATCGGGAACGCCCGGTTCGACAAGCGGCGAAGCGCCCAGGTGGCGCTGCCGCCGGCAGCGCCAAACCAGTCCCCGAGCCATGGCCAGTCGAAGGCGTGGACGTATGCGAAGGCCTCGGCCTCCACGGCACCGAGCGCCTCAACCACCTGCCAGGCGGCTCTGCCCACTTCACGTGTCGCCAGACACGTTCGGTACAGGCGTTGCAGTTCCACATCGATGGGCTCGAGGATCGCATCAAGCAACGCGTCCGCAACAAGTGGGGTACCGGTCACGGTCGGACGAACGTCCGGAAAGACCTCCGTGATTCCGCGGAAGGCGGCGAGGGGACGAGCGCGCAGCCGCGCGGCGGCAAGCAACAGGGCGGCCGTGTCAGGCGATCCCGGTTCGTGCCGGAGTTGCAGGATACGACCAAAATCCCGTTCATCAAGCCGCCAGGCCCGCACCTCGTGCATCACCGCACCATTTCCGCGGCATCGTAGCCGAACCGTGCCATCGCGACCCCATGCGCACGTGCGACGCGTTCCCTGAGATACATCGGGAGGTCCACCTTCCAATTGCCTGCCCTGCCGGTCCGGAAGAACGGCTCCCGCGCGGTGGCCGACCGCTCGACGAAACCGCGACTGGCTTCGAGGCGCCTGGCCTGATCAAACCGGGTCCGCTCGACACTTTCCTGCACGCGGGAGACATCAATCGGCTCGCCCAGGGCCGTCAGGACCGACCGAAAGGCTGCCGCCGTATCGGTGAGCATGTCCTCGTAGCGGACGACCACCACCGGAATGCGGGTCTGCGCGCACCATCCCTCCACATGCCGGCTCCACGAATCGAGAATTTGCGGTACCTGCAGGCGGCTGGTCTCGGCAATGGTAGCGCCGTCTGTCCCCATGAACTCGACCGCGTGTTCGATGGTCGTGCCGAGGTGAGACGCCAGCGACAAGGCGACGTCGCCGGGGTGGCGAACCAGATAGACGACGAGCCGGCTGGCGTCGGGAGGAAAGAGCAAGTCGCCAGCCGGGGTGACGCCGAAACTGTCATGCACCTTGAAGGCGAGGAGTCCCGCGCCACTGGACGCCACCGCTCGATGCAGCGCGGGACGCAGATTCCGGAGATCATCACCGAGGAGGTCGGCGGGATCGACCACCGCCTCGCGATCAAACCAGGACAGGTCGGCAATGCTCGGCACACTCAGCCGGTTCATGTCGAAGTGGCCGCTCCCGAGGAAGTAGCTCGTCAGCAACATCCGCATCCACGTGTTGCCGGCTTTCGGGTATGAGGCGATCCAGGTAATGCGACTCACGACGCAAGATCGGCAAACAGCGCATCAGCCACCGCATCGATGCGCGCGTCCACTGGCCGACTCAGGCGACGCAGGGGCGCGGCGGTGACCGCTCCAGTGAACGCGTCGAACTGGCGAAGGTGTAGTCGACGATGCTCGACGTACTTCTGCCCGAACAGGTAGGGCCGGAGACGTTCGAAGCGCTCGTGCCCGGTGACCGCCTGGATCTCCACGTCTCGGGGACTGCTGTAATCGAGCACGTAGATTCGCCGGATGGGGAGCGGCGTGCGAACGAAGCGCTCCTCTGCGGTGACAAACAACTTCCGGGCACCCGGCCGAACCCGCGCCAGGGTCCCGACGTCCAGCCCAAGGCGGCTCGCGGCATCCGGCAGCAACTTCATTCGGGGAAACGTCGGATGCACCAACGGGCTGCCCCCGCCTTCCCGACTGACGACCGTCAAATCGTCCGTCAGCAGACGACAGCCGCGTGCCAGCAGCGCAGCCGTCATGGTCGACTTGCCGCGGCCGGAGTGACCGGCCAGCACCGTTGCGCCTCCGTCCGGGCCCACCACCGCGGAGGCGTGCCAGACGAGCAGGCCGCGCTGGCACAGGACCATGCCGAGCGCCGCGCCCAGCAGGAACAGCCGGACGGCCTCTGGTGATGCGCCAGGGAGCGGTTCCACGACGATTGTCCTGCCGTCCCGGACCAGATACCGCCCAACACCGGGAGCCGTGATCAGGCACGCGTCGTGGTCGGCGACGAACAACAGGCCCCGAATCGTCGGGGCCGGGAGACTCAGCGGGCTCGTAGCCACGCGAATGGACACGTCTGGCGCTGCGTCGGTATCGATGAGTCCGGACAACGGCAACTCCGATGCAATCGAAATCCCGCCCACGACGTACCGATACACAGGGGTCTGCGTCGTCATGCGTACCATCGCTGTTCAGCAAGCCGCTCGGCTGGTGCCGGTCGGCTCGCCAGGAACAACCCCGCTTCAATCCCACGCATCAATACAGCCTTCGTTTCGCGGCCATCAGGAGGATGGAACGATTGCAGGCGATCGACAATGTCCCGGCATCGTGCCAGGTCAACCACAGACGCGGCCAGTGGCGACCCCGCGATTTCCTCCAGTGCCTCGTACAGCGCAGCTTGGCAAGCCCGCAGACGGAGCGCCAGGTCCGCAGACTGATAGTGCCCTCCCGGATGCCGTCTCACAACGTCAGGCACTCTCCCCTCCATCACACGCCGGATCACCGCTCGCGGCTGACCATCGTTCCACAGATGAGGCGGCAACGACCATGAGCACTCCAGCAGTTGGCGATCCTGGCAGGGATCTCTGACCTCCACTTCAAAGGCCCGGCCAAGGTGGCTCCAGAACGCACCGATGGGGCTGGTCCGCGGCTTCAAGAGTGCCAGCCGGGCATCGCGGTCGGAGCGACCAGGCCAGCGCAGGTGGGGGTCGTGACCGGCCTCTACCATCACCTCAGCGAGACGGACGTCCCGTGCAAAGGCGGGGTGAATCGATGAGTACGACCGCCACGGCACCTGAGCCGATTCGTCAGCCCGCCTGCGGATGCGGGCGCGGATGGCTGCACCGGCACGGGTCCAACGCCGCAGACGCTGGGCCGCTCTCGGCCGCCCCCACCAGGACAGCACCGCGTTGCCCATCTGCCCCGTCAACAGGACGTGACATCCAGCGTGTTTGACCAACTGCATCAAACGGAGAATCCAGAAGTAGTTTGCCCCCGCGATGCCGGGCTGTCCCTGAATCCTGAGCATCTGACGCAGTCCGTCGACTGGCGTCACTTCCATCGCGTCGAACAGGTGGTGGTCGATATTGGTCAGGGTCCGCGCGACCTCCCTCGCCAGTGGGCCTTCGTCCCCCAACGCCCCCCGACCGCGCAGGGCGACGAACGCCGGTTGGGGCACGGCGGTAAACGCCGTCAACCGCTGTCCTCGTGACGCCAGCGCATGTCCCGCAACGACAGTGACGGCCGAAGAATCGAGACCGGCGCTCAGGGTTGAAGCAAACGGCCCCGGAGGTGACAGCCGCCGCGACACAGCCTGCTCGAGCAGGCACGAGAACTGGTGAAGGGACGCGGCATCCGTGGCTGCCGGTCGGGAACTCGATTCCTCGACCTTCCAGTAACGCCGAACCGACGTGTCCCTCGAAGACAGCGTCACGACGTGCGCCGGAGGAACACGCGAGATTTCCGTAAAACAGGTCTCAAGTCCGTCCCTGTCGCGCCAGAGGACCAAGTTCCTCCCCACCGCTATCGGTGAAGGCGCAGCCCGTGGGAGCACCGTCAGCAGACGCGGCAACGCCGACGAAAACGCCACCACGTCGCCAATCCGCGAGAAGAACAAAGCGGAATTTCCGTAGACATCCCGCGAGAGGAGGAGCCGCCGTGCCGCCGGTTCCCACCGTGCCGCCAGCCAATCTCCCTCAAGATAATCTGGAGCGTCGTCACCCCAGCGGATGAACGCCTGGGCTGCCAGATCGTGGTCGTCCAGAAGGGCTGAACTGATGCCCAGCCGTGACGACAGTTCGCTGCGGTTGTCGAGGCGGCCTTTCCAAACGACCAAGGAACCATGTGCGCGCCGGGGCATCGCTCCCTGCGCACCAAATGAGGCAGAGACCTCGAGCTCGCCCAGACGCGTCAATTCAGCAGTGGCCGCGAACGCACCTCCGACCAGTGCCGCGAATCCGAGGATGTCGTCTGCCACGAGCACCGACTTGCCGGACTAGCCTCCAGCCATCGACGCGGTCGTTCCGGCGTCTGCGCCAGAACCGGCAGTATTGCCGGTGATGTCCTCGACGCTACCAAATCGCCGCACTGTTGGAGGCTCATACGGCAGTCGGCCGGCGCCGCCACTGGCCGGCTCGGTCGTCTCGTTCATCGCCGGAGCCGGATTCCGATCGTGCTCACCCGTTGCCACTGGCTACCTTCCTTCCCCGCCGATTATGACCAGCCCTGACTCGGCAAGTTGGTCGAGCAGTTGTGCAACATCCCTGAGCGCGGTGACTGAATCAACATCGAACGTCGCCTGAAGCCCCGCCCCAAGTTGTCCGATCGTCGACGCGTGCGACATCGCCTGCCAGATGTGCGTCGCGACGCGATTGAGTCCGAAGTACTCGCCAGACGTGGTGTTGAGCAGAACCAGTTCGCCGTCAACCTCCGCAGAGATCACATCCGCAGCAGGAGCAACGCGAGCGTCCATTGACACTGTGTCAGCCATCTCCCAAGGGAGTATACAAACTTCGCATCTGAGCGACAAGCAAGCGACGCCAACGGACTCTATTACTCCTCATCATCGCTCCCGGATTGACCGGATGCCAACCGCCCCGCCGCTCGCGCCAGCAGATACGACCGCACGAACTCATCCAGATCACCATCAAGCACACGATCCGGGTCTCCCACCTGGTACTTCGTGCGGTGATCCTTGACCATCTGGTACGGCGCCAGCACGTAGCTCCTGATCTGACTGCCGAAGGCGATGTCCTTCTTCTCGCCGCCAATCTGATCGAGCTTGGCCTGCTGCTCCTTCATCTTCATGTCGTAGAGGCGCGCCTTGAGCACCTTCATCGCGGCCGCCCGGTTCTTGTGCTGCGACCGTTCGTTCTGGCACGACACGACGATGCCTGTCGGCAGGTGCGTGATGCGGACGGCGGAGTCCGTGACGTTAACGTGCTGTCCGCCGGCGCCACTCGATCGATAGGTGTCAACCCGCAGGTCCTTCTCCTCGACCTCCACATCCACATCGTCGGGCAGCTCGGGCCAGACGTAGACGGAGGCAAACGACGTATGGCGGCGCGCCGCCTGGTCAAACGGGGAAATGCGGACGAGCCGATGGACGCCGGCTTCAGCGTTAAGCAACCCGTAGGCGTACTCGCCTGTCACCGTGATGGTCGCGCTCTTGATGCCGGCCTCTTCACCGGGCTGCAGGTCAACGACCTCCCGCTTGAATCCACGGCGCTCGCACCAACGCATGTACATGCGCAGGAGCATCTCGGCCCAGTCCTGGGACTCCGTTCCGCCGGCGCCCGGGTGAATGGTCACAATCGCATTGCGCGCGTCCATCTCGCCGGAGAGCATGGTCCGGATCTCGCCGCGCCCGACCACCGCCTCGTACGCATCCAGACCGCGCGACAGGTCGGCGCCGACATCCTCGCCCTGATTGGCCCAGTCGACCAGCACCGCGAGGTCATCGGTCTGACGCCGGATGTCCGCGGCCAGCGCACGATCATCATCAAGCCGCCGGCGCCGCTGCAACACCTGCTGCGCGCGCGCCTGGTCCTTCCAGAAATCCGGATCGGAGATCTGCGTCTCGAGGTCGCCGAGTTCGCGCGTCAGCCGTGCTTCGTCAAAGCCCCCTCCCGAGATCGGTCGCCCGTTCGGCGAGGGCTTCGTAGCGGCGGATTTGTTCGTCCAGTGTGCGTTCAGTCATTCAATCTCCAGGCGGGGCTGAGGCCCCACCTCACGATTTCCTGGGGCCCCACAGGGCGACCCACGCGGCCAGGGCCAGCGACAGCCACGCCACGAGGTCGCCCGTGTAACTGTAGATCGTCCGCTGCTCGATGAGCCTCACGTCTCCAGTGATCGCCAATTCCTCGAACAACGGCGTCGTGCTCACGACACGGCCGTAGGGGTCAACGATGCCGCTGATGCCGGTGTTGGCCGCGCGAATGAGGTAGCGCCCCTGCTCGACCGCCCGCACGCTCGCCTGAGCGAAGTGCTGATACGGCGCCGAGGTGCGGCCGAACCAGGCGTCGTTGGTGATGGTGGTCAACACCTGCGCTCCACCAGCGGCGAACGCTCGCGAAATCCAGGGGTACACCACTTCGTAGCAGATCGACACGCCGGTGCGGGCCACGCCGGTGTCGAGCACCGTGGGCTCTTCGCCTGGCGCGAAGTCCGAGACCTTCTCGACGAGCGGCCCCACAAAAAACAGGAGCGACTTGAGCGGCACATACTCGCCAAACGGCACGAGCTGCATCTTCCGATACACGCCGGTGGTCTGGCCGTTGGCGTCCACCGCAACCACCGAGTTGTGCACCCGGTCGCCCTCCCCATCGCGGACGAATTCATCGGTGCCGATGAGCATCGGCGTGCGCGTCTCTGCCACCAGCGTGCGAATCGGCGCCGCGCGATGCGGCTCGGCCTCGAAGAAGAACGGCGTCGAGGCCTCAGGCCACACCACCAGGCGGGCGCCCACCGAAATGGCCTGGCGACTCAGTTCCAGATAGCGATCGAGAATCGAGCCACGGAACGCCGGATCCCACTTCTGGTCCTGCGCGACGTTGCCCTGCAGCAGGCCGACCTTCACGACCGGCCCCTGCGAGACGAGGGCGCCGCTGACCACCCGCCACGTGCCCGCGCCCGTCGCGACCAGCACCAGCGCGAACACTGCCCCGATCGTCCTCCAGTGCACCGCCGGCTTGCCGACAGCAAGGAGCGCAGCCGCACAGGACACCAGGGCGAGCAACGCGGAGACTCCAAGCACACCGGTCACCGACGCCAGCTGGATCACGGGAATCACCTCGGCCTGAGAGGTCCCCAGCCAGGCCCACGGAAACCCGCCACCCAGCCATCCGCGCAACCATTCGGTCGCTACCCACACAGGCGCCATCAACCAGATGCCGTGGACGCCGAACCGGCGGATGCCGCGAGCGAGCAGGACCGCAGCCAGCGCGGGAAACAACGCCAGATACGCCGCAAGCAGGAACATGATCAGCCACGCGACGGGCACCGCAAGCCCGCCGTGCAGATACATCACCTCGACCACCCACGACACGGTGAGGCTGAAGTGCAGGGCTCCGGTGATCCACCCCAGCGTGAATGGACGCAGCTTCACGCGAGGCCCCAAGCGCGCGGTCTCGGTCAGATACACGGCGACGATGAGCGGCGCGAGAGCCGTCCACGCAAACACCGGATGACCGTACTTCGGGAAGCTGAACGCGAGGAGCAGCCCCGAAAGGACTGCAAGTGCCGCTGCCATCAGCACACCACCGGACAATCAGCGACGGACTTCAGCCGGATATCCCTCACGCACCAGTCGCGCCCGAACATCGTTGGCCTCCGACTCCGTGCCGTATGGCCCGACCCTCACCCGAAAGAGCCGGTCCGGCGAGCCCTGCGTCGGCGCCAGCACAAATGCCGGCACGTTCAGTTTCTTGAGATTTCCCACCATCGAGTCCGCCGCCTGCCGCGTGGAGAACGCGCCCACCTGCAGGAACCATTCGCCGGCGCCTGGAGCGGGCGCCTCCGGCTGGGGCGCCGGCGGTTCGGCAGCCGGCGTCGGCGTCACCGTCGGAGTTGGCTCGGCCTGCGGATCATTGGCCGGCGGTGCTCCAGACCCGGCCAGCAGGTCGTGGTAGCTCAACTCCTGGACGGCCTGTGGTGTCGCCTCGACAGGGACACTTGTCGTCGCGTCTCCTTCCGAAGCCGCCATCACCGGCGGTTCGCCGACGCTGTCGCGCACGCCCCGCCCGACCGCCACGCCGAGCACGAAGATGACCACGGCCAACACGACGAGCGAGATGAAAAGGAAGAGCACTTCCTTCTTGCTCAATTGAATCTCGCGGTATTCCTGCTGCGTCATGAGTCCTGTGGTTGATCTTACACCCGGCCTCCGCCAAGCGCGGCGACCAGCGCGCGCGCATCGGCGGAGTTGGGATCGAGTTGCAGGGCCCGGCGAGCTTCCGCCAACGCAGCCGTCACGTCACCCTGATCGCGAAGTGCCCCCGCCAATCGCAGCCGGGCGGTCGCCGTCTCTCGTGCCCAGACCGCAATGCGGAACGCACTCACGGCGTCAGCCACCCTGCCGGCCCGCTGATAGAGCTGGCCGAGCAACAGGTGCGCCTCTTCGGCGTACGGACGCAGGTACACCACGCGCTGCAATTCCGCCAGGGCACTTCGATCGTCCCCCTGCTCGAAGAACCGGCGTCCGCGACCGAGGTGGAACGTCGCCAGTTCCTCCTGCTCCCGTTGCGCCGGCGTCGTCACCGCCGTGGCCACCCGCACGCGAGGGGCCTCTTCAAATCGCATCGGCAACCGTTCAAGTCCGGCGGACACGCGTTCGCCAGGGCCACCTGTCGGCAGTTCGATGCTCGTCCCCAGCAGACGCGCCAGTTCAAATTCCCGGCCAGACTCGACGGTACGGCCCGCCGCGGCCAGCATCTGTCCCATCACCAGGTGTGCGTCACCATCAGCCGGATTGTGGCGCACGGCCTCACGCAGCCAACGGATAGCGGCATCCGTCTCGCGACTGCGCGCGTGGGCGTAGCCGAGATTGAACAGGAAGTCTGGATGATCGGGCGCCTGGTCCACCGCGCGTGTGAGGAAGTAACTCGGCAGTCCCGTCTGCGGTGAGCTGCCACGCCGCATCTGGATGACGCCAATGGCGTTCGACACCAGCGCCGACGGCACTTCGCCGAACATCGCCTCGAGCATGGCGTACGCTTCGTCGTACCGGTGCAATTCGATGAGGGACACCGCGGCGGCGTAGCGGGCGCGACGGTCGTCGCGGCTCTCCCGGCTCACCGCGCTGGCTGCCGCGAGCGCGCGGTCGTGTCGTCCTTCACCTGCGTAGAAGTCCCACAGCGCCAACAGGACACGCGAGTCGCCACCCGATTCTGTTCGTGCGGTCTCGAGAAACTTCTCCTGCACGGCCGGAGTGGTCGCCACGAGGCCTTTCACGTACTGCTCGAACGCTGCGAGCGGCATGTCCTGACCAGCAGGGGCAGGCCTGCCGCTCAACTGCGAAGCCACAGTGCGGCAGAGGGCATAAATGTCGGCACTGGATCCTCTCGCAGTACCCACCGCGGCCTCACGCGCGGACTCAAGCCGAATCTGGCGGGCGCGAACCGTCAACTCAGCGCCGAGCCGGACTTCACCGATGACCAGATCTGTGGCGCCTACCAGTTCGCCAACCCTGATCATCGTGGCTTGCGTCAACGTGGCATTCCGGGGGAGCTGCAGACGTTCGAAGGCCTCGATCCGTGCGGCGCGCGTGAGCGGCACCGCGCCCGCGGCCTCCAGCGCGTCGGCCACCAGTACCGCGGCCGCCTCACCAAGCCAGAAGGCCGCGCCATCACCACCCGGAACGTCCGCCTCAACCGTGACCGCGAACGGCAACACCAGCGGACGTGCGGTGGCGTCTTCAGCGATGGCTTGTGCCGAGGGTCCGGCCGTCAACAGGACGGCCAGCCACACGAGCATCAGCCCGCCAGCGACACCACGAATCGTCCTCCGCATCCATTTCCCTTTCTGGCCGCGACCGAGTCAGTCGGGCGGGTGCGGCACCACGCACCATCCGCCTCGGCCACCACGCCGACGGCCAGACAGGCCGTCACGAACAACGCCGAATAGAATCCACACAGCGGGGCCACGGGTGTTTCCCGGGCCGAGCAGAACACCGAGTCGTCGATCTCCAACGACACGACACCGTGCGTCACGCGGCACCGTGCCACCGTGCCGGAGCAGGTCTCGGTCACCACGCTGCGCATGCGTCGCGCGATCGCGCGCGTGCGCAGGGTGAGCGGCAGCCGCGGGATCCAGTGGCGCCGCCACGCGGGTCCCTCCTGCCACGTCCACTCCGCCACCAGGCGCCCCGCGCGCCTCACCACTCGTTCGTACCCGTCGCCCTCGGTCCGGAGAAACCCGACAACGGCCGCCATCGGCGCAATGCCGAGCGTGCCGTCGCGTCGACCGTCCGGCGCAAGCCAGTGATCGTAGAACTCCGACCGCGTCGGCAACTCCTCCGCGATCGCCTGCTGTAACGCCGCCACGAGCACGCGGCCCACCCGTGCATCCCGTGTCATGATGCTCCCGCATGCCGGACGCCTCCATCGCCGCGGCCATCCTCGCCGGAGGACGTGCGCGTCGACTCGGGGGCCTCGACAAGCCTCGGCTCATCGTGGGCACGGACCCCAGTGGCCCGCCCGGCCGCACCATCATCGTCCGACAGGTCGACTTGCTGCAACGCATCGCGTCGCAACTGCTGGTCATCACCACGCCGGCCGACCGGGCGTTACATCCTTCTCGATTCGACGACGTACCGGTGACTGTGGCCGTGGATCAATTCGCGGATGCCGGAGCGCTCGGCGGCCTGCAGGCCGCGCTGGCGGCCGCCACAGCGCCGCGGGTCCTTGTCGTCGGCGGGGACATGCCGTTTCTGAACATCGCGGTGCTCGATGCGCTGACGCGGATTCCGCCAGGGGCGGACGGGCGCTGGGTCCGAACCCCGAAGGGTCCCGAGCCCCTCCTGGCGTGTTATCGACGACGGACGCTGGACCGCGTGACACGCATGTTGCGCCAGGGCATCCGGCGAGCCACCGCGATCGGAGACACCCTCACCATGGACGCGCTCGACGGCCACACCCTGCGCGCCCTCGATCCCGAGGGCCTGGTGACCACCAACGTGAATACGCCTGAGGATCTGCGGCGAGTACAATCGACGATTGCATGATCCTGTCCGTCCACGCCCTGCTGCGTCATCACCTGCAGAACGGCCTCAGTCAGGCGTTTGGCCTCGCCCCGGAGGCTCAACCGCCCATCGTCATCCAGACGCCACCGACGCGTGAGTTCGGCGATCTCGCGGTCGCCGTCGCGTTCGAACTTGCGCGCACGCTGCGCAAAGCCCCACGCGTGATCGCCCAGGAGTTGGCGGCTGCCCTCGGCACGATCCCCGGCGTGTCGCGCATCGATGCCACGCCCGCCGGCTATCTGAACTTCTACCTCGAGCGCCGTGCGTTTCTGCTGTCGCAGCTGGCCGACCCGCCGTCGCGCCCCTCGCCAGACGGCAAGGTCATCGTCGAACACACGGCGATCAATCCAAACAAGGCGGCACATATCGGGCACCTGCGCAACGCGGCGCTGGGCGACACACTCGTCCGGCTCCTCCGCTTCCAGGGACGCCACGTTGAAACCCAGAACTACATCGATGACACCGGTGTCCAGGTCGCCGACGTCGTCGTCGGCTTCACGGCACTGGAGGGACGCACGCTCGACTCGGTTCGCGCGCTGGCAGACGACCCAAGCCTCCGGTTCGACTACTACTGCTGGGATCTGTACGCCAAGGTCACCGAGTGGTACGAGGCCGACAAGTCGCGCCTGCAGGTACGCGCCGATACGATGCACGCCATCGAGGAAGGCGGCAACGCGACGGCCGACATGGGCGCCTTCATCGCGGACCGCATCGTTCGCTGCCACTTGAAGACGATGGCGCGCCTCAATGTGGACTACGACCTGCTGACCTGGGAGGGCGACATCCTTCGCCTGCAGTTCTGGGCCAAGGCGTTTGACGAACTCAAGGCCCTCGGCGCGGTGTTTCTTCAGACCGAAGGCCCGCTGGCCGGTTGCTGGGTGATGAAGATTGACGATGGCGATGTGGAGGCGAACGACACCGCGACCGAAGCGCCCGAGGCCCCCGACGCGGAGGACGCTCAGCGCGAGAAAGTCATCGTCCGCTCCAACGGCACCGTCACGTACGTCGGCAAGGACATCGCGAACCAGTTCTGGAAATTCGGCCTGCTGGGACGCGACTTCCACTACCGCGTCTTTGCGCCTCGTCCTCAGGGGCCGCTCTGGGCCACGACGTCGCAGCCCGGTCTCGGCGACGACGCGCCGTCGTTCGGCAAGGCGTCAGCCGTGTATAACGTCATCGATTCGCGACAGGCCTACCTCCAGCAACTGCTGAAGCAGTCGCTGGCCACGATGGGATTTCCCGAACAGGCCGCGCACTCGACACACTTCGCATACGAGATGGTCGCGCTGTCACATGCCACGGCCCGCGAGCTCGGCTACGCCGATACCGAATCAAGCGGCAAGCCGTTTGTCGAGGTCTCGGGACGCAAAGGTCTCGGCGTCAAGGCCGATGATTTGATCGATCGACTCGTCACGACGGCCGCAGCCGAAGTCCGCTCCCGCCAGAGCGACCTCCCTGACGAGGTGGTGGACGCGATCGCCCGGCGCATTGCCGTCGCGGCACTGCGGTATTTCCTCGTGAAGTTCTCGCGCGGCAAGGTGATTGTCTTCGACATCAGCGAGGCGCTGAGTTTTGAAGGTGAAACCGGCCCGTACCTGCAGTACGCGGTGGTGCGCGCCCGCAACATCCTCAACAAGCTCTCGGAACGCGACGGCATCGCGCCCGACGCACTTCCCGCGCGCGTGGCCACCCTGAGCGGCGACGCGCTCGCGCCGGGTGATGAAGGCAACGAACTCTGGGGCCTCGTGCTCGAGGCCGCGCGCCTTGACGAAGTCGTTGACGGTGCGGTTCGGGCGCTGGAAATTTCACAGGTGGCCAAGTTCGCGTTTGGCCTCGCGCAGTCGTTCAACGCGTTCTATCATCGCCAGCCGATCCTGAAGGAAGAACGCGAAGATGTTCGGCTGTGGCGGGCGGCCGCGGTTCGGTACTGTCAACAGCAGCTGACACGCGCCCTCGATTTGATGGGCTGCGATGTCCCGGAGCGGATGTAGCCGATGGCTCGTCCGATCATCGGCGTCGCGTTTCCGCGCCCTGATTACCTGAAGGCTCTCGAGCTGGCCGGCGCCGAAGTGCGCACGCTGGCGCCCGATCACGATCCGCTCCCCGAGGCGCTGACTGGCCTGGACGGCGTGCTCCTGACCGGCGGCGCCGACGTCGATCCGGCGCACTACGGCGCGACCACGATGCATCCCACGGTTGACATCGATCCCGTGCGTGACGGCTATGAGCTGCCATTGGCCCGGGCGGCCCTGGCACGCCGGCTCCCGATGCTGGCGATCTGCCGTGGAGTTCAGGTCCTCAACGTCGCCGCCGGCGGCAGTCTGGTCCAGGACCTGCCATCCTCGGGAACCTCGTCGCTGGACCATTCGGTCAACGAGCCGCGGGACGCAATCGCGCATGAGGTCTCGGTCGCTGACGGCACCCGCCTCGCCCACAGCCTCGCGGATGAGCTGCAGGCAGGGCGCATCACCGTCAACAGCCGGCATCATCAGGCCGTCGCACGCCTGGCAGACGGATTCGTCATCTGCGCCACCGCTCCTGACGGCGTCGTCGAGGCCATCGAACGTCAGGATCAGGCGTTTTGCGTCGGCGTGCAGTGGCACCCGGAAAACTTTCACGCGACCGGAAAGTTCAGCAGCCTGTTCCGCGCCTTCGTCGACGCCGCGGGAAGAACGACCGCGTGACCCCTCGTCTCAGCGCGTGAACACGCACAGCGTCTCGATGTGCGGTGTGTGAGGAAACATGTCGAGCGCCTCGATGGAGCGCAGCTGATACCCGGAACCCAACAGGCGCCCGGCATCACGCGCCAGGGTCGCCACGTCGCAGGAGACGTAGACCACCCGCGGCGGCTCCCAACGGGCGAGCCCCTCGATCGCCGTTGACGAGAGCCCCGTGCGCGGGGGATCCACGATGACCACATCCGTCGCGGGCAGTTCGGCGCTGCCGAGCAGTCCTTCGACCGCCCCGGCACGCACCGCGAGCGTGGAGGCAAACGGTCGGGCATTCTCCTGCAAGTCACCCGCGCTGCTGTCGTCGCCTTCAACCGCAAGCCCATGCTGGCCTCGGGAGGCCATGGGCACCGAAAACAGGCCCACCCCCGCATAGAGGTCGACAAACCGTTCTGCTGCGGCCTCCGCCAGCACGCGGTCGAGCAGGTGGCCCACCAGAAAACGATTCGCCTGGAAGAACGACGCCCCGCGACGGCGCCACTCCACGTCAGGGCGATCCGGCGCGGGTGCGCCCGGCAGTCGCCGGCTGCCATCGACCAATTCGTCAGTGCCCCCCGACAGGAACCGCCCGCCGCTGGTCATGACGACGATGCCGGTGACGCCCTGTTCGGGCGAGCGGCCGATCCAGTCATCAAACGCCGCGCCGTCACGCACTTCGCAGACCAGCACGCGCGCATCGCCCGTTGCCGTTTCCGACACCAGGATCGAATCAAGCACGTCGAGGGTCTCCGGCTGCCGTGCGCAGAAGCGCTCGACGGCCTCCAGCGCCGCCGGCGTCAGTTGTCCGACCGGTCCCGCTTCGCAGAGCTGGTGGGTGCCCTCGCGAAGAAATCCGAGGCGCCGCTTCTGCACGTGCAGGCGCGCACGCATGCGGTACCCCTGGTCCGGCGATGCCGCAACCGTCGTCGGCTCCGGCAACGTGTGCCGGGCGATCCGGCGGAACGCGTCGCCAACGATTTCGCTCTTGAGGCTGAGTTGGCGCTCGTAACGGATGTGCGCCAGACTCCGGCCACCGCAACGCGGATCTCCGGACACCTCGACCCGGTCGGGGCTGGCGTCAATCACCGTCCTGGCCTGCGCCCACGTGACGTCGCCTTTGCGACGGACCACCGTCGCGAGCACCCGCTCTCCTGGGATCGCGCCGGAGACAAAGACGATGCGGCCGTCGTGCCTGGAGAGCATGTCGCCCCCCGGCACCGGGCGTTCGATGGTTAGTTCAAGTTCCACACTGATGTCCTCAGCCCTGCTCGATCGTCGCGAGGTCGGGCAACTGGAAGTACCCGCGCACCGCGCGAGTGACGGTGACGTCTATGGCTGACTGCCACGCGTCGGGCGACAGGCGATCGCGGTACATCTGCAGGTCCGCCTGCGCTTCACGGACGAAACTGTCCCGCACGTCGCCGCTGAGCGATGCCAGCGCCGCGTCAAGCAGCCGTCGATCCCACTCAACGAGAGGCGCCAGCAGCGCGGCGCGGGCGTCACCACGCACGCCCTTCACCGCGTCGCGCAACACGGTCACGGCGTCGAGCACGTCCTGAGCGGTGTCCCGCATCGCCTCAGGCAGATCCATGCGGCCTCCGAGCTGGACGAGCCGTTCGATGGCCCGATTCAGTTCCCGGGTGACCGACCGCCGCGCGGGGCCGCTGCCGCGATCTGCGGCATGGGGCGCGTCAGGGGTCTCCGACGGTTCACTCGCCGGGCCGGCCACACCCACCGCGCGACGCCAGCTTTCGTACACCTCTCGCACATCCGCGTCGCAGAACTCGATGCGGAGCGGACGTCGGGAGGCGCCGGCGCGGTGGCGCTGGGCCTTCTGATCGATGCCCCGGAACACCGCCGAGAGCGGCACCCCCTCCTCCGCCCACCGGCGCACCAGGACGAAACCGGGGCCCACCACACGCACGAGATGGCCGCCATTCACCTTCGTGAGGTACGCCTCCACCTGGCGACAGTACTCGCCGACTTCAGTCACGCGTCAACATCTCCCACGTGACCTCGCCGGACACGATGCGTTGAGTCCTGGGCATCCCCATCGCCCGCACGATCAACGCGCCGTCCGCGTCGAGGTCGACGGTCGTCCCTCGTTGTTCACCCTCTGCATCGCGCCACCGGACCGGGGCGTGGTCGAGCGCTGCGGCGCCGAAGACACGCCACTGATCCAGCACCTGAGCAGGACCGTGTTCACGGATCGTGACCAGCGCTGCTTCCAGCGCTCCGCGGCACGCCAGCGCCAGCTGATCACGACTGATCTCCACGGCGCACTCTTCGGCGATGGACGTCACACGGTCGGCAATCTCGGGCGGATAGGCGGACCGCCGAAGGTTCACTCCCATGCCCACGATGACACAGGCGTCGGACGTCCCAAGTTGGGTGGCCTCGCAGAGAATGCCGGCGAGTTTGCGCCAGGGCCGTCCAATCACCAGATCATTGGGCCACTTCAGTTCGACCGGCAGGCCCGTCTGCGCGCGGACGGTGCCGGCCAGCGCCACGCCGGCGGCCAGCGTCACCATCCCCAGCGACGCATCGGCGATGCCCGGCCGCAGAATGAGCGAGAGGTACAGGCCGGCCCCCGGCGGCGACCACCAGTCGCGGCCATGGCGGCCCCGCCCCGCGCTCTGCTGGTCGGCTATGACCGCCGTGCCGTCGATCGCCCCGGCTTCCGCCAGCTGCATCGCGACGTCATTGGTCGAACCCACACTCTCATACATGTGCACGGGCGACTCGTGCCACGTCACGCGCCTGGCTCCATGTCGATCTCGAAACTGATGTCGGCTGCCGGAGCGGAGTGCGTCAGCGCGCCGACAGAGACGAAGTCGGCGCCGATAGTCGCCAGCTCCGCAATGCGGGCCAGCGTCACGCCGCCGGAAATCTCGATGCGTGCCCGACCCGCGATCAGCGTCACTGCCTCGCGCATCTCCCGGTCTGACAGGTTGTCGAGCATGATGACATCGACACCGGCGGACGCCGCCTCGGCCACCTCGGCCAGGCTCTGCGCTTCAACCTCGATCGTCATCCCATCGAGCTCGCGCGCGGCAATGGTGCGGCGCGCGCGCCGCACGGCCTCGGAGATCGACCCGGCCACGCGAATGTGATTGTCCTTGATGAGGATCGCGTCATAGAGGCCGAACCGGTGATTGGAGCCACCTCCGCAACGCACCGCGTACTTCTCAAGCAGGCGCATGCCGGGCAGCGTCTTGCGGGTGTCCAGAATCTCGATACGGCCGCCTGCCGCCTCCACAAACCGTCGCGTCATCGTCGCCACGCCGGACAGGTGCTGGAGAACATTGAGCAGCGTGCGTTCCACGCGCAGGAGCCCTCGCGCCGATGCCTCCACCGTGGCCAGCACGGCACCAGGCTCGACCACGGTGCCATCGCTGACACGGGGCACCCAGACGACCCGGGCGTCGACTTCGCGGACGAGCATCGCAGCCAAGTCGAGGCCCGCGACCACACAAGGGCTCTTGGCAAGCAGGTGCCCCGACGCCCGTGCCGCCGCGGGAATGACGGCCTCGCTGGTGATGTCCCCGGGGCCGACGTCTTCCGCCAACGCCGCCACCAGCCACTCGCGGCAGGCGGCGGGCTCCAGGCGCAAATCGCCGTTACTGCGCGGCGAGGGCAACGTCGGGCGCCTCAGCATCCGCCGACCACTGCAGACCGGACAGGGTGGCGTTGTTGCCGGCCGTCACGTCGTTCGCCACGCGCGCCCAGGCCTCACGGGTCGCGGCAGGAAGCGTGATCGTGACGGCCATCGGCACGGCAAAACCCAGCTTCTGTTCCGAACGCAGGGTCCGCACGCGGGTGGACACGTCGATCGCGAGACGCAGGTCGGACTCGTCGGTCTCCGCGCTGCCGTCGACACGGCACTCGTCGGGCGTCGGCCACGGGGCCCGGTGAATGGATCCCGACTGCCACGCGGACCAGACTTCTTCGGTCACAAACGGCATGAAGGGCGCGAAGAGCCTCAGCAGGACCGACAGGCCTGTCTGCGCAGCGGTGATCGCGGATTGTGCCGCCTGGTCGTCGCCCTGGCGACGACGCTTCACGAGTTCGATGTAGTGATCGCAGAACGACCAGAAGAACGCTTCCGTCTCGCGCAGCGCTGCGGCGTAGTCGTACTCGTCGAGCGATGCGGTCACGCGCGTGACAAGCGTCGCCAACTGCCGCAACATGCCACGGTCAATCGGTTCCGTCACGGCGCCACGCGGTTCCACGCGCCCCAGGACGAACTTCGACGCGTTCAGCAGCTTGATGGCCAGCCGGCGACCGACCTTCATCTGCCCGGGCTCGAACGCCGTGTCCACGCCGGGGCCGCCACGCGCGGCCCAGTACCGCACGGCATCGGACCCGTGCTCGTCGAGCAACGCCATCGGTGTGACGACGTTCCCCTTCGACTTCGACATCTTCTTGCGATCAGGGTCGAGCACCCACCCCGAGATCGCGGTGTCGCTCCAGGGCAGCGCGTCGGTCTCCAGGTGCGCGCGCAGGACGGTCGAGAACAGCCACGTGCGAATGATGTCGTGCGCCTGCGGTCGAAGGTGCATCGGATAGGTGCGCGCGAACAGATCGGGGTCGCGCTCCCACCCACACACCAGCAGGGGCGTGAGCGACGACGTTGCCCAGGTGTCCATGACGTCCGGATCGCCGACGAAGCCGCCAGGAAGACCGCGTTGGTCGGCGCTGAATCCATCGGGCACATCCGTGGACGGATCGATCGGCAACTGCGATTCCGCCGGCAACAGCGGCGCGGCGTAGTCCACCTGCCCGTCGGCATCCACGCGATACCAGACCGGAAACGGCACGCCGAAAAAACGCTGCCGGCTGACGCACCAGTCGCCGTTGAGGCCGTTGACCCAGTTGTCGAAGCGCGCGCGCATGTACTCGGGATGCCACTGCAGTTGGCGTCCGCGCGCCAGCAACGCGTCGCGGAACTCCATGGTGCGGATGAACCACTGCCGCGACGTGACGATCTCCAGCGGGCGATCGCCCTTCTCGAAGAACTTCACATGATGCGTAATCGGTCGAGGGTCACCGAGCAGGTCTCCAGATTCGCGCAGCAGGTCCACGATGCGCGCGCGCGCCTTGGCGGCGGGCAGACCGGCGAGTTGATCGTATCTGGCCTGTGCCGCGGCGGCATCTGACGATTCCCAGCCGGCGTCGCCCCAGGTGACCGGACGAAATGTGCCATTGGCCTGGACGATCGCGCGGACCGGCAACTGCAGTTCGCGCCACCAGACGACGTCGGTGACGTCTCCGAACGTGCAGATCATGGCGATGCCCGTGCCCTTCTCCGGGTCCGCCAGGTGGTGCGCCTTCACGGGCACGGGCACGCCGAACAACGGCGTGCGTACGGTGGTGCCGAAGAGCGGCTGGTACCGGGGATCATCCGGATGGGCGACCAGCGCCACACATGCCGGGATCAGTTCGGGCCGCGTCGTATCGATTTCCACGTACCCGCCTTCGGGGCGTGCAAACCGGATCTTGTGGTACGCCCCGGGCATCTCCCGATCTTCGAGTTCGGCCTGGGCGACCGCCGTCCGAAAGTCGACGTCCCACAACGTCGGCGCCTCCAGCTGGTAGGCGCGACCGTTTGCCAGCAGGCGCAGGAAGGCCAGCTGCGAAACGCGCTGCGCTTCCCTGCCGATGGTGGCGTACGTCAGTGACCAGTCAACCGAGAGGCCGAGTTGTCGCCAGAGGTGCTCGAAGACCACTTCGTCCTCGGCGGTGAGCCGCGCGCACAACTCGATGAAGTTCGGGCGCGACACGCTGACCGGCGGCTTCGGCGGCGTCTCCGGCGGCACAAATGCCGGGTCGTACGGCAGCGACGGATCGCAGCGTACGCCGTAGTAGTTCTGGACCCGTCGCTCGGTGGGCAGGCCGTTGTCGTCCCACCCCATGGGGTAGAAGACCGCCCTGCCGCGCATCCGCTGATACCTGGCGATGACGTCGGTGTGGGTGTACGAAAACACGTGCCCGACGTGCAACGATCCGCTGACCGTCGGGGGTGGTGTATCGATCGCGTAGACGCGCGCGCGGGGAGCCTGCCGGTCGAAGCGATACACGCCGTCGGCTTCCCAGCGTGCCCGCCATTTCTCCTCAAGACCTTCGAGTGACATTACCGGGTGAGCCGCTCCATTTCTTCACGAATCAGACGTTCGGTCGTTTCGTGCATGACGCGGCGAACGACCTCGTCGGTCACGCGATGCACCACACGTCTGACCACTTCCTCGACATCCGCTTCTGACAGGCCGCCTGAGCGTGCGACGTCATTTCGTACGACGGGCCCCTGCTCCGCAGCGAGGAGCGCGGAAAACGCGCTCGCCAGCGACGGCGGGGCCGACGGGGGCGGTGGGGGCGGTGGCACGGCGTCCGGCGGGGGCGGTGCCTCTGCCGCGCGTGGTGCCTCCGGCGCGCGTGGAGGCTCCGCCGCCCTGGGCGTCTCCATGACCGCAGGCGCCGCCTCGGGTTCCCGCTCGGGCTCGACGGCGCGTGTCGGCTCAGGCGTCTGCTCAGGGGCACGAGTGGGCGCCGGCTGCTCAGGGAATGATGCTGGAAGCGGAATGGCCTGTACCACGGTCGCAGGCGTCGGCAGATCCCACTGCAGATCGTGCGCCTCGACGGCCAGCAGGTCCTCAACGGGCAGGTGGGTCACCGGCGCGGCCATATGGGCTGTCGGCGGCGGCATCGGAGGGGCCGCCGCACCGCGCAGGGCCTCGATATCGCGCTGAAACTCGTCGTAGCGTCCGGTGTCCACGGTGGATGGCGGCGGCGCCTGCGGATCGAGCCTCGAGAATGCCCGATCGAGATCATCGAGGCCGCTCTCGAAGACGGCCTCCACCGCTGTCGGATGCGGCAGCGGACCGGGTTCGTCGATCGAAGCAATCGCGGGCGTCGCCGAGCGCGTGGCGGCCTCAGGCGCCGGGGGCGGGGGCGGAACCGGCGGAGGCGGCGGCGTGGTCGCCGGACCGTCAATCCGCGGCATGTCGGCGGGCCACAGGTGAGATGGCCGCTCGCCCGCCAGCAACGCCCGCACCGTCGAGACGAGCCGCTTCGGGTCGAGGGGCTTGACGAGCACGCCATCACACCCACTGGCGCGGGCGCGCGATTCGTCAATGGGATCAAACGCGCCGGTCAGCATCAGCACCGGCACGCTGCGGTCAGCGTGTTTCACGCGCGCGGCGACGTCGTACCCGTCCACGCCAGGCAACGCCACATCCACGAGCACGAGGTCCGGGCGTTCACGCGCCAGGCGGAGCAGCGCAGCCTCGCCGTCCGACTCGGCCACCACCTGCACGTCTTCGTTGGCGAACGTCAGCGCGATCACGCGTTGAATCGTGACGCTGTCGTCGGCGAGCAGAAGCGTGGCGGGCATGAGACGGTTCAGACGACCTCGGCGCGTGGCGGCACGCTCTCGGTGATGAACGTGACGATGTCCTGCATGGGCGTGCCGGGCAGGAAAATCCCGCTGACACCGAGGTGCTTCAGTTTCGCGATGTCCACGTCGGGGATGATGCCGCCGACCAGCACGCGCACGTGGGACAGGCCCTTCTCGGCGAGCAGCTCCATGATGCGTGGGCAGATGTGCATGTGCGCCCCACTCAGGATCGACAGGCCGATCACGTCGGCGTCCTCCTGCAGCGCGGCGGCCACGATCTGCTCGGGCGTCTGGCGCAGCCCGGTGTAGATGACTTCCATACCCGCGTCACGCAGCGCGCGCGCAATGACTTTCGCGCCGCGATCGTGACCATCCAGACCGGGCTTGGCGATGACGACTCGGATCGTACGCATCAGATTGAAGGAACCTCTTCGTATTCGCCCCACACCTCGCGGAGCGCATCACACATCTCACCGACCGTCGCATAGGCGCGCACGCACTCGAGGAGCGCATCCATCGTATTGTCCGCGCCGCGGGCCGCCTCGCGCAGGGCGTCGAGCGTGCGAGCCACGCGCGCATTGTCCCGGGTACGTTTGAGATCGGCCAGCCGGGCCAGCTGCTGCTCGGCAGCCGCGTCGTCGATGTACAGGATGGGCAGCGGCGTCTCATCGGGATCGACATACGCATTGACGCCGACGATCTGCTTCTCCTTCTTCTCCACCGACTGCTGGAACCGATACGCCGACTCCGCAATTTCTCGCTGCGGGAACCCCTGTTCCACGGCGGCCACCATGCCGCCCATGCGGTCGATGGCGTCGAAGTACTTGTAGGCGCCTTCCTCCATGTCGAGCGTCAGGCGTTCCACGAAGTATGACCCGCCGAGCGGATCGACCACGTTGGTCACGCCACTCTCGTGGGCGATGACCTGCTGCGTCCGGAGCGCAAGCGTCGCGGCTTCGGCCGTTGGCAGCGCCAGTGCCTCATCGAGGGAATTGGTGTGCAGCGAGTTCGTGCCGCCAAGCACCGCAGACAGCGCCTGCAGTGCGGTGCGCACCACGTTGTTGTAGGGCTGCTGCGCCGTCAGCGACACGCCCGCCGTCTGCGTGTGGAACCGCAGCTTGAGTGACCGCTCATCGGTGGCGCCGAACCGATCACGCATCACCCGCGCCCAGATCTTGCGCGCGGCGCGGTACTTCGCAATCTCCTCGAAGAAATCGCTGTGTGCGTTGAAGAAGAACGAGATCCGCGGCACGAACTCGTCAACATCCAGGCCGGCGTCAATGCCCCACTGCACGTATTCGATACCGTCGCGCAGCGTGAAGGCCAGTTCCTGCAGCGCGGTCGCGCCCGCCTCCCGGATGTGATAGCCGCTGACCGAAATCGTGTTCCACTTCGGCACTTCACGCGCGCAGAACTGGAAGATGTCGGTAATCAGCCGCATCGACGGACGCGGCGGGAAGATGTACTCCTTCTGGGCGATGAACTCCTTGAGGATGTCGTTCTGAATCGTGCCCGAGAGCGTCTTCCAGCTGGCGCCCTGCCGCTCGGCCACCACGAGGTACATCGCGAAGATCATCGGCGCCGGCGAGTTGATCGTCATCGACGTCGTGATGTCGGCCAGCGAGATCCCGTCGAAGAGCCGTTCCATGTCGGCCAGCGAGGCAATCGACACCCCGCACTTGCCGACCTCGCCAAGCGACAGCGGATGATCCGGGTCGCGGCCCATCAGCGTCGGCAGATCGAAGGCCACGCTCAGCCCTGTGCCGCCCGCCGCGAGCAGCTGCTTGTACCGCGCATTGGTCTCTTCCGGCGTGCCGAAGCCCGCGAACTGGCGCATGGTCCACAGCTTGCCGCGGTAGCCCGTCGGGTGAATGCCTCGGGTGTAGGGAAACTCCCCGGGCCCGGCCACGTCCCGCGCGACATCGAGCTGCTCGATGTCTTCCGCCGTGTACAGCCGCTCGATCGGACGTCCCGAAATCGTCGTGAACGGGCCACCCCGTTCCGGCGACTTGCGCAACGTCGGCTCAAGCACTTCACGCGTCCAGCGCGCCTTGTCAGTTTCAGTTCCGGCCGGCTTCATGGCCCCCAATTATATAGGCGACAACAACTTATCGGCACCGGGGACCGCCCGCCCCCGGTCCCGGCGGCCGGTCCGGCCCGGCCTCCGCCGTCACATCGCGTTGACTTCACTTCTGGCCCCGGCTAATCTCGGGAGGTTTGGCCACGGGCGGCATTTCCGCCTGTGGCATTTTTTTCGCGGAGTGACCTGCATGTCGTCAGAGAACAGCGTCTTCGGCGCGATGCTTCAGGAGTTTGCCGGCGCGGCCCGGCTCCTCGGGCTCGACGAAGGCCTCTGGAAGATCCTCACCCACCCCAAGCGACAGATCATCGTGTCGTGCCCCGTCGTCATGGACTCCGGCAAGGTCGAAGTGTTCACCGGCTACCGGGTGCAGTACAACATCACGCTCGGCCCCGCCAAGGGCGGGATCCGATTCCATCCCGACGTGTCGCTCGACGAGGTCAAGGCGCTGGCCGCCTGGATGACCTGGAAGTGCGCCGTGGCCGGCGTGCCGTTCGGCGGCGGCAAGGGCGGCGTCATTTGTGACCCCACCAAGATGTCGCAGCGCGAACTGGAGGCGCTGACGCGGCGCTACGTCGCGGAAATCGCCGACGCGATCGGCCCGGACAAGGACGTGCCGGCGCCCGATGTCAATACCAACGCCCAGACGATGGCGTGGGTGATGGACACGTACAGCATGCACGTCGGCATGACCTGCACGGCAGTGGTCACCGGCAAGCCGGTGGAGATGGGCGGTTCACTCGGCCGACGCGAAGCGACCGGACGCGGGGTGATGATCTCCGCGCGCGAGGCGGCGGCTCACCTGGGATTCGATATCAAGGGCGCCACCGTGGCGGTCCAGGGTTTTGGCAACGTCGGGTCGGTCTCCGCAGACCTGCTCGCCAAGATTGGCGCCAACGTGGTCGCCGTCACCGACTGGAAGGGTGGCGTGCACAACCCGAAGGGGATCGACATCCCGGCGCTAATCACCTGGGTGGACGAACACAAGACCGTGGCCGGCTTCCCCGGTGCGGATCCCCTCGAGCCCAGCGCCATCTTCGGTCTCGACGTCGACATCCTCATTCCGGCCGCGCTCGAAAATCAGATCACCGAGAAGAACGCGGACACGATCAAGGCCAAGGTCATCGTCGAGGGCGCCAACGGACCGACCACGCCGGCTGCCCATCAGTCCTTGCACCGGCGGGGCGTGTTCGTGATTCCCGACATCCTGGCAAACGCCGGCGGCGTCACCACGTCGTACTTCGAATGGGTGCAGGATCGCCACGGCTACTTCTGGGAAGAACAGGAAGTCAACGACCGGCTGGAACGCAAGATGGTGGAAGCGTTCAACAACGTGTTGCAGACCTCACTGAAGTACAAGACCGACATGCGCACCGCCGCGTACATCGTGGCGATCAGCAAGGTCGCGACGGTGACACGGCAGCGCGGGATGTACGCGTAAGGGCAGTGCGACGTGCTGAGTGCGAAGTCCTGAGTGCGACGTGTCAGTCCTTGCCGGTTATCCCTGAGCGGAGCATCAGGGATGCGGCGATGAGCACGACCACCACGACGAGCCAGCGCACCCAGTAGATGTCGAGCGACGTGAACACGTACGCCGCGACGAACACACCAGGAATACCGCCAAGCGCGAGGCCAAGGGCCGGACGCTTGGCGTAGGCCTGCTTCTCGACGAAGCGGGCACTGGCAATCGGCATCAGGAACGCGCAGGACCCCATCATGATGGGAAACGCCACAGCCGCGTTCATCCCGAGCAGCCCCACCAGAATCATGCATGGGGCGTAGAGACCGATCCCGAGCGTCATCAGTGCGCCGAGGACGAAATTCCCGCCCATCCCCAACGCGAGTTTGAGGCCCTCCAGGCCGTTGGTGCCGACTTCGGTACCGCCACCGCCCAGATTGCGCCACGCAAACAGCGCTGCCGCCACCAGCAGGGCCGCGCCCATGCCCAACTGAATCTGGCGCTTTGGCCACGAGGCCACGACGCCGGCTCCGATCCAGGCACCGGCCACCGCTGACACGATCATCAGAATCAGCGTGAGCGGGTCGACATCAATGGCCGCGGTGTAGATGAACGCCTGGGTAATGGCCGGCAACGTGTGGCCCACGTTGAGCGTGCCGGGAATGAGCTTGTCCGGCACCATTCGGCCAAACTTGAACGCGGCCGTTGTCGGCGCGAACGAGCCAATGCCCAACGTGTCGAAGAAATTGGTGATGAACCCCAGCCCGAGGTGACCGGCCGTGGGTCCGCCCGGAGCCTTCGCCTCACCAGGCGCCCCCGGTGTGGCGACGGCGGCGCGTGCGCCGATCGCCCACGCCCGCACGTAGTACGCGGTGAACGCCGCCAGAGCCGCCTGCAGCGCAACCAGTGGCGTCAACACGTCAGTTGCCTTTGCCGGCTTTCCGCGCGCCGTACCACAGGAGCGCGATGAATCCGCCCCAATTGAGGCCAAGCAGCAGCGACATCATGATCCAGGTGCGCGGGCTCATTACTCCTCCTCCGCTTCAACGACCTGACTCGTGCTGGCCGCCGCAATGCGCTTGTTGAACGCGATCAGCAGCGTGAGCGCGATGCCCCACTGCACCAGACACGTGCCGACGCTGAAGGTGTGATTGATCGGATCGGGGTTCCACCATCCGGTGGGGTCATAGACGGTGGCGGCGGTGTACATCCACCAGCCGAACATCACGACAAACTGCGCGGGAATGAGGTACTTCAAGACCCATTCGAACCACACCCCGACGTGCCAGCCGTCAGGCGAGGCGTTGATGAACTCCTTGCGGAACTTCGTCGAGCCGTACATCGTGACCAGCAGTGAGATGAACAGGCCTGAAATCATCAGGCCGACACCCCAGACCCAATCCTGATTCTGGAAAATCGTCAGGTCGAGCGCCGACGGCATTCCCACGATGATGATCGCTGCCGTCACGACCTTGACCGCCTTGCCGCGATCCCAGCCGGCATCCATCAGGATGCGCGAAGCGAGCTCAATCATCGCGATCAGCGACGACAGGGCCGCGCACACCAGCGCGAGGAAGAACAGCGGCAGCATGACGGCGCCGCCCGCCATGCGCTCGAACAACTGCGGCACCCAGATGAACATCAGGCCTTCATTGCCGGACTGCAACGCGGCATGGGCGTCTTCCACCGACAGAATCGCGAACACCACCGGCAGCATGGCCAGGCCGGCAAGCAGCGACGCCGAGTTGTCGCCGAATCCGATCGTCGCCGAATTGAGAACCACGTCCTCGCGCTTCTTGAGATAGATGCCGAAGGTCAGGATGAGCCCCCAGCCCGCGCCCGTCGACCACGCCGACTGTGTCAGCGCTTCGAGCCACGTCTTGTAGTTGCCCAGCGAGCTGATATCCGGATTAAAGAGAAACTCGAGCCCCCGCTCCGCGCCCGGCAACGTCACGGCGCGAATCATCGAGACAATCAGCAACGCGAACAGCGCCGGCACCAGCACCTTGTTGGCGGCCTCGATGCCTTTGACGACGCCCCGCTGGATGATCCAGCCACCCACCAGCGCGGAGACGACGTGATAACCGACGGCCTGCCATCCGGATGCCGCTGCGTCCCAGTAGGCGCGCGGGTCCTCGTTGAGCTGCCCGAGCACCGCCGCGACAAGATAACGCAGCGTCCACCCGGTCACGACCGAGTAGTAGAAGAGGATCATCACGGTCACGACCGCGACGAATCCTCCCATCCACGCAAATCGTCCCTGGGTCAACGTCGCAAAGGCGCCGACGGCTCCCCGGCGCGTACCGCGTCCGATCGCAAACTCCGCAATCAGCAGCGGAATGGACCAGACAAACAGGAAGATGAACCAGGGAATCAGGAACGCCGCGCCGCCGTTCTCGGCAGCGATGCGCGGGAACCGCCACATGTTGCCGGTGCCCACGGCCATGCCGAGGCCCGCAAGGATCAATCCCCACCGCGATGAAAAAGACTCCAGTTTCGCCATCGTGACGGGAGCCTATCATGGCCGCCCGTCAGCTGACGATGCGGAATGCCGCGAGCGTCCGGGTGGTGTCGTCGCCGCCCGACGCCGTCAGTTCGAGCAGATACTCTCCTGGAGGCACACCTGCGAGCGGGACTTCCGCCTCTGCGCCACGCGCGGCGCTCCAGGTCACCGGCCATGTCGAGATCTCATCGCCGTTGCGGTTGAGCAGGCGCAGCGTGGGCGCCGGCGTCACGGCGCCTGGCAGGTACACGCGGAAGCGTACGTACAGACGCTCACTGCGGCTGAACTCCCGGATCGTCGTTGGCAGCGCGGTCGACGATGCGCGATAGGCCTGAACGTCACGCGCCGTCCGCGCGCGGAAGATCTCCGGCGTCGTGACCACGGCCGTCACGCCGGTGAAATCGGGCACGACGACTTCGCGTTCATCCGTGTCCAGGCGATCACCGTCAGCGGTCTCGGCCGAGAGGCGCAAGAGCACCCGGCCCGGCGCCGATGGGAATGTGACGCGCCCGGCGAGACGCCCGGTCGGGTCGGGCACCGTGCCGGCCCGGCCGCGGAACACCAGATCGCCCTCCGGCGTGCTCGCCGTCACCATCACGTCCGCCGGCGCCGTCGGACCAGCCGGCAGCAAGGACTCCCAGATCACCGTGACATCCGTCCTGCCATCGTCACGCCTGGCCGTCGTCCACCAGCTGCGGAAAGCCCGGCCTCGTGTGGGCTCGGCGATGGCGTCGAACGCGCGCTCCACTTCGAGTGGGCGCGTGAAACTCGGTCGCGAGGCGCGTTCGATGTCGGCATCCGAGTAGGCCCAGTAGCCCGAGCGGTGGCGGACGTCGACGTCCTTGCGATTCACCGTCACCCGAATGGGATGAAATTTGCCGTCCCTCGGCGCTTCAGTCGAGGTGTATCCGATCAGGTAGTACGCGCTGCCATCGCGCAGCATCTGTTCCAGCGCGGGCTGCGGGTCGTTGGAATTCACAATCGCGCGACCGTCCGTGTTCGTCGCGAGGATGTGCAAGGTATCCATCGAGTCCCGGAGGGCCTCGAGCCCTGCGCGCTGATCGCCCGTGTCGCGGATATCGAACTCGGACACGGCGAGGCCGCGAGGATCGAGGGGGTAAAACGCCGTATTGCTCCGAGCGGCGGCGTAGAAGACGTCTTTCAGTTGATCGAGCAGCTGGAGGTCGGCGGCCTGATTGCCGGCGGCCACGGCGCCGGACGCGACCATCTGCTCCTGAATGGAACGTGGCGGCGTGAGACCGCCGCTGCCGTACAGGCCCGTCGTGGCCACCCCTGCCGGGAGGCGGCTCAGCAGGCCTTCGCTGACGAAGATCACGGACTTGCGTCCGTCCCGGACGGAGCCGAGGTACACCGCCAGCCCCTCCAGGCCCGTCGTCACGATCTGGTTGCGTAACTGTTCGATCTGCTCGGCGGTCAGGTAGCGGTAGACCTCCTCAACCGGGTGTTTCGGCGTGTAGTCATACTTGCGGCCGTAAAAGGCCATGATCTGCCGGGCCGTGGCGTCGTGGTTGCGCGAAAACGTCAGTGCTGACGTCGGCAGCAGCGGCGTCATGATCGCCACCAGGTCACGCGGGTTGAGGTCGCGGACAAAACGCGCCAGCCGTTCCCGGATGGCCATCGAGTTGCCCAGGCGCGTGTGGTAGTCGTCGAGATAGATGACGATGACCCGGACGTCCTCGCGGGCCAGCTCACGCTCCTGATCCTGCAGGGATCGAATTTCCCGATTACGCGCCGGGTCCACGTCGACCGAGTCGTCGATTTTGATCAGGCGGAAGCTGTCGATCGTCTGCGGCCGGCTGTTTTCGGTGACGGTGAAATCCGCGGCGGTCAGGTCGGTGACCGGACGCCCCTGCTTGTCTGTCACGACCACGTCGACCGAGACGGAGTCGATGCGTGCCCCGAACACGGGCCGCTGGGGTTGCTGCGGTTGCGCCTGCTGGCCGGTCGCCTGGGCGCGCGTCTCGGGGGACGTCGCGAGGACCGCGCAGGCGAGCACAAGGCTCACAGACAGCCGGCGGACGGGAGTCATCATCAGAAGGAGCCCTCAGCCGCATCATACTGGTAAAATCTGGACGATGGCCGCGTCGATCCCTGCCCTGACCACCCTGACAGACGAAGAAACCCTGCTCCGGCAAAGCGTTCGCGAGTTTGCCGAGACACGCATCCGTCCACTCGTGCGAGAGATGGACGAACACGCCAGGATGGATCCCGGCCTGATCAAGGACCTGTTCGATCTCGGCGTCATGGGTGTGGAAGTGCCCGAGGATCACGGCGGGGCCGGCGGCACGTTCTTCCATTCCGTGCTGGTGGTTGAGGAACTCTCGCGAGTGGACCCATCGGTCGGCGTCCTCGTGGACGTGCAGAACACGCTGGTCATCAACGCGATCCTCCGCTGGGGTTCGGCGGCGCTGAAGGCTGACCTCCTGCCCCGGCTCGCAGGGCGGTCCATCGGCGCCTACGCGCTCTCAGAAGCCGGGTCCGGCTCCGACGCCTTCGCGTTGCAGACGCGCGCGCGGCAGACGGACAACGGGTTTGTCATCAACGGCCGGAAGCTGTGGATCACCAACGGCAACGAAGCGGACATCTTCCTCGTCTTCGCCAACATCAATCCGGAAGCCGGGTACCGCGGCATCACCGCGTTTGTCGTCGAGCGTGGCACGCCCGGATTCACGGTCGGCAAGAAGGAAGACAAGCTCGGCATTCGCGCATCGAGCACCTGTGAGCTGATGTTCGAAGACTGTGTGGTGCCGGCCTCCAGCGTGCTTGGAGAGGTCGGCAAGGGGTACAAGGTCGCCATCGAGACGCTCAACGAAGGGCGCATCGGCATTGGCGCGCAGATGCTGGGCCTGGCCCAGGGCGCGCTCGAGCACATGCTGCGGTACACGCAGGAGCGCAAGCAGTTCGGCAAGGCGATCGCGGACAATCAGGGCGTCCAGTTTCAGCTGGCGCGGGCGGCCATGGATGTCGAGTGTTCGCGCCTGCTGGTCTACAACGCGGCGCGGCTGCGCGATGCCGGCCGGCCGTTCCTCACCGAGGCGGCGATGTGCAAGCTGTTCGCCAGTGAAGCGGCCGAACGCACGGCGTCATTGGCGATCAACCTGTATGGCGGCTACGGCTTCGTGAAGGACTACCCGGTCGAAAAGCTCTATCGCGACGCGAAGATCGGGCAGATCTACGAAGGCACGTCGAACCTGCAGCTGGTCACGATCGCGAAGCAGATCCTGTAGGGCGGGCCTGATGGACCCGCAGCGCGACGTCGACGTGTTGCTGTTCGACCTTGGCGGCGTCATCGTCGACTTCGTCGGCATCGATGCACTCCAGGGACTCCTCCGCACGCCGCTGCAGCCTTCCGACATACGACACCGCTGGATGGCCTCGCCGATCGTGCGCGCCTTTGAAGTTGGCGCCCTGAGTCGCGCGGACTTCGCGGCGGCATTCGTTCGGGACTGGGACCTCGTGCTGACGCCCGAGCAGTTCCTTGTCGAGTTCCGGTCGTGGTCGCGCGCCCTCCTGCCGGGCGCCGGGGAGTTGTTGAGCGCCCTTCGCGTCCACTACCGCCTCGCGGCCCTGAGCAACTCGAACGAACTGCACTGGGAACGGAACTCGGAAGAGATAGGCGTCACCGCGCTCTTCGATCTCGCGATGTCATCCCACCAACTCGGCGCGCACAAGCCCGAACCCGCGATCTATGCAGAGGCGGTCAGCAGACTTGGCCTTCCGGCAGCACGCGTGGCGTTTTTTGACGACGTCCTGGCCAACGTGGAAGGTGCCAGGAACGCCGGTCTGATGGCGTATCAGGTGTGCGGCGTGCAGGAACTCACCGAGTGCCTGCGTCACCACGGCTTCCTGGGCGCCTGACCGAGGCGCCTCGCACGTCTACGCCAGCAGCGCCTCCGCAATGATCATGCGCTGGACTTCCGAGGTGCCTTGATAGATCTCGGCGGCGCGGACATCGCGGAACAAGCGCTCGATGCGTGAACCCCGCCGGTAGCCCTCGGATGCCAGAATCTGCATGGCGCGGTCCGCGGCGCGGTGGGCCGCCTCGGAGGCCTGCAGTTTGGCCATCGCCGCTTCCACGCGAGCGCGAGGCCCACGGTCGCGCGCGTCCGCCGCCTTCCACATCAACATCCGCGCGGCCTCGAGGTCGGTTGCCAGGTCGGCCAGCTGAAACTGAATCGCCTGGAAGTTGCCGATCGGCTGGCCAAAGGCCTCTCGCCGCTGCGCGTACGCCACCGCTTCGTCGAGGGCTGCCTGCCCGACTCCAAGCGCCTGGGCCGCGATCGCGACCCGCCCGCCTTCCAGCGCGCGCATGGCGAGCCGGAACCCGTGGCCCGGCTCACCCAACACGGATTCGGCGCCGACGCGGACGCGGTCAAACACCAGGTCACGACAGCCCAGCCCACGGACACCGAGGGAATCCGCCGCCACTTCGCGAGTGACACCCGGCGTGTCGAGCGGCACCAGGAACGCCGTCACGCCACGGCCCCGTGCGCCCGGCTGCGTCGCGGCAAACACGATCGCCACATCGGCGACGGCTGCGTTGGCCACCCACACCTTTCGACCGGAGATGACATATCCGCGATCATCAAACTGTGCAGTGGTCTGCTGGTTGCCGGCATCCGATCCCGCCTGCGCCTCCGACAGGGCAAACGCCCCGACGGCCCGCCCCTCGACGAGTGGTCCCAGCCAGCGCTCGCGCTGCTCCGCCGTGCCAAACGCGTGGAGTGGCTCGGCGACCAGTGAATTGGACACCGACAGGATGACGGCCACAGACGCCGACGCCGCTGAGATGATCTCGAGCGCGGCGGCGTACGTCGCGTACGGCAGAGCCTTGCCTCCGACCTCAGTGGGCAGGGTCATACACGTCAACCCCAGCGCGGCCGCATCATCGATGAGTGCGGACGGGAACTCGCCACCGGCATCGATGTCGGCGGCCGCAGGCGCGACTCGCGTGTCGGCGAAGCGGCGCACATCAGAGAGAAACGACTCGTAGCGTTCGTCCTGCGAAAAATCCATGTGTATGTCCGTGTGTTACTGGCGATCGGCGAACTGGGCCACCAGCGGCGCAAGGTGTGCAGCCGTCACCGGCAGTTCCTCCGGCAGGACCCTCGTCTCTCCGACAACCGACATGAAGTTGGTGTCCCCGTTCCAGCGCGGGACGACGTGCATGTGCAGGTGATCGAGCACACCGGCACCGGCGGGTTTGCCGAGATTCAGGCCCATGTTGAATCCATGGGGATGGTAACGGGCTTCGAGCGCCATCTCCGCGGCCCGCGTCAGCCGCATCAACTCACCCATCTCGTCACCGGACAGATCGGCGAGGCGTCCCACGTGACGACGTGGCACGACCATCAAATGGCCGTTGTTGTACGGATACAGGTTGAGGATGACAAAACACGTGGCCCCCTCATGCACGATCAGTGAGGGCTCGTTCCCGCGCTGCTGCTGGGCCACGCAGAACACGCACCCGGGTTCTTCGCGGCTGGCCGCTGTCACGTAGGCAAGCCTCCACGGCGTCCAGAGCCGCTCCATGACACCAGCTACTCCGGTCCCCCGAGGTGACTCTCGGAATCAGCCGGATCAGGCACGCTGTTGATCAGGTCCTTCAGCTCCTTGCCGGGCTTGAAATACGGCACCCGCTTGGGCGGAACGTCCACCTTGTCGCCGGTCTTGGGATTGCGCCCTTTGCGTGGTTCGCGCTGCCGCAGCCGAAAACTGCCGAAACCGCGCAATTCGATCTTCTCGCCACGGTGCAGCGCATCGATGATGCTCTGGAACACGCTGTCGACGATGAGTTCGGAGTGCTTCTTGGTGAGGTCCGAGACCCGGGAGACCTCTTCGACGAGTTCGGCTTTGGTCATGGCGCGCTGATAACTCCCACATTATCCATGACTTACCGAAGGAGGGTCAAACGCGCTCGCTCAGCGGCGGATGACGTAAATCAGGTCAATGCCGGCAGAATCCGCCTGCCCGCGCAACGTCGCTGGATCGGCCCCCTGGGACAGTGTCGTGAGCAAACGGAGGAATTCGTTCAACCGGTATTCAAGCGTGACCTGGTTCCGGCCGCCCCCGCCAAAATCGTGGCGGAACCCCACATACAACCGATCACTCACCTGCCGGCCGACTTCCACGACCGGGCCGTTGGAACCGACATCCTCCGGACGAATCTCGAAGACATCGAGGTTGAGTGCCTGCGCCACCGAGTCCGCGATCGGACCGGCCAGTGCCGTCGCCGCGAGCGTGCCCGCGCGGGAGGCCAGCGAGACCTTCTGCCCTTCCCCCAGTTCGTTGATCGGTCGGTTGAACACAATGAGCGCGAGGATGTCACCCTGATCAAGCGACGGATCACTCGACAGCGTGAGTGACGGCTCTGCCGCAGTGCCGCCGATACGCACGGTCACATCAACACCCGAGACCTCACGCGTCGCCGTGATGTCGAGCGCGGGATTCGTGTAGTCATCCCCACGGAAACGCAGCCGGCTTCCGCGCTGAATCTGGAAGCGTCGTCCCTGAAACTCGTAGGTGCCGCGCACGGCGTTGACGTCGCCCACGAGCGACGGCTGCTCGCCGCGCGCCTTGCGAATCTGCAGCGTGCCGCCGAGCGTCAGGTTGATGTCTCCCAGACCGATCGACCCCTCTTCGGTCTGCAGGCCCCGGCCGCGCACGACGACGTTGTCGGGCAACCGCACGTCAATCGACATTGCGGCGCCGCTGTACACGTTGGGCGGTTCGGGGCTCGCCGGTTCTGTCCGACCGGTGATCACAGACTGATCCACATACCCGGAAGTCGCCGCAAACTCCTGCAGCAGGCGATCGACTTCGAATCGACCGCGCACGACAGTCACCTGTCCGATGATCTGCGGGGCCACCATCGTGCCCACGGCGGTGAGGTCAATGTTGACGCCCACCTGTCCAAACTGATTAGCCAGAAGGGTGAAATCACTGGCGCGAATGCGCACGTCGACCTCTGCAGCCTTCTGCTGATTCAGCACGTCCAGGCGTCCGGTGATCGTCAGCGGCGTGCCGTCCTGGTCTTCCACCCTGAAGGACTGCACTTCGAGCACCGAGTTACGCACCTGCAGCAGGCCGTTCATGTTCTTGTACGAGACGCCGGTCTCCGGCACGTTGAACCGGACGTTCTCCACCTGCAGCATGCCGTTGATGTCGGGAGCCTCGAGCGACCCCTTGACGGTCAGATCCGCCTTCGCGGCGCCGGAAGCCTCGGTCACGTACGGCAGCGCGGGGGCGATCACGCCGACGTCACTGAGCTGCGCGTCAATTGTGAGGTCCACCGACGTCGCTTTCGCGTCGAGCGGGACCGTGCCCACGACTTTCGCGGTGCCCCGCTCGCCGGCATCCAGGGCGGCGTCGATACGCGCCATGCGACTCTCCATGCGAACGGTTGCCGTGAGCGACTGAAACGGCACCTCGTCGGCACGACCGTTCTGGATGCCGAACGTGCCGTCGACGATCGGATCGGCCATGGAGCCGGTGACCGTCGCCGACCCATTCAGCGCGCCTTCGATCCTTGGACTGCCGAGAAAGACCGTTGCGAACGGCGCCACCGACACCTGCGTGGCTTCGATCACCAGCCTGGCATCGCGGGTGTTGCCCGGCTCGAATGGCAGTCCGCCATCGATGCGCAGACGCTGCTCCCCGCTGACCAGGGTCAGCGCCGTGACCACGACGCGATCCTCCGCGAGCTCGACGCGAGGCGTTTCGCCCTCCGCCAGCTGCCACTGGGCGTCGGCCATCTTCAGGCGCACGGCGTCGGCGATGATCTGCGTGGCCCCCGCGTCAGTCGATGTGACCACGCCGGAGACCTGCAATCCGGCCAGCTCATGCGTGACGTCCACGTCCACATCGGTGCGTTCGCCGGCGAGCGCGGCCTTCACCACCACCGAACTCAGCGTCTGTCCGGAGGTCTCGACATAGGCGGCATTGGCCGTCACCGTGCCGCTTCGACGCGCGGCGTCCATGTCCGGCACCTGTACGTCAAAGGTGCCCTCGGCGTTGAGCACCTTCACGCTGGACATCTCAAGTGTCGATCCGTTCCACGTACCGCGCACGGTCGGTGCCGCCATCGTCCCGGTGAGCGCGCCCTTCGCCGCCAGCTGACCGCTCGCCTCAACGCCCCAGGCGTCAGGCAGGTGTGACAGCTCCGCGAGCAGGACATCAAAGTTCAGCTCCCGCGCAGGACCTGCGTCATCAAGGTTGACCTGACCGGCGGCCGTCACTCGGCCAAGGGGGCCGACCGCTTCAAAGCGCTTCACCGACACCAGGCCGTCGGTCATCGCCGCGTCGACCTGCATGGTGTCGAGGCGAACATCCGCCACCTCCGAGGCCTTGAGTTCGAGCTGGAGCGCACCGTTGGCATACCTGGGGCCAACGTCTGCCGAAACATCGGGAATGTCGAGTGACAGGCGCACGCGCCCGGCAGCCCGTGCTTGACCCATTTCAGCGAGGTTCAGCACACGTTCCCACTGCCCCGTTACGTCGCCGGACATCGTCAAGGTAAGGCGTTGTGCGCGCAACTCGCCACTGAGGTCCCCGGCGCGAATGCCGGCTCCGTCAATGTCGGCATCGAGCCGTCCGCTGAACGACACCGTGTGCTCCATCGGCGCGTCGCTGGGACCGTTCCCGCGGATCGTCACGGGTCCCGACAGCTGCACTGATTCGACGGGCCACTCAATCGGCTCGTCGGAGACCTTGCTCGCGCAGGCGGCGGCGAGCGTCAACGCGAGGATG
>CBINOO010000022.1:0-43130 GCA_966252305.1 uncultured Acidimicrobiia bacterium
GCGTCGCCGACACCCGCGTTTCCGCGCTGTCTGCTGCCAACGCTCGTCACCGGCAAACACCGACGCGTACTGCTCGCGGAACATCTCAGCCGACAGTGACGCCAGCATCGCCTGCTGCACTTCCTGCTGCGTCGGCCAGATATCGCGCAGATACACCGGCTGCCCGTCCGCGCCGGTGCCAAGCGGCTCGGTCGTCAGATCGAGGTTCATCGTGCCGGCAATCGCGTAGGCCACCACCAGCGGCGGCGAGGCGAGGTAGTTCGCGCGCACGTCCTGCTGGATACGTCCCTCAAAGTTGCGGTTGCCCGACAGCACCGAGGCAACCACCAGGCCGCGATCGCGAATCTCAGCGGAGATCTCGTCCGGCAGGGGGCCTGAGTTGCCGATACAGGTCGTGCAGCCGTACCCGACGAGGTTAAAGCCCAGCGCATCGAGGTGGGTGTTCAAGCCGGCGCGCTGCAGGTATTCGGTGACGACCTTCGAACCAGGCGCCAGGCTGGTCTTCACCCAGGGCTGACGCCGCAGACCACGTTCGTTGGCCTTTTTCGCCACCAGGCCCGCCGCAATCATCACGCTGGGATTGGATGTGTTGGTGCAGCTCGTGATCGCCGCGATGACCACCGAGCCGTGTTCAAGCTGCGTCGCTGTGGCAACGGCGACTCCGCCCCCCGGAGCGGCCTTTACACCCTTCTTGAGCTCTTCGAGCGAAGCCGCAAACGACGACTTCGCGCCCGACAACGCCACGCGATCCTGAGGACGACGGGGACCGGCGAGGCTGGGGACCACGTCATCGAGCCGAACCTCAAGGGTGTCCGTGTAGTCGGCGTCGGGCGTCGCGTCGGTGCGATACAGGCCCTGGGCCTTCGCGTACGCTTCGACCAGCTCCACTTGCGCGGGTTCACGCCCAGTGAAGCGAAGGTAATCAAGCGTCATGTCGTCGATCGGGAAGATCGCGACCGTCGCACCGTACTCCGGACACATGTTGCCCAGCGTGACGCGGTCGGCAATCGTGAGATTCGCCAGGCCGTCGCCGTAGAACTCGACAAACGTGCCGACGACCTTCTTCTTGCGCAGGGCTTCGGTGATCGTCAGCACGAGGTCCGTCGCCGTGACCCCTTCCGCGAGCCGGCCGGTCAGCCGGCACCCGATGACGGGAGGAATCAACATAGAGCTCGGCTGACCGAGCATTGCGGCCTCGGCTTCGATACCGCCGACGCCCCACCCCACGACACCAAGGCCATTCACCATGGTCGTGTGTGAGTCCGTGCCGAACACGGTATCGGGATACGCCAGGGCGCGACCGCCGGCGGTGTCGCGACACACCACGCGCGCCAGGTACTCGATGTTGACCTGATGGACGATGCCCGTCTCGGGTGGCACCACGCGGAAATTGCGGAAGGCGTCCTGGCCCCAGCGAAGGAACACGTAGCGTTCGCGGTTGCGGTGGTATTCGAGATCCGCGTTGAGCTCAAGCGCATCCGGTCGGCCGAAGTGGTCCACCTGCACCGAGTGGTCGATGACCAGTTCGACCGGCTGCAGCGGATTCACCTGCTCCGGTCGGCCACCCAGCGCCACGACACCGTCGCGCATGGCCGCAAGGTCGACGACGCAGGGGACGCCGGTGAAGTCCTGCAGCAGCACCCGCGCCGGCATGAACGACAGTTCGCGCGTGCCGGGCTGCTTGACGTCCCACGAGGCCAGGGCGCGAATGTCGTCAGCCTTGACGAACGCATTGTCCTCGCGCCGCAGCAGGTTCTCGAGCAGGATGCGCAACGAAAACGGCAGGCGCGAAATGTTCGGGAAGCCGGCCGCTTCCAGCGCGGGCAGGCTGAAGTAGTCGAGGGTTTCACCGCCAACGGTGAGGGACTGTCTGGTCTTGAAGGTATCGAGTGACATGTAGGAACTCGTGGGGCTAGCGTGCGATGACCAATCCCGCGAGGGCCTGCGGCGACCAGCGAAGTCCCTGATCCCCGATCGACACACCATCCCGGCGCACGGCCAGGCCGGCATCCACGCGGAGCGCAATACGGCCCAGCCACCCCGGCTGACCGTCGCGCATCCAGTATTTTAGTCCGCCACCCGCATGCGCGGCGAATCCGTTACCGGTGACTGCGCGGTCGGACGTCAATTCGCGCAGCCAGCCGGCGCCGACGCCGACAAAGGGCTCCACCGCGCCCCGGCGTGCCAGCGATCGCTCCACAACGGCGGCCACGGCAAACCGGTGCATGCCTGTCGTCGCGACGATAGCGTCGCCGCCCTCGATGTCGCCGGAGACCCGTGTCTCAAGGGTCGGCCTGGACCAGCTGCCCTGCATCCCGACCCGCCAGCGCCGGCCAAGGCGGTGCGTGACGGTCAGCGAGGCACCAATCCCGGTCGCGGTGCGCGACGTCGCGGTGAACAGCACGATGTCGTCGCCCGCCGGCGCCTGAATCACCGCCCGAGTGGTGCCCATCGACGCGGGGCCGTCCACCACCAGCGACGGGGAAATCTCCCAACGCGCCGTCTGCGCCTCCGCACTCGCCGCAGTCAACAACAGCGCGCCGATGGCCAATAACTCTATTCGTCTCACACCAGCCGCTCCTTGCCGCAACTTGCCGCTTCTTGCCACCTCCTGCCTACCTGCGCACCTCCACCACCACCGCCGGCCCTTGCCCACCGGCCGGGACCGGGACGATGCGTGGATGGAACGTGACAGCAAAGTCGGTATCAACGCCGGCGTCCTCATCGATGAAGCTGCCAATGTCCGCGTCGTCGAGCGGCTCCACGCGCAGGAGGTACAGCCCCGGCGGCAGACGATTGATCGCGAAGTCGCCGTCACGCGTCACCGTGAAGCCGCTGACCATCTCGCCCGAGCCGAGCTGAACGGCGACCACATGAGCGCCAAAGATGCCACGGCCGTTGTGCCGGACCTTGCCGCTGATCGCGCCTGTGCGTCGCAACGCGTCCGCTGTGCCGTAGATGTCCGCGATCCCCGCCTTGTCATCCGGTTCCAGCGTGCGGTCTTCGATGTTGCCGGCTGGGTAGGCGATCGGAAACATCACAGATGCCTTGCCGGTGACGCGCCGCGCGCCACTGTCCAGCAGGGTTGTCTCGCCGAGAGCCGAGTGTCCGAGTCCAAGGAGGTGCCCGACCTCGTGCAAGCCGACAGACTCGATGTCAAAACGGCCGCTTTCCCCCTGCAACGCTGCCGACCAGGGCTGGATGGTGTTGAAGAAAATGTCGGCCTCGAGAATCCGTCCGGTGGACTCGTCAATGTCAAAAGATGCCGCGGCAAGCGTCCGCTCGAACTCGGGCCGCGCTCGGAACCCGATCACCGAGACGCCATCTCCCGTCACAGGGAGCGCGCTTGTGAAGCCGACGAATCGGTGACTGAACGACACGCGAGGCACGCCGGCCCAGGTGGAAAACGCCCGATCGATGGCCGCCTGCAGTTGGGGCGCGGAGACGCCCTCGACATCGCGATTGGTCACGAGGTACTCGACCTGACGATCCCAGCGGATGCCGACCAGGGTCGTGCCGACGACCACGCCGAGCTTGAGGTACGCGTGCAGGGAGAGCGACGCGCTGACCACAAGCGCCGGAACGAGCATCCACGCCCGCTGGCGTCCGCTCATCGTCGACTCCCGGCAGCCATCGTCATGCGGACCATCGACTCGAAGGTACCAAGCGGCATTGTGCGACGCCGCAGATCTCCGCGGGTGACCGTCGCGCCAACAGTCGCGGTCGTTTCGGCAACGACGGGCGGATGCACCCGCAGCTGCCGGTCAACCAGTTCCAGACGGAAAATCGCCGAGGACCAGGTCGTCGGCCGCCATCCGTCAGGGTGGCGTGTCAGAAAATAGACGGCGGCATCACCTACATGCACCGTTGGCGCGCCAGGCACGACCGTGCGATACCGTCCTCGTGTCCCGCCGGGCACACGCACACTCAGGAAGACCGGTAGCGCGTCATCGCCCTTGATCAGGACGTCGCGTCGCACGGTGGCCACCGTTTCGACGTCACCGGCAGGCGTCTGCGCCGTCCTCACGTCAGTCACGCGTCCGACAACGACCGCGTCGGAATCCGCGACCACGCGACTGAAGTCTGCCGGCAGGAACGTCGACGCCTGCACCGCCATCGCGGCGACATACGTCGCCGCGACCACGGTGACGATCAGCGTCGGTCGGCTGCGCCGCATTCCGTCACTTCGGCTGACGAACGAGGCGAAGGTACGGCTTGACTGTCGTGAAGCCATCCGGATACACCTGCCGGGCCTCATCGTCGGATACCGCCGGGACGATGATCACGTCGTCGCCGGGCTTCCAGTTCGCCGGCGTCGCCACCTTGTGCGCCGCGGTCAACTGCATCGAGTCGAGCACGCGCAGGATCTCGGCAAAGTTGCGGCCGGTGGTCATCGGATACGCCAGCATCAACTTGATCTTCTTGTCAGGCCCGATGATGAACACCGTGCGCACCGTTGCGTTGGTGGCTGCCGTGCGCCCCTCACAGGTGTCGCCCGCGTCGGCCGGCAACATGCCGAACAACTTCGCGACCTTCAGTTCCGGGTCGCCAATCATCGGGTAGGTGACGCGATGGCCCTGTGTCTCTTCGATGTCCCTGGCCCAGGCCTCATGGGAATCAACCGGGTCGACGCTCAGTCCCAGGATCTTGCACCCGCGTCGCGTGAACTCGGGCTCGAGCCCGGCCATCGTGCCCAACTCGGTCGTGCAGACGGGTGTGAAGTTCTTCGGATGCGAGAAGAGGATGGCCCAGCCGTCGCCGATCCAGTCATGAAAGCGGATGGGGCCGTGTGTGGTCTCTGCTTCGAAGTTCGGAACCGTATCGTTGAGTCGCAACATCTCATCCTCCAATGGTGTCGAGCACAGCCGCAGCGGCGCGAGCGGAACCGCCCGCGCCCCCCAGCCGACGCACGACGTCGTCAAGATCGTCCTTCACGCGAGCGGCCGCGGCCGGAGTGGACAACAGCCGCAGCAGTTCTTCCGCGACGGCCTCTGCCGTACACGCATCCTGGATCAGTTCCTTCACCACGGGTCGCTCTGCGACAAGATTCACCATCCCGTACGTCGAGAGTTTCACGAATCGACGAGCAATCGCGTAGGTGAGTCCGGATACGCGGTACACGATGACCATCGGCGTGCCGTGCAGCGCGGTCTGTACCGTCGCCGTTCCAGACGCCGTCGCCGCAACGTCGGCGGCCGCCAGCACGTCGTCGGCCGCATTGTCGAGCATCCCGATCTGGACGCCGTGGCGACGAGCCTCCTCCAGGGGCGCAAACAGTTCGTCGTCGAGGGCCGGCGCCCGGGCGATCAGGAACTGCACGTCGGGCAGAGAGGCGTGGAGGCGCCTGGCCGCCATCGCGAGCACGGGCAGCAGGAGGCGCAGCTCATTTGGACGGCTCCCCGGCAGCAGCGCGACGATCTGGCGACTCGGATCGAGTCCGGCGGCCGCGCAGGTTTCGGCCCGCGAACGCGCAGCCTTCGCGAGGTCGACCAGTGGATGCCCCACGAATGTCACCGGCACGCCGGCGTCGCGATAGATCTTTTCTTCAAACGGAAAAATGACGAGGACCCGGTCGACGTACTGCTTGATGGTCTTCAGGCGGCCCGGCCGCCACGCCCAGAGCTGCGGGCTGATGTAGTAGACGATGGGGATGCCGAGGGCCTTGATCTTCGGCAGCAGCCGGAAGTTGAAGTCGGGAAAATCAATTGCGATGAAGACGTCCGGCTTTCGGGTCCGGGCCGTCTCCACCAGGGTGTTGATCATCGCGTAGGAACGCCTCAGCACGCCCAGGGCTTCGGTGAGTCCCGTGACGGAGAAGCCGCGATAGTCACCGACCAGTTCGCCGCCGGCCTGTTGAAACTGGGCGCCGGCAAAACCAAATGCCTCGATGTCGGCCTGCTCGCGCAGGGCGCGCAGGAGGGCGCCGGCGTACAGGTCACCTGAGGCCTCACCGCACGAGACCATGATGCGGCGCGGCCGGCCGGTCTGCGCCACGATCACTGACGCCCGGAAGACGCCGACTTGCGCAAGGTGGCGGATGACAGGTCGAGATCCGCCAGCGGAATACGTTCGAAGTCCGTGATGCCCGCCGCCTTCAGGTCGTTGGCAAACGTGCTGGCATCGCCGACCAGCACAATGGACAGCCGGTCGGGAAACAGAAACTGCTTGGCGACCCGCTGAATATCTGCAGGCGTGATGCGATCCACCTCTTCGCGATACGTTTCGAGTTCGTCGAGCGGCAGGCCGAAGAACAGCTGGTTGAGCACCTGCATCGCGATGGCCGCGGGGGTTTCGATCGTCAACGGGAAGTTGCCGGACATGTAGTCCTGGGCGCCCCGGAGCTCACGGGGATCAACGGGTTCCTGCTGCAGCCGGCGGAATTCGTCGATCGTCAGACGCAACGCCTCGGCCGTCGCTTCCGACCGCGTATCGGTTTCAGCGATGAAGCTGCCGCCCGATTTGTACGCGCGGAAGGAGGCCGATGCGCCATAGGTCAGTCCCCGATCGCCGCGCAGCACACCAAACAGACGATTGGCGCCCTCGCCGCCGAGAATGCGAAGCGCGAGGTCGAGCGTCTTGTATTCCGGATGCGTGCGGCTCACGGCCAGTTGCCCCACGCGGATTTCTGTCTGCACGGCGCCGGGACGGTCCACCACCACCACTCGACGGGTGGGAGGGGGCGGATCGTCGTACGACACGGCCGGCACATCACGACGAGTCCAGCTGCCGAACGCCTTCTCCGCCGCCGCAAATGCCTCCTCGGTGGTCAGGTCGCCGACAATTGCCAGCAGGGCGTTGTTGGGCACGAACCACGTGCGATGAAACGCGACGATGTCATCGCGCTCGAGGCGGCGAATGGCGTCAATGGTCTGGGGACCTGGCCGTCCGTAGGGGTGGAACCCGAAGACGAGCCGATCGATGAGCGTGTTGGCAATGTACTCCGGATCCTCGGCGCTGACCTGCAGGCCTGACGCTGCCTGCTCCTTCTGGCGCAGGATTTCCTCCGGTGCAAACGCCGGACGCTGCACCAGATCGGCCGCCAGTTCCAGCGCGAGCGCGACTTTGTCCTTCACGATGGCGCCGTTGACGAATGACAGCTCGTTCCCTGCGCCAACGCCGATCACACCGCCGGCAGACTCGATCGTGTTGGCAATCTGCTCGGACGAACGCGTGGTCGTGCCCTGGTCCAGCAGGGTGGCCACCAGGCTGGCCAATCCGGCTTTGTCGGCCGGGTCGTTGGCGGCGCCGGCTCGCACGAGCAGGCGGAAACTCACCGCCGGTTGCTCCGTCTGCGTGACTGACAGCACCTGCAGCCCGTTGGGCAACGTCTTCAGCTTGAAATCCGGGAACGACACGGCGCGCGACGGCAGCGGCCGCGGCGGACGCTCCGTCGGCCACTCGGTCTGCTGGGCAGACGAGAGCGCCGGCCACGCGAGCAGGCACACAGCCAGGACCAGGCGGCGCATCATCGCACCTCCCGCGGGGACTCGGGCGCACCCGGTTGCCCCGGCAGAATGGTAATCATCAGGCGCGTGTCAGGCGTGAAGTACTTCCGGGCCACACGACGCACATCCTCGGCGGTCACGGCCTGAAAGAGGTCGAACTCGCCGTCAGCCGTGGCGATGTCGTCGTGAATCACCACCGCATGCGCGAGGTGGATCGCCTTCTGCTGGATGGTCTCCCTGCCGAAGATGTAGTCGCGCGCGAACTGACGTTTGGCGCGGTTGAGTTCATCCGGCGTGATGAGATCGGTCTTCATCCGGTCGATCTCCGTGGTCATCGCCTTCATCAAGGCATCAGGAGACGTCGCCCCCTGGGTGATGCCGACCGCGTAGAAGTAGTTCGGGTGCTCGATGAGCTTGGCTTCGCCGAACGCCGCGAGTGCCATCTGTTTTTCGTACACGAGCGAACGGTAGATGCGCGAACTCTGGCCGTCAGACAACACCTTCGCGAGAATGTGCAGCGGATACGCATCCGGATGCCCGTCGTAGGCGATGGGATATCCCACCACCACGGCAGGCAGCGGCCAGGGCTGGCGCACGGTGAAACGGCGCTCACCGCTGGGCGTCGGCTCTGTCGGAATGTCCCGCGGCACGGGCTTGCCTTTCGGAATCCGGCCGAAGTACTGCTCGATCATCGCGCTGGCCTGCGCCGAGTCGAACGCCCCGGTCAGCACGAGTGTCGCGTTGTTGGGCACGTAGTAGGTCTCGTAAAAGCCGCGCACGTCTTCGATTCTCGCGGCTTCCAGGTCGGCCATGGACCCGATCGTCTGATGTTTGTACGTGTGCGTGGTGAACGCCTTGTCGAAAATGACCTCGTTCAGTCCGCCATACGGGACGTTGTCCACACGCATCCGGCGCTCTTCCTTCACGACCTCGCGTTCGCTCGCGAACTTGTCGGCGCTGACCTCGAGCGATCCCATGCGATCGGCTTCAAGCCACAACACCAGCGGCAGGTACTGCGAGGGCACGGTCTGCCAGTAGATGGTCGCGTCTTCGTCGGTCGACGCATTGGCCTGTCCGCCGATGCTCGTGATCCACGAGGGATGCTGGTCGGCGCGCACGTTCTTCGACCCTTTGAACATCAGGTGCTCGAACAGGTGCGCAAACCCGGTGCGGCCGGGCTTCTCGTCCTTCGACCCGACGTGATACCACAACGTCAGGTGGACGATCGGTGTCGAATGATCTTCAAGCAGGACCACCTTCAGGCCGTTGGCCAGCGTGGACATCGTGTAGTTGAACCTGGGCGGACGCACGATGGTGTCCTGCGGCGTGAAACCCGACAGGCACAGCACCGCGCCGGCAACCGCCAGCGCGCGCAACGGAAGAAATCGGAGCATTACTCCGAATTATACCGTTCAGCGATCGCCGCGCCGGTACCGCACGGCCCACCGGCGCCACTGCTGAATCGGAATGGCGGGGACTCCCGCGTAGGTCTGGCCCCCAGCCAGGTCCGACATGACGGCCGACTTGGAGGCGACCTGTGCGCCTCGTCCCACCCGGACGTGATTGATCACGCCCACCTGGCCGGCCAGCACCACATCGTCTTCGATCACCGAACTGCCGGCGATCCCGCAGCAGCCCGCGATGCGGACGTTGCGCCCGATCTTGACGCCGTGGCCGATCTGCACCTGGTTGTCGATCTTGGTGCCCGATCCGATGTGGGTTTCGCCGATCGCCGGCCGGTCGACCGTCGAGTTGGCGCCAATCTCGACATCGTCGCCAACGATCACCTCGCCGACCTGCGGGATCTTCTGGTGTGTGCCGTCATCACGCGTCGCAAACCCGAACCCGTCACTCCCGATCACCGCGCCGTTGTGCAGCACCACCCGATCGCCGATCTGGATGCCGTCGCGCACCGAGACATGCGCGTGCAGCAGGCCATCAACCCCGATTCGCGCTCCCGCTCCAATCGACACGTGGGAATGCAGGATGGTGCGCGCGCCGATCCGCGCGCCTGGGCCTACCGACACGAACGGACCGATCGCCACGCCTTCACCGATCTCGGCCGACGGATCAATGGCAGCCGACGAGTGAATCCCCACCAGCCGGGGGACGTTCGGCGCCAGCAGCGAGACTGCCGACGCACAGGCCAGATACGGATTTGGCGTGCGCAGGATGGGACAGGGGGCCTCGGTCAGCGAGTCATCCGCGAGGATCGCAGACGCACGCGTGCCGGCGACCTGTCCGGCGTACTTCGGATTGGCGAGAAAGGTGAGGTCACCAGGCCCCGCATCACCAAGGCCATTCACCCGCCTGATCTCGATCGATTGATCCGCTGCGTCGTCGATCCGGCAACCCAGCCTTCCGGCCAGCTCTCCAAGAGTCACGTGTCGGAGGATACTACGGGCGTCGGGTCGTCATCCGCGCGATGAACAGCGGAAGGCGCTCCAGCCCCAGCGCCTGAGACACCTCTGCCACGCGAGTTGAACGGGCCTCGTCGGGCAGAGCCATGGCCGCTTCCAGATCGGAGAGCGGGGTCGAGGCGACCGGCGTCCACATCGACGCCCGGGCCCCGCGCAGGCCGCCTACCAGCGAGAAGTAGTGACTCACGGCGCGAAACAGCAGGTAGTAGGCGAGGAAGTTCGGCCCTGGCACCCACGCGATCAGCCCGGAGGCGATGAACAGCAGGCCGTCAACGATCGCCCACACGGCGTGTTTGTTGCGATCGCGCGCACATTCGCCCGTGGCGTAGGCCACGGCGTCGGCGCCACTCATTGACAACGGATGCTGCAGCCTCGCCGATGACACCTTGCGCAGCGCCCACAGCAGCCGATGCTCGGCGACCGAATCCGCCAGCTTGCGCTTGATGAACCGCCCGAGACGTGTGCCACCCGAGGACTCCGGTTCGCCACGCTCACGGCGGCGTCGCTCGGCCTCCCCTTCGGCCAGCGCCTGTTGGAACGACCGCTTCATGCGGGTGAACAGCCCCGGACGCTGGCCGTCCGGCCCGATCACCTCCGGTTCGACAACCTCGGGTTCAGACTCACAATACAGCGCCCGTGCCGGTCCACGCGCGTGTCCTGGCAGCCGCGCAGGAACGATGAAAACGTCCACGAAGTTACCGACGGATACGCGCCGGCGTCCGTTCGGTCTCCTGCGGCAGGGCGGGTTTCCCGGCGGCAACCCACGCGCTGTAAGCGGCGCTGGCAACGGCCGTCGCCGCCTCGTTCATGCGGCGCTCTGCGAGAGGGCCCGCCTCCTTCGTCAGGATCGCGAAGTACTGCTCGTCATAGAACTCGCGGCCTTCCGCCGCCTTGAGGTCCGCGGCCAGCAGTGGAGCCACCAGCTGCTGACTGTCAATGACGGTCTTGAACATGAACGCCTTGAAGTCCGTGATGACCTCCACCTTCCCCGGCGTCCATCGCCACGCCTTCGGATTGCGCATGATCATCTGCGTCTCGAACCGCGAGTGAATGCCCCGCTGGTTCGTGATCTGGCCGTCGTAGTTGAGCGCGCCGTGCAACGGCTGGTGCGCATCTTCGATGTAGTGCGCCAGCACCGCAACGAGGTAGCGGATGTTGTCGGCCGCGTACGACGCGTCGGGCCGGCCCAGCATCTTCATGGCCTCCACGATGCGGTTGTAGATCTCTTCGGCCCGCCATGGAAGACGGCCATATCGAGTCGCGGGTCCGATACCGAGCTTCTTCACGTACTCGTCCCAGTCGCGGGGGACGTTGTTGAACGGCGGACGCGATCCTTCCTCGAAGTCGATGTCCAGGAAGTGGTTGGGTGGCTCATCGCCCCAGGCGCTCTTGAGGTCGGCGATGCGCCACAGATCGGGGTCAACCGAGTGTTCTGCGATGAAGGCCTTGTGATTGGCGAACAGCGGCTTGATCTCGGCCGGCATGCGGTCGACCGCATGCTCCGAGATCATGCGGTGCACATCCATGCCCCAGGCGCCAACATCGACCGTCGCCGCCACCCCTGCCGCTACTACGATTACTGCTGCTGCCAGCTTCCGCATGGGTCCATCCTACGGCATCCGTGGGTCTTCGGTACCCGCGCCGGGGTAGCATTGCACGCATGGATCTTCGAAAGCTCGCCGACCTGGCGCGCCTGCAGCTGACCGACGTCGAGCGAGAGCAGTTCTCCGCCCAGTTGGACCACATTCTCGGCTACGTCGAGCAGATTCAGGCGGTGGACACCAGCGGTGCACACGAAACGTCGCATCCGCTGGAGGCCGCCTCGGCCTGGCGCGAGGATGCCCCCCGCCCCGCTCTCTCCACTCCAGAAGCCCTGCGCAACGCTCCGGATGCCGATCACGCCGCCGGCCTGTTCCGGGTGCCGAAGGTGATCGGCTGATGGGGACCATCCGCACCACAGTCGACGACGCGCTGCTCCGGATTGACGCCGACACCACGCGGGCATTCCAGTACGTCGCGCATGAACGCGCGCGCGCAGCCGCCGATCGGCTCGACGCCGCGACCACCCACGCCCCGCTGAAGGGCCTGCCCCTCGCGCTCAAGGACAACATCGTCGCGCGCAATCTGCCGACCAGCGCCGGGTCGCGCATGCTGGAGGGGTACGTGTCGCCGTACGACGCGACTGTCGTGCGGCGTCTCGAAGACGCCGGCGCCGTCATCGTCGGCACCACGCGGTGTGATGAGTTCGCGATGGGATCGTCCACCGAAAACTGCGCGTTCGGTCCTGTGCACAATCCGTGGGACCCCACGCGTATTCCCGGCGGCTCGAGTGGCGGTTCGGCCGCGGCGGTCGCGGCGGGCCTCGTCCCGCTTGCGCTCGGGTCTGACACCGGCGGTTCCATCCGGCAGCCGGCAGCCTTGTGCGGGGTGGTGGGCGTCAAGCCAACCTATGGCCGGGTGTCCCGTTATGGGCTGATCGCGTTTGCGTCCTCACTCGACCAGATCGGACCGCTGGCCCGGACCACACGTGACGCCGCAGCGGCGCTTGACGTGATCAGCGGACACGATCCGCTCGATTCCACGTCAGCCGCGCGACCCGCGACTCAGTGCATCGAGGCGCTGACCGGCGACATCTCGGGTCTGCGCATCGGCGTGCCGCGAGACCTCATGGCGGAGGGCGTCGACCCGGAGGTCATGTCGGCCTTTGAAGCCGCCCTCACATCGGCCCGCTCCAAAGGCGCGATCATTTCCGAGATCACGCTTCCCAACAGCCGGTACGCGATTGCGGTCTACTACCTGATTGCCACGGCAGAGGCCAGTGCGAACCTGGCGCGATTTGACGGGGTCCGGTACGGACACCGGGCCGACCGGCCGACGTCATTGGTGGACCTGTATGAGCGCAGCCGCAATGAAGGGTTCGGCGCAGAGGTGAAGCGGCGCATCCTGCTGGGCACCTACGTACTCAGCGCGGGCTACTACGACGCCTACTACCGGAAGGCGCAGCAGGTGCGCTCACTGATCGCCCGCGACTACGCGGCGGCCTTCGAACGCGTCGACCTGATTGCCATGCCGACCAGCCCTGTGCCGGCCTTCCCCCTGGGAGAACGTGTCGGCGACCCGCTGCAGATGTACCTCGCCGACATCTTCACGGTCGGGGCGAATCTCGCCGGCGTGCCGGCGGTCAGCGTGCCGTGCGGCACCACGCAGGGGCGTTTACCCATCGGTCTGCAGCTCGTGGCGCGACCGTGGGAGGAGGCGACGATGATGCGCGCGGCGGATGTGCTGGAGACGCCGCTGTCACCGGCATCCTGATGCCTCAGGCGATGGCGGGACGTCGGGTCAACCGATAGAGGCCGTAGACGAGCCCGACCAGGAGCGCGAGCGGCAACAGCGGCGCCAGCAACACGACCAGGCCAAGCGTGATGGCCACCCCGGCGCCAATCACCATCGCCACGGCACCGATCGCCCACCCAATCAGGCGAAACGGCAGCAGCACCATGAAGAACATCGCCTTGACCACCAGCACCACGAACGACAGCATCAGTGCAAGGAAGGCGAACCCGGCAAACATCAGGCCCACAAGGGCGATCATCCCAGCCATGTGGAAATGGACGCTGTCACCTGACGCGCAGTTCCGAGCGACGCCAAAAGAGCAACACGACGAACGCGGCCATGACGGCGCGAGTTCACGCAAAGGTGCCGAGAAATGCCCGCCGGGTGAGCCCCATATGGGGCGCATGGTAGCCCGGAAGACGGCCTTCCGGGCTCCATGCGGTGTGTCGCCGATCAGCCTTCGATCGAAATCTGGCGCGGCTTGGCCTCCGGACGCTGCGGCAGCGTGATGGCCAGCACCCCGTCCTGATAGGACGCCTGCACGCGCCCGCCGTCGACCGACGACGGCATCGTGAAGCTGCGCCGGAACGTCCCGTACCGGCGCTCAACGCGGTGGTACTGATCGCTCTTGATCTCCGCGCTCGCCTTGCGTTCCCCCTCGACGGTCAACACGTTGTTTTCGAACGTGACCTTGATGTCCTCCCGCTTCATGTCGGGGACTTCCATCTTCACGACGACGTCCTTGTCCGCCGTCTCGTAGATGTCGACTGCGGGCACCCACGCCGAGCCAGCCAGCGGCTCACCCGAGAACACCGTGTCGAACATCCGATTCAGTCGATCAATTTCCAGCGCAGCCAGGTCGCGCGCCGGGTTCCAACGAGTCAGGTTCATGTCTATCGCCTCCAGAGAATCTCGGTGATCCAACACCGACATTTCCCATTGTAGACATAAATGATTTCATGTCAAGCATATTACCTTAGCAATACAGACTCATATTGCATCTGCACACGTTTCTGAGCCCAACTCCGCCGTTGAGAGACGGCACTACAATTGACAGATGGCCGAAATGCGCCGAGAGCGGGAAGCTGCCGAGTTGGCAGACGATGCCCGTACCTTGCTGAATGAGCTCGATCGCGACGTTCCGGGTGCCGCATCCGCAACCGGCGAGTGCCGCCCGTCTCTGGATGTCGTCGACACGGCCTCGACCGTGGAAGTCGTAGTGGACGTCCCGGGAGTACCCGCTTCCGCCCTGCGGGTGGCGATTCGCCGAAACACCGTGCTGGTGGTGGGCGCCAAACTGGCCGCCGCACCAGGGGGAGAACCGCGGTACCACGTCGCCGAACGCAGCCATGGCCGGTTTGCCAGGGCCGTGCGTCTGGCCGGGGCCGTCGACGCCAGCCGCGCCAAAGCGGTGGTCTCCGCAGGTCTACTGCGCGTGATCCTGCCGCGCATCGAAGATCGCCGCGGCCGCTCGATTCGTGTCGAGGTCGAACAGGCGTGACCCGACTGCTCTTCATTGGCGACATCGTGGGTCGCCCGGGCCGCGAACTGCTCAAACACGGCCTTGCGGCGCTCGTCGCCCATCACAACATCGATCTGGTGATCGCCAACGTTGAGAATGCGGCGGCCGGACACGGCATTACCCCGGACATTGCCAAGGACCTGTTCGAGTACGGCGTCCATGTGATGACCGGCGGCAATCACACCTGGGACAAGAAGGAGATCATTCCGTACATCGCGAAGCAGCCGCGGATGATCCGGCCGGCCAACTTTCCCGATGGCGCTCCCGGCCTTGGACGGTACGTCGCGCGCGCAGAAAACGGCGTCATCGTCGGCGTCGTCAACGCCATGGGCCGCGTGTTCATGACGCCGCTTGATGATCCCTTCAAGGTGGTGCTCAAGGAGATCGACGCGGTCAAGGCCGAAGGCGCGCAGCTGGTGTTCGTTGACTTTCATGCCGAGGCGACCTCTGAGAAGGTCGCGATGGGCTGGCACCTCGACGGGATCGCGACAGTCGTGGTGGGCACCCACACACATGTGCAGACCGCAGACGACCGCGTGTTGCCGAAAGGGACCGCCTACATCACTGACGTCGGCATGACCGGTCCGCATGATTCGGTCATCGGTGTCGACCGCGTCGCGATCGTGCACCGATTCCTGTCGGCCATGCCCCAGCGCTTCGAGACCGCATCCGAGAACCCGCGGCTGAACGGCGTGGTTGTCCACGCTGACGAACACACCGGCCTGGCCACGAGCATCACGCGCCTCAATCTCTCGCTCGTCGACCTGCAGACACTGGCGGTCACGCCTGTGGAGGCCTGATCGATGCCCGAAAGGCAGGGCTTACCGTTTGACGAGGCGCCGGAGGCTCGAAGTGCCGAGGTGCCGGGGCTCCGAAGTGCCGAGGTGCCGGAGTTCCGAAGTGCCGAGGTGCCGGAGGGCCGAAGTGCCGAAGTGCTGTCGGTTGCCGAGCTGACATCGCGAGTCAAGGCGATGGTGGAGTCGGGCTTTGCGCGCGTGGAGGTCGAGGGGCAGATCTCGAACCACCGGCCTCACCCGTCCGGTCACCTGTATTTCACGCTGAAGGACGAACGTTCACAGATCCGCGCGGTGATGTTCCGCAGCGACGCGCGGCGGCTCACGTTCAGGCTCGAAGATGGTCAGCACGTCGTCGCCAAGGGGCGCGTGAGCGTCTACGAGGTCCGCGGCGAATACCAACTCATCTGTGACCGCCTCGCTCCACAGGGCCAGGGCGCGCTGCAACTCGCCTTCGAACAACTCAAACGGCGTCTGGCTGCCGAAGGCCTGTTCGAGCAGGCACGCAAACGCCCACTCCCCGTATTGCCGCGCAAGATCGGCATCGTGACATCAGCCTCGAGTGCGGCGCTCCAGGACATCCTTCGGGTGTTGTCGGCGCGGTATCCCTGTGCACAGGTCGTCGTGCGCGACGCGCGTGTCCAGGGCGAGGGCGCCGCCGAAGACCTGGCGCGTGGCCTCCGCGCGATTGCGAAGGTCCCGCAGGTGGACGTCGTGATCATCGGCCGTGGCGGGGGATCGGTCGAAGACTTGTGGGCCTTCAACGACGAAGCGCTCGCCCGCACGATTGCCGCCTGCCCGGTGCCGGTGATTTCAGCCGTCGGGCACGAGGTCGACTTCAGCATCGCGGACTTCGTGGCCGATGTCAGAGCCGCCACGCCATCCAACGCCGCTGAGCTCGTCGTGGATCGCCACGATGCGTTCCGGGCCCGTATTGACCGCGCCTCCGAACGCCTCCGCGCGTCGATGCGCCGCTCGATTGATAGCCGACGACAGCGGGTGCTTCGAACCTCGACGCGCCTGGACAGCTGGCCGACCGGGGTGGTCTTGCGCCAACGGGACTGCCAGGAGTTCGTCCTCCGCATGCGGCACGCGTTGCTGGACCGTGTCGCCCGCTCGACACAGCGGTTTGAATCGTTGCGGCGTCGCCTCGAAGCCAGGGACGTGCGCCGCGTCGCGGCCGGATGGCAGGTGCGATTGCTGCAGACCGATGCCCGCCTGCGACAGGCCGTTCTTGCGCGCCGTCACGGCGCCGACATGCGTTCTCGGGAACTGGCTGCGCGCCTGCACGCGCTCAGCCCGCTGGCCGTGCTCGGGCGCGGCTACGCCGTCTGCTGGGACGGCACACGCACGACTATCATCCGATCAGCGCGGGCCGTTCAGCCCGGTGACACTGTGCGTGTCACCGTGGCGGAAGGCGAACTGCGCTGCCAGGTGACGGAGACCACACTGGAATGAGCACCGAACCACAATCCATCAAGGACTTCGAGTCGGCCATCGCCGAACTCGAGAAGATCGTCAAGCAACTGGAAGACGGCGACCTGCCGCTCGACACCTCACTGGCACTGTTCGAGCGTGGGGTGGAGCTGTCGCGGTACTGCCACGACCAGCTGGGCGCGGCGCAGAAACGCATCGAAATCCTCACTGAACGCGGCGAGCTCAAGGACGGCTCCTCGCTCGAACCCGACGACCGCCGGTGAGCGCGCCAACCCTGCACGACTACCTCGACGAGCTCCGCGGCGTCGTCGAACAGGCCCTCGAACACGGCCTCCCCGAACAAGCGGCGCCCACGCTCATCATCGATGCGATGCGTCACGGCCTGCTTGGAGGCGGCAAACGCCTGCGTCCCTGCCTGACCCTGATGACGGCCGAAGCCGTCGCGCCGATGGCGAGCCTCACGGTCCCTCGGGCGCGCCTGCTCGCACTGCCGGCAGCCTGCGCGCTGGAGATGATCCATTGCTACTCGCTCGTGCACGATGACCTGCCCGCCATGGATGACGATGCGCTGCGCCGCGGGCGGCCGACGACCCACGTCGTCTACGGCGACGGCATGGCGGTGCTCGCCGGTGACGGGCTGCTCACCGAAGCATTCGGGCTGCTCGCCATGTCACCCTCCCCCGTCGCACCAATGGGCGCACCCGAAGCGCCGGCCGATCGCCGGCTCCGCGTGTTGAGTGTGCTGACGGTTGCCGCCGGCGCGATCGGCATGGTCGGCGGCCAGGCCATCGACCTGCGCGCCGCGGGACAGGTGCCGTCACACCCGGCGCAACCGATGTCCGAACGCGAGTTGAAGGACATGCACGCGCGAAAGACGGGCGCGTTGATCCGGGCCGCAGCGGTCGCCGGCGCCATGATTACAGGCGTCGACGATGCGATCATCGCGGCGGTGGATGCCTACGCCAAAGAACTCGGTCTCGCGTTCCAGATCATCGACGACGTGCTTGATGTGGAAGGTTCTGCCGCGGACCTCGGGAAGACCGCCGGAAAGGATGCCGCGCACAACAAACCCTCGTACGCCTCGCTGTACGGCATTGACGAGTCGCGCCGCCTGGCGAGTGAGTGTGTCGGCCGCGCCAAGGCCACACTGACCGCTGCGGGCCTGGAAGGCCGGCTCACCGAACTGGCCGAGTGGTCGCTCACGCGCACGCGGTGAGTGGGGGAACGAGGGAATGGGGAAATGGGGAAATGGGGAAATGAGGAAATGAGGAAATGGAGACTTGGCCAGGACACGGCTTGATCTCCTGCTCGTAGAGCGTGGTCTGGTCGCCTCGCGGGAACGCGCGCGCGCGCTGATTCTGGCCGGCGACGTGCTGGTGGATGGCCACCCGCAGACCAAGGCCGGCACCGCCATTGCGCCTGACGCCGAGATCCGCTTACGAGTGCCCGACCATCCGTTTGTGAGCCGAGGCGGACTCAAGCTCGCACACGCGCTCGATCACTTTCACCTCGACCCGTCCGGCGGCAGCGCGCTGGACATCGGCGCATCGACCGGAGGCTTCACCGATGTGCTGCTGCAACGCGGCGCCGCCCACGTGGTCGCACTCGACGTCGGCCACAACCAGCTCGATTGGAAGATACGCTCCGACCCGCGCGTGACGGTCATTGAGGGGGTCAACGCCCGGCAGCTGCGGCCGGAACAGTTCACGACGCCGGCACCGCCGTTCGACATCGTCACCATTGATGTCTCATTCATTTCGCTCAGGCACATCCTGCCGAACGTTCCCGCCCTGCTGTCGGGGGCAGGGTCGGTCGTGGCCCTGGTCAAGCCGCAGTTCGAGGCAGGACGCGACGAGGTGGGCAAAGGCGGCATCGTGCGTGATGCCGCCGTGCATGCGCGGGTGATCGAGGAGATCACCAATGTCGCGGCTCAGGTAGGATTGGTGCGTCGCGGACTCGAGCCGTCGCCCATTGCCGGCGCGGAGGGCAACCGCGAGTTCCTCATGTGGTTATGCCCATCACCCGCCTCGGCCTGATCGCCAAACCTCACCCATCGGCGCATGACGCGCTGATTGATGCCGCCACGTGGCTCGCCGCTCGCGGACTGACCGTGACGATCGGCCACGATGCGCCGGCCGATGCGCCCGCCCTTGCAGGCTGGAAAATCGTGCCGCGTGCGGGTCTCGCGACGGACGTGGATGCGGTGGTTGCGTTTGGTGGAGACGGCACGTTGCTGGCCGCGGCCAACCTGGTGCTGCAGTCCGCGGCGGATGTCCCGGTGCTGGGTGTCCATCTCGGGCACCTGGGATTTCTCACCGAGGTGCGGCGGAGCGACCTCATCGAAGCGCTGACCGCAGTCGTGGAAGGCCGGACATGGACCGAGACCCGGCTGGTACTTGAAGGTCACGTGGAGCGCGCCGGCAGTGCCCTGGACGCCCGACATGCGCTCAACGACATCGTAATCACACGAGGCAGTCTCTCGCGCATGCTTGAGCTCGACGTGGCGGTCGATGGTGAGGCCGTGTGTCACGTCCGCGCCGACGGTTTGATTATTGCGACCGCGACGGGTTCGACCGCGTACAACCTGTCGGCCGGCGGCCCGATCATGCACCCGGGCGTCGACGCGCTGGTGCTGACTCCAATCGCGCCCCACACGCTGACCAACCGGCCCCTCGTGCTCCCCGCGTCAGCGGATATCGTGCTTCGCCCTCACCTCGATGGACCACGTCCCGACATCGTCGCCACCTTCGACGGTCAGTTCGGCGAGCCACTCGAGGCTGGCGATGCAGTCGCGATTCGCCGCTCGTCCCGTGTGCTGCGCCTGCTGCGCACGACGCCACGCACCCACTTCGACATGCTCCGCGAGAAGCTCAACTGGGGCGCCTAGCGCCGATCTCTGAAGTACCGAATCTGCCACTGCTGGACGTTGCGGTTGTGCTCAGCCAACGTGGTCGCAAAGACATGGGTGCCGTCGTTGCGACTGACGAAGTAGAGGTACTTGTCATCTGAAGGTCGCACGGCGGCTTCCAGCGACGCGCGGCCTGGTGATGCAATCGGGCCGGGAGGCAGTCCGGCGTAGCGGTAGGTGTTGTAGGGCGAGTCGATGCGCATGTTTTCGCGCGTCAGGTTGCCGCTCCAGCGGCCGGCGAGGCGCAACGCGTAGATGATCGTCGGGTCACACTGCAATCCCATCCCGATCTTCAGCCGGTTCTGATAGACCGCGGACACGATGGGCCGCTCAGGCGGATGCGCGGTTTCTTTCTCCACCAGCGACGCAATCGTGACGACTTCGCGCAGCGATATCCCGCGCTCACGCGCTGCGGCGCGCAGGTCTTCATCAAACGCGCGGAGAAACCCGGCCACCATGGCATCGACTACGCCGGCGGCGCCCACCGATCGCGGCAACTGGTACGTGTCGGGAAAGAGATAGCCCTCCAGCGAGCGCGCGTCCGGATCCAGGGCCTGGATGCGACTTGGGTCCTGAGCTTCACGCAGGAAGTCATCCCGGCTGCCGAACCCGGCGGCCGCAAAGACATCCGCAGTTTCCCAAATCGTCAGACCTTCGCGAAACGTCACCGCGCGTGTGTACACGTCGCCGCGCGCAATGCGATCGACGACCTGGTGCGGCGTGGCGGCCTCGGCGAAGCGGTATTCGCCAGCCTGCAGCAACCGCTCCTTCCCAGAGGTCTGTGCAGCGGCGCGGAACAACAGGGGATGGGCAATCACCCCCGCGGCATGCAATCGATTCGCGATGGTGATGACGCCTGCCCCCTGCGGAACATCGACAAACACCTCGTCGCTGGTGAAACCACGGTAGGGCGCGTCCATCTGGCGCCACGCCCACCAGCCCGCGACGCCGGCCAACGCGGCGCACACCACGACAACAAAAAGGAACTTCTTCATCACTGTCGGTTATCCAGATAATCCTGGAGCAAGATTGATGCCGCCTCCGCATCAATCAGCGCCTTGCGCTTTCGCCAATCAGGCTCGCGTTCAGCGAGCCGCGACTCGGCCTCAACACTGGTCAGGCGTTCATCCTGAGTCGCAACGGGGAGATCCAGGCGCGCCTCAAGCGCTGCAACAAAGCGGCGCACGAGGGGTGTCTGCGCATTGTCTTCGCCGTTGAGCCGCCGGGGCAATCCAACCACCACGCCGTCCAGGTCCGCGTCGTCGCCGGCACGCAAGCGCGCAATTTCGTCGCACACCACGTCTGCCGCGCGTTCGGGCGACCCGTCAACGGCCAGCGCTTTCCAGGGACGGGCCATCATCGCTGCATGGTCGGACAGCGCGAGCCCCAGGCGGCGGGCGCCGTAGTCGATGCCGAGAAAACGCACGGGACAAGTCTAGTGCGAAGCCTGTCCGCCGTAGCCTTGGCGAAGGCGGATGCGAAGTGCGAGGTGCGAGGTGCGAAGTGCTGGGTGCTGACCTATCCAGCCGTGGGGCGCGGGCTTTAGCCCCGCCGAAGAAATACAATGGCGACCATGCGGATACTGGTGGCTCTTGCAGTGGCGGGAACAGTCGCGTCGGCGGTGGCGTGTGGTGGCCCGTCCACGCCGCCTGACACAGGCAAGCCGAAGCTGGTCATCATCGGCTTCGACGGCATGGACCCCGACCTCGTGCGCGAGTACATGGCCGCGGGCCAGTTGCCGAACCTCGCGCGGGTCATGAAAGCCGGCGGACTCTACGACCTCGACACCACGGTGTCACCCGAGTCGCCCACGGCATGGGCATCGTTTGCGACGGGTGCCAACCCTGGCAAACACAACATCTACGACTTCCTGGTGCGCGACACGCAGACCTACATGCCGGATCTCGGCATGGTCACACGCACGCCACCGACGTTCCTCTGGAACTGGATCCCGACGTCGAAGCCGACCGTGACGAGTCTGCGCGGCGGCACGTCATTCTGGGTCACCGCCGGCAACGCGGGCGTACGCAGCAGCATCCTCACCGTCCCCATCACATTTCCGCCCGAAGATGTTCCGAACGGCGAATTGCTGTCAGGCCTGCCGCTGCCGGACATTCGCGGAACGATGGGCACGTTTTCCTACTACGCCACGGACCTGAGCCGTTTCGAAGAAGGCAGCACGGAGATGGGAGGCATCCTCCGGCGTCTGGCCTTTGAGGGCAACACCGCCCATACCCGGCTGGTGGGTCCGCCCAATCCCATCGTGCGCGCGCAGTTGGAGGCGCTGCGCGGCCAGGCGACGCTGGCGGATGCCGACCGTACACGTCTGGCAGAACTCGAGGCCGATGAGAACGTGACGCTGCCGTTGTCCAGTACGTGGACGCGCGGACGCGGCGCCGCGGATCTCAACATTGATGGGCAGACGGTCACGCTGGCGACCGGCGAATGGAGCAAGTGGGTCAATCTCACGTTCCGCGTGAATCTCTTCATCAGCATCGAAGGCATGGTGCAGTTCCACCTCATCAAGGCGGACGATGACCTGCAGCTGTATGTGTCACCGGTGAACTGGAAACCGGACGCGCCGCCGGTCCCGATGTCATCCCCCGCGCGTTTTGCCGGGGACTTGTACAAGAAGCTCGGCCCGTTCCGCACGCTGGGCTGGGCCGAAGCCACCTGGCCGCTCAACGAAGAGCGGATGACCGAAGCCACGTTCATGGACGATCTGTATCGCGCGTTTGACGATCGCGCACAGGTCATCCTCAACAGGTTGACGTCCGGGTCATGGGATCTACTGGTCGGCGTCATCGAGTCCACCGACCGTGTGCAGCACATGATGTGGCATCACCTCGATGCCACGCACCCGATGCACGACGCGACGCAGGCCGCCGGGCAGCGTGACGCGATTCCGCGGATCTACCGGCGCGCCGATCAATTCGTCGCCGAAGTGATCGACCAGCTGGGCCCTGACGTCCCGCTGATGATCGTGTCCGACCACGGCTTCCACTCCTGGCGGAAAGCCGTGAATCTCAACACGTGGCTGGTGCAGCAGGGTTTCATGGTGCTCAAGGGGCAGACGGTGTCAAAAGACAAGACCCTCGAGGATCTGTTCAGCGGCGCCGAATTCTTCGAACACGTCGACTGGTCGAAGACACGCGCGTACGCCATGGGCCTGGGACAGATCTACTTCAACCTGCGCGGCCGCGAGGGCCAGGGCATCGTATCGACCGGTGAGGAGTACCGCACGCTGTCGGACGACCTGGCTGCGCGCCTCAAGGCGGACCTCCGCGACCCGGACACCGGCGAGTTGATCGTCCGCAATGTCTACAAGCGCGACGAGGTCTATCAGGGTGAGTACCTGCACAACGCGTCGGACCTGCAGGTCGGCTTTGCTGATGGGTATCGCGTGTCATGGCAGACCACGTTGGGCGGCGCGCCGGCGGAGCTGGTCTATCCAAACATGAAGCGATGGTCGGGCGACCACGGGGGGTATGACTACGCCACGACTGCCGGGGTGTTGATCACAAACCGTCCGATTACGACCGACGCCAACGGCCGGGCCAACATCATCGACATCGCGCCGACCGTGCTCCAGTTCTACGGCCTCCCCGTGCCCTCCGGCATCGACGGCCGCAACCTCTGGCAGCAGCGGTAGTTCCTCGGCACCTCGGCACTCCGGCACCTCGTCATCTCGCCACCTCGTCATCTAGAATGTCCCTATGACCTCCAAGTCCCGCTGGCTGCTGTTTGCGGTCTCGACTCCCCTGGTCGTGCTGGCCGCTGTCGGAGGCCTGCTCGGCGCCAATCTCGCGCCACCCGAGCCGGTGGGCGCGACGCTGCCGCAGGGCGCGGTCAAACATCTCCGGGTCTTTGAAGACGTGATTCAACTCATCATGTCGAGTTACGTCGAAGAGGCCAATCCAGACAAGGTCATGGAAGGCGCAATGCGGGGTCTGGCAGACGGCCTGGATCCGATGAGTGCCTACCTCACGCCGGATGAAGTCGCGCTCGCCAAAGCCAACACGTCCCTGCCGGCCGGCGACGTCGGCCTTGTGGTCTCACGCCAGTTTTATCTGCGGGTGGTTGGTGTGCGTGACGGCTCCCCAGCCGCGCGCGCGGGTCTGCGGCCCAACGACTTCATCCGCGGCATCAACGGCCAGCCGACACGGGAGCTTTCGGCGTTCACCGGCACGCGTCTGCTGCGCGGCGAGCCGGGCACCACGGTGGAACTGGTCGTGCTCCGCGGCAATGCGGCTGAGCCGCACACGGTCACGCTGACGCGCGAAGTCCCCAAGGTTGATGCGGTCACGACCACGACGCGGCCCGACGGTACGGCCGTCGTGCGCGTCACCAGCTTCGCGGCAGGCACGGCGGATGCGCTCGGCGCCGCCATGACCAAGCTGCAGGCCGGCAACGCGCCGGGCGCGGTCATTGACCTTCGGGCCACGGCTGACGGCCCCATCACCGAAGGTATCGCGGCCGCGCGCCTGTTCGTGAAGTCGGGCCCCATCGCCATCCGCCAGGCACGCGACAAGGAACGGGAGTTGACCAACGCGGCAAACGGTGACGGCGCGATCACGATGCCCATCGTGCTGCTGGTGTCGAACGGCACGGCCGGCGCCGCGGAGGTGTTTGCGGCCGCCCTGAACGGCAACGGCAGAGGCGACCTGGTCGGCGAGCCCACGGCGGGCCTGGCGGCCGATCAGCGGCTGGTGGCCCTGCCCGAGAACCGTGGACTCTGGATGACCTACGCGCAGTATCTCGCCAGCGACGGTGAACCAATCCATGGACGAGGACTCCGGCCGAACGTGGCTGTGGCGTCACCCTTTGTGGCGTTTGACGAGCCGGCCCCGGCCGGAGACGACATGTTGACGAAGGCGCTGGAACGCCTGCGTCCCCGGTCCGGAGAGTAATGACCCGTCAGCAGTTGATCGCCAAGGTGGCCGATGACACGGGGTTGACCAAGATCACCGCCGAGGCGGCCATCGACTCGTTTCTGGACGGCATCACCCGTGCGCTGGTGAAGGGAGACGCCGTCACACTCGTGGGCTTTGGCACGTTCCGCACGGCGGACCGCCCGCCGCGCACGGGCCGTCATCCACAGACCGGGGCGCCACTCAAGATTGCCCGCGCCCGCGTGCCTCGCTTCACTCCCGGTCAGACACTGAGAAAATCTGTCAACCGCTGAACACGAACGGCTATAATCAGGGTTCGCCTCAGGGCGGTTGGCCCGGATAGGCGCGTAGCTCAGCTGGTTAGAGCGCCTGCTTGACATGCAGGAGGTCGGCGGTTCGAGTCCGCCCGTGCCTACCATCCTTCGCGGAACACTCGCTTCGCTCGCCGCTTCGGTTGGCAGGCCACCAAGCGAATGCGCCAGAATTAGCACAATCATGTCTCACGTCACCGTCACCCTGCCCGATGGATCCGAACGCAGCATCGAGGCCGGGCTCACCGTCGGCGAATTTGCCCAGCAGACCCTGCCCAGCGGCGTCGTCAAAAAAGCGCTGGTCGCGTATGTCGACGACCGGCTCGTCGATCTGTCGCACCCGTTGACGACCAACGTCCGCGTGCGTCTGGTCACGCCGGATGGCCCCGACGCGATGTATGTGTACCGCCATTCGACGGCGCACCTGCTGGCAGCGGCAGTGACACAACTGTTCCCCGAAGCGCAGTGCGGCATTGGACCGCCCACCGATGACGGGTTCTTCTACGACTTCGTGGTCAATCGTCCCTTCCTGCCTGAAGACCTCGAGCAGATCGAGGCACGGATGAAGCAGCTCGCGTCGCAGGACCTCGTATTCGAGCGGCAGATGTGGCCGCGCGAGGAGGCGATCGAGTTCTTCAAGCAGCGCGGCGAACCGCTGAAGGTCCAGCTGATTCAGGAGAAGACGGAGGGCCAGTCCCACGTCTCCTGCTACACGATCAAGGACCGCGACACGTTTGTGGATTTCTGCGTCGGCCCGCACGTGCCCAGCACGTCGCGCCTGAAGGCGTTCAAGGTGCTCAGCGCCTCCAATGCCTATTGGAAGGGCGACGCGAAGAACCAGCCGATGCAGCGCATCTACGGCACGGCGTTCTTCAAGGACGACGACCTCAAGGCGTACCTGCACCGCATCGAAGAAGCCAAGAAGCGTGACCATCGCAAGCTGGGCAAGGACCTCGGCCTGTTCACGTTCCACCAGTGGGCGCCGGGTGCGGCGTTCTGGCTCGGCAAAGGCACCACGCTGTACAACACCCTCGCCAACTACATGCGCGAGGTGCTCTTCCCTGCCGGCTACACGGAGGTGAAGACACCGCTGATCTTCAACAAGGCGCTGTGGGAAACCTCCGGGCACTGGTCGCACTACCGCGAAAACATGTTTCTGGTTGAGGGGAAACAAGAAGCAGCGGGAGGCGGCAAGGGGCGGCCAGAGGGTGATGACACCGCGATGGGCGTAAAGGCGATGAATTGCCCGGGCCACATGCTGGTGTTTGGCAGCGAGACGCGGTCGTATCGCGACCTGCCGTTGCGTCTGCACGAGCAGACGCCGCTGCATCGCAACGAAGCCTCAGGCGTGCTCTCGGGGCTGACCCGCGTCCGGCAGTTCTCGCAGGACGATGCGCATTGTTTTGTGATGGAGTCGCAGATCGGCTCGGAAGTCGAGGCCCTGCTGCGCCTGGTGAAACGTGTGTACGGCGACTTCGGGTTGACCTACGAGGTCAAGCTGTCGACCCGTCCGGAGGAATTCCTCGGCGAGCGCGAGACCTGGGACCACGCCGAGGCTGAGCTGCGGTCGGCGCTGCAGGCGGCCGAGGTTGCCTATACGGTTAACGAAGGCGACGGCGCGTTTTACGGCCCGAAAATCGACTTCGACGTCACCGACGCGATTGGCCGGAAGTGGCAGTGCGCGACCATCCAGCTCGACTACCAGATGCCCCAGCGGTTCGACCTCAAGTACGTCGGGGCCGACAACCAGGAGCACCGGCCGGTGGTCATCCACCGCGCGATCTTTGGCAGCTTCGAGCGGTTCATCGCGATGCTCATTGAGCACTACGCCGGGGCATTCCCCCTGTGGCTGGCACCGGTGCAGATGGCCGTGCTCCCGCTGGCGGACCGGCACCTGGAATGGGCGGAACAGGTCCGGGCCACGCTCGCCGGCGCCGGATTCCGCGTCACCCTGGACGGCCGGGTCGAAAAAATCGGGTTCAAGATTCGTGAAGCGCAGCTCCAGAAAGTCCCCTATATGCTGGTCCTGGGGGATCGGGAGGTCGCCGAGGGGCTGGTTGCGGTCCGGAGCCGGGCCGCCGGCGACCAGGGAGCCCGGTCCTTGACCGACTTCCTTGCGGCGGTACAGACAGAACAGGCCGAAAGGCGGTAGAATAGTCGGCTGTTGCCGTCCGGCCGGGGCCGGATAAGAAGGAGTCTGTTATCGCCTACGACCGAGGGCCGCGCCGAGACGACCGCGTCCGCACCAACGAACGTATCCGGGTCCGCGAGATCCGGGTGATCGACGAAACCGGGGAACAGCTGGGGATCATGCCCCCACCGCAGGCACTCGCGATTGCGCGAGGCAAGGGGCTGGACCTGGTGGAGATTTCTCCGACGGCTGTTCCGCCGGTCTGCCGAATCATGGACTTCGGCAAGTACCAGTATGAGCAGCAAAAACGCACCCGAGCGGCGCGTCGTCACCAGAAGGTGATCGAGGTCAAGGAGATCAAGTTCCGGCCGAAGGTCGACGAGCACGACTACCAGTTCAAGAAGAAGCACATCGAGCGCTTCCTCGAGGACGGGGACAAGGTGAAGGCGACGATTTTCTTCCGCGGCCGCGAGATGGCGCATCCCGAGATCGGGCGGCGCATCCTCGAGCGGCTGTCAGCCGAGCTGGGCGAGATGGCGATCATCGAGTCCGCGCCGCAGAAGGAAGGCAACCAGATGCACACGATCCTGGCGCCACGGCCCGGGATCAAGCGTCCGCAGCCCGCGCAGGCGGCGCCAAAGACGACGGAAGAAGTTCAGGGAGACTGAAGATGCCGAAGATCAAGACGCACCGCGGGGCGGCCAAGCGGTTCAAGAAAACCGCCTCGGGCAAATTCACGAGGTCAAAGGCGTTCAAGCGCCACATCCTCACGAGCAAGACCACCAAGAGCAAGCGCCAGATGCGTGGCAGCGAGGTCGTCAATCCGGCCGACGCCCCCCGCCTCAAGCGCATGCTGCCGTACGACTAAGCGATAAGAAGGAAGAAGAACCATGCCTCGCGTCAAGAGAGGAACCGTTCGCAACGCCAAGCGGAAGAAACTGCTGAAGCTGGCGAAGGGTTATTACCTCAACAAGAGCAAGCTCTACCGCGCCGCCAAGGAATCCGTCGACCGGGCGCTCAACAGCGCCTTTGTCGGTCGTCGCCGCAAGAAGCGCGACTACCGCCAGCTGTGGGTCGTCCGTATCAACGCGGCTGCGCGTGAAAACGGCCTCACCTACGGTCGGTTGATCAACGGACTGAAGGCCGCCAACATCGCGCTGGATCGCAAGAGCCTCGCGGAACTGGCCGTGAACCACCCCGCGGTGTTCGCGCAGGTGGCCGCCAAGGCCGCGGCTGCCGTTCCGGCTGCCAAGCCCGCCGCCGCGCGCGCCTGACAGACTCCGTCTTCCCACACACAAAGAACCCGGCGCCCGCAAGGGTGGCCGGGTTTTTGTCGTGCTTACGAGCGTGCGGAGTCGGCCGGCAGCAGTCCGCCCCGGTCGACCAGGTCTCCAGACGTGGATTGCAGCCGGCACGCCCAACGGCGCCCGTCCTCCAGTTCCAGTTCGATGGGTTGCCGCAACAGGCTGAACGGCGCGTCGCTCATCAACACACCTTCCAGGCGTATGTCCCCAGGCTCGCGCGGCGTGCTGATGTGCACGACGTACCTGGCCGCCTCCATCATGAGCTGGCCGTCCTGAAAGATCCGGCCGCGCCCTCGTAGCGACTCCACTGCATCAGTCGATTGCATCATGCCCCTCGCTCAGTATGGCACGCGGGAGGGTGCATGCCGCCTTGTACAATGTCACGGCAATGTCTTTGCCCGCTGTTGACGACCTCCGCGCCCAGTTTCAGTCCGCTCTGGCCGCCGCTGATTCGCCGGCCACCCTCAAGGAATTGCGTGACCGATTTCTGAGCCGCAAGCACGGCCTCGTGACGGCGCTCGTCAAGTCGATTGCCAGCGCGACGCCGGAAGAGAAGCGTACGCTCGGCGCGGCCTCCAACGCCCTCAAGCAGGAGATCGAGGCGGCGCTCGACTCGCGGGAAGCCGAACTGGCGGCGACCACCAGGCCAAAGGACGCCGTGGATGTCACGCTGGCTCCACGTCTGCCGCGGCTTGGCCGCCGGCATCCACTCACGCAGGTGCGCGAGCGCGTGGAAGACATCTTCCTGGCGATGGGTTACCAGGTGATTGAGGGACCGGAACTCGAGGACGACTGGCACAACTTCGAGGCCCTCAACATGCCCGCCGAACACCCGGCGCGTGACATGCAGGACACCCTGTACCTCTCCTCGCCGGTGCCGACAACGCCAAGCGGCCCCACCGCCGGCCGACCGGCGACGCTGCTGCGTACGCACACGTCGGGCATGCAGATTCGTTACATGGAACGCCACGAGCCGCCGGTGCGCGTGATTGCGCCGGGCCGCGTGTATCGTCGCGACAACTTCGACGCGACACACACCCCGATGTTCACGCAGATCGAAGGACTCGTCGTGGACGAGGGCATCAGCCTCGGAGACCTGCGCGGCACATTGAATGGCTTCGCCGAGCAGTTCTTTGGCGGCAAGGTGGCCACGCGTTTCCGTCCGAGCTTCTTTCCTTACACCGAACCATCGGCAGAGATGGACGTGCAGTGCCAGGGCTGTGGCGGCAAGGGTTGCGGCCTCTGCAAACACACCGGGTGGATTGAGATCCTCGGCTGCGGCATGGTGCATCCGGCTGTCTTTGAGGCCGTGGGATACGACGCCGACCGGTACACGGGCTTTGCCTTCGGCGTGGGCATCGAGCGGCTGGCCTTGCGCCTGTACGGAGTGGACGACATCCGCATGTTCTACGAAAACGACCTCCGCTTCCTCCAGCAGGTGGCGCTATGAAAGCCCCGGCCTCGTGGATTCGGGAGCTCGCCGGCCTGTCCGCCGACATCACCACGGAAGCGCTTGCCCGAGGCATCGCCGACACCGGTTTCGAGATCGCCGCTATCGACGGCGACGCCATCGACTTTGAGATTACGGCGAACCGCCCTGACTGCCTGTCGGTGCGAGGACTGGCGAGGGAGGCTGCCACGAAGTTCCGGAGTGCCGAAGTGCCGGGGTTCCGAAGTGCCGAGGTGCCGCAGTTCCGGAGTGCCGAAGTGCCGGGGGTCCGAAGTGCCGAGGTGCGCGTCGACATCGCGTCGCCGCTCTGCGGCCGCTTCGCGCTGGCCATGGCTGACGTCACCGTTGGTCCGTCGCCGCAGTGGCTGGTCGATCGACTCACCGCATGCGGTGTGCGTGCCATCAACAACATCGTCGATGTCACCAACTACGTGATGCTCGAGATGGGCCAGCCGATGCATGCGTACGACGCATCGAAGGTGGCCGGCGGCCGGCTGGTCGCGCGGTTGGCGACACGGGGCGAAACACTGACCACACTCGACGGCGTCAAGCGCGCGCTCGACGACTCGATGCTCGTGATCGCGGATGACTCCGGGGCCGTGGGTATCGCAGGAGTCATGGGGGGCGCGGCTTCGGAAGTCTCATCGGCAACGACTCGCATTGCCATGGAAGCGGCGTACTTCCAGCCCGCCACGGTGCGCGCCACCAGCAAGCGGCTCGGCCTGAAGACCGAGGCCTCCACGCGATTTGAGCGCGGCGCCGACGTGAACGGCGGGCCGGACGCCATCACCATGGCACTCGAGCTCCTCGAGCGGATCGGCGCCGGCAGACGCGCAAGCGCCATCACCGACGTCTACCCTTCACCACACCCTGCTCGCACCGTGACACTTCGCACGCAGAAGCTCGCGCGGCTGCTCGGGGACACGGTGCCGGCCGAAGAAGTCGAGCGCATCCTGTCCAGCCTTGGCTTCAGCCTGACGGCAATCGCCGATGGGTGGTCGGTTGCCGTGCCGAGTTGGCGAGTGGACGTGGCGCGAGAGGCGGACCTCATCGAAGAGGTCGGCAGGCACTGGGGCGTCAACCGTGTCCCTGCGAGTTTTCCGGCGCTGCAATCAGCGCCGCGGGTGTCCGATGCCGGAGTGCTCCGGAGTCGACGTCTTCGTCGCCTGTTGTGCGGCGCAGGTCTCCAGGAAGCGGTGACATTCACCTTCATGGAGCGCTCGGCGGCTGAGCCCTTCATGGTCGAGGGCGCATCACTTGTCGAAATCGCGAATCCGTTGTCGGAGAAGTTCGCGGTCCTGCGGCCGTCAATCGTGCCCGGCCTGCTCGATGCGCTGATCTACAACCGTCGACGCGGCATCGACGATGTGCGCCTGTTCGAAGCGGGAGCGATCTTCGCGCCCACTGGTGAATCCCAGCAGGTGGGCTGGGTGCTCTGCGGCTCACGTGACGCGCATTGGAGCCAGTCCTCCACTCCGGTCGACCTCTTCGACGCGCTGGGGATCGCGGCGGTCGTCGCCGACGCCTGGAGCCTCACGCTCACCTCGTCGCCAGCAACCGCGCCCGGATACGTGCCGGGACGGACGGCGCAGCTCGCGCTCGACGGACAGCCCGTCGGTCTCGTGGGACAGATTGATGCGCGTGTAGCCGAGGCGCGCGGGCTGCCGCAGGGCGCGCAGGTGGTGGCGGGGCACCTCGATCTTGGCGCGTTTGCCGGTGACGGCGCGGCGATTTCGAAGGTGGCCGCAGTGCCCCGCTTCCCCGCCGTCATTCGCGACGTCGCGCTGCTCGTGGCCGACAGCTTGCCCGCCGCTGCGCTTCGTGCGACGATTCGCCAGCAGCCGATTCCGTGGCTGCGCTCGGTCGTTGAATTCGACAGGTATCAGGGCCGGAACATTCCGGCAGGCAAGGTCAGTCTGGCGTTCCGCCTGACCTTCCAGGATGACGGGCGGACACTGACCGACATGGAGGTGGACGACGCGTTCACCCGGATTGTTGAAGCACTGATCGCCGAACATGGAGCAGAGGTACGAGGACGCTGATGTCACGAACGACGACTGAACTGCAGCCGATTGATCGGCTCGAAGAAAAAGTCCGCCAGCTGGTGGGCATGATTGAAACGCTGCGCGCCGAACGCAGCCAGGCGCTCGACACCGTCGCCCGCCTCGAGCGAGAGCTTGAAGTCGCCAGGACGCGGCTGACAGAAGCCGAATCCGGCACGGCCGAGGCCGCCACGCTGCGCGAGGAACGCGAGAAAATTCGCAATCGTGTGGTCGAAATGATCGCGCACATCGACAAACTGGGCGTCTGATGTCCACGCGAGTCATCACCGTCGAGATTCACGGCCAGCGTTATGCGGTGCGCAGTGAACTCGATCAGGCCTACATCGCGGAACTTGCCGCGTACGTAGACCAGAAGATGCGGCTGGCCGCCGAAGAACTCTCGAGCGCCGACTCCCTCCGCATCGCGGTGATTGCCGCCCTCAACCTGGCCGACGAACTCCACCGCCTGCGTATGGATACCCAGGGCCGGGAAGGCGATGTCCTCGAACGCACGGCGGCCCTCGAACGACTGGTGGATGCGGTTCTCAGTGGACAGCAGCGCATTGCGGTGTAGTATCGATCTCGGCGTCCTGCTTTGTTCGTGATGGATCGGAGCGTCGTTTGAGCCGATGCTTTTTTTCCCAAGTGAGTTGCGACGCCGCGTGGTGTGCATGCCTCCGTGGAGAGGAAGCCTGAAGCGCGGCTCTGAGCGGCTCCACCTGCACTTGCAGGTTCATTCGACCTCCCCACACGGCAAAGCGGGGCCATTCTCAGCCCCGGCCCTTCCCACATGATCATCAGCGACCTCACCGAACGCGCGCTCATCGCGCGCCTTTCGACCCGTGTGCCGTCGTCCGCGGCTCACGTGCTCGTCGGCATCGGTGACGATGCGGCCGTGACGGTACCGGCGCGCGGCATGGTCGACGTCATCACCACGGACGTCCTGGTCGAGGATGTGCATTTCAGGCGCGCGTGGTCGACCGCGGCGGATATCGGCGCCAAAGCCGTCGCCGTGAATATCAGCGACCTTGCCTCGATGGGGGCGATGCCCCGCTCGCTGCTGGTATCGCTCGTCCTCCCACCGACCCTGACGCTCGATGACTTCGACGCATTGATTGACGCCATCGCGGCATCTGCGCGCGCGGCAGGCGCCGCCGTCATTGGCGGCAACCTCTCCCGTTCACCGGGTCCCTTGATGGTCGACGTCACCGCCATGGGTGTGGCACGTCCACGGCGGCTGCTTCGTCGATCGGGCGCCAGGCCCGGGGATGCGCTGCTCGTCACCGGCCGGCTGGGCGCAGCCGCAGCAGGCCTTGCGATGCTCATGACCGGCGATGCGCCGGCCGACGAGACGGCGCGCGAGTGCATCAGCGCACACGTGCGGCCGGTCGCACGCCTGCGCACCGGACGCGTCGTCGCGGCCAACCGATCGGCATCGGCCTGCATGGACGTGTCCGACGGGCTCGCGGATGCCCTGCGTCAGTTGTGTGGCGCCAGTCGCTGCGGCGCGGACATCCACGCTGCGCGAATTCCAGTACATCCGGGGGCCACGCCCGAGCAGGCCCTGGGCGGCGGAGAAGACTACGAGCTGCTGTTTGCCGTGCCGCGCCGACGCCGACGGCTCTTCGAGGCCGCCATTCGCCAGGCCGGCGAAGCCCCGATTACCGAAATCGGCACATGTACCAAGGGCGCGGACGTCATCCTGGTCGGCGAAGGCAGCGCAACGCCGCTCCCAGACGGCTTCAGCCACTTCTGACCGCAGCCGCAGCCTGATGGGGTACAGTTCCCGGGTATCCGCATGCCCTGGAATCTGTCGCGCTCCTTGCGGATGAAACTGCTCATGACCGTGCTGGCGGCCGGGGCGTTCATCTTTGTCTACGAAGGGGTCATCCGTGACTCCCGGGAGACACGCATCGAGTCAGCCAGCGACACTGAAGCCCCGTCCCCAGGCCGCACGGTCAGATTCCAGGTGACGGCATACTGCAAGGGCGAGACGACCGCGTCGGGCGTTCGTGTGCGGGAGGGCATCGCCGCTGCCGACCCGGCCCTGCTCCCCCCGGGTTCGGTGATCCGCATCGAAGGCCTCCCGGAAGCCTACGAAGGCATCTACACCGTGCTCGACACCGGACCGGCCGTGCAGGGTCGCGTGATCGATATCTACATCTGGAGTTGTTACGAAGCCCTGGAGCTGGGCCGCCGGCGCGCGGCGGTCACAACCCTTCGGCTGGGCTGGGATCCGAAGACGTCGGCACGCTGAGCGGACGCACCTGCCACAACCGGAAGTACAGGCCTCCCAGGCCGAGCAGTTCCTGATGGGTGCCGCTTTCACGCAGCTGGCCTTTGTGCAGCACGAGAATGCGATCCATGTCCTGAATGGTCGACAACCGATGCGCGATGGCAAATACGGTTCGTCCGGCCATCAACGTGTGCAGCGCGTCCTGGATGAGCGCTTCCGTCTCGGTATCCACGCTTGACGTCGCCTCATCCAGGACCAGCACCGACGGATCAAACGCCAGCGCTCGCGCAAACGACAGCAGCTGCTTCTGGCCCACCGACAGCGTGGCGCCGCGCTCGGCGACCGCATGGTCGTAGCCGCCACTGAGCCGCGTGATGAATCGATCGGCATGTACGGCCGTGGCTGCCGCCCTGATACGCTCGTCGCTGATATCCGTCCTGCCCAGCCTGATGTTGCCTGCGACGGTTCCCGAGAACAGATGCACGTCCTGCAGGACCAGCGCGAACTTCGCGCGCAACGCCTCCAGCGGCCACTCACGCACGTCGACGCCATCAACGAGGATGCGTCCTCGTTGCACATCATAAAAACGGAGCAGCAGGTTGATGATGGTGGTCTTGCCTGATCCTGTGGCGCCAACAATGCCGATGCGCTGACCGGGCTTGGCGACAAACGACACGTCCCGCAAGACCCAGACGTCATCCACGTATGCGAACCACACATGGTCGAACTCGATGGAAACGGGGGCGACAGGTCCGACCGGTCCGACAGGCCCTGCCTGTTGGACCTGCTTCATGTCGATTGGGGTGTCGAGCAGGCCGAAGATGCGCTCGGAGGCGGCCATGGCGGCCTGGAGGATGTTGAACTTCTCCGAGAGGTCGCTGATGGGCTGAAAGAAACGGCGCGAATACTGGAGGAACGCGACGAGCACGCCGAGGCTGACCGTGCCGTCCAGGGCCCAGCCGCCGCCAACGAAAATGATGAGGGCGCCTGACAACGCGGCCAGCACCTCGATGATCGGATAAAAGAGCGCGTAGTAGAAGATCGACGCAATGTTCACGTCGCGGTGTTCCCGATTGATGCGATCAAACTCGCGGAAGCTGCGCGCCTGCTGGTGGAACAGCTGCACGGTGCCCATTCCGGTCAGGTGCTCCTGCAGGAAGGCATTGAGCCTGGCCACGAGACCACGCACCTGGCGATAGTTGTCACGGACGTTTCGCCGAAACCAGGCCGTCGCCCAGGCGATGAACGGCAAGACGGCGAACGCCACCAGCGCCAGCCGCCAGTCCATCATCAGCATCGCGCCCATGATGCCGAACAGCATGAGCAGGTCGCCAAACACGGTCACGACACCGGAGGCGAACAGATCGTTCAGCGCGTCGACGTCCGTGGTGACCCGTGTCATGAGGCGGCCGACGGGATGCCGGTCGTAGAACTTCACGTCCAGACGCTGCAGGTGCGTGAACACGTCCTGACGGATGCGGTGCAGGATGCGCTGCCCGATCGTCTGCATGATCGACGTCTGCAGGTACTCAAAGACGAAGTTGGCGACCAGCAGCGCCAGCAACAACTGCGCCAGCGACCACAGCCCGGCCCGATCGCCGGTCTGGATGAAATCGTCGATCGCCTTGGAGGTCAACCACGGCTGCGCCAGTTCCGCCAGCGACCCGCCCACGATGGCGACGAATGCCCAGATGACGTGCAGCCAGTGCGGACGCAAATACTGCAGGAGGCGGCGCATCAGCGTCGCGTCGTACGCCTTGCCGACGACGTCGTCCTGCATCTGACTCATGACGCGGCGATCTCCTGTTCGAGGCGCTGTCGCCGATCCATCGCCGCGTAGAGCCCCGCGTGGGCCAGCAGGCTGTCGTGGGTGCCGCGTTCGACGATGCGCCCCTGATCGAGCACGAGAATCTGATCGGCGTCCCGCACCGTGGAGACGCGGTGGGCCACGATCAGGCAGGTGCGCGCCCGTCGGACGTCACGCAGCTTCGCCAGAATCGCCTCCTCCGTCGCCGTATCCACCGCCGACAGCGCATCGTCGAGGATGAGAATCCGCGGATCGACGAGCAGGGCACGGGCAATGGCCGCGCGCTGCTTCTGCCCACCGGACAACGTGATGCCGCGCTCACCCACCATCGTGTCCAGTCCCTGCGGAAACCCGGCGACGTCGGTGTCAAGGCCTGCGGCCGTGGCGGCGGCCTCGATCGCCTCGCGTGGCGCGCCTTCGCGGCCAAACGCGATGTTGTGCGCCACGGAGTCCGAAAACAGGAAAGGTTCCTGCGGCACCATGCCAATGGCGCCACGCAGTCGTGCCAGCGGAACATGCCGCACGTCAACGCCGTCCACCAGCACCGTGCCGGCAGGCGGCTCGTGCAGGCGTGGCAGCAGCTGGATCAGCGTCGACTTCCCCGAACCCGTGGCGCCCACGATTGCCACGGTCTGCCCTGCCCGCACGTGAAAACTCACGTCCTGCAACACCGGGACGTCCGTCCCTGGATAGGTGAAGGTGAGGCCACGCACCTCGATCGCTCCGGCAATGCCCTCGACCAGCACATCAGGCTGTGCCTCGGCGTCGGTAATGGCCGGCGCCGTGTCGATCACTTCGAGCATGCGTGACCATGACGCCATGCCCCGCTGCACGATGTTGATCACCCAGCCGAACGCAATCAGGGGCCAACTGAGCAACACCAGGTAACGACTGAAGGCGACGAAGTCACCCAGCGAAATCTGCCCGTCCATCACGCGAGTGCCACCCACCCACAGGACCACCAGACCGCTGAGGCCGAAACAGAAACCCAGGCTCGGGTAAAACGCCGACTGCAGGCGGATTAACCCGCGATTCCGACGCACGTATTCGTCGTTGGCCGCGCCGAACCGCTTCAACTCAAACGGCTCCTGCTGGTACGCCCGCACGACCCTGACGCCTGACAGTGACTCCTGGACGACGGCGGACAAGTCGGACAGTTGTGCCTGAATCCGGTCAAACCGTTCGTGGATGGCCTTGCCAAACAGATGTGTGGCCACCGACACCAGTGGCAGGGGCACCAGCGCCACCAGGGTCAGCCAGGGATCGATGGTCAGCATCATGGCGACGGCGAGCACGAAACCGAGCGCGGTGCCAAGGAAGTACATGACGGCCGGCCCGACCATCATCCGTACGGCTCCCAGATCGCTGGTCGACCGCGACATCAGGTCGCCAATCCGATTGGCCTGGTAGTACGACAACGACAGGCGCAGCAGGTGGGCAAAAAAATCGTTCCGGAGGGCATATTCCACTGCGCGCGAGGCGCCGATAATCCGTTGGCGCATCCAGTAGCGACAGACGCCATCAAGCACGGCGACCCCCAGGACGGCAGCCGCAAGCAGGGCCAACTGCCTCTGGCTGACCCCTGCGAGCAGGGCGTCGACGACGAACTTGAGGATGAGAGGAGCAACGAGCGAAATGGCGGTGGCCAGGACGGTCCACGCCACCCCGGCCAGCACCGGGCGCCGGACGCTCACGACATACGGCCGCAGCCGCAGGAGCGCCCGCACCATGGAGGCAGTATAACAATGCGTGTTCGAGTTCTTCTTCGTGTGATCGCCGCGAGCGGTCTTCTGGCCCTCACCCCGGCCATCACATCCGCACAGACGGAGCAAACGACCGTGGCCGCGTCAACGCCGCCCGGCGAAAACTACCGGATCGAAATCAGCGGCGGGATGTGGCGGCCCGCGCCACATGGCACGGTCGCCAGCGAGCAGTTCGGCATCGTGGGTTCGCAGATCGACTTCGTGTCCGACCTCGACTTCACCACCATCAACTTCGGAGACGGCCGGCTGGTGCTGCGCCCGGGGCGCAAGCACAAGCTGCGGGTGCAATACACGCCGGTGAGTTATTCGACGGAAGCCACCCTCGACCGCGACATTGTCTTCAACGGGATCCTGTATCCGGTGAATGTGCCGGTGAACTCGACGTTCGACTGGAAGGTCTGGCGCTTCGGCTACGAATTCGACTTCATCTATACCGACCGCGGGTACCTCGGGTTGCTGCTTGAAGGCCGCTACACCCAGATGGGCGCCAGCCTGACGTCTCCGGTGTCAGCCGAGGCGACCAAGGCCAGGGCGCCCCTGCCGGCCATCGGGGCCGTGGCGCGACTGTATCCGCTGCCGATTCTCTCAATCACGGCGGAAGTCAGCGGACTGAAGATCCCGGAGATCGACGAGAAGTACGAAGCCAACTACGCGGACATCGATGTGTACGGCACGCTGAGCCTGACCCGCAATTTCGGGGTACAGGCCGGGTGGCGCCGCATGACGACCTTCCTCAAGATCGAGGATGATCAGGGCGACATCAAGTTCCAGGGCTTCTGGCTCGGAGGCGCAATCCGCTTCTGAGCGGCTCGGCGTCAGTTGAACGGAATCCAGACACCGAGATACCGGCGATCGTCGCCCGAGGTGTCTGAGGGACGGAAGCCAGACGCCGAACGAATCTGCACCACCCACGCGCCGGCCGCATTGGCGGCCGGCAGCGTGACCATCTGCTCCTCCCATTCGGCCAGCGACAGCGTCTGCGACCAGCCGTCCATCTGGATCGAGACCTCGTTCCGGGCGCCGCCATTACGAATCACCAGCGTCCGAGACCTGCCGGCCGCAGACGCTCCGCCGGTCCACGCCACGGTGGTCTGCTGACCACCACGCACCCAGAAACCCTCCGGCTCAACGAACACCGCATCGTCGGCGAACCATGTGTCGATTCCGGCCCGCCGGACGAACGTGCGCGCCTGCGTGTCCATGGATCGCGACAGGGACAGCGCTCGCAATCCTGCCCGCACATTCTGCGCGGCTTCCGGTTCGGACACCTCCACGACAAGCGATGCGGCCCCGAGGGGGAGTGGCAGCGGCACCGCGGAGGCGTCGCCGGGTGAGAGCACGACCTGCGCGAGTGGATCCCTCGAACGCCCGATCCGGACCACGGCGTGCACCTGAGCGTCGCGCGCCTCGTCCAGAACCAGTTCCAGCCTGAAGACACCAGCCGGCACGGGCCCCATGGCCATGACTACCGGAGAGGGGCGATCGGATAGCGGCGCCTCATCAGGGCGAATCACCAGTGACGCCGGATCGAATCGGCTGACCGACAGCGGACCGATGCCCCACAAGGAGTCGGCAGCCAGGACCGACAGCTGCGAACGCGCGGGATCGAGTCCGGTCACCCCGTTCAGCCGCCAGCCCACCTCCGCGCCGGCCATCAGGCCGCACAAGACCCACGCCACGACACCCACCCGGCCCACATCGGCCCGATCGGCGTATCGGCGGGCAAAGACACGCACGATGCCCCACCCGGCGGCCCAGACCACCAGCAGCGCTCCGACGTGCGTGAGGAACTCGCCCTGACTGCGCCAGAAGAAGCTGGGCCACGCACGCGGCAGATTCACCACGCGGTTGAGCCACTCGAGCCAGGCTGCCTGTCCGTCGCGGTAGTTGAACGCCAACGCTCCGTGGTCAAGTCCGATGACCAGTGCGGCCATGGCCCAGGACGCCGCAAGCATGGTCAGCAGCACGGTGCGTCCCGCCGAGGTCGCGCGATGCCAACCGACCGCCAGCGGCACGGCAAGCAGCGGTAACGCGGCCGTGAGAAAACGCGCCGGCAACCCGGGGAGGCCGGCCCACCACATGTGATAACTCGTCACGGCCATCGTGTACACGGCCAGCATCGAGCCGGTGACGAGGCAGACGCGTCGCAATGACCGATCGGCAGCGCGGCAACTCCCGACAAAGGCCGCCACAAGCACCGGCGCGAACGTCAGCAGACCAAACTGCTGATCGGTGTACAGGCCAACCACCGAGCCCCAGATCCACTCGCGAATCGACTCGGCGCCGCGATACGGTGCGCGAGGATCCCATGTGCCGTACATCATCCAGAACGACAGCAGCCAGGCAGCGGCACTGATCGCGGGGACGACCAGGAACGCCGCCAGCCGCATCGCCCGCTCCCGCCAGGGCAGGCCGCGAGCGGCCGCAACAGCAACCACGACGGCCAATCCCCCGAGCCCGGCAAGGACTGCGAAGCGGGTGTGCAGCCAGGGCAGCGCGGCCAGCGCCGTGCCGACAGCGAGAAATGCGCGGACACGCACGTCGCAACTGTCGGTCGCCAGCCGAACGAGCAGCCACACCACGGCCGCCGTCCCGAGGGCCGCGGGACTATCAGGAAACACCATGACCCCCAGCAGCAATGCAGTGGTCGATCCGAACACCGACGCCCACGCGAACCACGCGGCGGCAACGTCCCTCGTCGCACGAAAACACGTTTGCCAGACAAGCACTGCCGTCAGGGCCAGGCAGAGGATGATCGTCAGCTGTGCCCCAAACAATCCGAGAACCGCAAAACCCGGCAGGACGAGCGCCGACACACCCGGCGCATGAATCGAATAGATCTGCCCATCCTGTCCGCGGTTGATGTAGTCCGGGCGCAACGTCCCCGAGTAGTAAGGTGCATAGTCCCGATCGGTGTGGTTGTTCTCGATGCGGAGATCTCCGTCACGGAGCAGGCTCTGGGTGATCACCAGATAGTGCGGCTCATCGCCCCCGGGCAACCGTGGCTGCAACGACCACAACGTCGCCAGACCGAGACAGAGCGTCACACCGGCAGCAATCCACGGCGCGCGCGTGTGATGGTCGGCGCCGACCCGTCGCGCCAAAGTGCCAAGCGGCCGGCTGCCGACCGCGGCGGCCAATGCCGCCAATACCGGAACCCACGCCATGGGTCCCGTCCAGATCAGGCCGACCGCCGGCAGCGGAATGGGCAGCCAGGGCAGGATGGTCAACGCAACGGGCAGTGCGGTGACCGGCGAACGCCGCCAGCCCGGCACGAGCCAGGCGAACGCGGCCCCCACCACGAATACCCACCACGGAGCCGGCGCCACGATGTGCTGCCCGAAGCCGACGGCGGCGACCACACTGACCTGTCCGGCGGCGCACCAGATTGCCGCAGCCACACACACCGGACCGCCGATGCGGGCCAGCCGCGTGAGATAAGATTCGAGCATCCGGCCAGTATTTTAGGCCGTCCCGCAGATGTCCGCTCATTCGCGAGAAGCCCTGCTCGCGTTCCTGTGCTCGTGTGTTCTTGCCGTGGTGCTGACGTGGCCGCTTGCCGCTCGCCTGGGGTCGGCGGGACGTGTCGACAGCGGGGACGGCCGGCACGGCGTCTGGAACGTGGCGTGGGTCGCGCATGCGCTGACGAGCGCTCCGCGCACGCTGTTTGACGCCAACATCTTCTTTCCACAGCCGAACACGCTCGTGTATTCGGAGGCCAACCTGCTGGCCGGCGTGATGGGTATTCCCGTCTGGCTGCTGACCGGCGGCAATCCCTACGCGACATTCAATTCCGTTGTCCTGATGGCGTTTGTGCTCGCCGCGATGTGTGCCTACGCGCTTGCCCGCGTGATTGGCGCGGGTCGCGCCGGCGCGGCCGCGGGCGCCATCATCTACGCCTTCTGCCCGTTCATGTTCGCGCACCTGCCGCACATCCAGCTGCTGATGACGTTTGGACCGGCACTGTCGCTGCTCGCGATGCATCGCTTCGTGGAGGTCCCCACCCTTCGTCGGGGCGCCGCGATGGGCCTCGCTCTGGCCATCACCGGACTCGGCTGCGCGTACTACGGCATTTTTTCAGCGCTGGTCGTCAGCCTGGGTGTGTTGTGGTTCGCCGTCAGCGACCGGCAGTGGAGACGGGCGCGCTACTGGCTGCATACCGCCGTCGGCGTGCTGGTCGTGAGCGCCGTCATGTTGCCGCTGTTCATCCCCTACCTCGAAGTGCGTGATGCGGGATTCGGACGCACCCTCGATGAGGCCCGGCTCTATTCCACCACCGGCGCTGCGTACCTTGCCTCGCCCATGTGGGTGCATCGATGGATTCTGCCGTTCCTCGAATCGTGGAGAGAGGTGTTGTTTCCGGGATTTGTGGCGGTCCTGTTGGGCCTCACCGCAGTGGTCCTCACCAGGCGCGCTCCAAGCGCCGGCCGATGGCGGATCGTGGGCTTTTATCTGGCGGTCTGCGCGTTGTCCTTCTGGATCTCGCTTGGGCCGGATGCGGGACTGTACGCGCTGCTCTATCACACGCTTCCCGCCTTTTCCTTCCTGCGCGCCCCGATTCGCATGGGCCTGCTGGTCACGCTGGGCACGGCCATGCTGGCCGCGCTGTCGGTCACGTGGCTGCGACGCGGGCAGCCACGGTTCGCATCCGTCATCGGTACCGCCGCCGTGGTGGGCGCATTGGTCGAGTCGGTGGCCATTCCGCTTGTCCTCGCGGACGCGCCACCAGTGCCCGCGGTCTACAGGCGCCTGGCCGCCATGCCGCGCGGCGCGGTCGTCGAGTTTCCCTTCTACCAGGGAGCACACGAGCGGCATCGACAAACCGAATACATGCTGTCGTCGACGTTCCACTGGCAGCCGCTGGTCAACGGCTACAGCGACCACTTCCCCGCGCGATACCTGCAGGCGAAACCGGCGCTGGTCTCGTTCCCCTCACCGGAAGCCCTCGATGAGATTCGCACACTCGGGGTCCGGTGGGTGGTGGTGCACTTCAACCGGTACACGCCGGAGGAACGGCGCCGTCTGCGACCGATTCTCCGAAGCCTGCCGACGCAGCTTCGGCTGGTCATCGACCGTCCTGACGCGAGCCTGTACGAGGTTATCTGGACCAGGCCGCCAGGCGATCGGCCGCAGCCGTGAAGGTCTCGTCCCGCTTGCAGAAGCAGAATCGCACCTGCTGTCGGCCGCCCGTCGCGCCCTGCCGATAGAAGCTGCTGCCAGGCACACACGCCACACGGACCTCGCTCACCAGATGCCGTGCAAACGTCACGTCATCCGGGAAACCGAAGCCCGAGATGTCGGTGATGATGTAGTACGCGCCCCTGGGCCGCAGGCA
>CBINOO010000023.1:0-42716 GCA_966252305.1 uncultured Acidimicrobiia bacterium
TTCATGAGATCGCCGACTTCCCACATCAGGGTCTGGTGTCTGGCCACTGCGGCGTCGGCGGCGGCGCGGTCGTCGTAGAACGCGGGCTCGGCCATTCGCGCCTCCAGTGCCTTGATCTCGGCTTCATGGGCGGCGATGCGTGATTCGAGATCGGCGATGCGGGCGTCGCGCTCCGCCTGCGCTCGACGCGCCTTGCGTGCCTCGGCGTCGGCCTCGCGCTTCTGCTGATACGACTGTTGTGGTGTCGGCTTGGGCGCCTCCGGCACCGCCGCTTTTGCGTGAGCGGCTTTCGGCGATGTTGCCGATGTGGCGGCAGCCCGGGTTGGTGGCGGCGCCGCTGCGGCCGCCGCCCGGTTCTCCTTGCTCCACAGGTATTCGGCGTAGGTGCCTGGATAGGAGACGGCCGTGCCGTGGCCCACTTCGATGATTTTGGTGGCCAGCCGGTCGACGAAGTACCGGTCGTGCGATACGAAGATCAGGGTGCCGCCGAAGTCGGCCAGCGCGTCGAGCAACACGTCCTTCGAGTCGAGATCGAGATGGTTCGTCGGCTCGTCGAGCAGCAGGGTGTTGGACGGCTGCAGCAGCATGCGCGCGACGGCGAGCCGTGTGCGCTCCCCTCCGGAGAGCACTCCGCATTTCTTGTAGATGTCGTCCCCGGCAAACAGAAAGCCGCCAAGGATGTTGCGGATCATCGGCACCATGCCGATCGGGGAATCCGCCTCCAGTGTCTGGTAGACCGTGCGGGTGGGATCGAGGCGATTGGCTTCGTCCTGCGCGAAGTACTGCATCACCACCTGGTGCCCTTCGCGTCGGGAACCCCGGTCAGGCGCTTCGGCGCCCGACAACATGCGCATCAGCGTGGACTTGCCGGCGCCGTTGGGCGCGACCAGGGCGATGCGATCACCGCGCTCGACGTGCAGTGTCAGGTCGTTGAAGACCACCAGGTCGCCGTATGCCTTGCGGGCATTGGTCAGTTCGATCACCATGCGGCCGGATTTCGGGCAGGCCGGAAACGTGAAGTGCACACGTTTTCGCTCTGGCGGAACTTCGATGATCTCGACCTTGTCGAGCATCTTGATTCGGCTCTGCACCTGCGCGGCTTTGGTGGCCTGGTATCTGAACCGGTCGATGAACGCCCGCATGCGCGCGATTTCATCGTCCTGTTCCTGCTTCGACTTGCGCAGACGTTCCATCCGCGCGTCGTATTCGACGAGGTACTTCGAGTAGGTGCCGACGTAGTCGGTGATTGTGCGCAGGGAGAGGTCCGCGATCTTGGTGACGACCGCGTCCAGGAAATAGCGGTCGTGCGACACCAGGATGACCGGGTGCGGATACGCCACCAGGTACTCCTCGAGCCAGTTGCGGGCATCGAGATCCAGGTGGTTGGTGGGTTCGTCGAGCAGCAGCAGGCCCGGGCGTGTCAGGAGGAGCTTGGCGAGCGCAATGCGCATCTGCCAGCCGCCCGAGAACGCCTCGGCCGGTTTCTGGTGGTCGGCGCGTGAGAATCCGAGACCGTCGAGCACCTGCGTAACACGCAGGTCGATGCTGTGCCCTTCTTCGTGGCGGAAGTACTCGGTCAGGTCGTGATATCGCTCGAGCAGGCGTTCGTGTTCGCCATCGGGAAGTGCCGGGTCGGCGAGTGACGTTTCAATCGCCGTCATCTCATCGCGCGCGTCGAGCAGCGGCTTGAAGGCCTGTGATACCTCATCACCAAGCGTGCGACCCGCGTGGGCCAGACCGTCCTGCGGCAGATAGCCGATGGTCAGTCCGGACGGCTTGATGATGATGCCGGCGTCCGGCTCATCGAGGCCGGCGAGCATGCGCAGCAGCGTGGTCTTGCCGGCGCCGTTCGGTCCGCACAAACCGACACGTTCGCCGCTCGAGACCTGCCACGAGACGTTGTCGAGCAGGACACGTTCGCCGAAACGTTTGGTGAGGCCGGACAGTTGGATCATGCGTCGTGCGTCAGCACCGCCGAAGGCGGGCGTGCGATCAGGCTTCGGCCGCGGGCACGGGTTCACCCAGCGCGCGGGCCGTGGCCGCGAGGATGCGCGGCAGGCGGAACGGCTTGGTGAGGTATCCGGCGACGCCGAGGTTGATGGCTTCGATGGCGCTGGCTTCCGTCGAGTAGCCGGTGATGATGATGACCGGCAGGTCCGGAGCCGCGCGCCGGGCCTCACGGATGACCGACAGGCCGTCCATGCCGGGCATCTTGAGGTCGGTGATCAGCAGGTCGTACTCCACCGCGCGCAGACGGTCGATGGCGGAGGCCCCATCAGCGGCGGAGTCGACGTCGTAGTCGGCCATTGTCAGCGTCTTGGCCAGCAGATCCCGCACGGCCTGCTCATCGTCGACCACGAGGATGCGCGGCCGGTCGCCGGGCCGGTCCTTGTCGCCGCCGCGGCTGGTTTGCCGACTCGAATCCAGCCAGGCGTCGATGTCACGTTTGCGGAAGCGCCACTGGCGTCCCACCCGGACAGCAGGAATCTTGCCGGCCTTGATGAGGCGGTAGACGGTCCGCAGATTGACCTGGAGGTAGTCGAGCACCTCTTCGGTCGTCAGAAAGTGATCGTCCGCCATGACGTGCCGGAAAGTCTAACATCCATGCGGCTTTGGCGAAACGGGAGGCTTTCTGCGGCCTCGGCTACACTGTGTCCAGATTCGTACAGACTGCCGGTCCCTTCCCGCCGTCCAAAGAGGTGAACAACGGCAAGGGCCCCTGCACCCATGACGTCAGACGAAGAACTGGTCGCACGAGCGACTGCTGGAGATCAAGAGGCGTTCACTCAGCTGGTCAAGCGCTGGGAGCGGCCGATTTTTGCCCTCGCGTATCGCACGCTGGGCCGCGAAGAAGAAGCCCGCGACGTCGTGCAGGACGCCTTCATGCGGGCGTATCGGGGGCTGAAGGGGTTCAAGGGGGAGGCGAAGTTCTCGTCCTGGCTCTATCGGATCACCCTGAACCTGTGCCGCGACTGGGTCCGGAAGGAACGCCGGGCACCACTGGCACAAGTGCCCGAGGGCAAAGACGCGGTCGATCTGGCCGATGAGCAGGCGGCGCCGACCGAGTCGGTTGAAGAACTGGTCGCCAGGCGGGAAATGTCGGCGGCGGTGCAGCTGGCGATGGCCGAACTGCCCGAGGAGCAGCGGACGGCCATCATGTTGAAGGAGTACCACGGGCTCACGTTCCAGGAGATTGCCGAGCAGCTCGGTTGTCCACTCAGCACGGTGAAGACGCGGCTCTATCAGGGCCTGTCGGTGTTGAGGCGTCGACTCGAGCGGCAGCAGGCGGAGGTGGCCAGCCTTCGCCGGGCCTCCTGGGAGAGCTCATCGGGTTGACTCAGGCATTCCAACGGAGAGCAGACACCATCGCGACGCCCACGCGCGACGGAGGACTGAACAGACCATGTGCGATCAACGTGAACGATTGATGGATTACCTCTATGACGAGGCGGCGCCCAGCGAGCGCCGGCTGGTCGAGGCTCATCTGGACACCTGCGACGACTGCCGCGCGGAGATTCGCGCCTTCCGCCGGGTGCGGGAAGACCTGCTCGCGTGGGACGTCCCGGACACCCCGTCGGTGTGGACGCCTTTTGTGACCACCACGCCGGTGCCCTGGTATCGCCAGGTGCCGGCCTGGGCCATGACCGCCGCAGCCGGAATCATGTTTGCGGTTGGGCTTGCCGGCGGCATGTTCGCTCACGTCGTGGCGCCTGCCGCGGCCGAACCTGCCGTCATCGTGCAGGCCAATCCGGCGGTGCCGCCACCGCCGACCGTTCCGATTGTGCAGCGTGAGCTGCCGCCGCTGCCGGTGTCGCTGCGGGAAGACGATGTGATGGCTTTGGTGCAGGGAGAAATCGACCGTCTGTCGCGTCAGCAAGTGAGCGCACGACGTGGAGAAACGGAAGCCCTGGTAGCCGACGTGGCCCAGGTGCAGTGGGCGAAGTTCTACGACTACATGAGGGCCGTCGCAAAGGAGCGGGAACTCGAGCGCAAGGACTACGACACCCGCATCAGCAGCCTGCGGCATGAACTCGAAGGTCTCAGAGCTCTGCTCCTGCAACAGCAGCAGTTCAAGGGGAATCAGTGATGGTGCGTCGAGACAGAGCGCGTGTCGTCGTGGCAGGTCTGCTCGTGGCGTCCGCCACGACGCTGGCCGCGCAGCAGACACGCAGCGAGAGGATGACTGCCGAGGCGCAGATTCAGCAGAGACGCTTCCAGTTCCAGCTGATGGAGAGCGTGCTGGTCAACGCCGTGCGGCAAGGTGCCAGCGAAACAGTCATGCGCGCGCAGATGACGATGCCGATTGGCACGTTGCTGGTGGGCGAGCCGCGGGCCAAGGGGTTTCCGCTGGATGGCTACGGCGTGCTCTTTGACGTCGAGATCCCGATCATTCTCGAGAGCCAGGTGTTGCTCAGCCAGTTGACACCGACGGCGCCGCCGTCGCCGACGGGCCCGGGCAATCGTCCGGTCTCGGGAACGGGCACGCCCACTCGCGCCACAGGCGTGGTCCCGGATGATCCGACGGCGATGTCCCCGGTCGTCGAGGATCCGTTCCTGCGCGACCCGAACGCGTTTTATCGCAATGTCGTGCGTGAGCGCCTGATCGACGTGATGCTCGAGTATTCGCAGAAGCTGGCGGTGCCTGACGAGGAGTGGTTGTCGGTCGTCGCGCGCAGCGAAGAAGACCCCTCACGTCGTTTGCAGAATGATTCGCGCACGATGATCCTGCGCATCAAGGGATCGGATCTGTCGGCCATGTTCTCCGGACGCATCTCGCGCGAGGAAGCGAAGAAGCGGGTCGTCGAGTCGCAGTTCTGATCTACAATCGCCCGGGATGTTCCATCGCCATCTGATGCGCTCGTTTCTGGCGTTGGCCGTGCTGTGCGTGCCGCTTGTCGCCGCCTCCGGCTGCAATTCCGTGGACCTCAAGACGGCCGTCGAGGTCACCGACTTCACCTCCGGCTACCATGACGCCGGAATCAACGAGGCCGGAGACAACAAGCTCGTGCCCAGCATCACGTTCAGCCTCAAGAACGTGGCGTCTGAGCCCTTGAGCTCCGTGGAGGTCATCACCTATTTCTGGGGTGAGGAAAACGGCGCTCCCCGGGAGCTCGACGAGATCATCATCACTGGGATCACCTCGGACGGACTGGCGCCCGGCGCCGCGACCGAGCCCCTGGTCGTTCGCTCGAAGCAGGGATTCGCCCTGCAGCAGCAGGCGCGCAGCGAGCTGTTTAATCACTCGAAGTTCCGCGACGTGACCGTCAAGCTCTTCCTCAAGCGGGGCGGGCGCATCGTGCCTGCCGGCGAATTCACGATCGAACGCCGCCTCCTGCTGGCCGCGCCTGCGGGCACCCCCGGACTGTGACCTCCGGCACGCCGGCGTCGACACACGCCACGACACCTACGCTCGAGCGGCGGCTCGGCCCTCTTGACGCCGCGGCGATCATCGTTTCCAACGTCATCGGCGGCGGCATCTTTTACGTGCCGATCCTGGTGGCCGGGCTCGTGCCGACCGCAGGCGCCATGCTCGGCGTGTGGGCTCTTGGTGGCGCACTCGTATTTGCCGGCGCGCTGGCCTACGCCGAACTGGCAGCCCTCAGGCCTCGATCCGGCGGCGAGTACGTCTACCTCCGGGACGCCTTTGGACCGCTGGCGGCGTTTCTGTCGGGATGGACGTCGTTTGTGGCCGGGTTTTCCGGTGCCATTGCCGCGTCCGCCTTGTTTCTGGCTGATGCGATTGGCCGCTTCGTCCCTGCCGCCGCCGACCATACGCCACTGCTGACCATCCCCCTGCCCGTGGTCCCCATGGTGGTGACGCGACAGACCGTCGTGGCGCTGGCGGCCATCGCTCTGCTGTCGTTCATTCACATGCGGGGGCTTGGACCAGGGCGCCTGGTCCACAACGTCCTGGCGGGCCTCAAGGTATCGGGCATTCTGATCTTCATCGCCCTTGGCCTGGCACTGGGCACCGGCTCGTGGGGCCATTTGTCCACGAGCCATGAAGTCACGGCGCCCGCGACGGGCTGGCTGCTCGCGCTGATCCCGATCATGTTCAGCTATTCGGGCTGGAACGCCGCTGCGTACGTGGCCGAGGAGATTCGTGACCCTGGCCGCAACGTGCCGGTTGCCCTTGGTCTCGGCACTGCCGCCGTTGTCGCCATCTACGTGACGCTCAACGCGTTGTATCTCTACGCCATGCCGCTCGCCGACCTGGCCGTGGTTGGTGATGGTCGACTCATGGATACCGTTGCCGAGCGGCTGTTCGGATTCGTGGCCGGCAACGTTCTTCAGATCTTCACGATCATCAGCGTGGCCGCCAGCATCAGCGCCATGGTGTTTGCCGGGCCGCGTGTCTACTTTGCGATGGCGCGAGATGGGGCGTTTGTCTCCTCGGTCGGTGAGGTGCATCCACGCTACCGCACGCCCGCGCGTGCCATCTGGGCACAGGCGGCGTGGAGTGCCGTCCTGGTGTTGTCGTCGACGCTGTCGGGGCTGGTCAACTACACCGGCTTCGCGATTGTGCTTTTTTCGGGATTCGCCGTGGCGGCCCTGTTCGTGTTGCGCAGACGCGATCCCCAGAGCGCCCGCCCGTTCAGCGCATGGGGTTATCCGTGGGCTCCTGGCCTCTTCGTGCTGGCCTCAGCCGCGATGCTGCTGCATCGCCTCTTCACCGAGCCGCAGCAGACCTTGTATGGCTTGATCATCATTGCCCTGGGCGCGCCGCTCTACTTCTGGTTCGTCCGCAAACGCTGAGCTGCGTACGCACACGAGCCGAGCCCTAGCGGCGCAGGAGTACAGCCAATGTCACCAACGCCAGCATGCCGTCGCTGGCCGCGAAGACCAGATACGAGGCCGGTGCGCCTGACAGGTGTTCCAGGACAAAGATGAAGGCGCCCGCCCCCTTGAGCAGGGGACCAAAAATCCACATGTAGGCACGGTGCGCGTCGGGCGCTTTCCACGGCGCGAGATAGCCGAGTCCGACGCAGACCAGCAGCAATCCCGAAATCGTGACGAACGTGCGGGGCTCAGGCACGACGACCCCGAACAGTGCGGCAACGTGGTCGGCCGCCGCGAGCAATGCCAGACCCAGACTCAGGTCATAGACACAGGAGATGCCCGCGACGACCGACAACTGCCGCGACTGGCTCACTTGATCTTCTTGAGTGACCCGCGCACGGTGACGGTCTTGCCGGCTTCCAGCACGACATCTGGCACAAACGTCTCGTAGCCGTCTGCCTTGACCTCGATCTTGTGGTCCTCGCCGGCGGTCACCTTCAGGTGGTCGCTGAGACCGTCGAAGTCATCCACCGTGCCGACCAGGGCGCCGTCCACGTAGACCTTGGCTGACGCCGGAGAGAGTCGCAGTCGAATCGACGCCATCGGCACACTGCTGTCATCGTCGCGCGATGTTGAACCGCCGTACGACGATGTGGCCGCTCCGCCCCACGGGTCACAGAGCCAGTATCCGACGCCATAACACCAGGGATCGTACGGGTTGTACCAGGAGCCGTAACGGTAGAGGGAATACCGGGAGGCGCCATAACGCCACGGGTCAAACGAGACGTACCCGTAGCCGAAGCCACCGTAGTACCACGGGTACCAGCGGCCCCACGGGCTGAACGGGTCGTACGGGAAGTAGAGCTCATAGTTCGGGTTGGCGTACCCAAACGGGCGTTCAATGGCCGAGCCCACAAGTGGACGGCCGTCACGGTTGCGAGACCCGGAGTAGGACCCGCTGCTGGAGCCGGCGCCGGCCGTGTTGCCGGTGCGACCGACGGCTGAACCAACTCGAACCGTGCCCGGACCCACACCGTTGCCCCCGCTTCTTGCCCTATCCCCAGAGGCCGCACTGCTGCCGCCGCTGCGGGTTGCGCTGGACGAGGGGCGCCGGGAATCCGACGGAAACGACGGGAACGACATGCTCCCTCCGCCGCTGCCGCCGCTCCGGGTGGTGGCGTCTCCGCCTCCGCTGCTGCCCCCGCTACCGCCCCCCGACGAGCCGCCAGAGGCCGTCCCACCTGAGGACGAGCTGCCTCCGTTGCGGGGAATGGCGGTTTGAGCGGCCGACAACGAGGGGACGGCCAGCGCGGCGGCCACTGCCACAACGACGAGCGAGCGTGAATAACGACCCATGACTTCTCTCCTTCACTGCATCCGGATGTGACGCCGGGCAACGCCTTGGGCAGGCGATTCTCGCTGGCTGGCTATTGCAACTATTCTGCCACATGCGGCCTTCCGCCCCAGTCCGGGCATTTGCCGTCAGGCGCAGCCGACTGTCGCCTGTACACGCCAGCAATCGTTCTCCCCCGGGGACGCCTCCGCGGCGCCGGCTTTCGTATACGATGCCAACTTGGCCATGTCGATTACACACGCGACGACGGTGTTGGCCGTCAGGCATCAGGGGAAGGTGGTCATGGCCAGTGATGGCCAGGTGACCCTCGGACAGACGGTCGTCAAACACGGCGCCCGCAAGGTCCGCCGGCTGTATCAGGATCGCGTGCTGGCTGGATTTGCAGGTTCTGCGTCTGACGGCTTTGCCCTCTACGCGCGTTTCGAAGCGAAGCTCGAGGCGCATCGCGGCAATCTGGAACGCGCGGCCGTCGAACTCGCGCGGGAATGGCGTACCGATCGCGCGTTGCGCCGGCTGGAAGCCATGCTCCTCGTGGCCGACCCGTCTGTGATGTACCTCCTCTCAGGCACCGGCGACGTCATCGAACCGGACGATGGAATCATGGGGATCGGGTCGGGCGGCGCCTTTGCGATGGCTGCGGCGCGTGCCCTGGTGGCACACTCGACATTGCCGCCACGAATGGTGGTGGAGCAGGCGATGGCGATCGCTGCCGATCTCTGTATCTATACGAACACGCGTCTGACGCTGGAAGAGATTTGATGAACAGCCTCACGCCACGCCAAATCGTGGCTGAACTCGACAAGTACGTCGTCGGCCAGGCAAAGGCCAAGCGGGCCGTGGCCATCGCCCTGCGCAACCGTTTCCGTCGTCAGCAACTGCCGACCGAGATGGCCGACGATGTCGCGCCGAAGAACATCCTGATGATTGGCCCGACCGGTGTCGGCAAGACGGAAATCGCCCGCCGGCTCGCGAAGCTCGCGCAGTCGCCGTTCCTGAAGGTCGAGGCCTCGAAGTTCACCGAGGTGGGATACGTCGGCCGCGACGTCGAATCGATGGTCCGCGACCTGGTGGAGATTGCCGTCAAGATGGTGCGCGAAGAGCGCCAGCAGGAGGTGCTCGAGCGCGCGGCGCAGGCCGCGGAGGAACGTCTGCTGGATCTGCTGCTGCCACCCGCGGCTCCATCCACCGCGTCGAGTTTTGGGGCCGGGTCGCACGAAGCCGCGATGACGCAGGACCACGCCACCTCGACGCGCGAGAAGTTGCGCGAGCAGTTGCGCGCGGGCAAGCTCGACGCGCGGGTGGTTGACCTTGATGTGCCGCAGAAGTCGATGCCTTCGCTCGAGGTGATCTCCGGTTCCTCGGTCGAGGAGATTGGGCTCAACCTGCGCGACATGTTGCCGGGGATGTTCCAGGGCCGCACGCGGCGCCGGTCGATGCCCGTGCCCGAGGCGCGGGAACACCTCACGCAGGAAGAGGCGCAGAAGCTCATCGACATGGATACCGTCGCGCGCGCGGCGATCGATCGGGTCGAAAATTCGGGCATCGTGTTCCTCGACGAGATCGACAAGATCGCCAGCCAGGACGGTCAGCGCGGCCCCGATGTCAGCCGGGAGGGCGTTCAACGCGACATCCTGCCCATCGTCGAGGGCACGACGGTGAACACGAAGTACGGGATGGTGAAGACCGATCACGTGTTGTTCATTGCCGCCGGAGCGTTTCACGTCTCCAAGCCGTCGGACCTGATTCCGGAGTTGCAGGGACGGTTTCCGATTCGTGTGGAGCTTGAGGCGCTCGGGCGGGACGAGTTCGTGCGCATTCTGACGGAGCCGCGCAGTGCACTCATTACGCAGTACATCTCCCTGATGAAGGTCGAAGGTGTTGACCTGGTGTTCACACCCGAGGCGATTGCGCGGATCGCCGAATTGGCGACGTACGTCAACGACCGCACCGAGAACATCGGGGCGCGCCGCCTGCACACCGTGATGGAGCGCCTGCTCGACGAGGTGTCGTTCCACGCGCCCGATCTGGATGGGCAGACGATTACGATTGATGCGGCCTACGTGGACCGCATGTTGTCGGACATCGCGCACAGCGATGACCTGTCGCGGTACATCCTGTGACGGGCCGCACGCACGCGGCAATAACCGCGCTGGTCGTGGCCGTCGCGGCAGTGGGCTGCGGCAAGAAGGGCCCTCCGCTGCCGCCCCTGCGTCCGTTGCCCGTGGCCCCGACTGAACTGGCAGGTCGTCTGGTGGGCGATCGGGTGCAACTGCGGGTGCTGGTGCCGGCGGCGAGCCAGGATCCGGATGCGCCCGTCTCGATTTCGCGGATTGATGTCTACGCGTGGTATTCGCCATCGGGCCAGCCTCCGCCACCGGCCACCGACTTGGTTCGTCGTGAGTTTCTCGTCGGCAGCATCGACGTACGACCGCCGGTCGATCCTGACGCTCCTGTGGCGACTCCAGCCGTCACGCCACCGGTGGAGGATGCCCGCCCGGCTCCCGGCGACATCGCCATATGGTCAGAGACACTGGCGAGTCCAATGGCGGCAAGTCCCCAGCCGCGCGGGCGCACGGTGACGCCGCCCGATCGCGTGGTGCCGGTACCGATGCTGCCGGGCGGCTTGATTGTGCCGATGCGCCTGTTCTCGCTGCCGACGCGGTATTACGTGGCGGTTGGCGTATCGGACCGCGGCCGGAACGGCCTGCCATCGACCGTGCTTCCGGTGCGGCTTGGCGCGTCAGCCGCGCCTCCGGCAGCGCCGACGCTCACACCCTCCGAAAGTGCCCTGACACTGACGTGGACCGCGCCCACCGGCACGGCCGTCTCGGTGTACCGAAGCACCGCTGCAGGTGTGGAAGAGGCCACGCCGGTTCAGCCCACGCCCTTCACGACGGGCACGTGGTCCTCGCCGGTGGTCTTCGGCGAGGAGCGCTGCTTCACCCTGCGCACGGTCGTGACGCTCGGGAATGTCTCGTACGAAAGCGCGCCCGCCGGGCCGGTGTGTGAGACACCCAGGGACACGTATCCGCCGCCGGCTCCAGGTTCGGCGCGCGGCGCTGCCGAAGAAGGGCGAATTTCAATTGAGTGGACCGCCGTCACCGCGTCCGATCTGGCCGGGTATCACATCTTGCGTGGTGAAGGGCCGGGTGCAACACTTCAGCAGCTCACGAAGACGCCCGTGGCTGGCACTCAGTACGTCGACACCACCACGCGCCAGGGCATCGAGTACGTGTATGTCGTCGTTGCGGTGGACGCCGCCGGCAACATCAGTCCGCAATCACCGCAGGTGCGCCTGACCGGGCGCCGATAGAGAGAGTTATGACACGACTGTATCGAATCGCATACGAGGGCGGCGTGCGCTACGCCGCGGAACGTGAAGGGACCTGGCGACTGGTTGACGGCGACGTCTTCGGCGCGTGGACGATGGGGCCCGAGATCGCATCGGAGGGGCATCAACTGCTCGCGCCGGTGCTGCCGTCCAAGATCGTCTGCGTCGGACTGAACTACAAGGATCACGCGGCCGAACAGAACAAGCCGCTGCCCGCCGAGCCGCTGCTGTTCATCAAGCCGTCGACGACGGTGATTGGCCCGGGTGAGGCCATTCAGTCGCCGGACTGGGTGGGTCGTGTCGACCACGAAGCCGAACTCGGCATCGTCATTGGCCGCCGCGCGCACCGTGTGCCGCTGGATCGCACCGCGGACTACATCCTCGGCCTGACGGCGGTGAATGACGTGACGGCGCGCGATCTGCAGAACAAGGACGGTCAGTACACGCGCTGCAAGGGCTTCGACACGTTTGGCCCGATTGGCCCCTGTATCGCGACGGGGCTGGACGGTCGCGACCTTGCCGTGCGCGCCTACGTGAACGGGCACCTTCGGCAGGACTCCCGCACCCGTGAACTGATCTTCACGATTCCTGAACTTGTGGCCTACATCACGTCGATCATGACGCTGCTGCCGGGCGATATCATTTCAACCGGCACGCCATCGGGGATTGGCCCGATCGTGCCGGGCGACAGCGTGACCGTCTCGGTCGAAGGCGTTGGCGCGTTGACCAATCCTGTGGTGCAGCAATGAAGATCTTTCTCGATACCGGCAACCTCAACGAAATCTCCACACTGGTCCCCCTCGGCATCGTCGATGGGGTGACGACCAATCCCTCGCTCATGGCCAAGGAAGGCGGGGATCCCCGCGCCATCATCAAGGCGATTTGTGACGCAGTGCAGGGACCCGTCAGCGCCGAGGTCGTGGCGACGGACTGGGAGGGCATGGTGCGCGAAGGCCGCGAACTGGCGGCCATCGATCGTCATGTGGTCGTGAAGGTGCCCTTCACGCGCGACGGCGTTCGCGCCACGAAGGTGCTCGCCGACGACGGCATTCGCGTCAACGTGACACTGATCTTCAGTCCGACCCAGGCGCTGATTGCCGCCAAGGTGGGCGCCGCGTACGTCAGCCCGTTTGTGGGCCGGCTCGATGACATCGCTTCCGATGGCATGGGCCTCATCCGGCAGATTGCCGACGTCTTCGACAACTACCCGTTCACGACAGAAATTCTCGTCGCCTCCGTGCGCGGACCGCAGCACATCGTCGAAGCCGCGCGCATGGGCGCCGACGTCTGCACGTGCCCGGTGTCCGTGGTCGAAGCCTGCTTCAAGCACCCGCTCACCGACATCGGCCTCGAGAAGTTCCTCGCCGACTGGAAGAAATCGCAGGCGGCCAGGGCGTGAGCACCCCGCAGGAGCGACTGGCCGATCTCGAGCGGCGCGCCGACCTGGGCGGCGGCGAAGATCGCCTGCGTCGTCAGCGCGAAGGTGGAAAGCTGACGGCCCGTGAACGCATTGACCTGCTGTTTGACGCGGGCACGTTCGAGGAGCTCGACAAACTGGTCACCCACCGCTGCCGCGACTTCGGGATGGAGAAGGAGTTGATTCCGGGAGACGGCGTCGTGGCGGGACACGGCCGCGTCGACGGCCGGCCGGTGTATGCGTTCGCCCAGGACTTCACCGTGTTCGGTGGATCCCTCTCGGAGACCAATGCCGCGAAGATCGTCAAGGTGATGGACCTGGCGATGAAGATGGGCGCGCCCGTGGTCGGGCTCAACGACTCGGGCGGCGCGCGGATTCAGGAAGGCGTCGTCTCGCTCGGCGGCTACGCGGACATCTTCCTGCGGAATACGCTGGCGTCCGGTGTCATCCCGCAAATCTCCGCCATCATGGGGCCCTGTGCCGGCGGCGCCGTGTATTCGCCTGCGATCACCGACTTCAACGTGATGGTTGAAGGCACGAGCTACATGTTCGTGACCGGCCCGGACGTCATCAAGACGGTCACGCACGAAGAGGTCACCAAGGAGGCGCTTGGCGGCGCGATGACACACAACGCGGTCAGTGGCGTGGCGCATTTCGCCGTGCCGTCCGACCGCGAGTGCATCCTGCTCATTCGCGAGCTGCTCGGTTACCTGCCGTCCAACAACCTCGATGATCCCCCGCGCAGGCCGACCGAAGATCCCATCGATCGAGAAGACGATGCGCTGGACGGCCTCGTGCCGGAGCAGCCCAACCAGCCGTACGACATGCACGACCTCATTCAAGGAGTCGTGGACGACGGCGCGTTCCTCGAAGTGCACCAGTACTACGCCCAGAACATCATCGTGGGGTTTGCGCGGCTCGGCGGGCGATCGGTCGGGATCGTCGCGAACCAGCCGAAGGTGCTGGCCGGCTGCCTGGATCTCGACGCGTCGGTCAAGGGCGCGCGATTCGTGCGCTTCTGTGACGCGTTCAACATCCCGCTGATCACGTTTGAAGACGTGCCTGGCTTCCTGCCCGGCGTCCAGCAGGAGCACGCCGGCATCATTCGCGCCGGGGCCAAGTTGTTGTACGCCTACGCCGAAGCCACCGTGCCGAAGATCACCGTCATCACGCGCAAGGCCTATGGCGGCGCGTACTGCGTGATGGCGAGCAAGCACATCCGCACGGATTTCAACTACGCCTATCCCACCGCCGAGATCGCGGTGATGGGGCCGGAGGGTGCGGTCAACATCCTCTATCGCCGGGAATTGCAGCAGGCCGCCGACCCGGTCGCGCGTCGGGCCGAACTGGTGTCGGAGTTCCGCGAGAAGCTCGCGAATCCGTTCGTGGCGGCGTCACGCGGCTACATCGATGAAGTCATTCAGCCGCGCGCGACGCGCGCCAAACTCATCGCCGCGTTGGCCAGCTGCGACAACAAGCGGGACAAGAACCCGCCGAAGAAACACGGCAACATCCCCCTGTGAGCGCGCCAAAGGTTCTCATCGCTAACCGTGGCGAAATCGCCGTTCGCGTGATTCGCGCGTGTCGCGAACTCGGTCTCGGCTCTGTCGCCGTGTATTCCGATCCCGATCGCACCGCGCTGCACGTGCGTCACGCGGACGAGGCGTATCACATCGGCAGCGGTCCTGCGTCCGACAGCTACCTTCGCATCGACCGCCTGATGGACGTCGCACGACGCAGCGGCGCGACGCTGGTGCACCCGGGCTACGGATTTCTCGCCGAAAACGAAGACTTCGCGCAGGCCTGCGAGGACGCCGGGCTGACGTTTGTCGGGCCCTCCGCGGACGCAATCATGCGGATGGGCAGCAAGACCGGCGCGCGCCAGGTCGCGATGGCGGCCGGTGTACCGGTCGTGCCGGGCACCGAAGAACCGTTTCCCGATGCGGCCTCTGACGACGACATCGTGCGCGCCGCGGAGCGCATCGGGTATCCGCTGGTCGTCAAGGCTGTTGCCGGCGGGGGCGGCAAGGGCATGCGCTCGGTCATGACGCCGGCCGACCTGCTCAACGCCGTGCGCACCGCGAGATCGGAGGCCGGCGCGGCATTTGGCGACTCGGCGGTGTATCTCGAACGCAAGATCGTCACGCCGCGTCACGTCGAAATCCAGTTGATGGGTGATGCGCACGGCACGGTCATTCCGTTCGTCGAGCGCGAGTGCTCCATTCAGCGCAGGCACCAGAAGGTCGTCGAGGAATCGCCGTCGATGGTGTTGCCCGTGGCGACGCGCGCGGCTATGGCCGAGTGCGCGGCCGCCGTGGCGCGGACGGTCGGGTACCGGAATGCCGGCACCATTGAATTCCTGCTCGACGCGGACGGTCAGTTCTACTTCCTCGAGATGAATACGCGCCTCCAGGTTGAACATCCGGTGACCGAAATGGTGACCGGCATCGATCTGGTGCACTGGCAGCTGCGGGTGGCGATGGGCGAACGGCTCACGATCGATCCCGCGCAGGCGCTCACGCCCCGCGGGCACGCCATCGAGTGCCGCATCTACGCGGAGGATCCTGATCAGGGCTTCATGCCGTCGCCTGGCCTGGTGCGTGGCCTGGGCATTCCCGGCGGACCCGGTGTGCGTGACGATCGCGGCATCTCCGCGGGTTTCGAGATCCCTCTCTTCTACGACTCCATGATCTCCAAGCTGGTGGTGTGGGGGGAAGACCGGGCCGTCGCCACCGCGCGCCTGCGCCGCGTGCTGCAGGAATACCGCGTCGAGGGCGTGCGCACGACGTTGCCCTTCTTCCGCTGGCTGGTCGACCAGCCGGAGTTCGCGTCTGCGGCCTTTGATACCACGTGGCTCGACGGGTTGCTGGCCAGCCGGAAGGGAGTGCCGTTCGTGGAGCCGAGCGAGCAGGACGGCAGCGATGCCGCGCTGGTCGCGGCAGTAGCCGCGTGGATGAGGGCGCACAAGGCGTCAGCCGTGGAGGGGCCCGCGACCGGCGGGGGCTCGACCTGGAGGCGTGCCGCGCGACTGGACGGTGTGCGATGAAGTTCGAGGTCGAGGTCGCCGGGCGCAATCGCACGATTCAGCTCGAACGGCAGAGTGACGGTCGTTTTCACGCCACGATCGATGGCGTGACGACGCTGGTTGATGTGCAGCAGACCGACGCGGGGCTCTCGATCGTCTTCGCGGATGGCCGGAGCCTCCAGGCGTCCGCAAGCCCGGCGCCGGCAGGCGAGTGGCTCGTGCATCTGCCTCATGTCGACGTCCCCGTTGCCGTGGACCGTCAGCGCCACGCCCGCCGCGGCGCAGGGGCTGCAGCTGCGGCCGGCGCTCAGCGTGTGACGGCGCCGATGCCTGGTCGCGTGGTCCGGGTCCTGGTGGCCGTTGGCGACGAGGTTGCCCACCGCCAGGGGGTGGTGGTCGTCGAAGCGATGAAGATGGAGAACGAACTCGGCGCACCGAAGGCGGGGCGCGTCATCGAGATTGCGGTGACGGAAGGGATCTCCGTCGAAGCCGGGCGCCTGCTCATCGTCATTGAGTAAAGTGGTCGTGTGAGCGAGGTCGCGCCAGAGACGACGACGCGCGGGAAGCCGGGGTGGCGGCGTTGGTTCCGTCGCGGCGGTCTTGTCGTGGCCGCGGTCGTCGCTGCGGTGCTTGCGTCGCTGCTCACCATCGATCTCGGGCCGCAGATTGAGCGCATCGCCGAATCCCGCGCCTCGGCGTTTCTCGAACGTCCCCTGCACATCGGCCGGCTGCGTGTGGACATCACGCGTGGACGTTTTGTCGCTGAAGACGTCCTGATCGAGGGTTTGACGCCTGATGCGACGCCCTTCCTGACCGCGGCACGCGTGTTTGTCACGGTCCCCTGGCGGGCGCTGTTCGGCCGCCAGCGTGAACTCATCCTGGAAGTCGAACTCGACGACTGGGCCATTCAACTCGAGAGCTTTCCGAATCGCAACAGCGCGCCACGTGTGCGGCCGCGCGGCGGCGGGTCGAGCGGCTTGACGGTCACCGTCAACAATGTGTTCGCGAGAAACGGGCGATTCGTCTACATCGACCACGTCCTGCCGTGGGACATCACCACCGAGAAGACGGCGATCAATTTCGTGTGGTCGCCCAGTGTCAACGCGTATGTGGCGACCGTGGGATTCACCGGCGGCGAAATCAACATCCAGTCCTATCAGCCGATGCGTGTGGACAGCATGGCGGCCCGCCTGACCCTTGAGGGGCCGGTGTTTCGCGTCCATCAGATGCAGGTGGTTGCGGACGGGTCTCGATCCCGCATGCAGGGCTGGGTGGATGCCAATCGCTGGCCCGAGATGTCGTTCGACCTGGAGTCCGATCTGGAGATTCCCCGGTTGAAGGCGTTGTTCTTCCATGGCGAGCCATGGACGGCCACCGGGCGCGGTCACTTCCGCGGCCATTTCGAGAAGTACCAGCGTGGTGGGTTTCAGGTGTACGGCGGGTTCACCAGCCCGGTCATGCACGTGAATCGACTCGCCTTTCCCAACCTGACCGGACGGGTGGTGTGGTTGCCGAGCCGCCTTGAAGTCGTTGGGGCCGAGAGTGACTTCTATGGAGGGCGCGCGCACGTGAACTACGCGCTCGATACGTCATCACGCGGGACGATCGCCGATTTCTCAGGGAGATACCGCGGCGTCGACCTGCAGCAGTTCGGCCGTGTGTGGGGATGGCAGGGCATCGCCCTCGACAGTCGCGCAGACGGATGGCACACGATGCAGTGGCCCAGCGGCGGGTTCTTCACGGCTGTTGAGGGCGAGGGCGAACTGCGCGCGACGCCCAATGACGGGTCGACCGTGGCGACGGCCACATTGCCGTCCCCTGCCGTCTACGCGCCGAAGGAAGAGCCGTTCGTCAGCGACCGTCCGCTCCCGCCGCAGCCGACCGGCGGTGTCGTGCGTTATGCGATGACGGCGGAGCAGGTCACGTTTGCGCCATCCTGGGCGGCGACTCCTGAGACGTATCTGGCCTTTGAAGGATCCACCGGCTGGTCCGACGACACCGACATTCCCTTCAGTGTCGTCTCGACGGACTGGCAGGCCAGCGATCGGCTCTACGACGCTGTCATGACGGCGTTCGGCGCGCCGGTCACCGTCCTCGACATCGGTGGCCGCGGGCGATTCGGCGGCCGTTTTACTCGCTGGTTGTCGCGGCCGTACATCACGGGCCTGTTCGAGGGTGTGGGGCTGCGCGCCTGGGACGTCAGGTGGGGGGGGGGGCGGGCGGATCTGGTCATCGAGAACAGCTACGCGACGGTGACCAACAGCCTGGTGGGTGATGCCGCCTCGCCGACGTCCCCCCGCATCGTTGCCGACGGTCGTTATTCGCTCGGGTATCCGAGAGCGGACGGTGGCGAGGAGTTCGACGCGCGCATCGTGATCGACAACTGGCCGGTGGTGGATTTCCGCCACGCGTTCCTGCTTGATGACTGGCCCGTGACGGGAACCGGATCCGCTGACCTGCGGCTCTACGGGAATTATCAGGGGCCGGAAGGGTTCGGTCTCCTTCGAGTCGCGCAAGGAACGGCGTGGGAAGAAACGTTCGAGACGTTCACCGGCCGCCTGGCCTTTGAAGGTACCGGACTGCGGATCGACGCCATTGAGATGACCAAGAGCACGGGCGTGATGCGTGGCGCGGCCTACGTCGGTTGGCCCACCGCGCAGAACAACGACTGGGGTACGTACAGCTTCACGTTTGATGGAGAGCGCATCCCGATTGAATCGCTGGTGAGTTTCACCGTGCCCGATGCTGATCTCACAGGGCTGCTGTCGTTCAGGATGTGGGGGACGGGCACGAACGAATTTCCGCGCTACGAGTGGGAAGGGCGCGTGGTCGACCTCTTCTGGGGTGATGAAGGCATCGGCCAGGCCACGGCGCACATGGTCGTCGAAGAAGAGATGGTGACCGTAACCAGGCTCGACATTGCCTCTGACCGTCTGTCCATGTCGGGCTCCGGACGTGTGTCGCTTGACGATGCCTACGAGGCCGAAGGCGCGTTGCGCTTCAGCGAGTCGTCGGTGGATCCCTTCCTCCGTTTCGCCGCGCCCGGACTCTCTCCGTATACCCGCGCGATCCTGTCCGGCTCGGTGCGCGTGGACGGATCGCTGGCTGACTGGTCCCGGCTTGCCGTCGACCTGACGATCGACAAGGCCGATCTCCGGCTGTTCGACTACGAGGTGACCAACCCGGTTCGGCCCGACGGCACGCGGGAACCGTTGCATATCTCGTTCATCAACGACGTGATGACCGCGGATGCACTCCGGCTGGTGGGAGAAGGCACCAGCCTCTCGCTGAGTGGCACCGCGCATCGCCTCTCCGAAGCGCTCAATCTGCGCGTGGATGGTGATGCCAGCCTGGCGGTGCTGCAGGGTGTGATGCGGGACGTTCGCGGTGAAGGCCAGGCCAGGATTGGCGCCACGATTGGCGGCACGATGTCGGCGCCGACCTACGGCGGCCGGGCCGTGGTCACGGATGGGCGACTGCGGTACTTCGGTTTTCCGCACAGCCTTGACGACATCAACGGGGATGTGACGTTTGATGCGACGGGGCTTCGCCTCGACGGATTGCGGGCGCGCATGGGGACCGGAGGCCGATCCGGCGGCGGTGCGATTCGTTTTGGCGGGTCGGTCGGCCTGGCGGGATTTGTGCCCGGAGACCTCGACGTGACGCTGCAGGGAGACGGGCTGGAACTCCGTTTTCCCGAAGGGTTCCGCTCAACGGTTGATGCAGACCTGTCGCTCACCGGGACTGTGCAGAACGCCCTGCTGGGCGGCCGGCTGACCGTGAGGCAGGCGCGGTATACACGTCGGCTGCAGGGCAATGCCGGATTGCTGGGGCTGGCAGCGGTGGGCGGCGGGGAGGCGACCTTGCCGTCGGCCGCGTCGGACGTCGAACTGCCGCTGCAGTTTGCCATCGACCTCGTGGGTCAGCGGCTGGTCGTGATTGATGACGCGGATGCGACCGTCGTCGTGTCGCCGGACTTCCGGTTTGCCGGCACACTGGCGCGGCCGTCACTCACCGGGCGCCTCGACATCGATCGTGGTGAGACCGAGTTCCTCGGGAACCGGTACACGCTGGGCGGATACGTGGAGTTCTCAGACCCGAACGAAATCCGTCCGTTCTTCGATGTGGAGGCACGCACGCAGATTCGTCAGCCGCTGCAGGAATACCGGATCGACCTGCGCTTCACGGGCACACTCGACAGCTTTACGTACGACCTCAGTTCCGACCCGCCGCTGACGCAGGTGGATCAACTGTCGCTCATCCTCGGACAGAATCCGGATCTGCAGCGCACCGAGTTGCGTGCCCTCGAGTCGCCCCAGGAAGTGCAGAGTCAGCTGATGTCGTCCGTGGTGGCGCAACTGGTGGCAAGCCCCATCACGACGCAGGTGGGGCGCGTCGTGGAGCGCACGTTTAATGTGGATACCTTTTCGGTCACGCCGCTGCTCAGCGCCGATGCGGCGTTGCAGCAGTTACCCGGGGCGCGCGTGACGGTGGGCAAGCGGATCTCGAATCGCGTCTTTCTCACGTACTCCCGATCGCTCGACTCGACGACGAGCCTCGACTACGACCTGCTGTTGCTCGAGTACGCCCAGAACGACCGGATGTCATGGGTCCTCTCCCGCAACCAGGACGGCACGTTCGCGCTCGACTTCCGCGTGAGGTACCGGTTCTGATGCGCGCGTTTTGGTGGGCGTCGGCGTGGCTCATGGCGCTGGGGTGTGCCGCGCAGGCGTCGGCCCAGCCGGTCGATCCCTCGACGATGTTCGGCAAGCCGGTGGTGGCGGTCACGCTCACGCTGGAAGGCCAGCCACTCAGTGACGCTCGCCTGTCATCCCTGCTTGAGGTCAGGGTCGGCGAGCCACTGGAACCAGGGACGGTGCGCGAGACACTGGCGCACTTCTTCAGCCTGGGCCGTTTTGACGATGTGGTTGTCAGCGCGGTGCCACGGGGATCGGGCGTGGAGGTCATCTTCGCACTCACACCCGTGCATCCGGTGGACCGACTCGAGTTCCGGGGCACGCTGGGCATCGATGCCCGCACCCTTGAGCAGGCGGTGCTCGAGGTCGGCAGCGGCCGACTGGTGGCCGTGCGCCAGGATGCCGCTCGGCAGGCTGTTGAAGAGGCGTTGCTTGAAGAGGGCTTCGCCCGGCCAAGGGCGCGTGTCTCCATCGAGGCCACTCACGCGGTCCATCGCGCCACGATGGTCATCGAGGTTGATGCCGGACCACGGCTTCGCATCGGTGAGGTCAACGTGGTCGGCACCGGCATCGTCAGCCGAGAATCCGTCACGTCGGGCATCGGTCTGCAGCCAGGGGCGCCGTATCGCCGCCGGGCGATCGAGGATTCCCTGCGCCAGGTTGCCGAACGCCTTCGGTCGCGCCGTTATTACGAAGCCGTCATCACGCATCAGGCCGAGCCGGCCGGGACCAACACGGTGGACGTGACGGTCACGATTGCGTCCGGTCCTATCGTCGAGATCGTGGTTGACGGGGATCCGCTGCCGCCTGGCGGCGGACTGGACGAGTGGATCCCCATCCGGCGCGAGAACTCGGCTGATGACGATCTGCTCGAGGACGCGGCGTTTCGTATTCGACAGGCGTGGCAGCGCGAAGGGTACTGGCGCGCGGAAGTGACGGCGAACAAGTCGTTGACCGACAGCGATCGGCGCATGCTTGTGACCTTCAGGATCGCACGCGGTGCGCTGTACCGCATCGGCGCCATCACCGCGACAGGACAACAGCATTTTGACGAACGGGACATCCGCGCGCTGGTGGGCCTGCGCGAGGGCGACCCGTTTGTCGAAAGCGTGCTCGATGCCAGACTTGGCGCCCTGACCGCGGCGTACGCGATTGCGGGGTTTGATGCCGAAGTCGAGTACGTCGCGCAGAGCGCGCCGGACGATCCTGCGGTCGTGGACGTGCGCCTGACCATCGAGGAAGGTCCGTTACGCCTCGTCGGCCGCGTCGAGATCGACGGCGCGAATCAGGTGCCGCGCGAGGCGCTTGATCGCGTGATCCGTTCGCAGCCCGGCCAGCCGCTGCGCGCGGCCCAGGTCCGCGATGATCGCAACGCCGTGCAGCAGGTGTATCTCGACCGCGGGTTTCAGAACGCGACCGTCGACGCGCGGGTGTCGGACGAGGCGCCGTTTGTCGTCACCTTCACCGTTGCTGAGGGCATCCAGACGATTGTCGACCACCTCATCGTCGTCGGGAACCGTCGAGTCGCGACCGACACCGTTCTTGAAGAGGTGACTCTGCGCCCTGGGGAGCCGTATGGGCAGGCGGCCCGTATCGAAACGCAACGCCGGCTTGCCGAGTTGGCGACGTTCCGGCGGATCCAGATTTCGCAGGCGTCAGAAGGGCGTCAGGCCGGCCACGTGGATGTGGTGATCCAGGTGGAAGAAGCGCCGGCGACCACGATTGGCTACGGCGGCGGTCTGGAGTTTGGTCGCCGGGTGCGTACGGCGGAAGGCGGGGGCACTGAAGACGCGTTGTGGTTCGCGCCGCGGGGATTCTTCGAGGTTGGCCGTCGCAACCTGTTCGGCGGCAATCGGACGGTCTCGCTGTTCTCACGCGCGAGTCTCGGATCACGCAACGAACCTGACAACCCCTCGCAGGATGGCCGCGGCCTCGAACTGAGCGAGTACCGCGTGACCGGGACGTACCGGTCCCCTCGCGCGTTTGGCGGCTGGCTGGACGCCACGCTCAGCGCCACCGCCGAACGCGCCATTCGCACGTCGTTTACGTTCGTGCGCCGCGCGGTACACGCTGAAGTCGTCCGGCGGACGTCTCCAGGGCGAGTGTGTTCGGACGTTACGCACTCGACTCGACGGAGCTCTACGACGCCCGCATCCCGGCTGACGAACAACCGCTCATCGACCGCCTCTTCCCACAGATTCGCCTGTCCTCACTCTCCTCCGGCGTCGTCTGGGATCGGCGTGATGATGTGCTGGATCCGACAGCCGGAAGCCTGTTGAGCCTTGACGGCGAGCTGGCCGTCCGCGCCCTCGGGTCGGAGGTCGGTTTCGTCAAGGCGTTTGCGCAGGCGTACGGGTTCCGCCGCATCACCCGCCGTAACCGGGTGATTCTCGCCGGGCGTGTGCAGGTCGGCCTCGCGCGCGGATTTGCACGCGAGGTGGTGGTGCTCGATCCGGCCGGGACACCGGCGCGTGACGAGTCGGGCCAGGCTCGCACGGAAGTGGTCAAGGACCTGCCGGCGGGACGACGGTTTTTCGCCGGCGGCAATACCACGGTGCGCGGATTCCAGCAGGATCGTCTCGGCGTCCCTGCGGTGCTCAACGAGGACGGACTGTCGAGCGGCGGCAACGGCGTCATCGTGCTCAACGGAGAGGTGCGCACGCAGATCACCCGATCCTTCGGCCTGGTGGGATTCATCGACGGCGGCAATGTGTTCGCGCGCGCCAGCGACCTCTCGCTGGGCAAACTCCGAGGCGCTGCCGGCATTGGACTTCGCTATCGATCACCGCTCGGGCCCCTGCGCCTCGACTTCGGGTTCAAGCTCGATCGCCGGCTCATCGCCGGAGTGCGGGAGCGCGGGTGGGAGTTTCACCTCAGCATCGGGGAGGTCTTCTGAGCATGTTGCCGCTGATCGTCCTGCTGTCGACCGCGTTGACGCTGCCTCTGCAGGGGCAGGTGGTCATCGACCGCATCGTGGCCGTCGTGAATGGCGATGTCATCACGCAGTCTGATGTGCGCGCCGCGCGACTGCTCCGTCTGGTGCCTGACGAAGCGGACGCGGATATCCTCCGGCGGCTGGTCGACCGGCGCCTGATGCTGGCTGAACTCCAGCGGTTTCAGGCGTCCCCGGCTTCACCGGACGACATCGAGGCACGGCGGGTGGAATGGCAGCGGTCCCTGGGCGCTCAGTCTGTCGATGCGCTGTTGAAACATGCCGGCGTGCAGTCGTGGTTCGTCGATCGGTGGCTCGCCAACGACATCCGCCTCGAGCGATACGTGGCGCAGCGGTTCGCCGCGTTGTCCGACGACCGGCGCGCCACGGCCATCACGGCGTGGCGCGAATCGCTTCGCGCGCGCGCGGAGATCGTGTACCGCGATCAGCGTTTCTGAATGCGGACGTAGTCCACGGCGGCGGCCAGCGCGCGGCCGTCCGTACCGCCAACGTCGAGTGGCCGTGAGGCGCGCCAAAATTCCAGGTCTACACGGTTGAGACCGGCCTGCCAGATTCCCGCCTCGGTCGGGATTTCGATGCGTTGCCAGCCGGCGGCCAGAGTGACAACTGGGAGGCGATGGCCGTTCACGACGGCGGTCATCGTTTGCGCCTCGAGGCCGGCCGCATCCATCGGCGTCACCTGAACCTGCAGCAGCAGCGGCGCGGCGTCGGCCAGCGGGATCAGCACGCCGGCTGTTTGGGAGGCCCACCGGAAGGTCAGGTCGCCGGCACGTTCACTGCCGTACCAGCCATCCCCCACATACACCTCGTCGTCTCCACCAATATCGATGCGGCCGTACGGCCTTGTGGGATCGCCGAGAAATCGGTTGGGCCGGAGCAGGTCAAACCGTGTGGGCGCGACACGGTTTGCCGCCGCCCAGGCGAGGTTGGCCGGCCACGATGCGGGGTGGCCGAACCACGACTGGGCATACCGGGCCTGTTGCTCCGCGAGATCACCAAAAGAGACGATGGTGCCCAGCCGGAATGTGCCGTCGCGCGCGACGGCCATCAGCGTGACGTTCCACACCACCAGCAACGACAACAGCAGCGCGGCGGTCCGAACCGCGTGCCGCTGCACCCACGACATCATGACCAGGCCAAGTGCGGCGAGGCCGGAGACGAGGAAGGGCAGCGTGCTGTCGAAACGCCGTCCCCCGAAGCTCGCGCCGGCCCACCAGTCTTCGACCGCGCCGTTGGTCCACGTGATCGTGACGAAGGTGAGGACCCCCATGGCGGCCAGAACCCGGTGCCGCCGCCAGAGCGGCACAAGACCGATGGCGCCCAGGTAGGCCAGCGGCGACATGGCGAAGAGTCCGCTGCGCGAGGACCACAACACATCGATCCACTGCGATTGCCACCAGAGCAGGCGGGGACTCACCGGCGGCTGCGTGATCCACTCGCCGTACAAGGCGTGCCATGTCCACATCTGCGGCAGCGCTCCGATGAACAGTCCGCCGGCCATCGCAAACGCCAGCCGCGGCTGACGCAATACCAGGAGTCCAGGCACCAGGAGCACCAGCGCGTTCTGCCAGCGCATGACGACCATCACGCCGCCAAGCAGTCCGATCAGGAACCACGTGCGTGGTGAGGATGATGCACGCCAGCGCATCCACAGCCACGCGAATGCGGCGACCGACGCCATCGACACCGTGTGGCTCATCGTGGGTTCGCGCACGAGGTACCACAGCAGGAACGTGCCCGCCCCGATCGACACCGTGGCGATGGTCGCCATCGGCGCCGGGCACCACAGCCGGGCGAGTCGATAGCTGCACCACAGGCCCAGGATGCCGTAGGCCAGGCCCGCCAGCGCGACGGCCTGACGATAGGGGTACGACGTGCCGTCCGTCTTGACGTCGGCGCCTCCCGCCGCCATTACCGTGGCCGACAGATGTCCCAGGCCGACAAACGGCGACCACGCGAGCGCCGGGCCAATCGCCCACGCACTCTGGGCGTACCCCGTTACCGTGGGTTCAAGCAGAAACTGATGCTGCGCATCGTCGATGCCGAGCAGCGCGTAGTCGTTGGTCAGGTCGAGGTCGTGATCGAACCAGATGGAGCGGGTGAAGGCGTAGTAGAAGAAGCCATCACTTTGCAGCCTGGCGCCAAGGGAGATTTGCGCCGATGCGCCGGCAGCGAACAACGCCACGGCGATCGCCCATGTGCGCACGCGTGGCGCGTGGCGCGCGCCGAGTGCCACACACACCAACCCGGCGGCTGCAGGCAGCAGGTTCCACCACGGCGAGAGATCACCAGCGCCGGCAATCGCCTGCACTGGAGACCATCGCGCAAGCTGCCGTAACACGGCGTCCGCAGTGGCGGCCACGAGCAGGGCCCAGCCCAATGCCTGCGCGATCATTGGACCGTCACCCGGAAGACATCGACGGCAGCCGCCAGCCGACGACCGTCGCCGCCCAGTCCGACATCCTGTGGCCGCGTGGCGGTCCGGAATGAGAGCCTGACGCGGTTGAGCCCGACGCGCCACACGTCCCGGGTTGTGGTGAACGAAAGGGATTCCCAGTCACCGCTGACCGGCAGCGGTCCGATCGTCGCATGCGGCGCGAAGATCGTGACCTCCTGCGGTGGCGCCCCGGGATAGGTGAACGCGCGCACCCGGATCTGCACCGTCAGGTCTGCCACGCGCGCCAATGGCACGAGTAACGTCGCCTCCTGCGTGGACCATCGGAAGGACTGATCGCCATCGCGCTCGGCCCCAAACCAGCCGTCGCCCAGCCACAACTGATCGTCACCGCCGATGTCGATCCGGCCCGTGGGCTGCCTGGGATCGCCAAGGAACATTGACGGCGCCATGAGATCGTACGCTGCCGGACTCACGCCGTTGCGCGCCGCAAACCAGTAGTTGGCCGGAAACGAGAAGATGTGCCCGACTGTCTCATGCCAGATCCGCGCCTGCGCTCCGGTCACGACGCCAAACGACGCCGCTTCTCCAAGTCGGACGATGCCGCGTTGTGCCGCAGCCACGAGAGTCAGGTTCCAGGCAACCAGGAGTCCAGCGACAGACGCGACGACCACCTGCGGTCGCGAGGCGAGATGTCGCCGTGCACCGGTCAGGACCGCGGCCAGGCCGAGTGTGGCTGCCGGCAGGATGCCGTCAAATCGTCGACCGCCGAATCCGTCCGAGCCCCACCAGTCCTGCACTGATGCGTTGAACCAGACCATCGCCAGCACCGCCAGAAGCAGCGGGGCGGCGTCCTGACGACGGCGCCAGGCGAGAGCGACGAGTCCGACCAGGGCGACGTAGAGCAGCGGTGTCATTGCCAGCAGGCCGTTGCGCGATGAGAACAACGTCAGCGACAGCTGCGGCGCCAGCAACCGAATCTGCGGCCCGACGGGCGAGACTGCCAGCCATGAGCCGTAAATCGCCTTCCACGCCAGCATCTGCGGCAGGAAGGTCAGTGACGCGACGGCTGTGAACATCACGCCGTTGGTCACTTCCTGTTGCAGTCGTGATCGATCTCCACTTCGGAGAGCCGCGGTGATGATCACCAGTGAATCGATCGCCGGCACGAGGGCAAACAGCATGTTCTGCCAGCGGATGAGCGTCATCACGCCTGCCACCACGGCCATGAGCACCCACTGGGCACGACTGCGGTCATGTCGCGTGCGTTGCCAGATCAGGAGGAACCCTGCCACCGCCGCCATTGATGGCGCGTGCGTCATCGTCGGCTCAACGAGTGCGTACCAGAGGAGAAAGGACCCTGACGACATCAGTGCCGTTGCTCCGGCAGCGATGCGAGTGGGGAACCATTCCTCGCACAGGCGGAGCACGAGCCACCATCCAAGCAACGCGTACACGAGGCCGGCAATGACGATCGACTGCCGATACGGATAGGAGGTGCCATCCGTCGCCACGTCCCGGCCCTGTGCCGCCAGCCGTGTCGCGGCGAAGTGGCCCAGTCCGAAAAACGGCGACCAGACAATGGCCGGACCCACCGTCCAGGCTGAATGTGCGTACCCGGTGGTTGTTGGTTCGAAGAGATGCGGTTTGTCGCCAAGGCCGATCATCCGGTAGTCGTTGGCCAGCGAGACATCGCGATCAAACGCAAACGATCGGAGGTACGCGTAGTAATAAAACGCGTCGCTCTGGAGACGCGCCCCGAACTGCAGTTGCAGACACAGTCCGCACGCGAGCGCCGTGCCGAAGACGACTCGGCGTCGCCGATCGGAGGCCAGCAGCAGTGCAGCCAGCCCTGCCACTGCGGCGAGCAGCGCCAGGGTTACCGGTGACTCGGGTAACGGCAGCCAGGCGGTGCGCGTCAGTTGCCGGCCCACCACCTGCAGCACGATGCCGGCCAGCGAGGCCCAGGCGATGACCAGGCCGCTGCGTCTGATCATTACGGCTTGACCACTCGAAAGATGCGGTATTCGGGACCAGGATGATCGCTGGTCGGGACGAAGGTGACGAGCTGCTCGTTGCTCCGGAAGAGTGAGGAGTAGGCGCTCAGCGCGGCGGGATCCGGTGGGGTGTCGTAGAACGCAACCTTGAACGACGCCGACGACGCGATCAGGTAGTCAAAGCCTGCCGCGACATAGTGCGCGGGTTCGTGGTCGATCAGGCGCCGCGGATACACAAGCGTGTAGCGATCGGCCGGCAGCAGGACTTCGCGCGTTTCGGTGGCGATCTTCGCGCCGGGCGGCAGGTTGGCCATCATCCATTCGTACGCCTGCTCGTTGGTGCTGTGTTTCAGGATCGTGCGCAGCCACGTGACGGCGTTGATCGTGGGTTGCGCGACGATCACTGCCGTCAGGGCGAAGGCCCACAGTGACGGTCTGGAACGCGCGAACCAGCGGCTGGAGGCGAGCCGAGCCAATTCCACGATCGCGCCGCCCGCGAGCACGGAGAGAAATGGCAGCAGCGGCAGCAGGTATCGACCCCAGACGAGGCGTTGCCCCGCGATCATGTCGAAGTAGACACACGCGAACCCGGCCGCCATCAGCCAGGTGCGACCGCTTGCGGACCGGGGCGCGCGCCAGCCCGCGCGCAACGCATACAACGCTCCCGCCACTGCCAGCACGAGTCCAGGGATGGAGAAGTTGTTGCGCAGATGTTTGAGATAGGTGAGCCACGCCGGCTCCCGTGGCGGGGCGCCGTCCGCGTACATGTCCGCCAGATACGCGAATGCATTGAGGAATTCGGGCAACGCGAGCACCGTGTACGGCGCGAGGCACAGGAAGGTGACGCCCGAGGTGATCACCGTGATCATCAGGCCGCGCAGACGCTCACGCCAAGGCGCGGCATACAGAAGCAGGCCCAGAAGCGGGATCAGAATCGCCACCCCGCCGTTGTATTTCGTTGCGGCTGCGGCGCCGACCGACATGCCCACCCACAGACAGCTCTTCCAGTCGCGACGTTCGCAGGCGCGCAAGGTGAGCACCCAGGTCAGCGTGACAAAAAACGTCATCGGCACGTCGGTCAGGACGAAATGCGACTCGCGAACGTGCAGTGACTGCAGCGCGAACACGGCGGCAGACACCAGGCCTGCGAGCGGGGAGATCCGTCGGCCTGCGAGGTAGACCAACCCGATGGTCGCCGTGCCGAACAGGGCGGTTGCCGCGCGCGCCCAGAGATAAAACTCCGCGACCGGAGCCTGATCGAGATGGGCCCACTCCCCCTGAATGCCGCCGACGATGAAGCGGACACAGGCGAGCAGGAACTGGAAGTAGATGTAGAACCCCGGATAGTCGAAGAAGTGCGGGTGCAGGTCGCCCGTCTTCATCATCCGGACCGCTCGCTCCATGATCTCGGGTTCGTCGATACCGAGCGAGAAGGGAATGCCCTCCGAGAGGGCGGTGAATCTGAGAAGGGCGCCGATGCCGAGAATGCCGGCGAGCGCGATCCAATGCCAGCGTCCAGGCGCGTCGCTCATCGATGGGAGATTGTACAGAGGATCGACCGCGCTCAGGCGAGAAGTCGATCGTAAAGCGCAATCGTCTGGTCGGCGAGCACGGGCCAGGCGAATTCCGCTTCCACCTTGCGCCGTCCTGCCTCACCCATCGCGACCAGAGTCGAGCACGCCAGCGCGTCAGACAATGCGGCCGCGAGCGCGTCGACGTTCTCCACCGGCACCAGCCAACCCGTGTCGCCGGGCACGACCTTGTCCGGTAATCCGCCCGCTCGCGTGGCGATCACCGGCCGACGATGGGCCATCGCCTCCAGGGTGACAAGGGAACTCCCCTCATAGCGGGTCGGATGCACGAACACCGATGCAGTTTCGTACCACGCGTGCAGGTCGGCGTCAGAAACCCGTCCGGCAAACACGACATGCGCGCCCAGGTTGAGCTCGCGTACGAGCGCGTCGAGTGCGCCCCGATACGGACCCGTCCCGGCAATCACCCATCGCCAACCCCGCGCATCGAGCGCGGGGTGCCGGCGTCTCGCGACGTCAAGCGCCCGCGCGAGCAGGTCAAACCCCTTGTTGTGTTCCAGGCGGCCGACACTCAACACGACAAATTCGCCGTCGCCAATGTGGTGGCGCTGTCGCTGCATCCGTCCATCGGCCGGTCCGGCCAGCGCGCACACCTCGACGAGATCCAGCCCGTTGGGAATCGTCACCATCTGCCCGGGTTTTGGCGACAGGTGACGAGCGACGACGGGTTCAAGGGCGCGATCGGTGGCGATGATGGCATCGGCCGCGCGCGCGCAGCGGCGAACCGCCTGGCGGAGGGGGCTGTATGCGAGCCGTTTGAGCCGCGGCGGATGCTGCGCGCTGGCTCCGAACTCTTCAAGGCCCTGCGGGTTGAAGACCAGCGGCGCGTCACCCGGCCGTTTGCCAACGGCATAGCCGAGTCCGCTTGCCCCAAACGCGTGCACGATGTCGACACGGTGGTCCGTCGCGAGTGCTCGTGCCACCCGGCCGGCCCTCCATCCGAACAGCGGGTATGCCGAACTGCGATCGAGGATCGTCGTGCCCCGCCGGTTTGCGAAGGGGAACGTGACGTACGGCACGTGGCGCACCTGGATGAATGGCGAGCCAAACGGATCCTCGGGCGACTGCCGCCAGACGTCGCCCGGCGGTGGGGTGATCAACGTCACGGCAACATCTCGCGCCGCGAGGTGTCGCACGAGATCGTAGACGGAGCGTTCGAGCCCACCCGCGCCGTGCAGGGGGCGGACGGCCCTGGCCAACACCGCGACGCGCAGTCGAGGCGGGCGATGCATCAGGCCGGCCTCCGTGCCGACAGCGCCGAGCGGTACACCTCTTCGGTGCGCGCCGCGACAGACGCGGCGTCAAACGTCGCGCGCGCGTGTGCCGCGGCCCCCGCGCCGAGCCGTTCGCGCAGCGCGGCGTCGTCGGCGAGCCTGGCCAGGGCCGACGCAAACGCGCTGGGGGTGTCGGCCAGAAGACCGGTGACTTCGTGCGCCACGATATCCCCCGTGCCGCCGGTGTTCATCGCGGCGATCGGCGTACCGAGCGCCGCCGCTTCAATGAGGACGCGACTGAGTGATTCGGGCCCATACGAGGGAAACGCGAGGATGGCGCAGCGGCGCATCAGGTCGAGGACTTCGGCGCGATCGCGCCAGCCCAGCCACTGCACCGCCCGCCCACGCGCGGCAGCCTCCCGCGTGAGCGCCGCGCGGTCGGGACCGTCGCCGACGACCACCAGCGGCCACGTGAGACCGGCCTCGTCCAGCGCCGGCAACAGGAACTGCGTGCCCTTGTTCGTCGCCAACTTGCCCGCGTACAACACGAAGGCATCGCCGGTCCGCGCGACCACCGGGGTCAGGTCGCGCATGTCCACGGCATTCGGAATCGTCGTCAGGCGGCCGGGGTCGAGACCGGGCACTCGCGCTCGGATGTCCGCGCTGATGACGGAACTGACGCCAATGACGCGGTCGGCAGCCGCCAGCGCGCGCTGCTTCGCCGCGAGGTTGCGTTGCATGTACGGCAGCAGTAGCGGCGCGGCCGGTGCCAGCGCGCCCGATCGGTTGACGACGCAGGTGCGGCGATTGGCCACCGAGCATGCCGGGCACAGATGTGGCGAGCTGGCGTCGATGATGAGGTCCGACCAATAACAGACCGGCCAGTAGTCACGGACGGTCACGATGGACGGCCGGCTGAGAGCCGCGGCCGCGCGGACAACCGGTGTGCCGGTCATGACGTGTTGACCGTGCAGCACGTCTGCGCGCCAGACACGCGCCTCTTCGGCCAGGGCGCCTGTCAACGAGCGCCAGAGGATCTCGTTCTTGAGCACATTGCGCACAACGGGCACGTTGGGCACCCTGCGGCGCCATCGGCGGACGGGCACTCCGTTGTAGGTGTCGCGTTCATCCGCGGCCGATGCGCCAGGGATCACGTGCACGACCGCCACGTCATGGCCGTCCTCCGCAAGCGCGCGGGCCAGGGTGTACGTGCTCCATCCAGAGCCGCCGGCGTGTGGCGGAAACGAATCGGTGGCCATCAGGATGCGCAGGCGGGGCATGGTCAGCGCCGCGGTTGTATCAGCTGACGCAGGCGCTCGTCCAGCTGGGCACAGTGTGCCTGCCAGCTGTATTGTGCGACGGCCCGCGCCCGGCCGGCCGCGCCCAGTCGCGCGCGCAGCGCGGCATCCGTGAGGCGGACCAGTGCCGTATCCAGCGTGCGTGGGTCTGCGGCGTCATAGAGCAGGCCCTCCTCTTCGTCGCCGACCAGCTGCGCAATACGCGGCAGCCGAGGCGCGACCACCGGGAGACCGGACGACATGTATTCGAAGATCTTCAGCGGCGACCAGTAGAAGCCCAGCTTGAGGGGCGCGTGTTTGGCTGGGTCGAACGGCGCGACGCCGATATCGGCTGCGGCCAGACACTGCGGCAGGGCCGCGTGGGGCACCGCGCCGGTGAAGGTGATGCCAGGCACGCCACGCGCCGCCGACTCCGCTGCCGCGCGCTCGGGGCCGTCGCCGATGAACACGGCGCCCAGCCGATGCTCCCCCTGCGCGTGCAGTCGTGCCAGGGATGCCGACAACTGGACGACGCCGTGCCACGACCGGAAGGCGCCGGCAAACACACACAACACCCTCCCTTCGTCCCGCGTGAACGGCAGCGGGCCGCGAGCCTCCGGGCGGAAGTGATCGATGTTGGCGCCCCACTCCGCCTCGAGCACCTTCGTGGGATCAACCCAGGCGGGCAGAATCTGCCGCGAGGGCGTGACGAACAGGTCGGTGGCGCGGCACAACGCGTCGCGCCAGCGCCGCAGGGGTTGAAACAGAAGCGCGCGATCAAGCGTGGCCTTGGAGGATCCCGGATAGTCGATGATCGGCGCGTTGACTTCGAGCACTGCTGGAAGACCGAGGCGTTTTGCCGCCCGGACGCCTTCGCCGCCGAAGTTGTAGTACCGCTCGATGATGACGTCTGCGCCAACATGCCGCGCGAGATCCGCGACGGCACCGGTGCGCCCCCACCGCAGCATCGGTTGACCGAAGGGCGGCGGCATGGCGCGCCAGTGCGCGGCGGTGGATGGCCAGGGCCCGCCCTGCGTGACGAGCACATGGACCTCGTGCCCGAGCGCGGCCAGTCCATCCGCCACGGCTTGCACATGCACCGATCCACCCAGCGTGCCGGGCACGGTCTGGTCGAGCGCGGCGTAGACGATCTTCACGCCGCGGGGACCCCGGTCTTGCGCAGGCGCGCGAAAAATGGCCCGGATCTGAAGCGGCCGAACAACGCGACATCCAGCCACATCACGCCCGTGACCGCGCGGAGCGCCCAGTAGAGCGGCCCACTCTGCCGCAACCGGGTCTTGGCCTGCTTGCGCGCCACCTTGACGGCGGCGCCGTCGTCAGTGGCCTGGCCCGATCGCCGCGCGCGGCCTGCCATCAGCCGCTCGGCCATGCGCACGAGGATGTTCTCGACAAAGGCGCCGAGAATCGGCGTGTAGTAGGTGATGCGGTCGACGGTGAACCCACAGGACGCCGCCACACGATGCAGGTCGTCATGATCGACGAGCGGGTTGAGGTGATCGGACTTGCGCAGGCGCTCGGTCTTCAGGTCGAGCAGGCCCATGCGTTCGCACAGATGAGCGAGATGGTTTACGGCCCGCACGCCGCCCGCAATGGCGCCGTTTTTCCGTACATGCGTGTAGACGAACAGGGCGCCGCCAGGGACGAGCACGCGATTCGCCTCGCTGAGCATTTCGTGCAGGGCATCGGGTGAGAGGTGTTCGAGTACGTCGAGCGACCACGCCTTGTCGAATGAAGCATCGGCCAGCGGCAACCTGCGGAGGTCGCCGAGCAGCAGGTCGTGGTCTTCAAGTGCTTCCTTCGAAAAAAACGCCGCGATGTCGATGCCGGTGAGCGCGGCGCCCGTGTCCGCGTTCCAGACCATGGCGCGCCCGCTGCCGCAACCCAGGTCAACCACACGGTCACCTGGCGTCAACGCGAGAAACTCGCGCAGCCGGTCGTTGCGGATTTTTGAGCCCAGCAACGGGGGCGCCACCGTTTCGTGACGCGCATCAACATGCAGCGCCTCGTCGAGGTATTTCGTCTGTTCGTTGTACTGCGCCGCAGGGCGCAGGTCCAGGTAGCCGCTTCCGGCATCGAATCGCCGCGCGCACCGGGGACAGACCGCCGCACCCGGCTCGGCACGCAGCGGGACGCGGCACTCCGGACAGCACACAATCGTGAACAGGCGTGGGGAAATCATGCGGCCATCGCCGCCTCACATACGGCTTCGATGCGGGCGGCGCGCGCGTCCCACGAGTACTGCGGCGCCAGGGCCCGCGCGGCGTCTGACAGCAGTCGCCGGCGGTCCGGATCCGCGGCCAGCGCGCGGAGCTGTTCCGCCCACGCCTCGGGGTCTCCGGCGCGCACGAGGACGGCCGTCTCCGGCGCCAGTACTTCACGGAGCGAGGGAAGGTCGGACGCGACGATGGCCCGTCCCAGCGAGAGGTACTCGAACAACTTCAATGGGGACGTGTACCGGTCAGAAATCGCGGTTGGGGTATTGGGCAGGACAAGGATGTGCGCACTCGCGAGCGCCGGCGCGACCTCGGGTTGCGGCAGCAGGCCGGTGATGGTCACGCGCGCGGTCAGGCCCAGACGATCGATCAACTGCCGTACCCGCGCGAGGTCCCGTTCGCCCGGATGGCCGCCGACAATCAATCCCCGGATTTCCGGCACACGTGCGAGGGCCTCGAGGAACACATCGACGCCTTTCCATGGATAGAGGTGCCCCGCGTAGGCGACAACGACGGGGCCGCCATCTGGCGGAGGTTCTGCAGTCTCTCGCACGACGGCGCCGTCGGCTATGACGTCCACACGCCCCCGTCGTCCGTACCGGGTCGCGAGGTCGTCGGCGAGCGCCCGGGTCAGCGTGACGTAGCCCTCGGCGTGATTCCAGACTCGCGCGTCCCGCCGATCCAGTCGCGTCAACTTTGACGCTGCCGGCGCGAGATCGGCCCGGCCGAGCAACGTGGGCATCTCCGCAGCGACGACCGCCGCGATGCCGTGGGACTCATAGACGAGGGCCGGCCGACTGGGACGGGACCAGCGACACAGAAGCGCCGCCAGCCCGAGGTCACGCGTAAACACGACATCCGGTCGCGCGTGCAGGGCGCGACGCACACCTGCCCACAACATGGTGGCGCGCCGGACCGGCTCCGGGCCGGTGCTGGCAACCGGGACGACTGTCAGGCGTGATTCTGCGGGCAGTCCGTAGAACACAAATGGATCGCGAGCAGGACGCGCGGAGTCGGGCCGCACCATCAGTGTCACGGCGTGGCCACGCGCCGCCAGCGCATGACACGTCTGCATCGTTTGCACGCCGTTGGCGCGTTCGATGGGGAATCGTGTGTCGGCGAAGGCGAGAATGGTCACTGGCGCGGCTGACGATAAAAGGACTCACGATTCGTGAGGTACGTCCAGAGCAGGCCCGGCGCCTCTCCCGGCAGTTCAACGAACGTGGTTCTGGCATTGTCCCTCAGATCGAGCCGCTGTCGATCCATTCGATGTGTGCCGAACTGCAGCAGCAGCCCCAGGTTCCACCAGATGCAGACGCCGATGGTGGCCCACAGGAGTCGTCGAGGCTGGCGATCGATCGAGACGACCGCGGCCAGGCCGAGCACCAGCAGCGGTGTGAGTTCGACGAAGCGGCGCTGACCGAAGGCGCCGGCGACCGTCCATGATTCGACCGCGCCGTTGATGTAGACCTGCAGCAGCACCATCAGCAGCGCGCAGACGCCGATCCACCGGACGTCAACATGTGTGGCGCGCACGCGGCCGGCGGCCATCGCGATGAGCCCCGCCAGCGACAGGATGGCCAACGGCGTCCATGCGATCCAGCCGTGAGCGGGCGACCCGATGACTTCGAGAAAGTGTGGTGATGACCACGACATCTTGTTACCCACCGATTCGTGGGGGCCGAGGTATCCGTTGATGGCCCACGACGCCAGCAGGTGCGGCAGGTACCCCACGAGCGTGGCCAGAGCGCCGACCGCGGCTGCGGCTGTCAGTCGGGGCCATCGTTGCGTTCGCCAGCCCCATCGCAGGAAGTCGATGGCCGGCGGCAACAGGAACAGCACGGTCTGGTCGCGCATGGTACCCATGAGGCCACCGACCAGACCAAGGGCAGCGATCCCCGCCACCGACCAGCGGTCACGAACGCGGAGCCACAGCCACAGGAATCCAGTGACGGCGAAGGTCGCGCACGCGTGGGAAAAGACCGGGGCGACGTACATGTAGAACAGCAGGGGCGTGCCTGCGAGTACCGCGAGTGCCGGCGCGAGGCCCCGGCCGAACAGGCGCGCGGCGATCAGGGCCGCCAGCCACAACGCGGCCCAGCCGTACAGGGCGGAGCCCCACGACACCGCGGTGATGTACGGAGCGCTGTAACCATCCGCTGGAGCGCCGGTCAGCAGGGCGGCGGCGTGGCCCAGGGCGTAGAAGGGGGCCCACAACAGCGCGGGGCCGATCGTGCCGAAGTTGATCCGTCGTCCTGCCGCTGTGTAGCGCTCGGCGAGAAACGTGTCCCGAAACCCCGCGCCGCCGGCGCCGGCGTCGAAGAAGTGCTGGTATTCGTTTTCGAATGAGACGTCGCGGTCGAAGGCCAGTGAGCGCAGGAACGCGAAGTACTGCACTTCATCGGACGCGTAGATTCTGGTGGTGACTGCCGGCAAGGACAGTGCGGCGATCAAGGCCCACGCCAGGGCGGTGCGTCTGGTCATGGCGCAACCCCCAGCGACCGCGCGAGCACCTGCTGCGCGACCATCGCGGCATTGAACCCGGCATGGTTGACCATACCCATGACCACAGAACCGCGCAGGATGTAGACGGCGCCCCATCCCATTCCGAGGAGTCCGACTGCGATGGAGATATCGGCCCCCTGGTCCAGGTGGAGCGCGCCAAACAGCACTCCAAACAGCAGGTTGCCCAGCCAGGCTCCGCCCAGGGATTGCCCCCAGCGGTGCAGGATGAAGCCACGTTGCAGTTCTTCCCGAACGCCGCCCGCGAGGATGACGACGACCAGGAAGATTGCGGCATCAAAGGGATCGCGCATGAAGGCTGCGAGCGGATTCTCTGGAACCGTCTGCAGGCTCGGGGCCACGGCCCGAATGGCCGCGATCACCAGCGTCAGCGCGACGAGGACCGGCGGCACGAGCACCAGGCCACGCCAAGCCTCACCGAGGGGCGGGCGTCTGCCCAGAAAGACCTGGTGGGACGATTCGCCGGACGCGCGCAGGAACGCCCAGATCAGCAGCGAGACGAGGGCGGTGTCGAGGAAGCTGACGATGGCGACAAACTCAAGAGAGAGCCCGTCGCCGGCAAACGGGGTCAGGCCCAGGGTCACCACGAGCGCGGCTGTCACGGCCAGCTGGGTCGGGAAACCGGAGACGACGATGACCTGGAGGAGGGCAAGCACCCGTCGATCCACGCCGCCCGCCGGCGGAGGCGTGTCAGGTGTCTCGCCGAGCATCTGGGGATTGTACCGGCGGTTTGGTTTCGTGATATTTTCGCCAATGTCCGCTCGTGTCGTCCCGACCCGTGACGATGTGTCGCGGGTGTGAAAAATAGGGCAGGTGAAAAAACGCCAGTACTTACAGGCCTCTTCTCAAGATGTTTGGTGTGAGGACCGATAGAACCACCATATGTCGTGGGATCCGCCTTGACTTCACTTGTGCACGGGCGCATATTCGTTGCCCGGCACCTCAACAGCCGAACCGAAGTCTCCCAGCACTTCGGCCGTGACTTTGCCTCCTCTCTCCAGCCGTGTGGTTGGGGCCAGGAGGAGGGCCCTGTTGAGGGCGTCGAGCTGACGGTTTTTGACGGGTAAGGCGACCGTATCCGGGGCGGATGCGGGGCCATGTACGAAGGAATGAGGTCACAACGATGCAAACAGCCCAGAACACAGGACTCACGGGAGAGACGACGGCTCGAGAGACGGCGCGGACATTTGGTCCGGGCGCGTCTGTGACGGGACTCGAGTTCGAACGGTATTTCTCGCGAGATGGCGTGGATCCGTTTGACGAAGTCGAGTGGGAGTTGCGCTCGGCCGTCATCGCCAACGAACGCGGGCAGGTCGTGTTCGAGCAACGGGACGTCGAGTTTCCGAAGTTCTGGTCGCAGCAGGCCACCAACATCGTTGTGTCGAAGTACTTTCGCGGGCTGATCGGCACGCCCGAGCGTGAGCGCTCGGTCAAGCAGCTGGTGGGCCGGGTGGTGGACACCATCACGCGCTGGGCGCGTGAGCAGGGGTATTTTGCGTCGGAAGACGATCTGCAGGCGTTCAGCGACGACCTCAAGCATCTGCTGGTCTATCAGAAGGGTTCCTTCAACAGCCCCGTGTGGTTCAACTGCGGGTTTGAGAAGGCGCCGCAGTGTTCGGCGTGTTTCATCAACTCGGTGCAGGACACGATGGAGTCGATCCTCGGCCTGGCCAAGACCGAGGGCATGTTGTTCAAGTTCGGTTCGGGCACCGGCTCCAACCTGTCGGCGATCCGTTCGTCGAAGGAAGTGCTGGCCGGCGGCGGCACCGCGTCGGGTCCCGTGTCGTTCATGAAGGGGTTTGACGCGTTTGCCGGCGTGATCAAGTCGGGCGGCAAGACCCGTCGCGCGGCGAAGATGGTCATCCTCAACGCCGAGCACCCGGATATCGTCGAGTTCATCAACTGCAAGGTTGAAGAAGAGAAGAAGGCGTGGGCCCTGATTGACGCCGGTTATGACGGTTCGTTCACGGGTGTCGCCTACGGCTCGGTGTTCTTCCAGAACTCAAACAACTCGGTGCGCGTGACCGACGAGTTCATGCGCGCGGTGCTGGATGATGGCGAGTGGCAGACGCGGTCGGTGACGACCGGTGAGCCGGTGGACACGTATCGCGCGCGCGACCTCATGCGGCAGATCGCCGAAGGCACCTGGGTGTGTGGTGATCCCGGCATGCAGTACGACACGACGGTCAACGACTGGCACACCTGCCCGAACACGGCCCGCATCAATGCGAGTAACCCGTGCTCCGAGTACATGTTCCTCGATGACTCGGCGTGCAACCTGGCGTCGATCAACCTGATGAAGTTCGTGGATGAACACGGCGACTTCGATTTCGACGGCTTCGAGGCGGCGTGCAAGACGTTCATCACGGCGCAGGAGATTCTGGTCGACAACTCCAGCTATCCGACGTCGGCCATCGCGCGCAACAGCCATGCGTATCGCCCGCTCGGTCTGGGCTACGCGAACCTCGGGGCGTTGCTGATGTCGCGCGGCCTGCCGTACGACAGCGATGCCGGCCGCGACTACGCGGCGGCCATCACGGCGGTGATGCACGGCGCGGCGTACGCGCAGAGCGCGCGGGTGGCGCGTGATCACGGTGGCCCGTTCCCGGGTTACGAGAAGAACCGCGAGCCGATGCTGCGCGTGATGCGCAAACATCGCTCGGCCCTCAAGGACATCGACAAGACCAACGTGCCCAAGCCGCTGTTCGACAAGGCGAAGGAAATCTGGGACGAGTGCATCGAGTTGGGGGAAGCCCACGGCTATCGCAATGCGCAGGCGACGGTGCTGGCGCCGACCGGAACGATCGGCTTCATGATGGACTGCGACACCACGGGCGTGGAACCGGACATCGCGCTGGTCAAGTACAAGAAGCTGGTCGGCGGTGGCATGATGAAGATCGTCAACGGCACCGTGCCGATGGCGCTCACCAAGCTCGGCTACACGCAGGCCCAGATCACCGACATCCTCGGTTACATCGATGAACACGAGACCATCGAAGGCGCGCCGCACCTGAAGGACAAGGATCTCGCGGTGTTCGACTGCGCGTTCAAGCCGATGAAGGGCGTGCGGTCGATCCACTACATGGGCCATATCAAGATGATGGGCGCCGTGCAGCCGTTCATCTCCGGCGCCATCAGCAAGACGGTGAACGTGCCGAAGGAAGCCACGGTCGAGGACATCGAGCAGGCGTACGTGGACGCGTGGCGCATCGGCGCCAAAGCTGTGTCGATCTACCGGGACGGCAGCAAGCGCACGCAGCCGCTCAACACGTCCAAGGCCGCGGTCATGCGCGCCGGCGTGCTCGAAGCCGAGACGACCGTCACGGCCGACGCCGGCCCGCGCCGCCACAAGCTGCCGGACGAGCGTCAGTCGATCACGCACAAGTTCGACATTGCCGGTCACGAGGGCTACATCACCGTCGGTCTCTACGAAGACGGCATGCCGGGCGAACTCTTCCTGACGATGGCGAAGGAGGGCTCGACGATTTCCGGGTTTGCCGACGCGTTCGCCCAGGCCATCAGCTACGCGTTGCAGTACGGTGTGCCGCTGCAGGACCTGGTCGACAAGTTCAGCCACGTGCGGTTCGAACCGGCCGGCATGACGCGCAACCCGGACATCCGCTTCGCGAAGTCAATCGTCGACTACATCTTCCGGTGGCTGGCGGCGAAGTTCCTGTCCCAGGAAGCGCAGTATCGCGCGGGCGTGAACGTGCCCGAACCGATCTCGCCGGAGCAGCTGGTGCTCGACGTGCGAGAGATGGCGCCCAAGACACCCGAAGACACGCGGGCGGGCGACCCCGCGGCCGCGCACGCGAAGAAGACAGCCTTCGCGGCGATGCAGAACCAGGAAGACGCGCCGCCGTGTTCGACCTGCGGTTCGATCATGGTGCGGTCGGGCGCCTGCTACAAGTGCGCCAACTGCGGCACGACGTCGGGTTGCGCCTGATCGAAGTTCCGGGGTTCCGGAGTTCCGAAGTTCCGGGGTTCCGAGGTTCCGAAGGGGAGGCGGAGGGTCTGACGACCTTCCGCCTCCTTTTTTATGTCAGGGCTCTACCAGCAGGGTCTTCGGCGCTCAGTTCAGGCCGCCAACGTAGCCGTAGGGCACCCCGACGCGGCGTGAGCCAACATCGACCTGCCACAGCCGCAGGCGCACGGGGTCCCGATACACCAGACCAAATCCACGCGTGACGGAGGATGGCGGCACGCCGTCCGCGTGGTGCCAGGTCCACCCGCACACCGAATCGGTCCCGGGGCAGGGAAGGATTGTCAGTGTCCAGCCCGGTGGCGTGGTGAGCGTCAACGCCTCCCGCGCGACAGGTGCTGCCATCCAGATGGTGACTCGCCGAGCGATACACGCCGGCGACGTTGATCGATTCTCCAGCGTGAATGCGTTGTCGTGTCGACCGGCTTCGGACCGCCCCCGATTCTCGAACCGGGCGTCACATCCGGTTGAAGACGACGAACCCGCTGGTTCCCAGTCGGGTTCCCGTGTGAGTGACAGCCTCTGCAAGCCACGCGTCGGGAGCGACTGCACACCGGTGACCGCGGGCTTGAGCTCGGCTGTGAGGATTTCCTCTTCGAGGACGTCACCGCGCACCCGGGTCGTCGCGACGAGCAACGTCGAGTCGAATGTGAAGGTGGACACCAGCACATCGTCGAGCCATCGCGCGGACAGGCGGACGCCATTGCCCTCGTCGATGAACCAGTCGTCCGCGCCCTTGCCGCGGCAGAGGCGATAGTCCTTCACCTGCCGGGGAACGAAGTTCTCGGAGTAGGTGGTCTTCCACGTGGTGCAGGAGTCGTCGGCCATCGGGATGCCGCCGATCTCCCGTTTCACACCGACGACAGGAGCACCGGCTTTGGCGGGCAGGTTGGTCAGGATGCCGTTCCACGTGCCGGTCCAGCCGGTCGGAACGCTGCCGGGCCGCATGCCGGTCTGTGCAGCCCCCGGCTGCGCGAGGAACATGAATCCAGCGAGAACGACAAGAAGGAGCCGTGACGGTCGTGGCACGCGTCGATTGTAGGTCGGCATACAGTCAGCTATTTTCTGCTGGAGGGTTCAGATGGCTACACGACGTCTCCGCTACCAGGTTGCCTCGAGTCTTGACGGTTTCATCGCCGGACCAAACGGCGAGTACGACTGGATTCCCATGGACCCGGACATCGATTTTGGCGCGTTGTTCTCGCAGTTCGACACGCTGCTGATGGGGCGTGGCACGTGGGAATCGATGCAGGCCTCGGGACAGGCCAGCGGCGCCTCGGTGTTCGGCAAGCCCGCAGTGGTGTGCTCGACCACCATGACTCCGACGCCGGCGGGACCCCGGATCATTTCCAGACTGGGGGACGAGGTGCGAGCGTTGAAGGCCGCCACCGGCAAGGACATCTGGCTTTTCGGCGGAGGCCGCCTGCTCCGGAGCCTGCTCGACGAACGACTGGTCGACTCAATCGAGCTCGCCGTGGTGCCCGTGCTGCTTGGGGAGGGGATCCCCGTCATGGCGGGGCCGCTGCGGACGACGCCCCTCGCGCTGACCCGGCATCACATCTACCCGAAAAGCGGCATCGCGCTCATGGAATACTCCGTCGAGCCGTAGGGAGCCATATGCCACAACAGGAAATTGCGGTCGCTGAGTCCGATGCCGAGATCGCCGCGTGTTTCGACGTGATGCGCCAGTTGCGCCCGCACCTGACCGATGCCGGCGCGTTCGTAGCGCGCGTGCGGGTGCAACAGGCCAACGGGTACGTGCTCGCCGCGCTCCGTGACGAGGACGGTGTCAGGGCCGTGGCCGGCTATCGCTTCATCGAGAACCTGTATTCGGGTCGCGTCCTCTACGTCGATGACCTCGTCACCGATGCCGACTGCCGCTCGGCCGGACACGGTGCCGCGTTGCTCGACTGGCTGGTCGCCCAGGCACGCGCGCACCAGTGCC
>CBINOO010000024.1:0-42243 GCA_966252305.1 uncultured Acidimicrobiia bacterium
GGTGACGAGCGTTGGCAGACGTTGCCGGTGCCGACGGGCGACCGGTTCGAATGGGCCGACGACTCGACCTACATCCGTCGTCCGACCTTCCTGGAGAACCTCACGGCGGAACCCAAGCCGCCCGTCGAGATCGTCGGCGCGCGTGCGCTGGCGCTGCTCGGCGACTCGATCACCACGGACCACATCTCGCCGGCCGGGTCGATCAAAAAGGACAGTCCGGCGGGGCAGTACCTCATCGCGCAAGGGGTCGATCCAAAGGACTTCAACTCCTACGGCGCCCGCCGCGGCAATCACGAAGTGATGATGCGCGGCACGTTTGCAAACGTGCGTCTGAAGAACCAGCTCGCGCCTGGGACCGAAGGCGGATGGACGACCTATCTGGGTGGCGGCGACCAGTCGGTGCTGTCGATCTTCGATGCGTCGGTGCGTTACAGGGAGGCGGGCATTCCGCTCGTCGTGATTGCCGGGAAGGAATATGGCTCGGGTTCATCGCGCGACTGGGCCGCGAAGGGCACGATGCTGCTCGGTGTGAAGGCGGTCATCGCGGAAAGCTACGAACGCATTCACCGCAGCAACCTGGTCAACATGGGCGTGTTGCCGCTGGAGTTCACCGATGGCCAGTCGGCGACGACCCTCGGTTTGACCGGGCGTGAGCGCTTTGACCTCGTTGGTTCGGGCGAAGGCCTGGCGCCGCGAGGCACAGTGACCGTGCGTGCGACGGGCGACGATGGCGCGGTGATTGAGTTCACGGCTGCTGTGCGCATCGACACGCCGGAGGAACTCGTGGCCTTCCGGCATGGCGGCATCCTGCCGTACGTGTTGCGTCGGCTCGCGGCGCGGGGATGAGCCCGATCACTCCGGCCGCCATCAAGACCGCGGCTGCCGAGTTCGGGTTCGACCTCTGCGGCATTGCCCGCGCTGACCGCCATCCAAAGCTCGCGCGTCTCTCGCAGTGGATTGCCGAGGGGCGCGCGGGTGAGATGGCTTATCTCGCCGACTCGGTCGACGAACGCGCCGATGTGCGCGCAGCGATGGCGTCGGCTCGGTCGGTCATTTCTGTCGCGGTTGTCTACAACACCGTTCCCGCCGACGAGTCGACAGACCCTCGTCCTGACGAAGTGTCGATCGCACGGTACGCGTGGGGGGACGACTACCACCAGATCGTTCGGGAGCGGTTGCGCGCGTTGCTCCGGTGGCTGGCCGAGCGTCACGGGCCGGGGCTTGAAGCGTTCACGTGTGTTGACGACGGGCCGGTCCAGGAGCGTGTATACGCGGAAGCGGCGGGACTCGGGTGGATCGGCAAGAACACGTGCCTGATCAATCCTCAGCTCGGTTCATGGCTGTTTCTCGGCGAGATCGTGACCAGTCTCGATCTCGACCCCGACACTCCCGGCACCGACCAGTGCGGCACATGTACTCGCTGCCTCGACGCCTGTCCGACTGGCGCGATCGTCGAACCCTACACGGTGGACGCAACACGGTGTTTGTCGTATCTGACGATTGAGGTCCGCGGCGCCCTTGACCCGCAGTGGCGCTCCGAGCTGCACGGCCGGCTGTTCGGCTGCGACATCTGCCAGGACGTGTGCCCGTGGAATCGGCGGGCCGCGGTCTCCGACGATGAGTCATGGCGCGCGCGGGGTGGCGCGCGCGTCTTTGACCTCGTGGAGGCGTGCCGGCTCACCGACGACGCGTGGGTGGCGCGTCTGAAGGGGAGCGCGATGAAGCGCGCGGGACTCCATCGACTCCGCCGGACCATGGCGCATGCGGCCGCGCTGTTGCCGCAGCCGGATCGTGTCAATGCACTAGACGCGCTTGCGGAGCACCCCTCCGGTCGTGAGGCCGTGGTGGCCGAGGCGATCGCAGACGCGCGAACGCGTTAGACTCGATCCATGTCTCTCGCTCCGGCGCTTCTGATTTCGATGCCCCAGCTCACCGATCCGAACTTCGTCAAGACGGTGGTGTTGCTGTGTGAGCACTCGGCGGACGGTGCATTGGGTCTGGTCGTGAATCGGCCGTCTGAGGTGCCTGCAGCCGAGGCTGTGGATTTTGAGCCTCCGATCGCAACCCCGAACGACATGCCGTTGCATCTGGGCGGGCCGGTCGAACCCAATCGCGGGTGGATCCTCACGGCCGCGCCGCCGGAAGTTGAACACAAGGTGCTTGGTGGTGGGTTGTACCTGGCAACCTCGCCGGACTTCCTCCGCCAGGCGCTCAGCTCGCGGCCGCTGCCACGGCGCACACTCGTCCTGGCCGGTTACGCCGGCTGGGGGCCTGGGCAGCTCGACAGCGAACTGGAAGCCTCGGCGTGGCTCATCGCGCCACTCGAACTCGACTTGATCTTCGAAATCCCCTCGGCCGTGTCGTGGGAGATGGCCATTCGCCGCATGGGCGCCGATCCCGCGCTACTCCAGTCGGGCGGGCATGGGGTGCACTAGGGCGGTGCTTGGTGCTTGGTGCTGAGTGCTCAGCGCTTGAGGTGACCAGTGCGAAATGCGGCCCCTTTGGTGTGGACTGCAGTGGCGGTGACAGCGGTCGCCAGCATGGCACCGCGGGCCTCAAGGCAGTTTCGGGCGGACGCGAACGTCGTCCCAGTGTTTGCGACCGTCACGGACGGCGCCGGCATGCCGGTGCGAGGCCTGACGCAGGACGATTTCGAGATCTTTGACGAAAGCCAGGCGCGACCGATTACGACGTTCGTTGCGCCACCCCATCCCCTCGCGGTGACGCTGCTGCTCGACCGCTCTCGAAGTGTGGCTGCACGATCAGTGCTGGTCAGTGAGGCAGCCGCGGCCTTCATCGATGGACTTGAGCCGGGCGACCGAGTCGCCGTCGGCGCCCTGACCAGAGACTGCGTCAACCTGACCAACGATCGCACCGCGGCGAGAGACCTCGTGCTGCAGGGCTTGCCGGAGGACATCGGTTCGCCGCTCTGGGAGAGCATCGACCGTACCTTGTTCACCATGACTGGCGCGCCAGAACGGAAGGTTCTGGTGGTGTTAGCTGACGGTCAGAACTCCGCGGCTCCGGTGGTGGGGCCCGGCGTATCAACGCAGGGCCAAAGCACCCCGCCGAGCCCGTGCCGTCCACCGATGTTCGAGACCGGTGCGACCTACGCCGAGGTCGCGCGCCGCGCAGAACAAAGCGACGTTCTGGTCTACGGCGTTGGCGTGAAGAGTGAGTCCGGATGGCACGACCGGTCGTTGCGTGCCCTTGCCCGCGGTACCGGTGGAGCCCTGTTCCGCCTCGAAGACGGGCTAACGCCGCAAACGGTGTCCACCACCATCACGTCGGAACTGCACCACCAATACCTCCTGGGGTTCGAGCCACCGGCGAGCGACGGCTCGTCTCGTCGGATTGACGTGCGTGTGAAGCGCCCTGGTGTGACGGTCAGAGCGCGGCAGCGTTATTCTCGACGGGCCCCCCAGGCATCGGTCGGCGTCCGTTCCGTGCCGCCGCCTCAGATTACCGACGCGCAGATTCGACGAGCGCTGGAAGACGGACACGCGGGACGCACACTGGAAGCGGGCTGTCGCGTCTACGTTCCTGGAGTTGACGACGGCGTCTATGACGTGCGGGTGGCAGGGCCGCTCGGTAGGATCATGCGCGCCGCACGCGACGCGAGGCAGCGCGGCATTCGGCTCAGCCGGACACACCTCACCGAACTGCACACAGCGCCGACGGTCCTTGTCTGGGCAGAGAGCAAGGACCAGGCGCCGTTGACTCCACCCGTGCTCGGTCCCGAGTCAGCACGGCCACGGCCGGTACCGGCCGTGGCCCGCTCCGTGGGCGCCAGCCGAGTCAAGGTGAGAAGCGTCAACGACTCGCCGCGGGTCCTCGTCCCACTCTCCCTGGGGTTGCCCGGCCCGGTGTCTTGGTCGAATGTCGCTTCGTTTGATCAGGGCGAGTTCGAGGACATCCAAGGCCCAGTGGAGGTCATTGTCGAGGTCGGTCCTGCCGAAGGCCGCTGCCGTCTTCGTCCCGAAGACGTGGCGCGGATTCGGTAGAAGCACGGCGGGTCTAAAGACCCGCCCCACGGCTACTTGGGGAGAGCGGGAGAGCGGCGGGCCTGAAGGCCCGCCCCACAGGTACTCGTAGGGCGGACCTTCAGGTCCGCCAGCCCCGGCTTCGCACCAAGCATCCAGCACCTCGCACCTCGCACCTCGCACTTCGTACTTCGCACTACTTCGTTATCACTCCACTGAGAAAGGCCAGCGCGCGCGGATCGCGCGATTGTCCGAGTCCCTGCACCGCTTCGCGCCGCACGGAGGTCGCGTGTGAGGTCAACGGCTTGCGCTGCGCGATGTCAATGAGCGCCGCTACCGCCGACGGATCGCGATGGTGGGTAATGCCGCGGACGGCGGCGTTGGCGAGCGGCGACTTGACGTCGACGTCGAGTGATTCGTTGGTGGCGAGCGCCTTGAGGAAGGCGACCGAGTCGGCGCCGGAGACGCCGGTCAGCCAGCGGACCTCCCGGCCACCCGCATCCACCGGGCAGTCGTCGGTGAGCACGCGCAGGCGTTCAAGGCGGCGGTTGACCAGACGCGCATACACGATGAGCGAGGTCCCGGCTTCCAGTTGCACCGGGCCCGTCGGCGCCGGCACGTTGGGCGGCGTCCAGGTCGATCCGTCTTCGCGCGGTTCCATGGTGCAGCCACGCACCGGGGTGGTCATGCCGTCCGAGTAGTAGGTGCAGCACAGGCTGCGGTCGCCATCGACCTTGGGCACCTGCCACGCGACCCAGAGGGGAGTTGTTGTGGTCTGGGCGGCGAGGGCGTCGATGTCGCGGGTGAGGGAGGTGGCCGCCTGCGTCTGCAGGCGGCCGTTGTGGATGAGCGGTGACTGCGCCAGAGCGGCGGCCCCGGCGACCAACACGGTCAGGAGCACGGCTGACATGCGCATGGTGACCGCCTTACTTGATGATCTCGAGCATGTAGTCCATCGCGGCCTTGTTGCGCGTCATGTTCGACAGCCGCTGCATGATGTCGCGCTTCATCGTCATGTCCGATTCCTTGCGGGCGAGGGCCACGAGGGCCTCGCCGTTGTTCTGGCTCGCCAGGGCCGACACGATGGCCTTCTTGTTGTCGACATCGGACTCACGGCCGTAGAGGTCACTCAGCACCGCGCCGGACTTGTCCGCGCGCATGTTGCCGAGGCTGCGGATGGCGCGACGTCGCAGTTCGGCGTCCTTTTCCGACCGCACGACATCCATCAGCCGGTCGGTGGCGCCCATCGATCCGAGTCGCGAGAGGATGCTGCTGCGCAGTTCCTTGTCGCCTTCCTTCTGGTAGATCGACCAGAGCGTCTCAGCCGCGGCCGGGTCATTGATCCGGCCCAGTGCCACCGTGCGAAGGGCGCGGTCGTTCGTCGAGCTCAGCACGCGCACCAGGCTGTCGGAATCCCCCATCGTGCCCCACGCGCTGATGACCGCGCGCTTGATGTCCGGGTCGTTGGTCGAGTCGTAGATCTCCTTGAGTTCGGTGCTGGTGACCTTTTCGCGACCGCGTGTCGCGAGGTACTGAATGGCCACGCGCTGGAGATCGGGGTTGCCGCCCCCCTTGGCGAGGCTCATCAGGATTTCCTTGGCGCGCGGCTGGTCGCTTTGCGCCAGCACATAGATGGCGCGCGCCTTGAGCTGATACGAGTTGGCCCCACCGTTGAGCACGCCCTCAAGCAGCGGGAGCGCCTGGGCTGGATCGGTATGCTGCAGCGCATTGATGGCAAGCAGCTTGAGCTCGTCGTTGGTGATGGCCTCGGGATCCATCGGCTGACCTGCCGACTGCCGGATCGCCGTCTCAAGCGCCGCCGCGTCCTTCAGGTATCGACTCTGCGGGTGGTTCTTCTTCAATGCGTCGAGCGTCGCGGTGGCGTCGGAGGTGCGTCCGAGCCGATGGAGCGCGTACGCCTTGTGATACATCGCCGCATCGACACGGGACTCCTTGGCGGCGATTACCTGATCAAAGCGCACGATCGCCTTCTCGTAATCGCGGCGGCCCATCAGGCTCAGCCCGGTGTCATAGGCGCCGTTGGCGCCGCCAAACGCCATCTGGTAGCCGTCCCATTCCCAGCGCGCGACGTCCATGCGCTCTCGGGCGGCCTCGACCGCCCGGCGGTTCTCCTCCATCGCCAGTGCGACCGCTTCGCGGGCTTCCTGTGCGGCGAGGACCTGCACGCCACCCACTTCCATCGCGCGAAGGGCATCAACGCGCGCGGCCTCAGCCAGCGCCTGCGCATCGATGATGACGGGCATGGACAGGTCGGGCGGCAGCGGCATCGGCGCCGGCATCGGCAGCGGTGCCACGACGGGGGTCGGCAGAACCGGCGGAGTTGGCGGCACGGGCGGCAGCGCCTGCGCGTAGCCCGACACCGGAATCACCAGAACAGCGGCGGTCAGAATCAGTCGTTTCATTGGTCTCCCTCACTACGATCGGCAATCAATGTCTGCTGGCGCTTGCGGACTTCGTCGTTGACGACTCGCACCTTGAACAACAGGTCGTCTTCTTCGATGCGCGTCCGCAGCGCGTTCAGGTCCTGCGGTTTCATGTCCTGCGGCGCCCGGGCAATCTCCACGAGCACACGCTCCAGGTCTTCGAGCATCGTGGCCAGTTCCACGTTGCCCGTATAGGTGGCCGTCTGCCGATACAGCCGGCTGGATGCCAGCAGATCGTCGGCGGCTTCGCGTTCGTACCCCAGCCGCACGGCGTCCGGAGACGAAGGATCGGCGTTCATCAACTCCACGAGCAGCAGTTCGCTCCGCTCGAGGTGGTCATCCATGGCCACCAGCAACGCGCGTTCAGGTTGCGACGCGTTGGAGGAGGCAGTGGTGGTGTCGGGGGCGTCGGTGGTGCTGGTCCACTGCAGCCCCACCATCACCGCGAGCACCACCAGCGCTAGGGACCCCGCCGGCAGCCAGTACTGCGGCGTCCACCAGGCCGCGCGCACGGGACGGATGCCGTCAATGTCGCGCTGCACCCGCGCCCACATCACCCGCTCGAAGTCGGCCGGCGGTTCGGGCACCCCGGCGGCGTCCACGACCGCCAGCGAGGCCTTGATGTCGTCCCAGTGCGGCTGACACTCCGCGCATGTCTCGAGGTGCGCGGCGATTCGCCGTTCCTCGTCCGGACTGGTGTCCCCGTAAAACAGCAGGACGAGGTCGTCCTCTGTCGGGTGCCACGTTGCGTCGGTGCTCATTCCGTACTCCACTGGCCCTGTCGCTGCCGGTCGGTCGCCACGAAGGCCTGCATGGCGACCCGCATCTTCTTGACCGCGCGAAAAATCGAATGTTTCGTCGCGTTCGTCTTCATTCCCAGCGTGCTGCCGATTTCTTCGATCGAGCAGCCGTGGTAGTGCCGCATCAGGAACGCGGCGCGTTCCCTCTCCGACAGTCCGCCGAGCGCTTCCTGCATGCGCTCGCCAATCTGCCCCGCAAACACCAGGTCATCCATCGACGGGCCCGAGGCGGATGGCGCCATCCGTTCGAGCGCCTGGTCTTCCGTCGCCGATTCCCGACGGGGGCGGGATCGCAGGAAGTCGACCGCGCAGTTGAACGCGATCCGGTAGAGCCAGGTGGAGACGTTCGACCGCGCTTCAAACCGGCTCAACTGCCGGAAGGCCCGGATGAACGTCTCCTGGACGACGTCTTCGGCGTCTTCGGCCTTGCCGGTCATGCGGTAGGCGAGGCGGAACAGGCTGCGTGAGTGCCGGTCGACCAGCACCCGAAACGCCTCCTGATCCCCGTTCCTCGCCGCCTCGACCGCGGCCGCGTCGTCCAGATGCATCTGAAGGGTTTTGACGGCGGGACGCCGTGGAAGTTAGCTACTTCCGCATGCGCCAGAAGGCGATGCCGCTGGCCTGCTGGCCGATGTCGACCGTGCCTACGACCGAGAGGGTCCGGAGGTCGATGGCGTCCACCTTCCCGGCCTGCGCGCCCACGCCCTCGCTGGTGACGAACGCGTAGCGCGAGTCCGGGCTCACCACCACGCCGTGGGCGATGGTGTTGGACGTCTTGATCTGGCGCAGGCTCCTGCCGGAGGCAAGGTCGAACACCTCCACCATGTGCCCCTGCTTGAGCGTCGCCACCAGCAGCCGTCCGTCCGGCGTCACGGCAAGGTTGTAGACGCCCCGCCCGGTCGGCAGCCGGCGCCTCATTGTCCACGTCCCGGCATCGACTTCGACGATGGTGTCGGATTTGTTGCAGGCGACAAACACGGCCTTGCCGTCGTGGGAGGGCTGGGCCCAGGTCGGAGAACAGGACGCGGGCGTCATCTCGTGCCGGGTGCCCGGCGCGTAGCCGACTTCTGCGGGATCCACAGGGGGCGCCACCGGTTTGGGCGCTGCGGACATGGCCGACATGTCATGGCCGGCGTGCATGTCGTGTGCGCCGGCGGCGGTTGCCGGGAGCGGGCCCTCTGCCTCCTTCGCCACCGAGAACCGTCGTGCGATCTCGAACGTGCGGGTGTCGATCTCCACCAACTGGTCGTCCATCATGCAGACGGAATATTGGCGGAGGCCCGAGGGATCGAGGCGACTGCCGTGGGGCATGGTGCACGTCACCACCCGATTCACTTCCGTCATCGTCGGTGTGAAGACCACCGAGACCGTCGACGGCACCATGTCGCCGTGCAGGTTGAAGTTCACCGAGAGCGAGTAGAGACCGTCGGGCGTGACATCGAGCGAAGCGGGAAAATTGCCGAGCAGGATGCCCTCGCCAAGGAGGCGGTCCCCGCCGCCTTCCGCCGCACCGAGTTCGTACTTCCACAACTTGCCGTCGGGCTTGCCGTGGCCCGTCGTCATGTACAGGAACTTGCCGTCCGGCGTGATTTGGAGGCCGTGTGGCCCTTCCATTTCGGCGGACAGTTCACCAATCGGGATGGTGCGTTCGACGGCGAGGCCTTTGGCGTCGAGCCGGATGCGATGGATGGTGTCCGCCGATTCGGCGCCCGCGTACACCCAGTAGGTGGCGTCGGGCGCGGAAGCCTGCCGGGCCTGGCTGGCCGACAGGCCGGCGGCTGCGAGAGTGCCGGCAATCAGCACGCACGACAGTCGTGATGGCACGGACATGTGCAGACGTTAACACGGGTTGCCGGGACGGTCTTCCTCTGGCATCATGCCCCCACCCCGGCAAGCCACTGCGTCCACGACCTCGAGTCAGGAGCCTTCAGCTATGCGTATTCGATCCACTCTCATCTGGGCGCTGGCCGCGCTCGCGGCGCTTCCGGCAGCGCGCGTGCTGGCCGATCAGGCCGCACAGGCACAGGCACCGACGGTCGCTGTGGCCAAGGTCACCACAGAGCCTGCGCGTGTCCGGATGCAATTGGGGCAGACCACACCGCTCGTGGTCAAGGCGCTCGATGCTGCCGGACGCGAGGTCGCCAACGCCGTTGTGCGCGTGAACATGCCGCGCCGTTCCGCCGCCTGGGCCGATGGACAGGTCACGGCGTTCCAGGTGGGTGACTTCACCGCCACGATTGTGGCGACCGGAGCCGCGGGCACTCCGCCGGTCACCGTCGAGATTCCCGTCTCGATCGAATGGCCGCCGCTCAAGGCGCTTGAAATCACGGCTGAGCCGGGCACTCCGTACGTCGGCATCACCATTGGCCATCGGGCCAAGGGCATCAACGCCGACGGGAGTGAGCGCCCCTCAGCCACGGTGACGTGGACCTCCTCCAATCCGCGCATCGCCACTGTCGATCGATTCGGTTTTGTCACCGCCGTGGCGCCAGGCTCCGTCAGCATTCGGGCCAGCCTTGACGGGACGACCGCTGAACGCACGGTGACGGTGGTCGCGAATCCAGTCGCCAGGATCGAACTCGGCATCACGGACACCACGATTCGGACTGGCGACGTGATCGACCTTGTCGGCACCGCACGACGCGCTGATGGAGGGCAGGTCAGCGACGTTCCGGTGACCTGGAGTTACACCTACCTTGCACCGGAAGGGAACACGCCGAAAGCGCCCGGTGGCGCCGGCATCATCGACAACGGCCTGTTCGTCGCGAACTACCCAGGGCTCTACACCATCCTGGCGCAGGCGGGCACCGCCCATGCGCGTCACACGATCGAGGTCACCCCGCGCGACGTGCGGCAGCGGTTCGTGGTGACCGGGCGCGGCATCATCCGAGACACCCACACGTCGGACCTCTGGCCGTATACCGGAAGCGACGGCCGCGACTACTGCATCGTCGGTACGTGGGGTGGTGACGGATACGCGCACGTGTTCGACATCACCGATCCCACCAACATCGTCCGGACACACTCGGTGCAGGTGGACGCGCGGACGATCAATGACGTGACCGTATCGCCAGACGCGCGGTATGCCGTCTTGTCGCGCGAAGGCGCCTCGAATCGTCGCAACGGTGTGGTGTTCCTCGACCTGAAGGATCCGGCCAAGCCGGTGGTGGCTTCGTCGTTTGATGTCGAACTCACCGGCGGCGTGCACAACATGTTTGCGACCAACGATCACCTGTTCGCGGTCTCCGGTGGCGCGAAATACGTGATCATCAACGCCGAAGACATCTACAAACCGTCCTACACGTCGGAGTACCGGCATCCAAACGCGCGCCTGCACGACCTCTGGGTGCGTGATGGCGTCGCGTATTCCGCGCAGGGGGGCGTCGGGACCGTCATCGTCGACGTCGGCAACGGCAAGTGGGGCGGGTCACTCAACGAACCCAAGCTCATCAACACCGTCCCCATCGACAGCGGCCACGAGATCTACCCGTACTTCCAGAAGACCACCGGCAAGACGTATCTGTTCATTGGCGACGAGCAGATGAATCGCCGCGGACGCGTCTGGGAGGGCAGCGGCTACTCGTTGTCCGGTCCGGATGGTCCACCCAAAGGCGGCGTGCCGCAGACGTCCGGCGGCTACACGCACATTGTCGACTTCACTGATCCGATGAATCCCCGCAAGGTCGGGCGGTATCAGCTCGAAGACTACGGCTCACACGACATCATCGTCGAGAACGACGTGCTGTATCAGGCGTACTACGACGGCGGTGTGCGGATCGTCGATGTGTCGGGGCGGTTGATGGGGAACCTCTACGACCAGGGACGCGAGATTGCCGTGTTCAAGCCGTACGATCCGGAAGGCTACACACCGAACGCGCCGTTTGTGATGAACGCGATGCCGTGGAAGGGACACATCCTGTTCACGGACTTCAACAGCGGGCTGTGGATGGCGAAGCTCGAGAAGCCGTAGCGTCCGGGCGTCAGAGTTCCTGCAGCACCGTACGGATGCCCTCGTCGAGCGAGGGATAGCTGTAGCCAAGGTCGCGCTCCGCCGGGGACGAGTCGAGTGTCCAGTCGTGGCGGAAGATTTCCACGGTGGCGTGGGTGATCTGGCGCGGTGCGCCGAGCAGGGCACTGCGCGCCGGATCAACCATTGCGGCGAGGTGGCCCGCCCATGCAGGCAGACGCTGGGGCAGGCGGGTGCCTCGAACGTCGCGCAGGATCTCGAAGGGCCGCATCTGCGTGTCGTTGGGGCCACCGACCTGATACCCGGGCGCCGGCGCCGGGTGTTCAAGTGCCGCCACGTGGGCCGACGCCACGGCGTCGACCCACGCGTACGACCAGCGCCTGTCGGCGCCGATGACGCCCGGCAGCTTGCCCAGCAGGTGCTGGGCCAGCTGCCGTCCCACCAGGTTCCCGTCTGACAGCACGCCGGGCCCGTAAATGACGCCCGGGTACATGCGCACGATCGGCGCGCCGGACGCGTGGGCCTCGGCCGCCACGCGTTCGGCGATGGTCTTGGTGCGCTGGTAGTCGTTGCCGCGCGTGAGTGGCGCGGCATGGCCCGCCGGTGGCAGGGCGAGGAACGACGAGGTGTAGACGAGGCGCTGGAGGCCGTGCGTCCGCACGGCGTCCAGCGCGTGCCGCAGCCCGCCGACATTGACATCGTCAAAGTCGGCGGAGCGGGGGCGCCACACCGACACGAGCGCGGCACTGTGCACCATGGCGTCGCAGCCGTGCGCGGCTGCGACCAGTGCGTCGCGGTCGCGCACGTCCCCCTGCAGAAAAGACGTCGGGTGGCTTTTTTGCTCAAAAAGCCACCCGACGTCTTTTTTCTGGCGCGCAAAGACGACGGGCGAATGGCCGCGCGCGACCAGCGCGCGGACAATCGCCTGGCCCAGATACCCAGTCCCGCCCGTGACGAGCACCCGCATGTCGCAAGCAGTGTACCCGCCCGGACCTGTTGGACCCGTTGGACCCGTCGGACCCGAGGGACCGATACAATACTCAGCAATGCTCGGCCGTCAGACCTCCGGCTCCGTCGTGTGCGCCTCCTGCGGGTACCTCGTAGGTGTCAACGACCCGACCTGTTACAACTGCGGTCGCCGCAACCCCGGGCTGTGGGGCTACGCCGGCGCGGTACGCAGGCTTGGCAGCGACATGGGCTTCGTGCCGTTTGTCGTCGGCTTCTCGGTGGTCATGTATGTAATCGCGTTGCTGATGTCGAACGGAGACATCATGGGCGGTGGGCTGTTTGGCATCCTTTCGCCCAGCTTTCAAGCCAACGTCCTGCTGGGCGCCTCAGGGTCCGGTCCGGTCTTCGCGCTGGATCGCTGGTGGACCGTGCTCAGTGCCGGGTTCCTGCACGGCAGTCTCCTGCACATCTTTTTCAACATGTACTGGGTGCGGCAACTCGCACCCGCCGTGTCTGACCTGTACGGCCCCGGCCGCATGGTCATCATCTACACGGCCTCCTCCGTCATCGGGTTTCTGACCACCAGCCTCATGGGTGAACTGCTGATCGGTGTGCCCGTGCCTGCGTTGTTCCGGGGCGCTCAGGTGACGGTGGGCGCGTCGGCGGCGATCTTTGGCCTGCTCGGCGCACTGGTCTACTACGGACGTCGCACCGGCTCCACGCAGACGTATCAGCAGGCGATGACCTACGCCGTGATGATGTTCGTGCTGGGCCTGGTCATGGCCAGCATCGACAACTACGCCCATCTTGGCGGCTTCGTCGGTGGCTACATCACCGGCCGACTCCTGGACCCGCTGCAGCCAGAGCGCATCAACCACATGGCCATCGCGCTCGGGTGCCTGGTCCTCTCCGTTCTCTCCATCATCCTGTCCGTGGTGCACGGACTCTACCTCGTATAACTCATGTCCATGCGGAAACCAGTTGTCCTGATTACCGGGGCCGGCGGCGAGATTGGCCACGGCCTCATCGACCGCCTCGCCCACGACGATGCGCGCGCGATTGTGACGCTTGATGTCGCGCCGCTTGATCCCGCGCTGGGCAGGAAGGTCGCGCGCGAGTTCACCGGGTCCATTCTCGACAAAAGCCTGCTTGAGCGCATCCTGGCGGAGTTTGAAGTGGACCTCGTGTTCCACCTCGCTGCGTTGCTGTCAACACGATCAGAGTTCTCGCCCGTCACGGCCCACGAGGTGAACGTCGAGGGCACGCTCAACCTGCTGGAGTTCTCACAGCGCGAGGCGGAATCACACGGGCGTCCAGTCACGTTCCTGTACCCGTCGTCGATCGCGGCGTTTGGCATGCCGTCGCTCGAGGTCAAGCGCGCCGCCGGGCGCGTTCGCGAAGACCAGTTCACCACGCCGACGACGATGTACGGCTGCAACAAGCTGTACTGTGAGCAGCTCGGCGCGTATTACGCGAAACACTACAAGCAGCTCTCGAAGGATCCGCAACACGGTAAGGTGGATTTCCGTGGCGTGCGTTTTCCTGGCTTGATCTCTGCGTTGACGGTGCCGTCAGGCGGTACCTCGGACTACGCGCCGGAGATGATTCACGCCGCCGCGAAAGGCGAGGCGTACGCGTGTTTCGTGCGGCCCGACACCCAGATTCCGTTCATGGCCATGCCCGACGGCGTCAATGCGCTGCTGACGCTTGCGGCAGCACCCCGCGAACAGTTGACGCTGTCGACGTACAACCTTGGCGCGTTTGCGCCGACGGCTGGAGAAGTGCGCGCAGAAGTCTTGCGCGCGTTTCCCAACGCCCAAATCTCGTTCACGGTGGATGAGAAGCGCCAGGGCATCGTGGACTCGTGGCCGGCCGACGTGGACGACAGCGCGGCGCGCCGCGACTGGGGCTTCGCGCCGGAGTACGACTTCGAGCGCGCATTCCGGGATTACCTGATTCCGACGATCAAGCAGAGATACTGACGAAGTGCCGAAGTGCCGAAGTGCCGGAGTGCCGGAGTGCCGGAGTGCCGGAGTGCCGAGGTGCCGAGAAGGAGAGTGATATGCCGAAGCTAACTGTTGAAGGTGCGGGGACGTTTGAGGTCGAGGCGGGCAAGCGCCTCGTGCTGGCACTCGAGGAAGACGCGCAGATCGATCAGCTGCACGCCTGTGGCGGCAAGGCGCGTTGCACGACGTGCCGCGTGGAGTTCATCGACGGCGAGCCGGAGAAGATGACGGTTGCCGAGAAGAACGTGCTCGCAGCCAAGGGCCTCAGCGGTGTCCGCCTCTCGTGCCAGATCCTGTGCGACCACGACATGTCCGTGCGCGCGATCAGCCGCTTGGCGGGCTCAGGTCGTCCGGATCCCGGCGGCAAGCCGGCAGCCCAGATTGAGCCAGAGCCAGTTTACGAATGAGGAAGTGAGGAAATGGGGGAATGGAGGTGTTGCGCTCGCGTGAGCGCGACATCCACGTTCTCGCAGACGTTGTCGGCGCCCACAGCCTCATGGAAGCCGGCCTTGCGCATCAGTTCGAGGGGTTGAGGTGGCGCGCCGCAGAACAACGTCACGCGCCCTGACGACTTGAGCCGCGCCGCCACGTCCTCGAGCGCCTTGATGCCCGTGGCGTCAATGGTCGTCATGTTCCGCATGCGGATGATGACAATCGACGGAAGTTCGTCGACATGATCAAGCACGCTCGTCAGCTTGTCCGTCGCGCCAAAGAGGAATGGACCATGAATCCTGAAAATGGCGACGTACGGCGGAATCGGCTTGTCCTGCAGCACGTGTACCCGTGACGACTCCACGTAGTCGCCCGTCACGCGCGTGACCGTGGTCGTGCGCGACACTCGCCGGATGAACAGCAGTGCCGCGAGCACCATCCCGACTTCAACCGCAACCGTGAGGTCGGCGAATACCGTCAGCGCAAACGTGACCGCCCACACGGCGATATCCGCCCACGACTGCCGGAGCAATGCGGGGATCTCGTGCCACTCGCCCATGTTCCACGCGACGATGAACAGGATGGCCGCGAGCACGGTCATCGGCACAAGCGCGGCGAGGTCCGCGCCCACCAGGAGCACCACAAGCAGCGTGACCGCGTGGATCATGCCGGCCACCGGCGTCCGAGCCCCTGATCGGATGTTCGTGGCCGTACGCGCAATCGCGCCGGTTGCCGGAAGGCCTCCGACCAGGGGCGACACCACATTGGCCACGCCCTGCGCGATGAGCTCGACGTTCGGGTTGTGTCGATCCGGGTGGCCTGCAGATTCGCTCATGCGATCGGCGACAACGGCCGACATGAGCGACTCGATGGCGCCCAGCATTGCGACAGTCACGGCCGGGGAGATCAACCGCGTGATGAGACCAGGCTCAAACGCAGGGATGTGCAGCGAGGGAAGTCCTGATGGAACGCCACCAAATCGTGACCCGATGGTGTCGACGTCCACGCCGACGGCCCATGCAACGGCGGTCCCTCCGACCAACGCGACGATGGTGCCTGGCACAACCTTGACGAAGCGGTTGACGAGAAGGATGGTGGCCAATGCGCCGCTGCCCACAGCGATCGACGCCAACGACATCGTTTCGCGATGACGCCAGAGGGCCAGCATCCGGTCAACGAACTCGCCGACATTCTCCGTGAAATGGATGCCGAGGAACTCGCTCAACTGCGTGCTGGCGATCAAGACGGCAATGCCGTTGGTGAATCCGATGATCACCGGGCGCGGAATGAATTTCACGGCGGTGCCCGACTTGGTCAGGCCCAGCAGGATGAGCATGACGCCGGCCATCATCGTGCACATGAACAGCCCCTCGACGCCGTGTTCCGCGACGATGCCTGACACCACGACGACGAACGCGCCGGTCGGGCCGCCAATCTGTGTGCGCGATCCGCCCAGAGCGGAGATCAGAAAGCCGGTGACGATGGCGCAGTAGATCCCCGACTGTGGTGGCAGCCCGGAGGCGATGGCGAAGGCCATGCCCAGCGGCAGCGCGACGAGACCGACGGTGATGCCGGCGACGAGGTCGTGCCTGAACAGGGCGAGGTTGTAGTGCTGGAGCGCGAGGACGGACTTTGGAGTCCAGGGAGAATATCTAGAAGCGGAAGGCGACTTTGACACTGGAAGCAGCACCCTTGCTGCGGGCTTGTGCGAGCGCGTCTGTGACCTGATCGAGCGAATATTGATGCGTGACCAGGCTGCCGATGGGAGCCTGGCCTGACGCAATCAGGTCGGCGGCTTCCTGGAACGCGTGGCGACCGGCGCCGCCATGCCCGTGGCCGCTGCTGTAGGCGAGTGTGCCGCGGACGGTGAGTTCCTTGAGCCACAGCGGCGTCCAGTCGAGACCGCGGAGCTGCGCGACGTTGCCAAGCAGCGTGATGACGCCACCCTCGCGCGAGACACGCATGGCGTCATCAACGCCGCGTGTGCCGCTGGTGCAGATGTACACCTTGTCGACGCCGCCCACACCTATCGGGCGTCCAATGATGGGTTTCAGCAGCCGGGTCCTGGTGGCCTCAGCCAGCGCAGGCAGGTAGTCACCGCGGGCCATCACCACCGCCGTTGCGCCAAGCCGTTTCGCATGTCCGGCCTGAAACGCATGACGGGCCATGACGATGACTTCGGCCTGTGGTGCCAGCGCATGCAGCGCGGCGACCGTGAGCAGGCCCATCGTGCCCGCGCCAATGACGAGCACGCGATCGCCGGGCGAGGGGAGGTGTCCGCGCACCGCGTGCACACAACACGCAAACGGCTCGGTCATGACCGCCGCCGTGTCATCCACTGTGTCGGCCACGCGTACCAGCTGCGATTTATGGGCGACGAAATATTCGCCCCAGCCGCCGCCAAGGCCGCGTGTGGTGCCAATGAACATGCCTGCCGGCAACGCCCCGTCGGTGAAGTGCATGCACCGCGACTCGTGCCCGGAGGCACAGGCGGCACAGGGCGGGGTGATGCCGCGTGCTTCACATGACAGCAGCGGATTGACCGTGACCCGTTCGCCGATCGCGAAGTCGCGCACATCGGCGCCGAGCGTCTCGATCGTTCCAACACATTCGTGTCCCAGCACAAACGGAAACGATGAAAACGGTGAGGTCGAGGGACTGGTATCCAGGCCGACGATGCCGAGGTCGCTGCCACAGATGCCGGCCATCCGTGTCTTGATGCGGACCCATCCGGCGCCGGGCAATTCCGGTGCGGGGATGTCGACGCGGCGGGTGCACGCGTGGGGACCCACCAGCAGCGACTCCGAGACCTTGCCGGCGAGCAGTGTCGCCACGTAGGTCGGAATCGGCGCGGCGAACTGGACGGCTTTCACAGTGGTAACGGCGCGATCACGCGCAGCGCGCCGGGAAGACAGGTCACTTCGATGTCCGCCGACTGCGCGCGCCGATATTCGCCGTCGGTTTCATACGCCGGCGGCGTGTTGAAGTGGACGACAAAACGTCCGCCCTGTTCGTGGCGAACTTCCGGCTCGCCGATGTGTGAGCCCTTGGCTGCGGCGCCAAACAACTTGAGGCGACGCATCGTCGACGCGTCGTGGATGGAGATGGCGTCGAGCACGCCGTCGGCCAACGATGCCTGCGGCGCGATCTTGAACGCGCCGCCGAAGTTCCTGGCGTTGGCGATCACGAGCATCAGGTGCCGCATGGCTCCGCGGCGTCCACCGGGATCGGTGATGTCGATGTCGACACCGCCATACCCCACGATTTGCCGCAGCGCCGACACGACGTACACCGCGTCTCCCTTGAGCAGCGGAATCTTTGGGATGTCCTCGAGCACCGCGATGTCAAAGCCGAAGCCGCAGATGTTGAGGAAGTAGTGGTCTTCGATGCGGCCGACATCGACGCGGGCTTCGCGCCCCTCCGCCACCAGCTTCGCCGTGGCGGCGAAGTCGGACGCCGGCGCGCCCACCGTCTTGGCGAAGTCGTTGCCCGTGCCCGCCGCAATCAGGCCAAGCCGGACGTCCGACGCGGCGCCTGAGGCGAGCAGAGCGTTGGCGACGTTGCCCCACGTGCCGTCGCCGCCGCACGCGACAATCGTGCGCGCGCCTTCGTCGATCGCGCGCTGCGCGATGAGCCGTTCGTCTTCTTTGGACTCGGTCAGGCGGATGTCGGTGATCCCAACCGCCGCAAAAGCCTCGCGGATGGCCGGCAGGGCGCGTGCACCCCGGCCGCGACCGGCGGCCGGGTTCACGATGACGCAGGCCGGGTCGGCCATTTACCGGCCCTGGGCGGGCTGCAGGGTCTCGAGCGGGTCGAAGGTCTGCAGGCCGTCGCGCATCCAGAGTTCGCGGAACGGCTCGGTGTTCACGCCGTCGATGTCCAGGCCCTTGGTGAAGGGATGCTCGAAGAGTTCGATCGAGCCGCGCTCTTCTTCGTTTTCGCTGAAATCCGCGTTCAGTTCCATCGTCGCCATGTACGACCCGGTGTCGTCATGGGTGAATGCCTGATAGACATGCGACACCAGTTCCCACTGGTAGTCGGTGATGTGCATGTTCAGGATCGGGTTGCCCCCTTGGGCGGCGGCGATGCGGATGTCGTGTTCGCCCACCGTGAACTGCACGTCGATGTCGTGCATGAAGTGGGGAAGGTGCCACAACTTGATCGCGTGTTCGCGCGATTCCCTGGTGGTCGTGCCGACCAGGAACGGGTAGAACGCGGCGCGTGCGAGCGGACGATCAGCCTCGATCCGCGGCGCGACGTGCACGGAAAGCACGAGTTCGCCGTACGGCCCGATGCCGGGGTAAGTGGCGCCCGTGAAGTCGAACGCCATCACCGAGAGCACGCTCTGGCCATGGTGCGGTTCGACTGGATGCAGATGCGGCGGCAGCAGCTGGCGCGCGTTTTCTGTCGGGAATTCAAAGAACCCGCCGATCGCGTGGCGATAGGCGTACTGCACCTGGCCGGGCGCAATGGCGCCCGGCGTACGACGAGTGGTCACGACTGAAGAACTCCTTGCGCGCGCAGTGTATCGATGAGGATGTCTGCCGCCTTGTCGAGGTTTTCCGGCGTGTGCATCGCGGAGATGGACACGCGGAACCGGGAGCGGTGTTTCGCCACCGCGGGATACAGAATCGGCTGCAGATACAGCCCGGCGCGCTGCAGGGCCTGGGCGATGCCCAGGATGCGGCGATCGTCCCGAATCATGATGGGCACGATCTGCGACGTGGACTCGCCGACGTCGACACCCGCCTCGCTCATGCGGCCGCGGAAGTGGGCGACGTTCTTCCAGAGTTTGTCGCGCAGTTCCGGTTCACGCGCGGCGACACGCAACGCGGCAAGCACCCCGGCCGTGACGGCCGGCGCCAGCGCGCACGAGAACACGCGTGAGCGCGCAAAACCCATCAGGTAGTTGTAGAGGCCCTGTGAGCCCGCGACGTAGCCACCCTGGCCCCCGAGCGCCTTGGAGAACGTGCCGACGTGGATGTCGATCTGGTCATCCATGTCGAAGTGCTCGGCGACGCCGCGGCCGTTCTTGCCGTAGACAAACGTGGAGTGCGCTTCGTCGATCATCACGCGCGCGCCCGCTTCCTTGGCAATCTTCACCAGCTCGGGCAGGCAGGCCGTGTCGCCGTCCATCGAGTAGACACCTTCGACCACGACGAGACGTTTGCCCGACGTGCCCTTGAGATTCTTGGCGAGATCGTCCGGCTTGTTGTGACGGAAGAAGCGGACCTGCGCCTTCGACATGATCGCGCCGTCCACGATCGAGGCGTGCACGTTCTGGTCGAGGATGGCCCAGTCGCCCGGGCGCAGCAGCGCGGAAATCAGGCCGACGTTGGTGGAGTACCCCGTGGGGAACACCATCGCCGCTTCCTTGTTCTTGAACTCCGCCAGCTCCTTTTCGAGCGTGAGGTGGAGGTCCATCGTGCCGCTGAGGATCGGCGAGCCGGCCGCCCCGCAGCCGTAGTGGTCAAGCGCGGCCTTGGCGGCGGCGACGACCTCCGGGTGGTACGACAGGCCGAGATAGTTGTAGGACGCCAGGTTGAGCAGCGACAGCGTCTTGTGCGTCAGCTGCTCCTCGAGGTTGATCTCGGGGCCCGGCTTGGTCGACATCGGCTGGGAGAACAGGTAGTACCCGTTCTTGCGGGCCGAGCCATACCACCAGTCGTCGTACGGGCCGAAAATCGCGAACAGGTCGTCGCTGGCGGAATAATAGAAGTTGCTGTAATCGTAGTCGTGATTGGCGGCCCTGTCGGACGCCACCACAACCGCCCCTGTCGCTTTATCCTCTGACTCAATTGCCATGCCGTCTCTCCGCCGGAATCCAGCCTCCGCGATAGTGCGCGGGGCGCGTGTCGTCCGGAGCGCCACGTTCGTGCTGGTTTACGCCGTCTACATCACCCTGGTGATGGGCCTCGGCCAGCGCCTCATCATTATCCCGCTTTGCCGCCTCCGCCCGGCCGCCGCGACCAGGATTTTCGCGTCCTGGGTGCGGTTCATGGGGCGGAGCACCCTGGCCCTGCTTCGCGCGTTGGCCGGGGTGCGGGTGACCATTCACGGGCGAACCGGAGGCCACAGTTGTATCGTACTCATGAATCACCAGTCTTTGCTGGATATTCCTCTGGGGGTGGTCACCGTGCCCGGGCCGTTGCCGCTGATCCCCACCCGTAAGCGTTACGCGAAAGGCATCCCCGGGGTTTCGGTGTTCGTTCGTGAGGCCGGATTTCCCTTGATCAGCCAGAAAAAGGAAGACCGCAAGGCCGACCTGGCGGGGGTCATCACGGCGGCCAGACGGACGGCCGCCGGGGAAACCTCGCTGTTGATCTTTCCGGAGGGGCACCGCACCCGCGACGGCGCCATCCTGCCGTTCATGCCCGGCGGACTGCAGATTGCCCTCAGTCGCACCAACGTGCCGGTCTACTGCGTCGTGGCGGACGGCATGTGGCAGATCCGGACTTTTGCCGACATGTGGTTCCGCATCGCCGATGCCGAGGTGGACGTGAAGGTCATCGGCCCCTTCGATCCGCCGGCGGATGCGTCCGACATCCCGGCATTTGTGGAGCGCCTGCGGGGCGAAATGATTTCGACACTGGAAGACATGCGACGTGCTCATGCGGCCTGAGACCCTGTCGGCCGACACCCGGCGGGCCATGGCTGCAGGCCTTGACGTGGCCGTCGAGGCCGATGCCCTCGACCTCTCCGGTTTTCTGGCGGGTGCGTTTGGCCCGGCCACCGTCGCGGTGCTCCATTACGGGTCACGCGCGCAGGGGCGAAAGCCGCGCGCCGACAGCGCCTTCGACTTCTTCGTCGTCGTCGAGGACAACGCGGCCGCCTATCGCACCCTGTCGGAGCGCGTCGGGACGTCGTACCGCCCGGGTCTGGCGGCCTGGCTCGGTGCCAGGCTCGCCCCCAACGTCATCGCCGTCAAACAGCCGTCGCCCGACGGCGGGCGGCTCGCCAAGTGTTGTGTGATCGCCCTTGCCGACCTGCAGCACGCGACGTCGCCCGAGGCGCGTGATCACTTCTGCCACGGACGACTGATGCAGGTCAGCCGGCTTACGTGGGTGCGCGATGCGGCGGCAGCCGCGGCCATCCGCGACGTGATCGTCTCTGTCCGGGCGCACACATTCACCTGGATGGGAGCCGATTTGCCGGAGTCGTTCGACGTGGTGGACTACCTGGTCACGGCGTTGCGGCGGTCGCTGGCAGGTGAAATCAGGCCGGAGGTCGGCGACCACGCACGCACGTTGATCGAGTCGCAACGCTCCGATCTGGGTCCGCCGTACCGGGCCCTGCTCGACGCTCTGGCCGGGGCCGGCACCCTCACAGCGGTGGACGCCGACCGGTTCACGGTCGTGAATCGACAGGCCTGCTGGTCGCCGGGCCGGGCACGTTGGTATTTCCGACGTTCCAAGGCGCGGACGACCGTGCGCCTCTTCAAACACGTCGTGCTCTACGAAGGCTGGCTCGACTACATCGTCCGGAAGATCGAGCGGAGCGGCGCGGGGACGATCGAACTGACGCCGCGCGAACGCCGGTGGCCGCTGATCTTTCTGTGGCCGCGCTTCTTCAAGTTCGTGCTGACCCGCCCACAACGCCGGGCAAAGGGAGACAATACTCGGTCGTGACTTCGCTCGATGTGTTTGCGTTATCGCTTGTGGCGGCGGCGCTGGCCACCATGCCCATTTTTGCGTTGGTGCGCCGCGGGCAACCGCTTGACGCCGACGTGGCTCGGCGGTCAGCGTCCGTGCTGCTGGGTTATTGGGTGCGCGACTGGCTGATGTGGGTCATCGGGCCCATCGAACGCGTGATCATCCGCGCGGGCATCTCCCCGGACGTCTTCAACTACCTCGGCGTGGCCTTCGGCGCCGGCGCCGGCGTGGCGTTTGCGATGGACCAGTTGTCCATCGGTGGATGGCTGGTGCTGTTCGGCGGCCTGGCGGACATCTTCGACGGCCGCATCGCGCGCGCGCGAAACCTCGTCAATCGCTACGGCGCGTTCATGGACTCCACACTGGACCGCTTTGCGGAAGTGTTCGCGTTTGTGGGGGTCGCGTGGACGCTGGCCGACACACGCCTGGGCGCTGCCGTCAGCCTGCTCGCGATCAGCGCATCGTTGCTGGTCAGTTACACGCGCGCACGCGGGGAAGCCGTCGGCGTGCACGGCGCGGGCGGCATCATGCAACGCGCGGAGCGGCTCGTGGTGCTGGCGCTCGCGGGGTTGTTCGACGCTGCCGCTGCGTCACGTTTTGGCTGGGCGCCAAACACGCTCCTCTTTGGCGCGGTCTCGCTGATCGCCGCCGGCGCCCTCGGCACGGCCATATACCGCACGGCCGCGATTGCCACCCAATTGAAGCGTTCCTGAGAACAGAGCGTTCACAGGAGACGCGGAGACACGGAGATCAGGTTGATGAATTTCTCCGAGCCTCCGTGCCTCCCTGTGAGGTCTCTGACTACTGGTAATACCGCTTGTACATCCCGCGACGGAACAGGAACCCGCCTAGCGGACCGAGCCAGTTGAGCACGTAGTGGCGGATGCGCAGGTCGATCAACTCGATCAGGTTGCCGTCCATGTCCTTCACGAAGAAGAACCAGTGGCCGCGGGGTGATTGCTCGGGCGGGCTGACGATTTCCACACCCTTGCTGATCAGGTACTGATGCCACTTGTGGCAGTTCTTTACGTTGAACGAGATGTGCGTGAGGCCGACGCGGTGCCAGGTAATCGGCTGATGCTCGAGTTGCGGCTTGAACTCGAAGATCTCCATGACGCCGCCACCGGGCGCGCGAATCCACCCGATCTTGAGCGTCGGGTCCGGCGCATCCACGCCAAAAAATGCCTTGATGCGTGACGGGGGCGTGTCACCTGCGGCCACGAGCGGACACCCGAAGACGTCCCAGTAGAACTTCACGGCCTTGTTGAAGTCGGACACCGTGATGCCGACGTGGCTGAACGAACGCGCTCTCATACACTGGAAGTCTGGCACGTCGATGCGGGCATGTCCAAGACGAAGGCCGCGCCTGGACGTCCCGCGCCCTTCACCGTGAGGTCACCACCGTTGCTGCGCGCGAGCGCACGAGAAATGGCCAGACCCAGGCCAACGCCGTCAGGTTTCGTCGTGAACATCGGCTCGAAGATCCGTTCCACGTTGTCGGCGCTGACGCCCGGCCCGCTGTCGCTGACCTCCAGCCGCAGTTGGTCGTTGGTGTGAGTGAGGGTCAGCGTCACGGTGCCCGGACCACCCTGCATGGCCTGCACGGCATTGGTGACCAGGTTCCACGTGATCTGACGGATGTGATCCCGGTCCACGACGACGGTGGGGATGGACGCGCCATAGTGCCGATGCACCTCGATTCCTGCCGGGATGTTGGCATGCGCCAGCACGTCGTCCAGCAACTGTGGGACATCAACGGTCGTTGGTTGTGGCACGCCTGAACGCGCGCGATCCAGCATGTCGCAGATGATGCGTTCGGACAGCCGCACCTGTTCGCGCAGCAGCGCGGTGTACTCCTTGAGCTTGGGCGATCCATCGGGCAACGCATCAAGGAGGAAGGCAACGGTGTTCATGACACCCAGCGGGTTGCGTAGTTCGTGACTGACCGAGCCGGACAACTGGCCCAGCGTGGCGAGTTTCTGGTTTCGCCGCAGTTGTTCGTCGAGATCGCGCAGTCGCTGCACGGCGGTCGTGAGTTCGCCCGTGCGCGCGTCGACCTCGGCTTCCAGCCGGCGGCGCACGGCGCGTACGCTGGTGTGCATCGTGTCGAACGCCCGGGCAAGACGGCCGACTTCATCGGCACGATCGAGCCCGGCCACCTCAACCTCGTAGTCGCCGCGCGCCACGGCCTCCGCCGCCGTCGTCAACGTTTCGAGCGGAGTCGTGACCCGCCGCGTCAACTGGAGACCGATGACCGCCGCGACCAGGGCAATGAGCCCGCCGATCAGCACCAGCGGGATGACCAGTGCCTGTGCCTCGGCCAACGCCACACGTTCAGGAATCTCCATCGCATAGAGCCACGGCGTTCCCGCGACATCCTGCGAGACGCTCACCCATCGCTGGCCATCGCGCTCGTACACGACGGGCTCATTCGGGGAACCTGGATAGGGCAGCAGTTGACCGCCGCTCCAGAGGCCTTCTCCGACATTGCCGAGCTGCAACTGGGCCTGGTCGCCCAGCTGATTGAGAATGATGCGGCGGTTGGCACTGCCGACCCCGAGTCGGCGTATGACGATGAGGTGGCCGGCGGTGGCTGCGCCGATCCGCACTGGAGCGGCCGTGGCGAAGAACGTGCCGTCGCTGTCGTGCCGCATCGGGCCAATCACGATGTCGGAGTCGCGCAGCAGCGCGCGGTCGGGTGCCGTGCTCGGGGCATCTCGGGGCACCCGGAGGACCGATGCGCCTGACGCGTCCCGGAGTTCAATGCGCACGGCGTTGCCCGCCGTTCCCTGCAGGGCACCCAGCGCGCTCGCCGCCGCGTTCTCGGTGGCCGGCGTCCGATCGCGCAACGCGGCGAGCACGGCCGGATCAGCCGATAACTTGGACAGTGCCTCGCGCTGATTGACGATGCCGAGGTTGGCGATCGTTTCGATCTGTACGACCACGCTGCGCAGGCGTGCCTTCGCCGATTCCATGGCCGACACGCGGACGGCGCGGTACGTCAGCACGCCGAACGTCGTCAACGCAAGAGCGACGGTCACGGCAAACAGCGAGGCGATCTGCCATCGCAGTGACTGCCTTCTGATTGGCATCAACACAGGAGTGTCATGCTACACCGGAGGTACGATCGTGCGGCATCCGGCCCGATGTCCGGTCGTACTGGAGTCCTACAAAGTCGCTTTAATGTGCTCGGCGGATCGCAGGGCCTGCGCGATGATCGTCAGCGCGGGGTTCACGGCGGCGGAAGAAGGGAAAAACGACGCGTCGACGACAAACAGGTTGTCGACGTCGTGTGCGCGGCAATACGGATCGAGCACTGACGAGGCTGGGTCGGTGCCGAATACCAGCGTGCCGCATTGATGGGTCGTGTTCGACCGATTGTGCGAATAGCCCACCACCAACGGATACCCAAGCGCCTTGAGCATGCGCTTGACCTCCGCCACGAGCTGCCGATGCGCGGTGACGTTGTTCGGGCGATAGTGCAGGTGCAGGCGCCCCTGGCCGTCCACGGTCACCCGGTTTTCCATCCTCGGCAGGTCTTCCGTCATCGCGAGCCAGTCCACCGCCCGGGCCATCCACGCGTCGTACACCTTCATCGGAATCCACGGGACGACGGTCTTGGCCTGCACGGCGTAGGCGCGGCCCTGCGACTGCACGTTGCCGAGGGGATACGTCGACCGGGGGCCGGCGAAGTAGAAATCATTGAGTGCGACCGTCTTCTGGAACACGGTCGTGTTGACCTTGAACGGATGGAACGCCTCCATCATCGTTGCCAGGTGCGCCATGTAGCGGCGGCCGACCAGCCCCGACGAGTTCGCGAGTCCATTCGGGTGCGCGTCGGTGGCCGAGCGCAGCAGCAGCGCCGCTGAATGGGCCGCGCCGCACGAAACGATGAATCGCGAGGCCGTGAGGCGCTCACGCGTGCCTCCGCGGTTCACCTCTACGGCGACGATGCGCCGGCCTGAGGGATCGGTGACCAGCCGTTCGGCGAACGTGTTCGTTTGCAGCGTGATGTTGCCGTGTTGCAGAGCAGGCCCCAGCGCGCATGTCTCCGCATCACTCTTGTAGTGATACTGGCAGGGGAACGAGTTGCAGACGTTGCACAATGTGCACCCGTCTGCCTCGCCGGGGCGAATCAGTCCAATCGGCAGGTGGAACGGATGGAGACCCTGCGCCCGCATGCCGTCGACCAGCTCCGCCATCAGTGGTGCGTGGGCGACGGGGGCGTAGGGATAGGGTGCGCGGGGGCCCTCGGTCGGGTCGACTCCGGCCTGTCCATGCACGTGATACAGGCGCTCGGCCTTGTCGTACCACGGCGCGAGATCGTCGTAGCTGATGGGCCACGCCGGCGACGTGCCGTCGACATGTTCAACGACGCCGAAGTCCTGCGGGCGCAACCGGAACAACGCGCTGCCCCAGAACTTCGAATTGCCGCCAACGTTGAAGTGGGAGTAGGGCACAAACGGCTTGCCGTCACCGTCGATCCACTGTTCCCGGGTGCGGTAGCGCAGTTCACGCCAGACCACCTCGGGATCCCGGTTGCCGTCTTCGCGGGGCACATAGTCGCCGCGCTCAAGAACGAGCACCTTCGCGTCATGCCCCGCAAAGGCATGAGCGACGGTGCCCCCGCCGGCGCCGCTCCCGATGATGATGAGGTCGAAGTGCATAACAGGTGGCGGCTGGTGGCGGCACGTGACGGCAGGTGACGGCAGGTGACGCCCACTCATGATACTCAGAAGGCGTGATTCCAGCCGACTTCCTGCTTGACGCGTACTGCCAGGGCGTCTTTCCCATGGGCATGGACGATGGAACCATCGGGTGGTTCTCGCCGGATCCGCGCGCGATCATTCCGCTCGACGACCGCTTTCACGTACCGGCACGGTTGCGGCGCGTGCTGCGGTCCAGCCGCTTTCGCACCACGGTCAACGAAGCGTTCGAGCCGGTGATGCGCGCCTGTGCCGTGGATCGTGAGGACGGAACGTGGATCACCGAGGAGATCGCGGACTCCTATGTGTACCTCCACCATCTCGGGCATGCGCACTCGCTTGAGGTGTGGCAGGGCGACGCACTGGTGGGTGGTTTGTACGGGGTGCAGATCGGAGGGGCGTTTTTCGGTGAGTCGATGTTTCACACCGTGACCGACGCCTCGAAGGTTGCGCTCGTCGCACTCGTCGAGCGGCTCAGAGCTCGCGAGTTTCTGCTGCTCGATACCCAGTGGACGACCCCGCACCTGCAGCGGTTTGGTGCGTATGAGATTCCGCGGGCTGAGTACCTTGAGCGCCTCGGACTGGCGATCCGGGCGCCGGCGACGTTTGCCTGACCCGCGACATCCGCGTTCAGGGCTTTCTGAGGTGTGACAGGCCGCCCACGACGTAGGCGATCAGAATGACGGCCATCGCGCTGCGAGCGAGCACGGCGGCGGGACGTTCAACGGCGCCACCCTGAAGCAGGGCCGGCAGGCTCAGCAAGCCTTCGAACGATCCGATGATGCCGACCAGGGCCACGCCCAGGGCGAGCGTCAACGGGCCTCTTGCGTGAGGGTCGTGGCGCCCGTAGAACCCCAGTACCGAGATGGCCACACCAAAAAACGCAGGAATGAACGCGGTGGGGCTCGTCATGCCCGACGCAAAGTACCCGACGAAGCCGACCACGAGCAGGGCGACGCCGACGATCTGGCTCAGTCTGGACATGATGGCGTTCAGGTGGGGGAATCAGTGCACCGTATACGGCTCAGACAGCGTGAAGGGCGCGATGGTGACGTCGAACTCGTCGGTGCTGCCGGCGACCACCATCTGATACGTGCCCTGCATGGTGCCGAACGGTGTCGTGAGGGGGCAGCCGGAGGTGTAGGTGAACGTCTCGCCAGGGGCGAGCGTGGGCTGCTGGCCGACGACGCCCGGGCCCTTCACCTCTTCCACATGTCCTGAGCCATCGGTGATGATCCAGTGCCGTGTCAGCAGTTGCACGGTCTCGGTGCCCTCGTTCGCGATGGTGATGGTGTACAGGAAGAACCACTGCGAGTCGGCGGGGGCCGAGCGTGCGGGCGCGTACTCCGACACAACAGTGACGCGGACCTTGCGGGTGACGGCTTCGGAGGTGAAGGTGGATTGCGTGCTCATGCCGATACACTGCGATGATGTCGGAAGTGACGGGATCAGGGCAAGCCGCCGGGCTGTGCGCCGGCTGCCGGTGGGCGCAGTGGATCGTGTCCGACAAGGGGTCGCGGTTCCTCCGCTGCCGCCTGTCGGACCACGACCCGCGGTTCCCACGGTTTCCACGCCTTCCGGTACTTGCGTGCGCCGGCTTTGCGCGGGTGGAGGAGCCCCGGCGGTAAACTAGTCAGGATGCATACGATTCAGCCCGCCCGACTGAAGCCCGGTGTCACCGTTGACCAGATTGCCGCTCCCCAGGCGCACACGGCGTCCGGGTCGAGTGCCTTGATTCGCGGCCGCGCCCTCATCTTCTGGGATCCCCAAGCGCCGGCCGGCACCAAGAAGCTGGATGCCATCGACACCGACCAGATCACGCCTGCAGCCGACTGTGTCTCCGAGAGCCTCGAGACCCTCGACGAAAAGTGGAAGGCGGGGTCGTTCCGGCACCTGATGCCTGACTTCCGCGCGCGGGTGCATAGCGGACAGACGTTCCTGATCGCGGGCGATCGTTTTGCGATCGGGTCGTCGCGCGAGATGAGCCCTGCGGGCTTGAAGGGCGTCGCCGAAGAGGTGGGGCTGGAGATGGTCATCATCGCCGGCAACAACATGGGCGACATCTTCCGCCGCAACAGCTTCAACCTCGGGTTGCACGTGGTGCAGTGTCCGGAAGCGGTGGCTGACGCCAAAGACGATGATGAGTTCACGTTTGACCCGGTCTCGCGCGCCATCGAAAACGTGACGCAGGGGAAACGCTACGCACCGGTGCCGCTCTCGGCGAAAGAAGATGAGATTCGGCAGAGTGGGGGCATCTTTGCCGTGGGCCGGCGCGAGTTCAAGGCATCCGTTGAGCGGCAGCCGGCGCTTGACTGGGCTGATCCCGAACTCGCGAAAGCGATGACGACCACCGAGCAGATCATCTGGGCGCATCGGTTCGATCGCGATCTGAAACGCGACGACTTCCGCCCGGGCTCGACGCTGCGGGTGTTCGCGGACCTGCTGCCGGCGTCTGACGGCACCGCGCCATTTTCGATTCACACCTTCAACCAGATCACCGGCGGCAACACGATCTATCCGCGCCAGGCCGCCGTGGCGAACGACCATTTCGTCTTCACCGGCAAGGACGAAGACGACAAGCAGACGTCGATCGGTCGTGCGTTTGCCGCGGCGAACGGGCTTGAGAAGCCGTACTACGCGACACCGGGCGACGGTATCTTCCACTTCTACTTCCCCGAGCAGGGGCTCGTCATGCCGGGACAGTTCATCCCGGGCGCCGACTCTCACAGCCGCGCGTACGGCGCTTATGGCGCGGTCGGGATTGGCGTGGGATCGACGACGCTGGGCTTTGGCTGGTCCACCGGCTACATCTACTTCACGCTGGCCAAGGCGCGCCGCGTGTCGTTTGTCGGAAAGCTCAATCCCTGGGTCGGCGGCAAGGACATCGTCCTTGAACTGCTGCGCCGATGGGGCGCGAAACAGTCGCAGGGCATGTCGGTGGAATTTGTGGACGCCGCGCGCGCATTGCCGATGGTGGCGCGCAACACGATCGCGAACATGATGGCCGAGGCCGAGGCACTCAACGGCATCTTCGCGCCCGACGAGACCACCTACGCTTGGTATCGCGAGAAGGGGATGGGGACGCTGCCATATCCGCCGATCGCGCCGGGCAGGAATGCGGTCTACGAGATCGACGAGGTGCTCGACCTGAGCGAGATTGCCCCGATGATTGCCAAGCCCTTCAGCCCAGGCAATGCGTTTTCGGCCGGTGACGTGGCGAAAGAGAAGATCACCTTCGACAAGGCCATGATCGGGTCCTGCACGAACGGGTCGTATGCCGATCTGCTGCAGGCAGCCCTTGTGCTTCGGGCGGCGCGTGGCAACGGTCGCGTCAAGACCGCCACCGAGTTCAAGGTGTTTCCTGGTTCCGGCGGCGTGGCGCGGCAGATTGAAACGCCCGACTCACGCCTCGGGGGTGAATCCATCGCCGAGGTGTTCCGCTCGGTCGGCGCCGTGATTCGCCAGTCGTGGTGTGGTCCGTGTTTTGGTCAGGGGCCCGACGCGCTCGACCCGGGCCAGCGCGCGATTACGTCGTTCAACCGCAACTGGCAGAACCGCATGGGTTATGGCGGCGAAGGCTTCCTCGCCAGCCCCTCAGTGGTCGCGGCGTCCGCGATGCTCGGCTACATGGCGGGCCCGGAAGAACTCGGGATCAGCTGGGATCCTCAGACCTTCGCGGTGTAAGCGCTGCGTGGCCACCGCATCTACTGGATGCGCAGATCCTGCCGTGTGACGGCGCCCGCCTTGACGGTGATGGGCAGTGAACTGCCAAGCAGTGACTCGAGGAACGATGCGCGCCGCCACTCGTCGTCCTCCACGTCCGTGACCGCCGCGATGCGGTAGGCGCCGGCAGGAAGATCCCGCGCGCTGAACGCCCCGTCGATGGACGGGCGCACGACGCGCACCCGCGGCGACGTCTCATGCCACAGGCTGCGGTCGTCGGGAAACACCACGATGAAGTAGTCGGTCGCTGCTGTACCTGTAGCCGTGGTCAGCGTGCCTGCAACTTCCGTGCGCTGTGTCGCCAGGCTCACCTGGACGTCGCGCACGTCGCCGGTGTCCATCCGCAGCGGCCGGTCGCGAATCTCCATGCCATTCACAGTGACCGACTGGACACCCCAGGTGGAGGCCAGCGACGCAGGCAAGGTCACCGAGAGTTCCCAATCGGCCGGATGGAGTCCCGTCACGCTGAACGTGCCGTCGGCGGCGACGATGGCAGTGCGTGGGGGCGGGGCATCCGCGCCACGCGGAGTCATCACTATCCGCGTACCGGACACCCCAGGCGCGTTCGAACCGTCCACGGCAACAACGCGCCCCGCAAACACGAGACCCGGTTGCAGTGACAAGGCGACGTCCTCGATGTCGCGGCCGTCCACCACGACCGTTGTGGACGCCCAGTGCACCTGATTCGCGTCGTTGGTCTCCACACCACCATCCCGGAATGTCACACCGCCCGCACGCGCCACGATGCGATACGTACCGGGCGGGAGGCGGTCGAAGACGAAGTGACCGAGCGCATCGGGGCGGCGATTGGTGGTGGAGGCCGTGGCAATCGACGGAAGCGGCGGTCCGATCGGCTGGAGCGACAGCGAGACCGCGGCGTTGGACTCGCCGTTGACGTTGCGCACGCTGCCGGTCACTCGCGCGACCGGGTGGGGTTCCAGCAGGATATCGACGCCTTGGCGAACCTCCGCGCGGCCGAGCTGGACGACGAGCGCTCGGGCAGCGACCGCGGTGCCCGGGAAGTACACCGGCGCGTATCCGCGCACAGGGGGAGGGGCCGCGGGTGTGACGTGCGCCGTCCCCGCGTTGCGCGCCGCCAGCTGCGCGAGCAGCGCGTCGTTCTCCGCGGCGCTGCGCGTGATTTCTTCGACACGGGTCAGCTCCGGCAGCGCGGCGACCACATAGTCGCCCGGCGGCAACCCCCAGATGCGGTAGTTTCCCTGGTCGTCGGTCTGAAACGATCGAGCGCGCGAATCGAAGAGCCCGCCGCCTCCGACGTATCGCGCATCGACGGCGACGACCGGCGTGAAGGGGTACGGCGCGCCGTTGGCTTGTGTGACCCTTCCCGCGATCACACTCCCTCGTGGGAGCACAAGCGTGAGGTCCGTCGTGCCCATGCCCGTCCCGGTCACAATCGTGATGCCGGGCCGGCCGGGCCGCTTCGCGCCATAGGCATTGCTGAGGTACGACGCCTTCTGCGCAGTGAGGGTGTACCGTCCAGCCGGCACACCGGTCAGCGAAAAACGGCCTTCCGCGTCGGTGACCACGGCCACACCATCGCCGCCACTCACCGACTGCACCATCACGAGGGCGCTTCGCACCGGCTGCGCCACCTCCGCATCGTCCACCACGGTGCCGGAGATGCGCACGGTCTGTGCCGCGCTGCCTGAGAGCAGCAGCAGGCAGGCTCCGAGGACCGACAGCGACTTCATCGGCCACCACCAATCAGTGTCAGGGCCACGGTGGTTGAGGTTGACGGTTCCACTCGGACTTTGGTGGCCTGTGGCGCGAGCGCCGTCAGGAAGCCGCGATCGAAGCGCCTGCCCTGGTCTTCCGGTGGCACCGCTGCCACCAGATAGTCACCGGGTAACAGGTGCGGACTGCGGAAGCTGCCGGCATTGACCCCGGCCATCGCGAACCGCGAGGCGCCAAAGCCAATGTCATCCCAGTCCGAAGGTGTTGGTGGAAAGAACAGGACCGTTGCGGCGGGCGTGGCGCCGCGTGAATCGCGGACAGTGCCGGTCACGATCGACGGCGTCGTCGACACGTGAATCACCACACCGCTGATGTCGGCGTCGGCCGTGACCTCAAGCGGCGTCGCCGTCACATTCCGCCCGCGCCATTCGATTCTGGTCACGTAGTTCCCGGTGAGATTGCGCAGGATCGAGAGGCCGCTCGACTCGTTGGCGGTCACGAAATAGCGTCCGGGCATGACGCCGGTGATCTCGAAGGGCATGGGCTCACCTTCGTTCGCCAGGTGGAAGCTGGACTGTGGAACTCCCAACTCCGGCGTACCGTCCGCTGGATCCAGCCAGACACCGGGCACACCGCCTCGACCCGCCGCGGTCGCCGAGCCATCCCACACAAAGTGTCCGGACACCGTCACGCCCGGTGTCAGCGGGACGGCGACTGCGGTCACGTCCTTGTCGGTGACCGTGACCACTGCACGGCCAAACCCTGGTTCGCCGGTCTTGCCTCGCGGAAAGAAGCTGACTCCCGGAGCCGCAGCAACACTCTGGCCCGACATGCTTCGGTCGAAGGCATATCCGCGTTCCGGAAAGACCCCCGAGAATCCGCCCGTCGCGCCGCGTCCTCCCTGTGTGAAGGCGCCCTGCAACCTGCTGGCGGTGAGCGTGTACGTGCCCGGCGGCACATTGAGCAACGTGAAGTCGCCGTTGGCGCCGCTCAATGTCATCGCCACCTCACTGCCCGGTCCGGATGATTCGTCACCCACATGCGTGAGCCAGACCGGCATGTTCGCTGGCGTGGCGCCACTTCCCGTGAGGACGCCGGACACGGTGTACGTCGGCACGAGACCCAGTTGCACATCAACGCCCGAGCGATTGTCGTTGCGTCCCAGCGTGACGTGCGCGGCATCCGCTCGCGACTGCGCCGAAGGGTGGTACGCCATCGGGTAGGCCCGTCCGGCGACGCCCGAGGTTGGAAAGTGGCCGATGATGGTTGCGAACGCTTCGCCGGTCGATGAGAGCGCGAGCGGTCGTTGAGGCCCGACCGGCGGCCGCAGCGAACCATTGCGGACGGTCACCTGCACACTGGGCACCTGCACGACGTAGTCACCGGGAGGCAGGCCGCCGGCCCGATACATCCCGCGGTCGTCAGTTTCGCCGCTGTGCGCGCGAACGGGATACGTGTTGGCGCCAATCGTGATCAAACGAAGCACTCTGACAGGCACGCCCGCCACCGCGTCACCGTGTTCGTCGTAGACCGAGCCTCCGATCGCTGACGGCCGGTGCAGGTGGAGTGTCACGTCCGGTATCCACTGCTGGTCGGTGATCGTGACCTGCGTGGAGGAATAGGTGCCGGTGTCCGGGTCGGTGCCAATCACAAATTCAGGATGGATGGCCGACACGCGGATCGTTCCGGCTGCCACGTCGGTGATGACGAACCGCCCCTGCTCGTCGGTGACTACCCGCGGTGGCGGTGTGGTGCCAGGAATGGAAATGAAGCTGGCGACCAGCGCGCCGGCGATGGGCCGACGGGTCGTGGAGTCGAGCACGACTCCGCTGATGGTGCCGCTGCCGGTCGAGGGTGGCGGAGCCGGGCGCGGCGGCTCGAAGATGACACCGTTGCCGCGGCCCTGAATGCCCTGCGCCTGATCAATGGCCGGCACGCCGGTGGATGGCGCAGCCGAGGGGGCGGCGGGCCAGACGACTGCCAGCACCAGACCGGCGGCGCAGACAAGGGTGGTGATGCGCAGATTCGACATGGTGTGCCCCGGTGGGGAGAATGTCCTCATGAAATCCCGCCTCGCGTGTGTCGCCGCGGCCTGCGGCCTGGTCCTTGTGTCCGTCGTGCGCGGAGCCGGCGATCCGGCCACGCAGGAGATTACGCTCGTGCCCGGGCAAATCATTACCGGCTCAGCCAAGGTCCGGCCCGGAACCTACCGCTTGGACGGCAGCGAGGCGCGTCCGGCCGTGACCGTTCGTGGATCGAACATCACCCTCGACCTGACGGGCGTCGTGATTGAAGGTGGTGACCCACACGCGGATCCGGACGGCTACGTCGGTACTGGCATCCAGATCGAAGGCGGCGAACGCGTCACGATCACCGGCGGGACGATTCGTGGATTCAAGGTCGCCATCCTGGCTCGCGGCTCGAAGCACCTGCGTCTGGCTGGAAATGACCTCAGTTACAACTGGAAGCAGCGCCTCTGGTCGGGCATCGAAAAGGAGAGCCTGCTCGACTGGATGTCGTACCACGACAACGAAAAGGACGAGTGGCTCCGCTTTGGCGCGGCAATTTACTTGTCCGAGTGTGATGACGCCGTCGTCGAAGGCAATCGGGCGGTGCAGGGGCAGAACGGCCTGATGGTGACGCGATCTGCGCGGCTGCGAATCATCAACAACACGTTTGCGTTCCTGTCGTCGGTGGGCCTGGGCATGTATCGCACCACTGATTCGCTCGTGGCCCACAACAAACTCGACTATGCGGTTCGCGGGTACTCGCACGGGTTCTACTATCGTGGTCAGGACTCGACCGGCATCCTGATGTACGAGCAGACGAGCGGCAACGTTTTCCATCACAACTCGGCGACCCATGGAGGCGACGGCCTGTTCCTCTGGGCGGGACAGTCGACGATGGACACCGGGCAGGGCGGGGCGAACGACAACCTCTTCTTCGAGAACGACTTCAGTCACGCCGTGGCCAACGGCATCGAAGCCACGTTCAGCCGCAACCGGTTCATCGACAACCGCATCGAAGACTGCTGGCACGGTGTGTGGGGTGGGTACAGCTTCGACACCGAGTTCCGCGGCAACCGCTTCGTCGGCAACGACGAAGCCATTGCGATTGAGCACGGCCAGGACATCGTCATTGCCAACAACACCTTTTCGAAGGACAAGGTGGCCATTCGCCTCTGGTCAAATCCGACGCAGGATCCCAACTGGGGATATCCCAAGGCGCGTGATACGCGAAGTCGGGACATCACGATTGCCGACAACACGTTTGCAGGCCACGAGACCCTGCTCGACATTCGCCGCACGACGGATGTGGCGTTTCACGGCAACTTGCTCGGCGACGGCATCGGGAGCGTGATGAAAGGCGGCGACGGGCTGGACGAGTTCTCCTGGCTGGCAGGGCGAATCAATACGCCGGTGGTGCCGACACGTCAGGCGCCGTTGCCCGCACCGCTGGCCAGCGGCATGGATGCGATGATCCCGGAAGGCACACCGCGCGGCAGGTCCACCATCATCGTCGACGAGTGGGGGCCGTACGACTACAAGTCACCGAAGGTGTGGCCGGTCGGCAAGGCCACCGACAACCCGATGCGCCTGCGCGTGCTCGGGCCGAAGGGTGCGTGGACGCTGGTGTCATCCGATGGCGGGCGGGTCAGCGCGCGGCGCGGCAACACCGGCGATGAGATCACCATCACGCGCGAGCGGGGCAACACGGACCTGCGCCTGGCCTTTGACTTCGTTGGGGAGGAAGTTGTCGATCCGCGGGGGCGTCGGACGCCAGCCGGGGAGCGGCATCGGTTCACGTATGAGTACTTCGAGCCGGCGATCAACTGGAACGCGCGCTGGTGGACGTGGACCGAGGCCCAACACCCTCTGACGGCGCCGGACGCGTTCGCGGCAAGACTGCGCGAGCCGCCCACGAGGACCGACTCCCTTCCCCGCTTCGATCTGATCAGCGGTCGGGCGATGGTCGAAGGCCTTCCAAACGACCGGCTGGCACTCAAGGCCGAAGGCACGGTGAACCTCCCGTCCGGAACCTTCGAACTCGTGACCATTTCAGACGATGGCATTCGAGTGTGGGTGGATGACCAGCTGGTGATCGACAACTGGACCCACCACGGGTCGACGATTGATCGGGCGTCCATCACCGGCGGACGTCATCGGCTGCGTGTCGAATATTTCGAGATCGACGGATGGGCCGAGCTCAAGCTACTGTTTCGTAGGTAACCCGCATGGAGATGTTCACCTCACCCGAATTGCTCATTGCCCTGTTGACGTTGACGGTCCTCGAGATCGTCTTGGGCGTCGACAACGTGATTTTCATTTCCATCCTGTCGGGCAAACTGCCCAAGGCGCAGCAGCAGCGCGCGCGCCGGGTCGGGTTGATGGCGGCGATGCTCATGCGCATCGCGCTGCTGTTTTCACTCTCGTGGATGGCACAGCTGACCACGCCGCTGTTTCACGTCTGGGAGAAGGGATTCTCGGGGCGCGATCTCATCCTGCTCGGCGGCGGCCTCTTCCTGCTGGCGAAGGCGACCTACGAAATTCACGACAAGCTTGAAGGGGAAGAGGGGCATGGGTCGGGCAGGGTGGCCGCGACCTTTGCCAGTGTCATCACGCAGGTGATGCTGCTCGACATCGTCTTTTCGCTCGACTCGGTGATCACGGCGATTGGCATGGCGAATCACCTGGGGGTCATGATCACCGCCGTCGTGCTTGCCGTGCTCGTGATGTTGCTGGCCGCCGAGCCGATCAGTGCGTTTGTGGAGGTCCATCCGACCGTCAAGATCCTCGCCCTGTCGTTCCTCCTGCTCATTGGGTTCTCCCTGGTGGCGGACGGGCTTGGCCAGCACATTTCGAAGGGCTACATCTACTTTGCGATGGGCTTTTCGGTGTTCGTGGAGATGGTGAACATCCGGATTCGGGGCCGCAAGAAGGCCGAGCCCGTGGAGCTGAGGCACCGGTATACAGAAAAGTAGGCGTGCCGTTAGTCCTTTAAACGGGCATCGGCTAGACTGGGGGTGGAGGTTCCGAAACGTGTTCAAGAAGGTTGTCACCATGGCCGCCGTCGCCATGGCCGTCGTGGCTCTACCCGCCAGCCCCACTGCCGTATCCGCCCAATCAGCGCCGCAGGCGCCATCCAGCCCGAACGAGTGGCGCATCGACACCAGCCACTCCGCCGCCGGGTTTGCGGTCAAGCACATGCTCGTGTCCACCGTCCGCGGCACACTCGGGCCGGTCTCCGGTACCGTGACGTACGACGGGAAGGACATCTCGACCGTGAAGGCTGATGTGTCGATTGACGTCGCCGGCATCGATACCGAAAACGAAGGACGCGATACGCACCTGCGGTCTGCCGACTTCTTCGACGCGGCCAATCATCCGAAGGTGACCTTTGTGTCCAAGCGCGTCGAGCCGGGAGCCGGTGGCGCGTTCAAGCTGATCGGTGACCTGACAATGCGCGGCGTCACGAAGGAAGTGGTCTTGGACGTCGAGGCCCCCGCGCCCGTGGTGACGCAGCCGGGGCGCAACGGTGGCCCGCCCACCTATCGAACGGGTGCGTCAGCGACAACCACCCTCAATCGGTTCGACTTCGGATTGAAGTGGAACAGCCTGATCGAGGCCGGCGGCGGTGCGGTGGTTGGCGCCGACGTACGTGTCACACTCGACCTGGAACTGACACGTCGCTGAGCCTGCGGCCGCTATACTGATCACCATGAAGTTCGTCGCGATGCAGATCGCGTCAGCCGTGTTCCTCGGCTGAGCACTCCACATCCCAGCAGCTCCCGCCGTGTCGGCGGGAGCTCCCTTTTTCCGGAGTGACGATTCATGGATTCTCTCGAACAGTTCATTACCGACGGCTACGTCCGTCTCGATAACGCGTTTTCCGGCGACATTGCTCGCGCGGCGCGCGACATCCTGTGGAAGGCCACCGGGTGTGACCCTGACAATCCGGCGACCTGGACGCAGCCGGTCGTGCGGCTCGGCATGTTCACGTTGCCGCCGTTTGTTGATACCGCAAATACGCCGCTGCTCCATGCCGCCTACGACGCCTTGGTCGGCAAAGGCCGGTGGCGTCGACCGATGGCGATGGGCACGTTCCCGGTGCGGTTCCCGTCGCCGGTCGACCCCGGTGATACCGGTTGGCACATTGACGTCAGCTTCGGCACCGACAACCCGGACTTCCTGCAGTGGCGCGCGAACATCGATTCGAAGGGGCGCGCGCTGCTGATGTTGTTCCTCTTCTCGGACGTGGGGGAGGATGACGCGCCCACGCGCATTCGGGCGGGTTCACACCTCGACATCGCGCGCCAGCTCGCGCCGGCGGGCGAGGCCGGGCTGACACTCGGCGCGCTGGCGGCAGACGGTTTCGCCGGCAGCGCGCATCGTCCGGTAATTCACGCCACGGGCGAAGCTGGAACCGTCTACCTCTGCCATCCGTTCCTGGTGCACGCCGGACAGATGCATCGCGGACATCACCCGAAGTTCATGGCACAACCTCCGTTGCTGCCCGTGGAGGGCGAGCCTGGCGCACCACCGGCACCGAATGCGGTCGAAGTCGCCATCAGGCGCGCCCTCGAGCAGCGATAGAATGGCGCCGCCGGAGGCGTCCATGTCCGTTCGAGTTGGTATCGCGTGTGTGTTGGTGCTGGTGACCAGTGTGCTGCTTCCGGCATTGCCGCAGCAGGCCCCCGCCGCCGGTGAGTGGCGGCACTACCATCGTGACCTCGCAGGCACGAGGTATTCGCCGCTCGACACCGTCACGCCCGAAAACTTCGAACGGCTCGAGGTCGCCTGGCGATGGAAGTCGGACAACTTCAGCGCGCCGGCCGAATACAAGAACGAGAGCACGCCGTTGATGATCGACGGCGTGCTGTATTTCACGACCGGCAGCCGGCGATGGGTGGTGGCTGCTGACGCCGCGACGGGGGCGACGCGGTGGACGTGGCATCTGGATGAGGCTGCGCGTCAGGCGGCCGCGCCGCGGCGTGACTCCGGTCGCGGTGTGTCCTTCTGGACCGACGGGCAGGCTCGACGCATCTTCACCGTGACGCCCGGCTTCAAGCTCGTGGCGCTTGACGCGCGCACCGGCCTGCCGGTCGACGGATTTGGCCAGGACGGCGTCGTGGATCTGAAGCGCCAGCTGGGTGTGGACCTCGACGTGAACACGGCGGCGATCGGCAACTCGTCGCCGCCTCTCGTGTTTGAAGACCTGGTCATCATCGGGCCAGCGCTGCAGGTGGGCACGCGGCCGCCTTCCTATCGCAATGTGCCCGGTCGCATCATCGCCCTCGACGCAAAGACCGGCGCCCTGCGGTGGCGTTTCAACACCATTCCCACAAAGGGCGAACCGGGCTATGAGACGTGGGAAGGAGGATCTGCCGACTACACCGGCAACACCGGCGCATGGGCGCCGCTGTCGCTGGATGAGTCGCGAGGACTCCTGTACCTGCCGCTCGAGGCAGCGACCGGCGACTACTACGGTGGCCATCGGCTTGGTGACAACCTGTACTCGTCGACGCTGGTGTGCCTTGACGCGCGCACCGGTGCCAGGCGCTGGCATTTCCAGACCGTGCACCATGACATCTGGGATTGGGACAACCCGACGGCGCCGATCCTTGCGGACGTCACTGTAGACGGCAAGCCACGAGACCTCGTCATCCAGCTGACGAAGCAGTCGTTTGCCTTTGTGCTCGACCGCGTGACCGGCCAGCCGATCTGGCCGATTGAAGAGCGCGCGGTGCCGGCGTCCGATGTGCCCGGCGAACGTGCCTCGCGGACACAACCATTTCCCACGCGCCCGGCCCCGTACGACCGTCAGGGCGTGACCGAAGACGACCTCATCGATTTCACGCCCGCCCTGCGCGCTGAAGCGCTCAAGGCCATCGCCGACAACAAACTGAGGATGGGCGCATTTTTTGCTCCGCCGTCACTGGCCGATGCGCCGGACGGCACTCGGGGCACGCTGAGCCTGCCCGGCAATCTCGGCGGCGCGAATTGGGAACACGGCGCGTTTGACCCTGAGACGGGCATCCTCTACGTGGGTTCGTACACCAACCCGACCGTGCACGCGCTGGGCAAGGACCCCGAGCGCTCTGACATGAACTTTGTCGGGGGCGCCGGCGGGCGTGTGCCGACGGTGCGCGGACTGCCGATCATCAAGCCGCCGTACAGCCGCATCACCGCAATCAACCTGCGGACGGGGGACCATGCGTGGATGGTGCCCAACGGCGACACCCCGGCAGCGATCGCGAACAACCCCGCGCTGGCGGGCCTGAACATTCCTCCCACCGGCGCGCAGACCCGTCCCGTGGTGCTGGCGACAAAGACGATGCTGGTCACGGCCGATGGCTATCGCGGCGCCGCGCAGCTTCGCGCGCTGGACAAGGCGACCGGCCGCCGACTGGCCGCGATCGCGCTGCCGGGCAGCGTCAGCAGTTCACCGATGACCTTTCAGGTGGGTGGACGTCAGTTCATCGCGGTGTGGACGAGTGATCAGGCCAGCGGGCAGCCGTCAGAGCTCATTGCGCTGGCGCTGCCGGCTGCGGGCGGTCGCGGACGAGGGCGCGGCGGGCAGTAGCGCGCGAGCCTACCGGGGAAACGCGAATATCCGGGACAGATCCGGCTCAGGCACCGTCTCCGGCCGCTGTGCACACAGGTGCCGTGGCGTGGCGACGGTGGGCGATGCCAGCACGTGCCGGCACACATCGGCAATGAGCGCCGCGGATCGTCCACCGGTCTGCACCGGCAGGATCCTGCCGAGCTCGTCGGGCTCGAGGTACGAATACAACTCCTTGCCCAGGGCCGCCGCCGTGAACGCCACGGTGGAGTACTGCGCGATCACGACATCGGCGTTGGCAATCATGTGATCGGTGTTGCCCTCCACGAGGATCGTGGCGGCCGGCGCAATGGTCTGGATCTCTCGAATGGCGCGATCCCGGCGCTCCGCCGGATGCAGTTTCACGATCATCCGACGGCCGTCCGCGATCCGGACTGCCGTGCGCAGGAACTGCGCGCGGTCATCGCGCTTGAACGTTTCCCGTGCGTTTGACGTGCACACCAGCACATATCCACGCTCTGCAAAGTTGTTGGTCCGGTGGCGTTCGATGTCGTCGAGATGAGGGACGCCCGTCACCACCATCTTGTCGGCGCGCACACCCTTGCGATGGAACAGGTCGCGATACCCCTCGGACGCCACGCAGAACACGTCATAGGCATCCGACAGCCCGAACGCCGCGGTGTTGGCGAGCACTCGCGGCAAGCCGGCGTACCGCACGCCGTAATAGATCGGACCTTCCGGCTCAGTGAGCCCCTCCTGGATCAGCACCATCCGTTGACCACGGATGTTGCGTGGGACGATCAGATCGCCCGTGGCGACGATGAGGTCATACGGCCCGCGTTGCCCGCCATCGTCGATCGTTACATCGGCGTCACGCAGGCACGCGAGTGCACGTGCGCGCAGGGGCAAGCCCGCAGACGTGAAGTCGAGCCAGCCGCGCGCAGACGCCCAGCCAAGGAGTCCGTCCGCGTAGAGCGGCGAATAGGCGCAGCGATGCTCTGACAATTGCGCGCCCACGGCGAGGGCCGTGCGCGTCTGGTTCATCGTGCCGCCGATCAGCAGGATGTTCTTCATGTCGTTACCTCGTGGTCACGCCGTCTACACTCTGCCGCCCTGATGTCATCAGGACGTAACAGGATCGAAAAACTGTGGTGGCGTCAATTGCGCAGACTGCATGTCGCGCATGTCGGATGTCCGGATTCTCGTCGTCGGCCTGGGATCGGTGGGACGTCGCCACCTCTTCAATCTGCGGGCGCTCGGCATTGAGGTGAGTGCGTGCCGGTCAAGGAAAGGCGCACTGCCCAATGACGACCTGCCGGCCGATG
>CBINOO010000025.1:0-39594 GCA_966252305.1 uncultured Acidimicrobiia bacterium
GTGCACCAGTTCCGTGGCCTGCACACTGCGCGCGCGCTCACGCCGCAGATATCCGGCCGCCAGGCGGCGAAGCTCGACGTACACCTCGTCAATGAGTGGCGACGATGGGGGTGAGGGGGTATCCACGATGTCAGCGAGGCCGATAACTCCGCGCCAGTTCCGCGATCAGACTGGCTTTCCAGACGATGCCCAGTTGCAGCGACGTATCGGCCTGTCCGGGGATCTCCGAGCGGATGACCGGCATGGCGGAGAAGACGCCGAGCAGTCTCATCACGCCGCGGCCCGTCGTCATGACGCCGCGATCATCTTCGTACACGCCGTTGGCGATGGCGAGCACCGGAGAGCCGGACATGCCTGGGAATGCCGAGACGTCCACGAGGAACGATGGCTTGCCCTGAAAGTCGACGTTGGGTTCGCTGGCGACGTTGCCGGATTTCCAGACGGGCAGCTTGTTGACGTTGTCGGAGAAGCCGTAGGGATAGCCAAGCAACGTGGCGGGTGACGTCGGGCGGATCGTGATACGCCCGCGGGTGTGTTCCTCCCAGAAGACGAACATCTCGACGCCTTCGTAGACCTCGGCCGGCAGCGGCAGCAGCACGAGGTCGGCCTCCGGGACCTCTTCGCTTTGCACCCACAGCGGCGAACCCGCCATCGAATACAGCGGCAGGGCCACCTGTTTGACCTGCGACGGATCCTGCTTGCTCGTGTGGATGTAGAACACCACGCGGTCGCCCTTGGAGGGCAGGCCCGTATTTGGTGAGTTCCCGGTGACCACGTGGTAGTTGGTGACGAGGAACACGGTATCGATGACGCCGCTGGTGTTGGGGACACCGTAGAAGAAGCCCGTGCCCTGCGAGACCTGGCGTGTTCCCTGAATCAGATACACCGGCGTCGTCATCAGCGACGGAGCTTCCACTGTCACTTGAGCCGCAGCCAGGCTGGGCGAAATCAGACAGGTGGCTGCAAGCAACACTTGCAGGAGGGACACGCGATGCGCCATGCACTCAAAGAATACCAAGGTGTCTCACGTGCGACGGAAAAAAGCCGGGGCGCGTAATGGGTAAGGGAGAGTAAACTGTGTGGTTCACGGATTCCCTATGCATCCTGACAAGACCAAACCGTCCAACTCTGCATTCTCTTTCGTTAGACGCGCGCTTCTTCCCGCGGTTGTGATCGCGATGGTGGCCTCGGCCTGCGGTGGCGGCCAGCCCGAGGGCGCAGCGCCGCCCGGCGGCGCGCCCGCTGCAGGGGGCGCACCGATGGGCATGCCGGTCGAGATGATGACGCTTGAACTCGCGCCGATCGAACAGGCCAGTGAGTACGTCGGCACGGTCAAGTCGCGCCGGTCCACGACGATTCAGCCGCAGGTGGAAGGTTTCATTCGCCGGATTGCCGTCACGTCGGGGCAACGGGTGTCGGCGGGCGCCCTGCTGGCCGAGATCGACAGCGCGCCGCAGCAGGCCGCGATTGCCGCAATCGAGTCGACACGCGCCGCCCGCCAGGCGGATGTCACGTTCGCCAGGCAGCAGGCGGACCGCACACGCGCCCTGCTCAAGATTGGCGCGGTCTCCGTGCAGGAGCAGGAGCGGGCCGAAGCCACGCTGACCGCTGCCGAGGCGCAGCTGAAGGCCATCGATGAACAGATCCGACAGGCCAATCTCGAACTCGGATACTACAAGGTCACGTCGCCGGTCGCCGGTGTGGTCGGTGATGTGCCGGTGCGCGTGGGCGATCGGGTCACGCGTGGCACCGTGCTGACCACGGTTGATGACAACACGGGACTCGAGGCGTACATCAACGTGCCGGTGCAGGACGCGGGACGCCTGAAAACAGGTCTCACGGTGAAGCTGCTCGGCGAAAACGGCGACGTCCTGGCGACCGAGAAGATCTTCTTCGTCGCGGCCAATGTCGATGACACGCAGACCGTGCTGGCCAAGGCGGCGCTCGGGGCAGACGCCTCGAAGTTCCGCGCCGACCAGTTCATCCGCGCCAGGATCGTGTGGTCCGAGGCGCCGGGACTGCGGATTCCGCTCGTGGCGGTGACGCGCGTGGGCGGGCAGTTCTTCGCATACGTCGCGGAGCCGGGACAGGGTGGCGGTCTGGTGGCGCGGATGCGTCCGGTGTCGCTGGGTGGCGTCATCGGCAACGACTACATCGTCGAGAGCGGGTTGAATGCCGGTGACCGGGTGATTGTCGGCGGCATCCAGAAGATTGGTGACGGCGCGCCGGTCATGGCGGCTCCGCCGTCGGCGCCTGCGCCAGGCGGAGGCCGGTAGTGTTCAGCCAGCTCTTCATCAAGCGACCGATTCTCGCGACGGTCTGCTCCCTGATCATCATGCTCGCGGGCGCGGTGGCGATTCCGTCACTGCCCATCGCGCGCTACCCCGAACTGACGCCGCCGTCGGTGTCCGTGTCGGCGTTCTACACCGGCGCCAACGCGCAGGCCGTTGAAAGCGCGGTCACGACTCCGCTGGAGCAGGTCATCAACGGCGTCGAGGGCATGTTGTACATGACCTCGTCGAGCACCAACACCGGCTTTGCGTCCATCAACGTGGTCTTCGAGATCGGTCGCGATCCCGATCTGGCCGCCGTCGACGTCCAGAACCGCGTGAACCAGGCCCTCGGGCGCATGCCGGCCGACGTGCGCACCAACGGCATCTCGGTGGCGAAGAACTCCGCGGGCTTCCTCGGCGCGTATGGCTTCTTCTCGGCCGACAACCGGTACGACTCGCTCTTCATCAGCAACTACCTCGATCGGTACGTGCGCGACGCCATCAAACGCGTGCCGGGTGTCGGCAACGTCATCATTTTTGGTGAACGCAAGTTCGCGATGCGCCTCTGGCTCGACCCCGACAAGCTGGCGGGCCGCGGGCTGACCGCCAGCGACGTGGTTGCGGCGTTACGCGAGCAGAACGTGCAGGTCGCGGCTGGATCAATCGGCGATGCGCCTGCAGCCGCTGATCAGCAGTACCAGATCAGCGTGCGCGTGGCGGGCCGGCTCATCGAAGCGGCCGAGTTCGAGAACGTCATCGTGAAAGCCGGACAGGGCGGCGCGCTGGTGCGCGTGCGCGACATCGGCCGGGTGGAACTGGGCGCGGAAAGTTATTCGTCCGTGCTGCGCTTCGGCGGATTCGAGGCGTCCGGCATGGGCATCCAGCTGCTGCCGTCAGCCAACGCCATCGAGACGTTCAAAGGCGTGCAGGAGACGATGGCACGCCTCGAGGAGAACTTCCCCCCTGGCCTGGAAGCGCGCCTCGCGTTTGACAACGTCGGCGTCGTCGAAGAGTCGATTCAGGAAGTGCTCAAGACCCTGCTCGAAGCCATCGTGCTGGTCGTGCTGGTGTTGTTCCTGTTCCTGCAGAACTGGCGCAGCACGCTGATTCCCGCGCTCACGATTCCGGTCTCGCTCGTCGGCACGTTTGCGTTCATCCGGTTGTTCGACTTCTCGATCAACACGCTGACACTGTTCGGTATCGTGCTCGCCACCGGCACGGTCGTTGACGATGCGATTGTCGTGATTGAGAACATCGAGCGGCACATGCGCGAGTACGGCAAGAACGCGTATCGCGCGGCGGTGGATGCCATGCGAGAGGTCTTTTCGGCCGTCATCGTCATCGGCATCGTGCTGGTGGCCGTGTTCGTGCCGGTGGCGTTTTTCCCGGGCACGACCGGCCGGATGTATCAGCAGTTCTCGCTGACCATCGCGTTTGCCGTCGTGTTGTCGGTCTTCAACGCGGTGACGTTGACGCCGGCCCTGTCGGCCCTGCTGCTCGACAAGGAGACCCATGGGCACGGGTGGTTCTTCACGTTCGTCAACCGCGTGATTGACGGCGGAACCGCGCTGTATGTCAGGGTCGTGCGCCTGACACTCAGCTGGAAATTCGCGTTCATGCTGGTGTTTGCGGTGGCCATGTATGCCACGTGGTGGGTGTATCAGGCCGTGCCCGGATCGTTCGTCCCGGAGGAGGATGAAGGCTACTTCATCACGATCGTGCAGGCGCCGGCGGGTTCATCGCTCGAGTACACGACGAACATCATGAAGCAGGCCGAGGCGGTGTATCAGCAGACGCCGGAGATCCTGGCGGTGTTTTCCGTGGCCGGCTTCAGCTTCAGCGGGTCGGCGCCCAATCAGGGCCTGATGTTCGCGCGGCTTGCGCCGTTTGAGGAACGCACGGGAGCGGACCAGTCGCTGCAGGCGGTGCTGGGCCGGCTGCGCGGACGGTTGTTCGGCATTCCGGGCGCGCTCGTGATTCCGGTCGCGCCGCCCTCGATTCAGGGCCTCTCGGCCTTCGGCGGTTTCCAGTACGAACTGCTCGACAGGCCCAATGGCGAAATCAGTGAGCTGGCCGGGCTTGCGCAGCAGGTCATGGCGCGTGGCAACCAGTCGGGGAAGGTGACCAACCTGTTCTCGAGCTTCACGGCCAACGACCCGCAGTTCATTGTGGAGGTCGACCGGGACAAGGCTCGGGCGCTCGGGCTGCCGTTGCGCGAGGTGAACGAGGCGCTGCAGATTCTGCTGGGGTCGACGTACGTCAACGACTTCGACTTCAACAATCGCGCGTATCGCGTGTACGTGCAGGCTGACCAGGCATACCGCGCATCGCCGGAGCAACTGCGGCGGTTTTATGCGCGCGCCTCCAACGGTACGATGGTGCCGCTCGACACCGTCATTACGATCTCGGAGACGACGGCGCCGGCGGTCATCAGTCACTTCAACCTGTTCCGGTCGACCGAGATCACCGGGTCGGCCATGCCGGGTGTGTCGTCGGGGCAGGCGCTGCAGGCCATGGAGCAGATTTCCGAAGAGGTGCTGCCGCCGGGATACGACTTCGCATGGGCGGGACAGTCTCTGGAGGAGATCAAGGCCGGTTCCCAGGCGATCTACATCTTCGGACTCAGCCTGTTCCTGGTGTACCTGGTGCTGGCTGCGCAGTATGAAAGCTGGGTGCTGCCGCTCATCATCCTGATGGCGGTGCCTCTGGCCGTGCTTGGCGCGCTGAGCGCGCAGATGCTGCGGGGCTTTGCCAACGACGTCTTCTGCCAGGTGGGTCTGGTCATGCTCATCGGTCTTGCGGCGAAGAACTCGATTCTGATCGTCGAGTTTGCCGAGCAGCTGCGCGAGCAGGGCCGCTCGATCATCGACTCCGCTGTTGAGGCCGCCCGCATCCGGTTGCGGCCGATTCTGATGACATCGCTCACGTTCATTCTTGGCGTGTTGCCGCTGGCGTTGGCCACGGGCGCCGGCGCCGGCGCGCGCAACTCGGTCGGCACGGCCGTGGTGGGCGGCATGGTGGCGTCGACGTTCCTGTCGGTCATCTTCATTCCGCTCCTGTATGTGGTGATCCGGACGCTGGCGCCGGGCAAGGTTCGCCATCATGACGAAGACGGTGATGCGGGTGCACCCGCCGAGGGAGGCGCCCATGCGTAAGCAGATCGCGATGATGGCCGGAGCGCTGCTGCTGGCCGGCAGTGCGACGGCGTGGGCGCAGCGGCCCGTGCGGGTCGTGGAATTTGAACAAGCCGTCGCGGGAGCCGTGCAGGCCAACCGCGGCGTGGCGCAGGCGGCGACGGCGATCGGCCGCGCCGAGGTGCTGCTGCAGCAGGCACGGGCCGCGACGTTGCCGGTGGTATCGGCTACCGTGTCCAGTTCCACTGTGGACCAGGAAGTGGCGTTTGACGGCCGCGTCACGCAGCCGCAGACACAGGTGACGTTCAGCGGCACCGGCAGCTGGGCTGTGCTTGCGCCGGCGCGGTGGGCTGCCGTCAATCAGGCGCGTGATCAGCGTGTGGTGGCCGAAGCGTCGGTCGTCGAAGCGCGGCGTCAGATCGCCATTGCTGCGGCGCAGGCCTACCTCGCCATCATTGCGCAGCGTCGCCAGGTGGAGGTCACTGAGCGTGCCGTTGAGGCGTCGCGCGCGCATCTGGACTATGCGAACAAACGCCGCGAGGGCGGACTCGGCAGCCGGCTCAACGAGCTGCGCGCCCAGCAGTCGGTTTCCACTGATGAAGTGCGGCTCGAAAATGCGCGGCTGGCGTTGTTGCGCGCCCAGGAGGCGCTCGGCGTGATCATGGCCGAGCCGGGACCGGTGGATGCCGGCAGCGAACCCGCGCTCGCGCTGCCTGCCGGGGCGGATACCGACGAGGCCATCGCCGCAGCGCTCACCGAGCGGCCCGACGTCGTCTTTAATCGCGCCGTCAAGGCGGCGGCTGAGCGGGTCTTTGCCGACAGTGTGCGCGACATCATGCCGACCGGCACCGTGTCGCTCACCCCCCAGTACGTGACCCCGTCGGGCGCATTCCAGCGATCGCGCTCGTGGCGGCTGACGTTGTCGGTGACCCAGCCGATCTTCGAGGGCGGTCAGCGCGCGGCGGCCAAGCAGCAGCGGTCGCTCGCGGTCACCCAGGCGCAACTGACGCTCGAGACCATCGAGATTCAGCTCCGCGCTGACGTGAGACTTGCGCGCGCTGCCGTCGACAGCTACGCGCGCGCCCTTGAACGCGCGCGTGCCGCAGCCGCTCAGGCCGCCGAAGTCCTCTCGATCACCACCGGGGCCTTCGAACTCGGCGCCACGACCAACCTCGAGGTCATCGACGCACAGCGGCAGGCTCGTGATGCTGAGTCAGCGGCGGTGATCGCGGAAGACAACCTGCGCCGCGCGCGGCTCGACCTGCTGGTCGCGTTGGGGCGATTCGCGGGATAAGCAAGGTCAATCACCATGGGGGCATCTCCAAGCCTTCATGGTGATCCGTCCAGTCTCGGCGCGCGGTTGACCGTTCCGCGCGCGACTTGTCGCCTGTCCGCCTCTTGTGCTAACTTTCCAGCACACCCAATGAGTCGCCCCCTGTCGCTGTCGTTGTCCCGGCGCGAACGCCAGATCATGGACGTCCTCCATCGCCTCCGTCGCGCGACGGCGGCACAGGTGCAGGAGGAAATGCCCGACCCTCCGAGTTATTCGGCGGTGCGCGCGCATTTGCGCATCCTTGAGGAAAAGGGCCACGTCGTCCATCTCACCGATGGACCGCGTTATGTGTATGAGGCGACGGTGCCGCTCGAGACCGAACGCGTCTCCGCGGTGAAACACCTGGTCCGCACCTTCTTCGATGGTTCGACGGAAGCGGCAATGGTGGCCCTGCTGGATGCGTCCGAACAGAAGATGTCGAGCAGACAACGCGAGGAACTGTTGAAGCGCATCGCCGATGCGCGGAAGGCGGGACGATGATGGTGGATCTGCTGCTGAAGGTCACGGTGCTGTTGGCGCTGGGCTGGGTCGTGACGCGACTGATGCGCCGCGCGTCGGCGGCGTCCCGGCACGCGGTCTGGGCCGCTGTGTGTGTGGCTGCGACCGTCCTGCCGGTGGCCCTTCTGACCGCACCGGCGATGCCGGTGTCGTGGTGGCCCGACTGGTTCGGCGCCACCGCACAGAGTCTGCCGGACGTGACGATGGACGCGGTGAACGCACCGGTCGCCACGCAGGCCGGCGTGCAGGCACGTGGGATTGCCCAGGGATGGCTGACGCCGGCATCGCTGGCGGCAGTGTTGTGGGTGTTCGGCAGTGTGATCGTCACGGGGCGCATGGCGGGCGGACACCGCCGGGTCGCGAGGCTGGCGCGGCGTGCGGTGCCGGTGCGGGACGCGCGCGTGTTGGGGCGCGCTTCGGTGATCGTCGGCTGGCTGGGGGTGCCACATGTGCGCTTCATGGACACCGGTGTGGATTCGATGCCGGCGGTTTGTGGAGTGCGTGCGCCGATGGTCCTGCTGCCGTCCTCGGCGCCGATGTGGTCCGAAGAACGTCTCGACAGCGTGCTCGTTCATGAATGTGCCCACGTGCAGCGGCGCGATGCGATGTGGCTGTGGCTCGCGCAGGTCGCGCTGATGATCTGGTGGTGGCATCCACTCATGTGGCTGGCCGTGCGCCAGATGCGCGCGGAACGTGAACACGCCAGCGACGATGTCGTGCTGGCGTTCGGGTCGCGCGCGACAGACTACGCGACCGACCTCGTGGAGATGGTGGACGAGTGTGACACGGCGTCGATTGACGCGGCAGCCGCGGTCGCCATGGCGCGCCGCACGCAACTGGAGGGACGAGTGATGGCAATTCTCAATCCGGACGTGAATCGGAACGGGCGCACACGGCTGGCCACGGCGCTGGCGGTTGTGCTGGTTGTGGGCATGGCGCCGCTGGCTGCGCTTCGGGCCGGGGGCATCGACGCGGCGGTGCCGACCCGCACCGCGCAAGATCCGGTGCGTGTTGGCAGCGGCATCAAGCCGCCGATCAAGGTCAAGCACGTGAACCCGACGTATCCCCAGGAGGCCATCGACGCAAAGGCGCAGGGCATCGTCGTCATCGAGGCGTTGATCAATGTTGACGGCGAAGTCGCTGAGGCCAAGGTCATTCGCGACGTGCCGCTGCTCTCGGATTCGGCGCTTCAGGCGGTGCGTCAATGGCGGTTCACGCCTACGCAAGTGAACGGGCAGACCGTACCGGTCATCATGACCGTCACGGTCTCTTTCCGTCTCGGGCCTGATGGCACGCCGGTGGTGACGCCGCCGCCGACAGAACCGTCCGATGAGGCGCGGGCCGCCTTTGAACGGGAGCTGGCGGCTCGAGGTATCGAGCCCTCCAACCCGCCCATGCCGACCTGGAATCCTGGTGATCCGCCGGTCCGCATCGGTGGCCAGGTCAAGGAGCCGCGGAAACTCAAGCACGTGAATCCGGTGTACCCGGCCGAAGCGCAGTCGGCCAACGTGCAGGGGATTGTCATTCTGGAGATTCGCATCGACCAGGATGGGCATGTGACCGACGCGCGTATCCTCCGGCCGGTGGCCCTGCTTGATCAGGCGGCGCTCGACGCGGTACTCCAATGGGAGTTTGAGCCGACGCTGCTCAGTGGTCAGCCGGTGCCCGTGATCATGACAGTGACGGTGAATTTCACCATGAAGTAGAACCTTTTCACTGTTCCGGTGTCTTATGAACGTGGGGAGACACTGGATGAAGACACTGAGTGCCGCACTGGCTGCGGTCGTGGTGTCCTTCTCGGCTCTTGGAGCCCAGAACGCCACGACCGTGCCGGCCGCCGCCATCAGCGGTGTCGTGCGCGATGCACGCACCGGCCGTCCGGTCCCTGGGGCGATTGTTCTGCTCAGTCATCCCGGCGGGACCGCCCCCTTGGCGACCATTACCCGCCACGTCACCGACAGCCAGGGCCGATACCTGTTTCAGCCACTGCCGTCCGCGGATGGGTACACCGTGCGCGCGACCAAGCCGGGTTTTGTCGAAGGGGCGTACGGACAACAGGCGATGTTCGGCCCGGAAGGCCGCATCAGTCTTGCCGCAGGCGCGTGGTTCTCGCGCGGCGACATTCCGCTGTGGCCGCCGGCAACCATCAGTGGTCGTATCGCTGATGAACGAAACGAAGCCGTCGTCGGAGCGCAGGTGCGGCTGGTCGCCCGAGTGACCCTGGCCGGTGTGCCACAGTGGATTGGCGGTGCGGCTGCCAGGACCGACGACCGGGGTGAATACCGTTTCGCCGGTCTCATGCCAGGCACCTACTCTGTACTCGTCCCTTCGGCGACAGCCACGGCCCCGGCCGACGCGCCGGGCGTGTATGGCGTCGCGCCAACGGACGGCGCAGCCGGCATTCTGAGCATGCCGGTGCCGGCGCGCACGGACGCAGTGCTTGCGCCAGTCGACGGGTTCCGCGCTGTGATTGGGAATGATGTGGTGCCGCCGCCGGACGCCAATGGGCGAACCCGCGTGTATCCCACCACGGTGTACCCGGGTGTGACCGAAGTCGCCGCCGCAGGTGAAGTCACGGTTGCGTTGGGCGACCAGCGCACCGGCGTCGACGTGGTTCTCCAGCCCACGACCACGGTGAACGTGTTCGGCCGAGTGAGTGGCAGGCCGAACGATATCTCCGGACTGGTCCTGCGACTCCTGCTGCCGGGACTCGACGGGTTGGCCACGGGCGGTGAAGTCTCGACGGCGGTGGTGGCAGCCGATGGTCGCTTCGCGTTTCTCCGTGTCCCGCCGGGACGGTACGTGCTCGATGCGCCCTCGGGGCTCTTTGAATACACCCTTCAGAGCGGAGGAGACAGTGACAGCCCTGTCGCCCCTGTGGGTCTGCGGATCGGTGGAAGCAGCAGCGGCAGCCTCGACGGGGGGCCGCCGGGAACGGGGTATCGTCGCATGTCGACCTCGCGACGCAGCGCCACCTGGGCGCGCAGGCCCCTCGTTGTGGGCGCCGTCGATATCCGTGATCTGACCGTCGTCCTCCAGGATGCCCTGACCATCGTCGGCCGAATCGAGTACGTGCAGACGACCAAGGCGACTGTCGAGTCTGTGCCCATCCAGGGTGGGATCGCGGCGGGAGGTTCGTCGACGTCGACCACTCTCTTCACGCCTGTGCGCCCGTCCAGCCAACCCACGATTGCCGCGGAGCCTGCTGACGGAGGCGCGGCGTTGGGCTCGCCGCGGTCGATCCGCCCGCGCGCCGATGACCCGGACGCCGATCAGGATGTGTTCACCATCGAGGGCGTCATTCCGGGTGAGTACGTCTTCACGTCCCCGAGAACGACGCAGCCGTACATGCTGCACTCGGTCACGTTGGACGGGACAGACGTCACGGATCGACCTGTTGACGTGTCGAAGTGGACGTCGTCCTCGAAGTTGGTGGTCACCTTCACCGACCAGTTGCCGTCGCTGACCGCTGACGTCCAGGCGCCGGCGGATACGACACTTCGGGGCGCGGTGGTGATCTTCCCGGCAGACTCCCGCGTGTGGCGCCGGTTCGGGATGACCCCCGCGCGCATGCAGGCGGCGATGCTCTCCGGTGATCCTGCGGTTGTCCTTCCGGCAGTGCCGGCCGGCGAGTATCTGATCGCCGCTGTTGATGCGTTGCCGTCATCGTCCTGGCAGGATCCCGCGTTCCTCGCCAAGGTGGCTCCACTGGCCACCCCGGTGACTGTCGCCTGGGGGCAGGCGCAGAGGATCACGCTGAAACAGGTGACGCTGCGATGACACGCTGGGTGCATCGCGCGGTCGTCGGGCTTCTGCTCGCGCTGACGGGCACTGTGGCCCAATCCCAGTCGGGAGCCCAGTCGGCGACCATCGCAGGACAGGTCACCACGGCGTCCGAACCCGTGACGCCGGTTCGACGCGCGATTGTGACGATCTCAGGGGACGGCATTCGGGACGGCCGATCAACCGTGTCCGACGATGAGGGTCGGTTTGAGTTTGATGGAGTGCCGCCGGGCCGTTATCTCGTGACGGCGACCAAGCCTGCGCATCTGACGGCAGCGTGGGGCGCATCGTCCCCGGGGCGATCCGGTGTTCCGATCAGTGTGGCGGCTGGTGAGCGTCGAGACGATCTGGTGTTGTCGATGGCCCGGGCCGGTGTCGTTGGTGGAACGATCAGGACCGCGGACGGTGAGCCGTTGCCCGGCGTTGAAGTCTGGACGTATCGGGTACCTGATCCGGGACGTCTCATCGCGCTCGTGCCGTCCAGGCGTGCCATGACGGATGACCAGGGGCGCTATCGCATCTTTGACCTCACGCCCGGTCGGTATCTGGTTTCCGCGAGGGCACACCCGCGCTTTTCCGGTTCCAGCGATGCGGCGCTGTGGTCGGACGCGCAGATCGATCGGGCACTGCAGCAGCTCACCCAGCGCGCGGGCGGTCAGCCCGCCGCGCCAACGTCCCGTCCGCTTGACGCCGGCGATTCCGCTGAGCCACAAGCGATCGTTGGATGGGCGCCTGTGTTCTTCCCCGGCGTCACGTCGGCACAACAAGCCATGGAAGTCCGGATAGGTCCCGGCGACGAACGACTCGGTTTGGACATTGCCGTCTCGATGAGCCGGCTCGTGCGCATTCGTGGAGTCCTGACCGGCGATCCCGCGTTGCTGACATCAGTCCGCATGTTTTTCAACGCGACGGGGCGACGACTCGAACCCCTGGCGGGGATCACGCCGCGGTTTTCGTCTCGCGTCACTTCATACGGCCGCGAGTTTGAATACATCGGGGTACCGCCCGGTACCTACGCGATCACCGCGCAGGCCCAGTCGCAGGCCGACGGCACGGCATTGACGTTCTGGGCGACGACGGATGTCGTGGTTGACGGCGGCGGCGACGTGCAGATCGGGATGGACCTGCAGCCGGCGCTCACGTTCTCCGGCCGATTGGTGGCCGTTGACGGTACGCCGCTGCCGGCAGACGCCCTCAAGGGCACGACGGTTCGCTTCCGGCCGGCCAACGGGATGGGGCAGGCCGCATCGAACGGGACGCTGATGGGCAACCCGATCATTCGACCCGCCGCCGTGGACGAGCGCGGTACGTTTCGTATTGCTGGTGTCATTCCCAACACGTTCACGCTCGAGGTCACGCCGCCGAAAGACAGCACGTGGCAGCCTGTCTCCGCGATGCTGGGCACCATTGACCTGCTCGACACGCCGACACTGGTCCGTGATGCCGTCGATGGCGTATCCGTGGTGCTGACCAATCAGGCCACGCACCTGGAAGGGCGGTTGATGACTCCGGAAGGTGAAGCGGCCGGCGCGTTGTTCATGGCCGTGTTTCCACAGGACCGCGCGTTGTGGACGCCTACCAGCCGCCGCATTCGGTCGGCGCGGGCGGCCACCGACGGTCATTGGTCGCTCGACGGGCTGCCGCCTGGCGACTACTGCGTGGTCGCGTTGTCAGATCTCGCGCCCGGGGAGTTGTGGCTGCCCGAATTCCTCGAGCAACTGACGCCACTGGCCATCAAGGTGTCGGTCGCAGCCGGTGAGCGGAAGACGCAGGATCTGATGATCCGGCGGTAACAAGCTGCCCGCAGCCCGAATCGATGTCGATTCCGCGACGCTGTCGAACCGTGCTTGGGATGCCGTAGCCCGCGAGCACTGCCTGGAATGCCTTGGCGTCAACCGAGGCCGCCGGCGATCCGTCGTAGCCGCGCGTGGGGTTCAGCGGAATCAGGTTCACGTGCGCCCGTTGGCTCGAGAGCAGCTGGCCAAGAGCATGCGCATCGTCGGGCCGATCGTTGCGGCCGGCGATCAGCGTCCACTCGAAAAAGATGTGCCGGTCGAGCGCCGCGCTGTACTCCCGGCACGCGTCCATCACGTCGTCGAGCGACCAGGCGCGCGCGGCGGGTGGGAGCAGCGCGAGTCGGCCCTCCTGCGTCGCCGCGTGCAGCGAGACGGCGAGGCTGACGGGCCGACGCTCGGCGGCGAGTTTCCGAATCGCCGGCGCCACGCCGACCGTGCTCACCGTGAGGCGCCGCGGGCTGAGGCCAAGCCCTGCACGGTTGCTCAGGATCTCGGTCGCCTTCATCACGGCTGCATAGTTGTGCAGCGGCTCGCCCATCCCCATGAACACGACATTTCTGACGGTGCGAGGTGCGAGGTGCGACGTGCGAGGTGCGGCCAAATACACCTGCGCCACGATCTCTGCCGTCGTCAGGTGACGCGTGAAGCCCATCTGGCCCGTGGCGCAGAAGACGCAGCCCATGGCGCAGCCGGCCTGCGTGCTGACGCACACCGTGGCGCGGCCGTCGTAACGCATGAGCACCGTTTCAATCTGCGCCCCGTCGGCAAGTGTCAGCAGCAGCTTCCGGGTGTAGCCGTCGGACGAATGCGTCTCGCGAGTGATGGCCGGCCATTGCAGTGGCAGCTCGGCGCGCACGCGTGCGGCCAGCCCGTGCGGCAGGCCCGTGGTGCCGTCGTACCCGTCGTCGTGCTGACGGTGTGCGCGTTGCCAGATCGCTCGCGCGTGCGAGCGTCGCACGCCCCAGTCGTCCAGCTGCGAGGCGAGGTCGGTCTCGTCGAGGCCGAGGATGGTCGGACCGGGTGGCATGATCTCCGCCTCCATCATGACATCTCCGGCGCGGGGCTCGATCCACGCGCGACTTGACGCCCCGGTCATGTTCTGCGTAAGAATATGTCGCATAAAAGAATATGAAGAACTGGCTTCCGGCTCGTGAGCTCAAGAAGGGCAGCGCCGAACTGCTCGTGTTGTCGCTGGTCGAGGACCGCGCGCGACACGGGTACGAGATCGGCAAGATGATCACGGCGCGGTCACAGGGGGCGCTCACCTTCAAGGTGACGTCGCTGTATCCGCTGCTGTATCGGCTCGAAAAGCGGGGCTGGATCAAAGGCCAGTGGCTCGAGGTCGCCGGCGAGCGGCGGCGTCGCATGTACCGGCTTACCGCGGAGGGGCGCAAGGTGCTGGCGGCGCAGCGGACGGGCTGGAAGGTGTTTGCCGAAGCGATCAATCGCATCGCGGGAATCTGAGGTACCCATGGGCGACTGGACCACCGAACTGCGTCAGCGTCTCGCTTCGCTCCACCTGCGGCCCGAGCGTGAGGCGGAAATCGTCGAGGAGTTGTCACAGCATCTCGACGAACAGGTGCGGGAGCGCGTCGCTGCTGGGGCGTCCGTTCATGACGCGAAGCGCGAGGCGCTGGCGGATCTGGACGAACCGGGCGCGTTGGCCGGGCGGCTCAGGGACATCGAACGGCGGGTGACACAGCCCTCCCTTCCACCAGGGGCTCAGGCACGCGGACTCTGGCTCGCGCAAGCCTGGCAGGACCTCCGCCTCACGCTGCGGACCACCCGACAGCGACCCTGGTTTTCGCTCGCAGTGCTCGTGACGCTGGCACTGACGATAGGTCCAGCCACCGCGATCGTCTCGGTCGGCAACTGGCTGCTGTGGACGCCGTCGCGGGCGGTGACCGACGCTGATCGCCTCGTCGTTGTGTGGAGCGGCCGATGGGACGGCCCAGGAAGCGTCAGGCCGTCGGGTGTGTCGTACAGCAATCTCGCCGACATTCGCGCTGCCTCCACCACCCTGTCGTCGTTGTCGGGTTGGCAGGAATCGCAGGCCGGCATCGCGTTGCCAGGTGAGAAACCCCGGACGGCGCAGGTGGGATTTGTCTCCGGTAACTTCTTTGACGTGCTCGGCGTTCGGCCCGCGGCCGGACGCCTGCTGACGCCCGAAGACGACGAACTGCCATTTGGACGTCCGGTCGCCGTGGTGTCGCACGGTGTCGCTGTGCGCGCCTTCGGGACGCCGGAGGCGGCCGTTGATCAGACGATGCACGTGAATGGGCGACCGCTGACGATCGTCGGCGTCGCCGCGCAGTCATTCGAGGGGGCATCCCCGTCGAGTCAGGTCTCGGTCTGGTACACGGGAGCGACGTGGACGTACGTGAACCATGGTCTGGCTGATACCGCAGCCAGGTTCCAGACCCGCTCTGACGGGCTGTTCTACACCTTCATCGGTCGTTTGGCTGCGGGCCGCACGGCGGCCGAGGCGCAAGCCGAACTCGATGTCATCTTTCCAAGGCTGGCCGAGCGGCACCCGGACGCCAACGCGAAGTTCACCGAGGCGAGAGCCCGCGTCTTCCCTGGTCTCGGTCCGTCCGAGTTGATGCGCGCCACGCTCACGAGCCAGGTCAACGGATTGCTGCTCGTGGCCGCCGCCCTGCTCCTGCTCGGTTGCGCAAATGTCGCGAACCTGCTGATTGCAGAGAGCACGAGAACCCGCCGTGAACACGCGGTGCGTCTGGCCCTTGGCGCCAGTCGCAGTCGTCTGTTCCGCCAACAACTGACGCAGAGTGTCACGTTGTCCCTGATGGGAGCTGCTCTGGGTGTCGCTCTGGCGGTGGTCATCAAACAGATGGTTCAGGTGGGTCTCATGCCGGGCCTGAGCACAGCTCCCGTGCCACCCGTCGTGCACATGGACTGGCTTGTGCTCTCGGTGACGACCGCGGTCGCCGTCGCAACCGGAGTCCTCGCCGGGATCGCACCCGGCCTGCTCGCGACGCGTGTGCCGCTCACAGGGAGCCTTGGAGCAGGGGCCACGCGGTCGGTGACCGGAGTTCCCGTTGTGCGTGCCGCCCTTGCCGCCCTGCAACTCGCGCTGTCGTTGGCGCTGGTGACCGGCGCAACGCTGCTGGCGGTCACCTTGCAGAACATGGGACGCGTCGATACGGGTTTCAACCCGGAAGGCGTGATCGTGCAGTGGGTGAGCGTGTACGGCTACGGCTTCACGCCCGAGCGTTCGCGCGACTACGCGACGCAGTTGCATGCGCGACTGCAGGGCCGATCCGAGTTCGATGATGTGAGCCTTGCGACCGGGTTCCCGTTCGCCGCGAGTCGACGGACCCGTGTCCTGAAGCCTGGCGGCGTCGGCTCCGAGACGCCATCCGTCTACCAGCTGTCGACCGATGCCCGATTCCCCACGCTGCTGGGACTCACCGTGAAGCATGGCCGGTACTTTGATGACGACGAGATGGTCCGGCCGGCTCGGCAGTCTGGCGACCCGGTCGTCGTGTCGGAGACCATGGCGCGCCAGTTGTTTGGGCGAGACAATGTGGTCGGTGAGCGGGTCACGCTCGCCAGGACCTTGTCTTACCCGGCAACTGACCTCCTCGTCGTCGGCGTGATGGCCGACACCCTCACTCGAAGCCTCACGACCGCGCCTGACCCTGTGATGTATCTGCCGCTCATGAATGAAGACCTGGTCAGCCAGAGCGCCATCCTCCTGCGGACGCGCGCGTCGGTGCGTCAGGTCAACGAGCTTGTGTCGACAGCAGCGTTCGAAATCGATCCGACACTGCCACAGGGCACATCACGCTCGCTGGTGGATTGGATTGGACGCGGGTATGCAACGACGGTGCTCTTCGCGAAGGTGGTTGGCAGCGTCAGCGTCGTGGCGCTCGTGCTCGCGGCCGTCGGATTGTACGGACTACTCGCCCAGGTCGTGGGGGAACGGCGCCGGGAGTTCGGCATTCGCCTGGCGATTGGCGCGTCGGCGCGTCACGTCGTGCGCCTGGTGGCCCGTCAGGCTGCAACCATCGCGGCAGTGGGTATCGCCCTTGGTGGGGCGTTGGTGTTCTGGGGCATCGGCCTTGTCGAGTCGTACCTATGGGGAGTCGAGGCCCTTGATCCACGTGTCATGGCCACGACCATCGTCGTGCTGTTGGGCGTCGTGGCGCTTGCAGCCATGCGGCCGGCCTGGCTGGCGACCCGTGTCAATCCGATTGAGACGTTGCGCGCGGAGTGAGGCGCCTGGCCTCCACGTGGGCGTCCCACTCGTCGAGACTCTTCGGCCAATCAGACTTCAGCAGGCGTGAGATGCCGCGGTCGGCCAGGAGCCGGCCACCCGTCTGGCACGTTGGACAGTAGTTGCACTCATTGTCGGCGTACACGATGTGCTGTACAGGGGTGGCACACACGGGACACGGTTGGCGGTAGCGACCGTGCACGGCCATGTCGGGATGGAATGCCGTCACCTTCGACGGAAAGCCCCTCCCCACGGCATCACGCAGTCGTGTCGTCCACGCGGTGACCGTAGTTTGCACCGCGCGCCACAACCGCTCGATTTCTTCAGCTTGCAGACGGGACGTCAGGGTCAGCGGCGACAGCCGAGCGGCGTGCAGGATTTCGTCCGAGTACGCGTTGCCGATGCCGCTGAACAGCGTGGGATCCGTCAGCGCGCGTTTGAGGGTGTGATTCTCGCTCGTCAGCCGAGCCGCAAATGCCTCGAGGTCGGCCGCCATGACATCCAGTCCCCCGCGATCGAACTGGCTCAGAGACTCGCGTCCCTCGACCAGGTGAATCGACGCGCGCTTCTTCGGACTCGCTTCAGTCAGCACGAGTGTGCCGTTCGGGAACGTGAACGTCGCGAGCATGATCCTCGTTTTCGGCGGCGCCCCTGCGTCTTTCCACTGGAAGCGCCCCGCGATCATCAGGTGGACGACCATGAATCGCTCTTCCGTGAACTCAAAGACGATGCGCTTGCCGATGAGATGGATGTCTACCACCTCGCGCCCGACCAGGGAGGCCGGCTGGGCAACCGTGCGGACGACAAAGGCGCTGCGAAGACAAACGTCCGTCAGCGTCTGCCCCTTGAGCCTGTCGCGCAGGGCATCGACATAGACCGTGAGATCGGGAAGCTCGGGCACGGGCTCAGGATGCCGCCGCGAGAACGTGCGTCACAGCCTGACATCGCGTCCACGGTCGCGCGATCGGCGCAACCGGAGCGACGGGGCTTCAGGCATGGCACGCAGGCAGGCCTTGAATGCTGCGGCGGCTGCGGCGCGCACCTTCTTGGGGACGATCGGCCGAGGCATGCTCGATGATAGCAGGGCGTCGTAAGGCGGTCCGTCCAGACTCGGCGGTGCTGCGAGCCGACGCGTAGGCCGCGGGGTTTTTCCCAGCACTCCGCGCGTTCGGGCGGCGCGCACCCAGGCGCCGCCTGCCTCGGTTGCTGGCATCGCCGATGCATTCACGCGTCGTCATGCTGCTGGACGAGTTTCTCCCGATCTATGACGTCTCCGATTCGGTCGCCACCGTGGTCGAAGCCGACGTCCAACGCACGTGGGACGCACTGATGGCTGTTGACCTCATCGAAGTGGGGCGCAGACGGCCGCTGACCGGAGCCCTCGGCGCACTGCGCGCGATGCCGGAGGTGCTCAGTCATCTGCTGCACGGCCAGCCGCCCGCGACGATGCCGGCGACGCTGACGCTCCGAGATACCGCCAGACTGCCGATGGGTGAGGGCGGGTGGGTCCTGCTGGGTGAACGGCCCAACGACGAGATCGCGCTGGGGCTGGTCGGCAAGTTCTGGCGGCCCGTCATCACTTACGCGGAGATCAGCTCTCCGGAGCAGTTCCGGGACTTCGAGATTCTCGGCTATGCCAAGACCGTGTACTCGCTCTCTGTCCGACCCGTCGGCGTCGACCGCACACTTGTTGCCGGCGTGATGCGGACCGCCACCACCAGCGAGGATGCCCGGCGCTGGTTCAGACGCTACTGGACGTTTGGTGTCGGCGCCGGCGCGCACGTGCTCGTGCAGTCGGTTGTGGACGCCGTCAAGGACATGGCCGAACAGCCTGGTTCCTGACTGGCGGCACCGGTGGCAGGTAGGGTTATCCCTACCATCCCCCAGGAGGTTGGCCGGGTTTGTCACGCCTCCGCCGGGCCTTACCGTGAGGCATCGCGCCCACTTCAGGGCGTGATAGAAACGGAAGGCTTCCGATGACCGCGTCCACATCCACACCCACGACGACCCCGCTGTCGCATCCCGGTCCGGCCGTTGCCGGCCAGTTTTCCAGTGGAGGCGTGATCGCGTCCACGTGGTTTGCCGTCATTCATCTGCTCCTCAACATGCCGTTGGGCATCGCGTACTTCGCGGTGCTTTCCGTGGCGGTATCGCTGGGTTTCGGCCTGCTCATCACTCTGCTTGGCATCCCCATCCTGATTGCCGCCGGCGGCATCGTCCGTGCCTTTGGCAACTTCGAGCGCGCGCGAGCGAACGCGTTTCTGGGGACGGCGCTGCGCAATCCGTACCGTCCGGTCGATTCCGACGCAGGCTGGATCGCCCGCCTGACGTCAGTTGTGAAAGATCCGAGCACCGGCAGGGACTTCCTGTATCTCATGCTGCGGCTGCCGATTGGCCTCTTCACATTCACCATCATGGTGGCTGCGTGGTCGCTCGCCGCCGGGCTGCTGGCATCGCCATTGAGTTATTGGTTCGGGTTCTTCCGCGTGCAATTTGGCGACTGGATCTTCGACGGGCCATTCGCCGTGGTGCTGGCCACGTGTGCCGGGCTGTTGATGGCCGTGCTGGCGTTTGGCATCACCCGTGGGCTGGTGCGGCTCGAGGCGGTGCTGGCTTCGGCGCTGCTGGACGTGTCTGCGGACGAACTGCGCCGTCGGGTCGCAGACATTGCATCAAGCCGCACACGGACGATGAGCGCGGCGGATCAGGACAGGCGACGCCTCGAGCGCGACCTGCATGACGGCGCGCAGCAGCGTATGGTGTCGCTGGCGATGACGCTGGGCATGGCGCAGGAAAAGCTCGCCAGTGATCCCGAGATGGGTGCGAAGCTCGTCGCGGAGGCTCACGAAGAAGCCAAGCGCGCGCTGCAGGATCTGCGCGATCTTGCGCGCGGCATTCACCCCGCCATCCTGACGGACCACGGCCTGGAGGCGGCGCTGCCGGCGTTGGCCGCACGCTCCGCGGTGCCCGCGCGTGTGGATGTGTCCGTGTCCCCTCGTCCGACGCCTGCGGTGGAATCAGCGGCCTACTTCGTGGTTGCCGAGGCGCTGACGAACGTGGCGAAACACGCCCATGCGGAAAACGTGCGCATCACCGCGCGACGCGACGGCCACACGCTGACGATAGAGGTGCGTGATGATGGGACCGGCGGCGCGACGATCGTGCCCGGTGGGGGACTGGCGGGTCTTGTCGACCGCATGGAAGCGCTCGACGGCAGATTGACGATGTCGAGTCCGAAGGGTGGGCCGACGGTGGTGCACGCGGAGGTGCCGTGCGGGTAGTGATCGCAGATGATTCCGTGCTGCTGCGCGCAGGTCTTGAGCGGTTGCTCACCGACGCCGGCTTTGCCGTGGTGGCGTCGGTGGGTGACGCGCCTGCCCTGATGGAGGCCGTGCGTCAGCACCGCCCCGACGTCGCCGTCGTGGACGTGCGCATGCCGCCCGGCTACGCGGATGAGGGTCTCCGCGCAGCCGTCGAGTTGCGGCGCACGAGCCCTGAGACAGGGGTGCTGGTCTTCTCGCAATACGTCGAAGAGCCGGCTGCCCAGGAACTGCTGGCGCTGGGCGCCCGTGGCGTCGGGTACCTCCTGAAGGACCGCGTGGCCGACGTCTCGGAGTTCATCGATGCGGTGACGCGCGTCGCACGCGGCGGCACCGCCCTCGATCCCGAAGTCATCGCGCAGGTGATGGCTCGGCGTCGACGTGACGATCCGCTGGCGTCACTGACCCCTCGCGAGCGGGACGTGCTGACGTTGATGGCAGAAGGCCGCAGCAACACCGCCATCGCCGCCAGGCTCCAGGTCGGGGAGGGGGCCATCGAAAAGCACGTCAGCCACATCTTCTCGAAGCTTGCCCTTGAACCCGATGACGCGGACCACCGCCGCGTGCTCGCGGTGCTCGCGTTTCTCAAGGGGTGAGGCCTGGGCGCCGGGCGCCTTCCTACGGGAGCCGCAGCACCTGGCCCGGCTTGATCTTGTCGGGATCGGTCAGCTGGTCCTTGTTGAGCTCGAAGATCTTCATGTAGTCGGACGCCTTGCCCAACTCCGCCTTGGCGATGCCGCTCAGCGTGTCGCCCGGCTTCACGGTGTAGGTGCGGTTCGCGGCGGGTGCCGCGGCCTCGTCGCCCGTGGCCGTGATGTCAGCCACGATGTCGTCACGCCACGAGGGCACCGTCTTGATGGCGTTCCAGATTTCGTCCCGGGTCGCCGTGTTCGCGACGGTACCCTTCCAGTACAGTTTGCCGTCACGTTCTTCGGCGCCGCCGTGAAACTTGCCCTTGGCCGTCGCAATCGCGTGCGCGTATGTGTCTCGCAGTCCCATTTGTCTACCTCCGTCTTGCCACCATAACCCACCATCGTGTCGGCGCTGCAAACCTGGGGCCACCCCTGTCCGGAAATTCCCGGTCACACATGCGGCACCCCGCTGTAAGCTGCGGCCATGCCTGTCGCGCCTTCCGTTCTGCAAGCCATTGGCAACACCCCTCTCGTGCGACTGACCCGTGTTGTCCCGCCCGGCGCGGCCGACGTGCTCGTGAAGGTCGAGTCCACGAATCCGACAGGGTCATACAAGGACCGGATGGCCCTGGCGATGATCGAGGGCGCTGAAGCGAGGGGCGCGCTCACACCGGGCATGCGCGTGGTGGAGTTCACCGGAGGCAGCACCGGTTCCTCGCTGGCCATGGTGTGCGCGGCGAAGGGCTATCACTTCCTCGTGCTGTCGTCCGATGCCTTCGCGAAGGAAAAGCTGTTGACCATGGAGGCCTTCGGCGCCGACCTTCGCATCATTCCGAGCGATGGCGGCAAAGTGACGCCGGCGTTGTTTGATCGTTTCCGCGAAGCGATTGCGCAGCTGGCCGCCGAGCCCGGCACGTATTGGACGGATCAGTTCAACAATGCGGACGCATTGGACGGCTACCAGGGTATCGGCCGGGAACTGCTCGAACAGACCAACGGCCGTGTCGACGCCTGGTGTGGTGCCGTCGGTACCGGCGGGATGTTGCGCGGCGTCGCGATGGCGTTGCGCGAGGCGGGATGCGCTGCCCGCATCGTCGCGCTCGAACCGGCCTCGTCGCCGGCCATGACGGCGGGCCGCGGCGGCGCGCACCACGTTGAAGGCATCGGCACGGGCCGCATCGTGCCGCACATGGTGGACCATCCCTATGACGAGGCGCGAGCGATTGATGAGGCCGCCGGTCGGGAAATGGCGCGGCGGCTTGCGCGGGAAGAAGGCCTGCTCGTCGGGACGTCGAGCGGATTGAATGTCGTTGCGGCGATCGAGCTCGCGAAGGAACTCGGCGCCGGCAAGACCGTGGCGACCGTCGCGTGCGACAGCGGCCTGAAGTATCTCGCCGGCGACCTGTTCGCGAACGCCGCTACTTGATGCCGCTGACGTCGATCGCCCAGAGCCCGCGGCCGTGTGTGCCAATCACCAGCAGCCGGTCGCGCGGGTGCACGATGAAGTCCATCACCGCGACCGACGGCAGGTTGCCGCCCAGTACCTCCCACCGGCGTCCGCCGTTGGTCGTCACGTAGACGCCGAAGTCGTTGGCTGCGTAGAGCACGTTGGGGTGCACCGGGTCCTCACGGATCATGTTCATCGGACCGCCAGGAATGTTGCCGGCGATGCTGGTGAACGTGCGGCCGTAGTCGGTGGATTTGTAGAGGCGCACGGCAAAGTCTTCGTCGTAGCGTCCCTGCTGCGCCACGTACACCGTGCCCTCGTCGTGTTGTGACGCCACGACTTTTGCGATCCACTGCAGCTTGGGCAGATTGGCGGTCAGCTCCGTGAATTCTTTTCCGTCATCAATCGACACCCACAGGCGTCCATCGTCAGTGCCCGTGTAGATGAGGCCCTTCTTCTTTGGCGATTCGGAGATGGTGATGATGAGCTGGTGCGGCACGTCGCCGATGCGGGTCTTGTCGCCGTAGCTCTGGTCATTCGTCACCCGCTCCCACGTGGTGCCGCGATCGCGCGAACGGTAGAGATACTGCGTGCCGAAGTAGATCGTGTCGGGATCGTGCGGGGAGAGCTGTATGGGTGCGAGGACCTGCATCCGCAACGGGTCTTCGCCGGCAGCAATCGCGGGACGGATGTCCGTGGTTCGCTGCGGCCCCGCGGGAGTCTCTCCGCCTCCACGGGCGCCACCACCGCCACCACCGCCGCGGCCACCGGCCGGAGCGGCAATGCTGTAGTCAGTGCGTGTCAGCTTGCCCGAATACAGGATGTTCGGGTTGCGCGGATCGGCCGCGTGCTGGGTGTACTCGCCGCCCGGCGCGCTTTCCCACGGCATGGCATGGAGCGCCTTCGGATCGATGGCCGCACGGAAGCTGCCGTGATCCTGCACAGAGGCGTACACGCGGAAGGGCGAATCCATGTCGAAGTTCGTGCTGAAGACCGTCTGCACGGGGAGGTCAGCGCGGCGCCAGGTCTGGCCCCCGTCCGTTGACGTGCGGAAGCCGCTGTCGTTGCCGAGCACCAGGAAGTGCGGGTTCTTGGGATCAATCCACAGGGCGTGGTTATCGCCGCCCGATCCACGACCGCGTCCGTTCGTCGCAGCCGCCGGAGGCGGACCGCCGGGCCACGGCTGACCGAGCCGTTCCCAGGTCTTGCCGCCATCACGCGACACGCTGTTGCCGAGGGCGAGTGTGTAGACCGTGTTTTCGTCGGTGGGATCGACACGGATGTTGCCGAACACCCACGCGTACGACGCTCCCATCGTTTTCACGAACAACCGCTGTTCTTCCGTCTGACCACTCACTCGCGTCCAGGTCTCGCCCTTGTCGTTCGAGCGATAGACCTCGTTGCCTTTGATGTCGCACTTGGCCGCGCTGCCGCCAGGATTCTGACCGCGCCCGCCTGAGGCCGCTGCCGTGTCGCACTCATAGTTGTCGATGTAGCCGTACACGACGTTCGGGTTCGACGCCGCCACCGCGACGCCAATTCGACCGAGCACGTCCGAGGGAGGCAGGCCCTTGGTGAGCTTCGTCCACGTCCGGCCACCGTTGGTGGACTTGAAGATGCCGCCTTCGCTGAAGCCGGCCTCCACGCGCGGGTCGTTCCACTTGCGGCGTTGCCGCTGCCACGCGCCCGCGTACAGGATGTTCGGGTCCTTCGGATCCATTGCAAGATCATTGACGCCGGTCTTCGGACTGATCTTCAGGACGTGTTCCCACGTGCGCCCGCCGTCGGTCGTCTTGAACACGCCGCGCATCTCGTTTTCAACCCACTCCTGCCCGGCCGAGGCGACGTAGACGATGTTCGGGTCGGTGGGGTGGACGACGATCCGTCCGATGGTGCCGGTGTCGATCAGCCCCATGTGCTGAAACGACTTGGCGTTGTCGGTGGACTTGTAGACGCCGACACCGGTGTAGGAACTCCGAAAGATGTTGGATTCGCCGGTGCCGACCCACACGATGTCGGGGTTGGACGGCGCGACAGCCAACGCGCCAATCGCCGTCGAGGCTTCCTTGTCGAAGACCGGCTGCCAGGTTTCACCAAGGTCGTCCGAGGCCCACACGCCGCCGCAGCAACTGCCGGCGTAGAGCCGGCGCGTCGTCCCGCGGTCCGCTACCGCCACATCGGCGATGCGGCCGCTGATGTTGGTCATCCCGATGTACGTCCAGTTCATCGAGCGATACGGCGACGCCGACATCATGGCCTCGTGCGCATCCCACGCCTTGAAGTGCGCCTCGTGGGTGCCGTCGGCCGTTGGGGCCTGCGCGAGGGGGACGGCAAATGTCACGAGCAGGACAGCAGCAGGAATGGCGACAAGCTGCAGGTAGCGCGATAGTCGCTGACGCATGGGGTGACCTCCGGGAGTGCGCAGATGTTACCACCCCCGCTGGTCGAGCGATCGCCGGCGGGGATACACTGCGCCCATGCGATACGCCATTGCCGCGGGAGCCCTGTTGCTCGGGGTGTTCACCTCCGCCGGGAGCGCCACATCCAGTTCGCTGCAAGGACCCCGTCAGCCGGTGGGGGAGATCGTGAATCCGTCGGCGGAAATGCTGTTGCCTGACGGACGGCCCGCCCAGTGGATCGCGGAGCCGCGTCCCCAGCCCGGAACGCCGGCGGGATCGGACGTGGCGACCGGGACGTCGCACACAGGCACGCGCAGTCTGCAGGTGAGCGCAGCGCGCACGGCGTGGACCAACAAGACGCTGGTGCGTCCCTACGCCACCTACAGACTCAGCGGTTGGATCAAGACGGAGGACGTGCCGTCCGGCGAGGGCTGGGGCGCGCGGTTTGAGTTGCGCGGCGGCGTCATCCTGGCGGCGATGCCACAGCGGTTCACGGGCACGACGGACTGGACACGGGTGGACATCACGTTTGAAACCGGAGGGCAGGACAGCTTCATTCTTGCGGCCACCCTGGGTGCGCCACGGGGACGCCCGGTGCCCGGCGAACCAGTGGTCGCTTCAGGCAAGGCGTGGTTCGATGACCTCTCCCTCCAACTGATCTCGGCGAAAGAGCTGAAACCCGATGTCGTGATCAACGCGGCGCGGACACGTGAGCCGATGCCCGATCTGATCTACGGGCAGTTCATCGAACATCTCGGCCGCAGCATCTACGGCGGGATCTGGGCGGAGATGCTCGAGGACCGCAAGTTCTATTCGGCCGTCGGCGAGACCAGGCGCGATCGCGAGCACGTGCCATCGCCGTGGCGTGCGGTGGGCGAGCCCGGCGCATTGACGATGGTGGCGGAGGGCGCGTTTGTGGGCGCGCATTCGCCACAGGTGGAACTGGGCCCGGGCGATGCGCCGAGGGGCATTGCGCAGGGCGGACTGGCGGTGGTCGCAGGGAAGGGCTACACGGGATACGTGATCCTGGCGGGTGATTCGTCGGCTGCGGTTGACGTGACGTTGGCCTGGGGGCCGTTGGCCACGCAGCGGCAGATGGTGACGATCAAGGCTCTCACCCCGTCGTTTGCGAAGTACCCGATCGCGTTCCGTCCCGACGGATCGAGTGATGACGTGCGGCTCGAGATCACCGGGCGAGGCCGCGGACGTTTTCGTGTCGGGACCGCGTCGCTGATGCCCAGCGACCACGTCAAGGGCATGCGCCGCGACACCCTTGAGTTGCTCAAGCAGCTTGATGCGCCGATCTATCGCTGGCCCGGTGGGAACTTCGTCAGCGGGTATGACTGGAAGGACGGCATCGGCGATCGTGACAAGCGGCCGCCGCGCAAGAACCCGGCGTGGACGGGCATCGAGCACAACGACTTCGGCATGCACGAGTTCTTTGACTTCCTCGACGAGGTGAAGTCGCAGCCGTTCATCGCGGTCAACGCGGGCCTGGGGAACGCTGAGTCGGCCGCGCAGGAAGTGGAATACGTCAACGCTGGGCCTGAGACGCCGATGGGCAAGTTGCGCGCGCAGAACGGTCGCCGTGCGCCGTGGGGTGCGAAGTACTGGGCCGTTGGCAACGAGATGTCAGGAGACTGGCAGCTGGGCAATGTGCCGATTGAAGAGTTCGTCAAGCGACACAACACGTTTTCGCAGGCGCTGCTCCAGGTTGATCCGTCCATCCTCCTGGTGGCATCCGGTGAGGCGGTGCGTGCAAGCAGCGACTGGGATCGGCAACTGCTCACACACGGCGCTGATTACATTCACCTCAACAGCAAACACTTCTACCGGCAAGATTGGCACGGTGGTGGACTGCTCACGCACGTGCGGCAGATCGCTGATGCCATTCGTGACATCGCGGACGCCCATCGCGAGTACATGCGTTCCATTCCGCAGATGCAGGGGCGAAACATCCGCGTCTCGCTCGACGAGTGGAACTACTGGTATGGTCCGCACGTGTTCGGCGAGCTCGGCACGCGGTATTTCCTGCGTGACGCGTTGGGTATTGCCGCCGGCATCAATGAATACAGCCGGCAGACCGACGTCATCGCGATGGCCAACTACGCGCAGACGGTCAACGTGATTGGCGCGATCAAGACGAACAAGACCTCCGCCGTGCTCGACTCCACGGGCGAGGCGCTTGTGATGTACCGGCGTCACTTCGGCACGGTGCCGGTGGAAATCACCGGCGCGCCCGAGCCGCTTGACGTGGCGGCCGCGTGGACGGCTGACAAGTCCGCGCTGACGATCTCCGTCGTCAATCCCACGTTTGAGCCGCAGCGACTGGCGTTCCGCCTTGACGGCGCACGGCTCGCGTCGGAAGGTACGAAGTGGGTGCTCACCGCCCCGGACGACATGGCCTACAACGAACCCGGCAAGCCTCCGGTGGTGCGCTTCACCGAATCACGCGTGACAGGCGTGCAGGACGCCTTCGAGGTTCCGCCGGCCAGCGCCACGATCTTCCGAATATCGGTGCGGTGAGACGCTAAATACTTCTCTTATTGAGAGTTAGCGGCCACGGCCAGACCGTGGTCAGGGCCGAGATCCGTCCACCGGGAACAGAATCCCGCCAGCGCTCGTTCATATCCGTGTATAGTGTGCATATCTATATGCTCAGTGGCCTCTGTATCTCCCAAGCCGACGGGCGGCCGATGTATCTGCAAATCATCGAGCAGATCCGCCGCCGCATCGCGCTGGGCGACTGGGCGCCGGGGCAGGAAATTCCGTCCATCCGCGCGCTCGCGGCAGAGACCCGCGTGAGCGTCATCACGATCAAACGCGCGTACCTGGAACTCGAGCGGGAAGGCGTCATCACAACCCGACGCGGCAAAGGCACCTTCGTGTCAGACACGGTGTCGCTGAGCCGGCAACTGCGCTCCGAGGAACTGGACCAACACCTGGGTCGCGCGATCGACGTCGGGCAGGAAATGGGTATGACCACGACGGACCTTGAAGAACGCCTCACACACCTCGCGTCGGAGCGCGGGCTCGACGCCAAGGCAGGTCAGCGATGAGCGCAGCCGCAATTGAGCTCACCGGCGTCACCAAACGCTACCGTTTCTTCGCGCTCGACAACGTCTCATTCCGCCTGGAACCCGGCCAGATCATGGGGTTCGTCGGACCCAACGGCGCAGGCAAGTCAACGACGATGCGCATCCTGATGGGAATGACACGTCACGAGGCCGGCGATGTGCGGGTGCTCGGGCACATGATGCCCGACGAGCAGGTGCAGGCGAAATGGGACGTGGCCTTTGTCTCTGACGAGATGCGGCTGTTTGGCGGCGCCACGCTGGCGTGGCACATGGCGTTCATGCAGTCCATCTATCCGACATGGGATCAGTCCTACGCGGGGCAACTGGTCTCGCGGTTTCACCTGCATCCTGACCAGCCCATCAAGGCGCTGTCACGAGGCGAACATGTCAAGGCGCTGCTCCTGCTCGCGCTGGCGCGCCGTCCGCGTCTCATGGTGCTGGATGAGCCGACCGCGGGACTCGATCCGGTGGCACGTCACGAGGTGATTGCCGAGCTGATGGACGTCCTGCGCGACGATGAGCGCGCGATTCTGTTCTCGTCGCACGACACCCAGGACGTCGAGCAGATTTGCGACCAGATCACCTTCATCGATCGTGGCCGCATCGTTGATTCCAGTGACACCGCGACGTTTGTGGACTGCTGGCGCCGCATCAGCCTGGATGTCCCCCTGGGCGTTACTCTGCCGACGCTTCCCGATGTCGTTGACGTGGCCCGGAGCGGCCAGATGGCGATCGTTACAACCAACCGATTTGATCCCGCGCTGGTGGCGGCGTTCCAAACCGCCGGCGCCGTGATTCACGACGTCCAGCGAATGACGCTCGAGGAGATCTTCGTGGCCAATGTGATGCGCAAGCGCAAGGGTGGTGCGGCGTGAGGGGCTCCGTTGTCAGTCGCCTCATCGCCAAGGACCTCTTCATGTACCGCTGGGTGATGGTGGGCGCACTCGCAGCAGGCGTGGTGTCGCTGATCGTCTCGGTGGTGGACGGCCGTGACAATGTGACCACCGGACTCAACATCGGGTTCCTGTTGTTCATCACCACCGTCATCACGTTCGGGGTGATCGTGGCCATGTTCGGCATCCTGCGCGAGCGACAGGACCACTCGCAGCTGTTCGTGTTGAGCCTGCCGATTTCCGCCGCCCAGTACGCGCGCGCCAAAGTGTCCGCGGCGGCAGCGGCGTTCTTGATTCCCTGGAGCCTTCTCACGGCCGGGGTCGTCGGCCTGACGATGGCCACCGGGCAGCCCACCGACGGGCTTCCGTTCTTCGTGGCGTTGATGCTGTTCTTTCTCTGCAACTTCTGCCTGTTGACGGCGGTGATCGTCATCACGATGTCTGAGATCTGGGCGATTGTCGGCATCCTGGTGACCAACACCTCGGTGACGTTGTTTCTGGTCAATATCGCCGACTGGAATCTCGGGTGGGACTCGACGCTGGCCGGCATCGTCAGTGTCGAACTCGCGGTCGCCATGTCGTCGATTGCCATGGCCATCTACGTGCCGTCACGCCGCCGCGACATTTTCTGAGTGCCTATGGCTACCGATCAACGCTTCCACGGCCTCGATGCAGCGCGCGCCGGCGCGCTGCTCCTGGGCATTGTCCTGCACAGCACGATGTCGTTCTTTTTCATGGTGCCTGCTGCGGACGTGTCGCAGGGCACCGTGCCCGCGGTCACGTTCTACGTGATCCACATGTTCCGCATGACCATGTTTTTTGTCATTGCGGGATTTTTTGCCAGGCTCGTCGTGCAGCGGAGAGGCCTCTCGGCATTTGTCCGCGACCGCGCTCGCCGCATCGTGGTGCCCATGGTCGCCGGGTGGGTGGTGTTGGCGCCCATGCTGTTCGCGGTGGTGTTGTGGGGGCTGAGAAGGACGTTCGGAGACGCACTGCCCGGAGCCGGCGAGGCGGCGCAGGGATTCCCTCTCACACACCTCTGGTTCCTCTATTACCTGTGCTGGCTGTATCTCGGCGTGTTGGTCGCCCGAGCAGTCGTGACCCACATTGGCGGACGTACGCGCTGGGCCACGACGGCGATCAACGCCACGTTTCGCGCGCTGGTCGACGCTCGACTCTCGCCGTTCGTATTTGCGCTGCCCGCAGCCGTCGTGTTCTTCGTCGATCCCAGATGGGCGCCCTGGTTTGGAATCACGACACCGGATACGGGGCTTGTGCCTCAGGTGCCGGCACTGATGGCGTACGGCACGGCGATGGCCGTGGGATGGCTGCTGCACAGACACGTGGACCTGCTGTCCGTGCTTGTTCGACACACCACGACCAATCTGGCGCTCGCTGTTGCGCTCACGGTTGTCGCCCTCGCCCTCGTCGGACTCCGTCCCAATCTCGCCGCACCCACGGTGCTGGATGGTGGACAGCTGTCGCGCCTGTTGTACGCCGCGGCCTATGCGGGTGCCGCGTGGTGCTGGACGCTTGGCTTGATCGGTGCCGCCATCCGGTACCTTGAGCAGCCCAGGCCGGTCGTGCGGTACCTGGCCGACGCGTCGTATTGGTTGTATCTCGCCCATCTGCCGGTGGTGTTCCTGCTGCAGGTGCTGTTGATGCGGGTGCCTCTGCACTGGTCTCTCAAGTGGCCGCTGGTGATGGTCATCACGATGGCAGTCCTGCTGTCGGCGTATCACTGTCTGGTGCGGGGACGTTTTCTGGGTGAGGTGCTTGCCGGTACTCGTCGCGACCGCGGCGCCCCGCCTGAGCCTGACTCTCGACCGGTAGCCGCGCGCCTTGTCGGCGTTCAGAAGTCGTACGGCAACACGCGAGCCCTCGGCCACGTGTCGATGGCCGTGCAGGCAGGCGAAGTGCTGGCGGTGTTGGGGCCCAACGGCGCCGGCAAAACCACGGCGATTGGACTCTGGCTCGGCTTGTTGCGGCCCGATGCCGGCGAAGTGAGAGTGATGGGGGGCAGTCCCCTTGACGTTGACCGTCGACGAGATGTCGGCGTGATGATGCAGGACGTCGCGCTGGCTCCGGCCTTGACGACGCGTGAACACATCCTGCTCGCTGCCAGTTATTACCAGTCACCGATGTCGGTGGAGGACGCGTTGGTGTTGACAGGGACCACCGCGCTTGCGCACACGCGCTACGGCAAACTCTCCGCCGGCCAGAAACGCCAGGTGCAGTTTGCGGTCGCCGTGGTGGGCCGGCCCCGCGTGTTGTTTCTGGATGAGCCGACGGTCGGCCTCGACATTGATGCGCGCACCGCGATGTGGCGCACGATTCGTCGCCTCGTTGACGACGGCTGCGCCATCGTACTGACGACGCACTATCTCGAAGAAGCGGAGGCCCTGGCCCATCGTGTCGTGGTGATGGCGAAAGGGCGAGTGGTCGCTGAGGGCACCGTTGACGAAATGCGCTCGCTGGTCACGCGCAAGCGAATCAGCTGCACCTCGAGCCTGGCTGTAGAGGAGATCCGGCAGTGGCCGGGTGTGGTCGAGGCCACCCGCCTGGATGGCGTCGTGCATGTGACGACGTCAGAAGCGGAAGGGGTGGTGCGCCAACTGTTGGCTGCGGATCTCGACTTGACCCAACTGGAGGTGAAGAAGGCGAGCCTGGCTGACGCCTTCTCGGAAATTACCAGGGAGGCCGCATGAGTGTGCGTGCATATGTTGTTGACGCAAAGTTCGAAACGCTCTCGGCGCTGAGAACACCCGGGTTTGCGATTCCCTTCATCGCCATTCCTGTGGCGATTTATCTGCTGTTTGGTGTGGTCATTGCCGGCAACGCCGGTGCGACCAGCGAGTTGGGGCCGGGCGTGGCGAACTACCTGCTGTCCGGGTTCATGGTGCTGGCCGTGGCGATGCCGGGCGTGTTCACCGGTGTGATTCTCGCGACTGACAGGGAAGGGCGGTTGCTCGATCTCAAGCGCGCGATGCCGCTACCCCCGGGGGCAACCGTCGTGTCGAAGGTGTTGATGGCGATGGGGATCTCCGCCATCGCGGTCACATTGGTCGTGGTGGCCGCGTTGCTGGCGGGGACGATCACCTTGTCGGTCGGGCAGGTCGCCGTGATGGCGGTCGTCCTGATACCCGGGAGCATTCCGTTCTGCGCGATTGGGCTCCTCATCGGCACCATTTCGTCGGCGTCAGCGGCGCCTGCCTGGGGCAATCTGGTCTTCCTGCCGATGATGTGGCTCTCGGGGCTGTTCATTCCGCTCCCTGACAGCCTCGAGAAGTGGGTCATCGTCTGGCCGACGTTTCACCTCAATCAGGTCGCGCTCGCGGCGGCAGGCGTCACCGAGTTTTCGTTCATCCCGCCGGCGATGGCCGCGGCCGTGCTCGTGGGTGTCACCGTGATCTGCGGGGGCCTGGCGATACGACGCCTCGGTCGCGGGTAGCAGCCGGTGGCGTTCAACGCGGTTCGCGCGCTTTGAGGAACGCGTCGTTGGCGAACGTGCCAAACGGCACCAGGGCGGCGGCAAAGGTCCGAGCCAAGTCCTTCGGTGACCACCCAAGCCCCGCGAGCGCGAACCACATCATTGCCACGTAGGCGATGAACGCGATGCCGTGGAGCCATCCGGTGACCTGCACGGGCTCCGGATTGCCCAGGACGTACTTGATCGGCATGGCGACCAGAAACAGGAGCAGCGTCGTGACACCTTCGATGAACGCCACGCGCCGAAACAGTTGATACCGCGCCCTCGCAGACACAAGTCGATTGTATCGGGTTGGCGTGATACCGTCCCGTCATGCGGCATGACCTGAACGAGGCGTGGCGGTTCCTCTCGGCCAATCGTGGCTTTGCGACCGTCGTCGTCCTCACGCTTGGCCTCGCCATCGGCGTCAACGCGACGATCTTCAGCGTGCTCAACGGCGTGTTGCTGCGTCCTCTGGACTACCCGGATCCAGACGGCTTGGTCGTCGCCTGGGAGAGCAATCCGACCCTGGCTCAGGATCGGTCGCAGGTGTCGTCGGCCACCTATCTCGATTGGCGCAACCAGACCTCCACGTTCAAGAGCCTCGCGGTGTGGCGCTACAAGGGCTTCACGCTCACCACCGGCACCGAGGCCGAACGGCTGACAACCGTTGAGGTGTCGCCGGTGTTATTTGACGTCCTCGGCACGCGGCCGGAACTCGGCCGCGTATTCACAGCCGAGGAGGAGAGGCCCGGCTCACCGCGCACCGTCGTGCTGAGCCACGCGGCTTGGACACGCCGCTTCGGTGGCGATCCTGCTGTGCTCGGCCGCACGTTGATGCTCGACGATGCGAGTTACGAGATTGTTGGGGTGATGCCGCGCCGGTTTCAATTCCCGGCCGGTGACCCCGATGTGGAACTGTGGAGTGCCCTGACGATCAATCCCGCGTCGGTGGCATCGAGGCCACATCGCACCTACAACGCCATCGGCCGGCTGAACGACAACGTCACGGTTCCGCAGGCGCAGGCCGACATGGATCGCATCGCCGCCAACATCGCCCGGGACAATCCCGAGACCAGTGCCGGCTGGGGTGTGGCGCTGGTTCCTGCGCATGAACAGGTCGTCGGCGATATCGGAAGCACGATCTGGGTCCTGTTTGGCGCGGTCGTGCTCGTGCTGGTCATCGCCTGCGCGAACATCGCGAACCTGCTCCTCGCGAGATCGACGCGCACAGCGAAGGAATACGCCGTCCGGGCGGCGATGGGCGCGAGCCAGTGGGCCCTGGTACGCCGGTCGCTGGTGGAAAGTGGATCGCTGGCCGGTTTGGGCGGACTGGCCGGTCTGTTGGTGGCGTGGTGGGGCATCGGTGCACTGCGACCGCTCATCCCAGCCAACGTGCCTCGCGCCGACAGCATCGGCCTCGATATCCCGGTGCTGCTCTTCACCGGTGCGACGGCGGTCACGGCGGCACTCATCTTTGGACTCTTCCCGGCGTGGCGGGCGATGCGGCCGCGACTGGTGGAGGCCTTTCAGGACTCCAGCCGCGGCGCGTCCATGAGCCGTTCAGCCAGAAGACTCTCCGATGTGATGGTGATCGCCGAAGTGGCGCTCGCGTTGATGCTGCTGGTTGGCGCGGGACTGCTGATCCGCAGTTTCGTGCAGCTCTCGTCAGTGGATCCCGGCTATCGCACGTCCGGCATCGTCGCCGCGCACATCGTCCTGCCGGCGTCGCGGTACGGCCCCTCTGTCGCCAAGAAGCAGTTCTTCGACACGCTGATTCAGCGCGTGAACACGATCCCCGGCGTCGAGCGCGCGTCGGCCGTCTCGGCGCTTCCCATGAGCCCGCTGGGTGTGCAGTTTGAACTGCCGTTCACGATTGATGGGCTGGCCGAGACCAGTCCGTCAGAGCGGCCGCGGGCGAGGTACCGGGCGGTCACCCAGGGTTACTTCGAGGCGATGGGCATCAGACTCGTGGATGGACGGACGTTTGATGACTTCGACGGCCGCGAAAACGGTCCCAAAGTCGCCATCGTCAACGAGTTGGTCGCGCGACGGTACTTCCCGGACGTGAGCCCGCTCGACAAGCTCGTCCGCATTCCGATGGCCGGCGACCTGCACATCGTTGGCGTTGTTGCCGACATCAGGCACGACGGGCTGGCTGCGTCCGCAGCACCGGAAGTATTCGTTCCGTACTTCCAGTTCGCGCTCAGCGAGATGCAGGTGGTGGTGGCGACGACGCAGCGCGCCGACACGATTGCAACGCAGATGCGCGCGATGGTGTCGCAACTGGACCCGGCCCTGCCGATCGCGAAGATTTCGACGATCGAGGAGCTCGTGTCGTCGTCGGTGGCGCAGCCGCGCTTCAACATGATCCTGCTGGCTGGCTTGGCATTGTGCGCGGCCCTGCTTGCTGCCCTCGGCGTGTACGGCGTGGTGACGTATGCGGTCGCGCGCCGGACGACAGAAATCGGGATTCGGATGGCGCTGGGTGCGGATGCCGGCGGCACCTTCTGGATGGTGGTGCTGGGCGCTGGGAAGATCGTCCTGGCCGGGGTCGTCCTGGGCCTGAGCGGAGCGGCGCTCATGGGCAAATCCATCGAGAGCCTGCTGTTCGGCGTGGCAAGTCTGGATGCGGCGACCTACGTCGCTGCTGCACTCGGCACCGTCGCGATCGGCCTGCTGGCCGCGGTCCTGCCTGCTGTGCGCGCGACACGCATTGATCCTGTGTCAGCGCTGAGGCAGGACTGAGCTATCGCCGCGTGAAGGTATAGGTGAAGCTCCGCTGGCCTGCGGCGCCGCCGACCGTGACGGATACGTTATCCCCGGATTTCACGTACGCAATCGATTTCGGGAAGTCGTGTTCCGGGTTCTCGAAGGTGGCACTGGTGGCTGTGATCTTCGTGAGGAGGAAGTCGGTTGCGCCACTGCCGTTGGGCATTGCGGTGTAGACGAGTCCGCCGTGGCGTTGCGCAATGCAGAGGAACTCGAACTCCAGCATTGACGCGCCGAGCATCGTGCGGCTGTTGCCCAGCATCGCGCCGCCCGACGCATTGAGCCAGCGCTCTTCGACGATATTGCCCATGTTGGTGCCCGACCATTCGCCGACGAGCCATTCAATGTCGGCAATCGTGGCCTTGGCGACCGCGACATTTGGCCCCTTCACCGGCGGCGGCATGGTGTCGGTCGAGCGCCGATACACGGTGCCAAATTGCTGCAGCCCCGAGGCGTTTCGCCGCGGAGACTCCACGACCAGCGTGTCGCCTTCCAGCCGGAACTTGTAGGGCACCGTGGTGGTCGACGTCGCGGAGGTGTAGTCAAAACCTGCGGCGGTGCGGACCACCGTGATCGGCTGGACCGAATCGCTGAAGCACTGCCGCCCGGGAACCGTGAGCTGCGTTGTCTGGCCGTCCAGCGGATGCACGCCGACCAGCGACGCCGTGTTGTTGCGGATAGGGCGCGAGATGGTCACCGTGTCTGCGGTCATGACCAACCCAAAACGTTCGCCGAAGAGCGGCGAATTCGCAGCGGGAAGGCCGGTCGGGACTTCCCGGGTGGCCACCCACGTCCCATCAAGTGTGGGCTGTGACGGCCGGCCGGCCAGCGACATGGTCACCGCTGCAGAGAACGACACGATCAACGCAATGCGCATGGCCAGCTACTGTAGCCCGAGTGGCCGGCGGCGGCATTGGAGGAATGCGACAGCCAACGGGCTCGTCAGACGATCTGCGCGCGTCCGGCGGTGCGTTCGGTGAGGTCAGCAATGACCCTGTCAACGCGGTCGAGGGGCACGGCGAGCACCTGGCTCACCGTGTCTGTGAACGTGGCGTCGAGGCGCGCCAGCCCGTGGGCCGCAATCACAGACTCGAGCGTGCCCTGAAGGTCGTAGGGGACCGTCACCTGCACCCGCCGGGTCGGCACCACCTCCACTTGCGGCGCGACATCGAGCACCGCACCCGCAGCAGCCGAGTACGCCCGCACGAGGCCGCCGGCGCCCAGCTTTGTCCCGCCGAAGATTCGAGTGACGACGAGGAAGACGTGATCGAGTTCCCGTCCGTCAATGCGCTGGAGGATCGGTCGGCCCGCCGTGCCAGACGGCTCGCCGTCATCGTTGAACCGGAAGCGATCGCCGGCGCGCCAGGCGAAGCAGTGATGATTGGCGTCGGGGTATTCGTCGCGCAGGCGGTTGATCAGAGTGGCCAGGCTGGCCTCGTCGTCAAACGGACCAGCAGTGGCGATGAATCGTGAGCCCTTGATCTTCGCGATCTCGTGTCGTGTTTCCGCGGCAACGGTGCGGTAGGCGGCGTTCACTGCGGCAGGATATACGGAAAGTCGGCCTCTCCCGTAAAACGGTCCAGAATTTGAGATAATTCGGACCATGTCAGAGATCTCTATTCAGGACCTCAAGGCCCGCCTGTCGGCCGCGGTGGCCGAGGCGGAGGCGGGTGAAACCTTGGTGATTACCCGTCATCGCACGGCGGTGGCGACGCTCGGGCCTGCGACGTCGCCAGCTGTGCGGCGTGGCACCCGGGTGGGCAAGGCGCTGCTTGTGCCGGCGTTGTCGACCGGTACGCGTGGCCGGGCGCTGGCCGTGCTGCTGGAGGACCGGGGCGATCGATGAGCCGCCGACTCTACCTCGACACGTCGGCCTACCTGTGTATCCTGCTGGGCGATGCCGGGGCGACTCAGCTGTCAAGGGAGACGCGGGGTGCCACGCTCTGTGCCAGCGTACTGCTCGTGCTGGAAGCGCGCCGCAATCTCGTGCGCCTCGCGCGCGAATCCGTGCTGACCCCGGATCAGTTCGAGAAGTGCCAGGCCAGGCTGACGAGCGATATCGAACTCTTCGAACTCCGGGACCTGTCGCTTGAACTGTGTGAGGCGCTGCCGATGCCGGCTGTCGTGACGCCGCGCAGTCTCGACCTCGTGCATCTCCGTACGGCGTCGTGGTTTCACGCGCGGACACCCCTGACTCGCTTCGTGACGCTGGATGCCGCCCAGGCGCAGGCGGCCAGGGAACTCGGGTTGCCGACAGTGGCGGCGTGACGTTTCTCAGGACGGGAGTGCGTCGGCTCCCTGTTGGGGCGATGCGATCCGATCGTTGATCGCCCTCGCGAGCCCGTCGGGATCGTCGGTGCCGATCATGACGCGTCCACCGCCCGACAACTCGAGATCGACCACCTGACGACCGGCCACGTTGTACAGAAAGCCCCGCGGCACAAACCGGATGCCCCATCCGGCCCACCACGGCGAGCGCGCGGTCTTCGCTGAGCGGATGTCAGACACGGGAATCGAACGCCGGTAGCCGATGCCAAACGCCACGCGTACCGAGTCGGAGGCCACGGTGACCGTGAGCCACCCGAACAGTGCGAGCACAAGACCGCCCAGCACCAGGATTCCGAGTCCCAACGCCAGGTGCCCGGACACGGTGAGCATCAGGCCCACGGTGGTGAAGAACATCAGGGGAATTCCGCCTGTGAGCCATCCGATCTGTGTTCGACGGTAGGACATCGAGGGCAGTGTAGCCGTGATCAGGTTGGGGCGTACCGCGTCGTGGTTTCACGCGCGTTCTTCCCTGACGCGCCTCGCGACACTGGATGCCGCCCAGGCACCGGAGGCGAGCGAACTCGGGTTCCCGACAGCAGCAGCGTGAGCGGAGCCTTCGAAATGACCTCACCGAACGATCTGGAATGGGATCGATCGTTCTGCCGTCTGTTCACCAGCGCGAGCGGTGACGGTCAACCGATGTGCGCCGACAGCGAGGCCGTCAAGAGGCAGGAACGTGTCAACGCCCGCCTCCCGCCGACCACCGATCGGCGTTTGAGCGGTAACGGTTGACCTCAAGGGCGGTCGGTCGTCCAGGCGCAGGTCTACGTCGAGCGCGGTTGCTGGGAATCCCCAGAACGCCCGCGCGAACACGCGCAACCTATCGCTCGCGCGAAAGTGGCGCTCGGTGCTCGGCTGAAAGGGTAACAAGCCTCGCCACACGTCCAGGCCCACGACCGCGTCCATTGCTTGACCGGGAAGTCCCACGATGATCGGAGCAAGTTGCAGAGCCGTCTTGCGATAGTTCGGCACCTGCACGTCGATATGCGAGGTGCCGATACGATCCAGTGCCCGACTGCTGATTCCGACACGCAGCGTCAGTTGCGAGTCGTTGGGCAGGTCAATCAGTTCGTTGATGACGAACGCTCCGCTCGCTGAGCGTTTCCAGATCCCGGCGAAGTTGATTGGCCTTTGAAATGAGGCCTTGATCTTCCCGTCTGGTGTGAGCGCCAGGATGCCGATCCGGAGGTCATCATCGAGCGTGGCCTCCGCGGTCGCCGGCACCGGATACGTCACTTCGACCGTCACCAGCGTACGAGTCTGCCCGCGAGGTGTGGTTGTCAGCGGGGCGGCAAACACCCGAACGGGCAGGCCGGGGTCGTCGAGCCCCGACCCGAGCGCAGCCGTCATGTCGCGTTTCGGATTGGCGGACGGCGACGCCGTGGTGTCGGCGAGATATCGGTCCCTGGCCCGCACGCGCAGGCCCGGCCGCTTCACCCTGACCGTGATGGAGTGGTACTTACCGTCCAGAATCATTGGCTCAGGGTAGAAGCCCAACGTATAGAAGCTGCCGTTCTCCGCGACGATTTGCTCCACCGCCCTCAGCGGATTCGATTGCTGCATGAAGTGGCGGCCGCCGGTATTGACTGCCAGCTCTGCCAGCGTGGCATCGCCGGCAGGAGGCAGCACTCGCGGGTCAAGAGCATAAATGGGGACGTTCGCGTTGCGGGCGTCCTGATACATATCGCGGCACGCAACGTCCTCGAGGCCAGGGCCCGTGCCCTGCGACAGCACGGGGACGGGGGAGCAAGCCCGCGTACCGACATACACGATGGCGCGTCGCGCGTATCGGCTGTTGCGCAGGGCCGCAATGACAGACGTGAGCGTGTCGACGCGCGGTCGCCACGGCGGCCCGAGGGGCTCGGTGAAGCCCATCGCGCCCCTCCAGTTGTTCACGGCAGCAATCAGGCGCGGTCTGTCGTTCGTGAAATCCTGACTGAGGTCGGACCGACTGAGCCACACGATGGCCACCTGGTCGTCCGGCGTCAGCGTCTCCAAGAACCGCGTGAGTGCCTGCTTGAGCGACACCAGCACATCCGGGCAGCCCTCACACGTGAGGACCGCGCTGAGTGAGGAGTCATCCACCAGCACCGCGATCGCCCTGTTCGATCGCAGTGAGGACGAGTTGGCGCTCACGTCGGAGGGCGGCGCCGGGGGAGCGCCAAGGTCGATCGCACGACTGCCGAGGGGGATCGACACA
>CBINOO010000026.1:0-39329 GCA_966252305.1 uncultured Acidimicrobiia bacterium
AGGCAGTACTGGCCCCGGACCGGTTCCGGGCGACGCTGGTCGCCGGCCTCGCGATCATCGCGCTTCTGCTTGCGGGGATTGGCCTGTACGGCCTGGTTGCCTACACCGTCGCGCGCGACCAGCGGATGATCGCCATCCGCATGGCCCTGGGCGCGCCTGCGACACATGCCGCCGGTCGAGTGGTGGCTCACGTGTGTCTGTTGACGCTGGGCGGCATCGGCTGCGGTGTGCTGCTGGCGTGGGCCGGCCATTCGCTTGTGGCCGGTTTCCTCGCCGGCGTTGATCCTCTGGACCCCCTCACGCTGGGGCTCGTCGGCACGGCCCTGGTTGTCGTGACCATGGCCGCAGCTGCCGGTCCTGCCCGCCGCGCCAGCCGGGTGGACCCTGCCGAGGTCCTGAGGTCGCCATAGGACGTGCTCCTTCAGGCTAGACTTGTCGGATGCGATTTCGACTGATTGCGGCCGCGCCACTCGTAGTGTCCCTGCTCGCCTGCGGCCCGAGCACCCCTCCCGAACCCGGCCCGGACGTCTGGGCGACGGTGAACGGCAACGAGATTCGACGAGACCGTGTCGAACGTTTTTATCGGAGCATGACGGCTGCCGCGCAGGGGACGCCCAGCGAAGAGGAAGCGTTGGCCGCCAAGCTGGGCTTGATCGACGAACTCATCACCGATCAGCTCCTCCTGGCCCGCGCGACCGCGTTGCAGATCGCGCCAACCGCCGAGGAAGTCGACAAGGCCATCGCTGACGCTCGCGGAGAGATGAGTGAGGCCGACTTCAACAAGCAGCTCGAATCGCGCCAGACGACGATGGCCGAGTATCGAGAGGAAATTACGCGGGAACTGACGACCCGCAAGGTGATCGAACAGGACGTGACCAACAAGGTCGTGATCACCGACGACGAGGTCACCGCGTTCTACGAGCAGAACAAGGCTCAGTTCAACGTGCCCGAGCGTCAGTTCCACCTCGCGCAGATCGTCGTCACCAGCGACCCCACGCAGGTCAACAACCAGCAGAATGACGATGCCCGATCGCCCGGCGAGGCGCAGCGCAAGATTGCCATGTTGACTGATGCGTTGCAGAAGGGCGAGAGCTTTGCCGCGCTGGCCGCCAATTTCTCCGAGGACCCCAACTCCGCGCCCAATGGTGGCGACATCGGCATGGTGCCTCTCTCGCGCGTCGATCAGGCGGCGCCGTCACTGCGCCGTGCCGTGCTCGGCATGAAGCCCGGCGACATGTCGACGATCACCAACGGACCGGTGACGACGCTTCTCGCGCTGGTGCGGATCATCGAGCCCGGACAACGTGACCTGAGCGACACCGAGGTGAAGGACGGCATTCGTAACGGCCTCAAGGATCGCCGGACACAGTTGCTCCAGGGCGCCTACCTCGCGAAGCTGCGGTCGGAAGCCGACGTCGTCAACTATCTGGCGCGTCGCGTCGTCGACTCCAACGGCAAGCTGCCCGACGCAGCGAAGTAGATCGGGTCCGACGGGTCCCACGGGTCCGTCGGGTCCAACTGGTCCGGCAGGTTCGACGGCTCCGATCTCAGGATTTCTCAGGATATGGCGTCGCAGCGAGATGAAGTGTTCGAGTTTGGTGGTTTTCGACTGGACCCGCGTACCAGACGACTGACGCGGGGCGGCGATGTCGTGCCGCTCGCGCCCAAGGCATTCGATCTGCTGCAGGTGCTGGTCGAGGCCGGAGGCGAGTCGCTGTCGAAGACTGACCTGCTTGGACGTGTCTGGCCCGGGATCTTCGTCGAAGAAGCCAACCTCCCGCAGAACATCTCGCTGATCCGCAAAGCGCTGGGCGAGTCGCGACAGGACCATCGGTTCATTGTCACGTTGCCCGGCACGGGATACCGATTTGCGGCGCCGGTATCCGTGCGGCCCAGCGGTCCCATCCCGCCGGCGCCGGCCTCGGTCGCGGTGCTGCCGTTTGTCAACGAGGCCGACGACGCCTCGCTCGACTACTGGTGCGACGGCCTCACCGAGGGGCTCATCCGGACGTTGAGCCGGATTTCCGGGCTCCGCGTCAAGGCGCGGGCGGTGGTCTCCCGATTGAAGGGACCCGATGTGGATCCGCTGGCGGCGGGACGCGACCTCGGCGTGGCGCTCGTCGTTGTTGGTCGCGTCTCGTCGTCGCGCGTGGTCGTCGAGCTGATCGACACCGTGTCGGGCTGGCAGGTGTGGACCGGCGAGATCGTCGCGACGCCGAGTGAGTCGATGGCGGTGCAGGAGCAGCTGGCGCGCCAGGTGGCCTCTTCGCTGCGTGTCCCTCTGTCGACCGCGGACCAACGGGACGTCGAGAGCCGCGTGACGCGGAGCTCACCGGCGTACCAGAGCTTCATGAAGGGGCGCTACTTCCTCAACCGGCGGCTGACGGAAACCCTCGCGCCCGCGCTTGCCAGTTTTCGTGATGCGACCGATCGGGATCCGGCATTTGCCCTGGCGTATGTGGGTTTGGCGGACACGTACGTGTTGCTGAGTCTGTACGGCGCATCTCGGCCGGTGGACGTGTATCCGCCCTCTCGCGCCGCCGCGCTCCAGGCCCTCGCGCTCGATGATTCCCTGGCCGAAGCGCACAACTCGCTGGCGGTCTGTGAGCTGTTCTACGGCTGGGATTGGAAAGCCGCGGAATCGTCGTTTCTGCGCGCGCTCGATCGCAACCCCGACTATGCCGACGCCCACCAGCGACACGGCATGTACCTCGTGTCGCGCGGGCGATTTGATGACGCGCGCGAGGCGCTGGCGATTGCGCAGGCGATCGATCCGCTCTCGCTGATCACCGGCACGATTGCCGGGTATCCCGACTACTACCAGCGTCGGTATGCCGAGGCGGAACAGCAGTTCTCCCGCGTCCTCCAGCTGGATCCGCAGTTTTCGATGGCGCATTTCCGCCGTGGGCTGGCACTCACGCAGCTGGGTCGGTTCGAGGACGCCGAGACTGCGCTGCAGACCTCCAAGCGTCTGTCCGACGATCGCGATGTCGTGGCCGCCCTCGGGCGTCTCTGGGCCATGCAGGGCAGGGTCGCTGAGGCGCAGGCGGCAATGGCCGAGCTGGAGGAGCGATCGCGCTCGACGTTTGTGACCGCCTACGCGCAGGCGACGATTGAAGCCGCGCTCGGCAGGAACGACGACGCGTTCGTGTGGCTGGAGCGCGCGCTCGACGAGCGGTCGTACTGGTTGATTTATCTGGATGTGGATCCCGCGCTGGATCCCTTGCGTGCGGACGCGCGGTTCGCGCGGATTCGGGAGCGGATGCGTGAGCCGATGACCGCCTCAGGCCGGGCCTGAAGCGGTCATCAACTCCTGCGGTCTTACTTCGCCAGATCGTTCACGGCGCCGACGAGCATCGTCAGCTTCGCGCGATCGGACGAACCGGATGACAGTCCGTTGAGTCGGGTCGCCAGCGCGGTGAGCGCCGTGCGGCGCGCGTCGCCACTGGCGGCTTCCGCCTGCTGCAGGCTCGTGCGCGTCGCGGTGATGTCAGCCGCGCTCAGGCCCTTGGACCGTTCCAGCTGATCAACAAAGGCGCGCGCCAGCGCGAAGCTGGGCGGCCACACGAACTTGCGCTGATCCTGCGCGTTGGCTTCTTCGAAGCGCACCGTCCGCGCCGCATCGATCTCGTTCTGCGAGAGGTGCGGCGTCGGCAGCAGTTCGTACACGTCAAGGCCGCGCGCGATCTCCGAGCTGTAGATGTAGCCGTTGTACCAGTACACCGACCAGGAACCCGCCGAGGTCAGGCGACCGTCCTCGAGCGGACCACGATCGAAGAAGGCGATTTCGCGCGGATTCTTCACGTCGGTCCAGTCAAATACCGTGATGCCGCCCTGGTAGAAACCCTGGACCATGACTTCGCGGCCGGGGATCGGAATCAGCGAGCCGTTGTGGGCAACGCAGTTTTCCCACTCGGTCTGCGCGGCCGGCATCTTGTAGTAGCTGTGATGCACCAGCTTGCCCTTCTCGATCGTGAAGAGCGCGTTGGCGCCCCACTCGAGACGATCCTCCGCTCGGCAGCGAGCACCGCGGCCGCCGCCCCATTCGTCGGAGAACAGGACCTTCGTGCCGTCATTGCTGAAGGTGGCCGAGTGCCAGAACGACATGTTCGTGTCACCCGCGAAGTCGATGCGCACCGGATGGGTGGGTTCGCGGATATCGAGCAGCAGGCCGTAGCCCGCGCACGCGCCGCCGGCGAAGCCGACTTCCTGATACGTCGTGATGTCGTGGCACTGGTTCGGACCGGTCGGCGTGCCGCCGCGCCCGCCGCGTCCTGCGGCACCCGCGCGTCCAGCCACGGCTTCACCGGCCCCGGCGCCTGCCGCGGCTGCTCCAGCCGCTGCGCCGCCACCCGCGGCCGCGCCGCCGCCTGCCGCTGCGCCGGCATCACCGCCACGGCCGCCACGACCGGCCCTGCCCGCGCCACCGGCGCGAGCGGGTTCCTCACGACGCGGAGGCGGCGCCAGCTCGTTGAAGATGCGCGCATAGTTGACGACTTCGGCCTTGGTCGGATCCTTGAGCGGGACCTTGATGACTTCGACCCGGAAGCGCGACGTGTCCTTGTTTTCGTCCATCGTGCCGTCCGAGCACCCCGGCAGTTCTTCAGCCGAGCGTACGCCGGCCGTGCCGGAGATGTAGACGTACACGTTTTCGCTGTCCTGCGGATCGGTCACGACTGTATGTGTGTGTGAACCGCGGCACGTCTGCACGTTGCTGACGTACTTCGGGTTCCGAATGTCGCTGATGTCCCAGATACGGATGCCGCGAATGCGGTCCTTGCTGATCGGCTCCGGCACACCCTGCGTGCCGCAGTCGAGCCGCGCGCCGGTGCCTTCCGAGGAGATGAACAGCAGGTGCTTGTACACCGAGACGTCATTCTGCGACGCCGGGCAGACGTAGTCCTTCACCAGCACCGGCTTCTCGGGATTCGACACGTCCCAGAAGAGGATGCCGTGATAGTTGCCCTGGATGACGTACTTGCCGCTGAAGGCGAGGTCAGAGCTGGTGATGCCGCGATACGCTTCGGGCGGCGGCGTGTTCGACACCAGGCGCATGTTCCAGGCGGCCTGCGCCGCATCCCAGTAGCCGGCGCGCAGCCCGATCCGCGGATCGGGTGAGGGCGCGGCTTCCGAAATGATCGGCCGCACCGGAGCCGGCATCGTCGCCGGCAGGGCGGGGATGGGCGGAGGCGGCGCGGCCTGGCCTCGCCCGGTCGGCTGGCCGGCGGCCTGCTGCCCCGCGGCGCCCTGCGTTGGTGGCTGTTGATCGGTGGCCGCCACAGCGGTGGCGGTCACGACGATGACACCGGCCAGTGCGGTGACAAGTCGTGTAGTCAAAGGTGAGTGCGTCATTGCGTGAATCCCCCTCCCAGGGCTGCCAGCATTTGTTGCATGCGATCGATTTCTGCCGTCTGATCGGCCTGTACGTCTGCCGCGAACTGATACACGTCATCGTCCTGCGCGGCGCCAAACGAGTTGAACAGCGTCACCACCATGTCGATGGCTCCCTGGTGGTGCTTGATCATGCCGGTCAGGAAGAGCCGGTCCCAGTCGCGACCGCGCGCGGCCTTGAGCGCGGCCATCTCCTCCTCGTTCAACATGCCCGGCATGAGCATGTCGTGTTTCATGCCGCCGTGATTCATTGTGTGGTGCGTCGCATCCGGTCTGGGCACGCGCTGACCGCGGTCACGCAGCCATGTCCGCATCATGGCGATCTCGTCGCGCTGGCTGATGGTCATGCGCTCGCACATCAGCTGGAGCTGCGCGCTGGCGTTGTTCGGCTTGGCCATGGCGCACATCACCAGCGCCTGCGCGTGATGCGGAATCATGCCCTGCATGAACTCGACATCGGCGGCGCTGAACGGCTGACGCACCAGCTCGGGACGTGGGCGTGGGTCCCCGGGCAGGATGTCTTCCGGCGGCGTGACCGTGGTCACCTTCTTTGTTGGAGCGGTGGACTGGGTCTGTTGATTGCCGCTCAGGGCCTCCGGTGCCGCGGCGGACACCGGGCCGACCGAGCCAGCCACCCAGGCGCCGGCCAGCAGGCCGAACAGCGCTACACTTCGGGAACTCAAGAAAACAGAACGCACGGGTTCCTCCTCAGGACTTGCTGGTTGCCTGTGCAGTGTACGTTATCTCGCGCCTCCAGGCAGGGGGGCCGGGCCCGAGACGCCGCCGGTCCAGCGCGGCTCGGCGACACCCAGAGCCGGCGTCCCGGCGCCGGCGGTGGCCACCGCGTGCACACGGCCAAAGAACCCCGACGGCGATGGCTCCAGTGTGAATCCCCATGCGGCCAGCAGCGCCCGATCCTCGGGGGACCAGGCGCCGACAGGGCCATCTTCCACGCGCAGCCGCTTCTCGGCATCCGGATGCACCCGAGGCGCGCGCATCGCGTCGGCGAGCGACATCTTGTGATCCACCATCCGGCTGATCACCTGAATCACGGCCGAGATGATGCGCGAATCACCCGCCCCTCCCAACGCGACCACACCTGCGCCAGCTACACCGCTCACGATGGTGGGCGCGATCGTCGACATCGGTCGGGACCCGGGTGTGGTGCCAAGCCGCGTCGCGTACATGAATCCCAGCCCCGGGGCGACCAGGCGTGTGCCCATCGCGGGCCCCAGCGACTGCGTCAGCGCAACGACACGTCCCTCGCCGTCGACGACGGAGAAGTGAGACGTGGCTTCGCGATCCGTGTCAGCCACCACGAGTGTGCCTGGAGGGAAGAGCAGTCCGCCCGGCTGCCACGGTTCTGCCGGCATTGCCGACGTGCGAACCGGCGGAGGCATCACGATGCGAGAGGCACGCTCAGCCGCGTGCGATGCCGATGTGAGATACGCGGCGGTCTCTTCCTCACTGCCGCGGCGCATGGACCGGTCGGTCAACGCCCAATGCATCGCCTGGCCCACCACCGACGCCCACCGCACATCGTCGCCAGGACCGGGCACCTGCACACGTTCCAGCGTGTTCAGGGCCTGAATGACCGCGTGGCCCGCAGCGGGACGGAAGTTCGAAGCGATCGCGTGGTCTCGATAGGTGCCGCGCACGGGAACGGCAGGCAGCGCGCGGTATCCGGCAAGATCCTCACGACTCATGAAGGCCTTGTTGGCCTCCATGTCCGCGACCATCTCCGCAGCGATACTGCCCCGGTAAAACGCCTCCACGCCATCCGAGGCAAGGCGACGGAGCGTCGCGGCAAGCATCGGGTTGCGCACGCGTTCGCCGGCGTTCCAGAGTGAGCCGTCAGGTTTCAGGTAGGTGCCCTTGCCGGCGCCGTACGTCGATAGTTCTTTCTGCGCAGCGGCCCAGCGAGTGGCTTCACCGTCGTTGAGAATGAATCCGTCTTCGGCAAGCCGGATCGCAGGCTCAAGCACGGTGGCCAGCGGCAACGTGCCATACCGTTCCAGCAGGTATGCGAGCGTCGCGGGCACGCCTGGGACGGCGATGCGCTCGTAGACGTCGGGGAGTCCGGACTTCTCCTTGTACCCTGCCGGAACCTGATTGAGGCCGTCGACGCCCGTGATGCTGCCATCAGGTTGGCGAACGATGGCGCTGGCGCGTCCGCCAAGCCCGGACATGCTGGGTTCGGTGACGGCGAGTGCGAAACCCGTCGCCACGGCCGCATCAACGGCGTTGCCGCGGCGTGCGAGCATCATCGCGCCGGCTTCCGCGGCCTCTTTCGTGGCGGCCGAGACGACGCCGGAGAGCGAGCGCACCTCGGGGGCCGCGGGAATCAGCGACGCCATCGGCATGACGGACGGCGGGGGTGCCGTGCGCGGCGCGCATGCGGGGGCGATGAGAAGAAGAGCAATCAGAAGGCGTCGCATGGCGCGTATTCTATCGGCATGTTCCGCACAGAGCGGCTGTGGGCAGAACCGTTGTCGGAAGCGCACTACGGGGATTTGCTGCGTTTTCATTCGGATCCGCAGCATCAGGCATTTCTGGGGGGCCTTCGCGACGAAGCGTGGACGCGTGCGTATCTCGAGCGCAACCTCGAGCACTGGCGGCAACATGGTTTTGGGCTCTACATGTTGAGAGTCGATGAGCAGGGACCGGTCATCGGGCGTGGGTTGTTGCGGTACCTGCCCATTGATGGCGTGAACGAAGTCGAGATCGGGTACAGCTTCGTCCCCGAACTGTGGGGGCGCGGGCTGGGGACAGAAATCGCGCGCGGCTGCCTTGAACAGGGATGGGCTCGCGGCTTCACGTCGATGGTCGCCGTGACACTGCCTCACAACACCGCATCACGTCATGTGCTCGAAAAAGCCGGGCTGCGTTTCGAACGTGACGTGCGGCACGCGGGCCTTCCGCATGTGCTCTACCGCACGGCTTGATGGTGGGCTGGTGGATTGATGGGTTGGTGAGCTGATGCGCTTCTGTGTTGCTGGGTTGGTGGGCGTGGTTGCGCTGCTGGTGGCGGCTCCGCACGCGGCGGTGGTGCCGCAGGCGCCGCTCTGGCAGCAGGTCGAGATCATTCGGACCGCGCATGGGGTGCCGCACATTCGTGCGGAGAACCTCCAGGCTGGTGGTTACGCGCTTGGCTGGCTGCAGTGCGAAGACTACGGCGACGTGACGCCGACGAGACTGTGGGCCACGCGAGGCCAGACGGCGCGCGTCAACGGTCGCGGATCCGTGGACGCCGACTTCAACACGTTGCGCGAACGTGAACGGGCCATCGAGACCTATCACCTGCTCGAACCGGAGACACGCGACTTCTACGAAGGCTTCGCCGCAGGCGTCAACCGCTATATCGAGCTCAATCGTGGCGCGTTTGCGCCGCACATTCCCGCGGACTTCACCGGCTACGACGTCGCTACGTTGCACATCGGCGATGGCCCTCCCGCCGCCCGCACCCGCCGCCTCCTCGCACCTCTGACGGAGCCGACTGACCCGACTGACCCGACGGACCCGATGGACCCGACGGACCTGCTGGACCCGGAAGAGGGCTCCAATGCCTGGGCCTTCGCGCCGTCGCGGACGCAGTCCGGTCGCGCGATCCTCCTGCGTAATCCGCATCTGGCGTGGAACGCCGGGTACTACGAGGCGCACCTTACAGTGCCCGGCGTGATGGACTTCTACGGCGACTTCCGCATCGGAGGGCCACTCGGTGTGATTGGCGGATTCAACCGGTACCTCGGCTGGTCCACGACCAACAGCAACTCGGGTGACCGAACGGAGATGTACGCGCTTGAGGTCGACGCGTCCGACCGCACGCGGTATCGCCTCGACGGGGCGTCGCTGCCGATCTCGAGTGTGACTCGAACGGTGGACTATCTCGTGGATGGCGCCCTGCAGACGGAACATCGCACGTTCGAGTCGACGCCGCTGGGTCCTGTTGTGCATCGCACCGACGCGGCTGTCTATGTGGCGCGCACCGCAGGCGACGGGGAGTTTCGCGCCGGTGAGCAGTTCCTGAAGCTGATGCGCGCCCGTTCATTGAACGAGTGGATGCGGGTGATGCAGATGCGCGCGCTCGTGTCGCAGAACTACACCTATGCTGATCGCGCCGGCAACATCCTCACGTTGTGGAACGCGTCCCTCCCGCTCCTTCCGCATCCGATGGGTGATGACCGGGCGATTCCCGCCCGCTCGTTGCGCGATGTCTGGACGCAGCTGGTGCCGTTCGAGGCATTGCCCATCACGAAGAACCCCGGTGGCGGGTATGTCCACAACGAAAATGACTCACCACATTTTGCGAATGCGCGGCCGCCGGTGAATCTGGTCAACGCGTACGACAACATCGAGCCGCCATCGCTGCGCCTGCGAAGCCAGCGCGCGATTCAACTGATCGACAACAACCGGAAGCTGACCTTGCAGGACGTCATCCGGCTCAAACACGACTACCGGATGTTGCTGGCCGATCGCGTCAAGCCTGACCTGCTGCGTGCACTCAGCAGCACGACGCCGACCGGTCATGTCGCCGAGGGCCTGCAGGTCTTGCGCAGGTGGAACAACTCGGTCGCGCCCGACAGTCGCGGTGGTGTGTTGTTCGAGATCTGGTGGTCGCGTTACTCGCAGGGGCTGACCGAGGCGCAACGCTACGCCGTGCCGTGGCAGCAGGATGATCCGGTGCGCACGCCTCGGGGGCTTGCGGACCCCGCTCGCGCCACCGACGCGTTTGCCTGGGCCGTCGACGAAGTCATCCGTCGTCACGGCGCGTTGGACGTGCCCTGGGGCGACGTCCATCGCGTTCGTCGCGGTGACGTGGACGTGCCGGTCGGCGGATGCCCAGGCGCGCTCGGCTGCTTCCGCGTGCTCGGGTATCAGCGCCAGGACGATGGGAAGATGGCGGCGAACACGGGCGACGGCTGGGTGCTCGCGGTGGAGTTCACCGACGTCCCCCGCGCGTGGTCGGTGCTCGCGTACGGTCAGAGCTCAAAGCCCGAGTCGCCCTGGTACGCGAGTCAGGCCGCGATGTTCGCGCGCGGCGAGTTGAAGCGCGTGGCCTTCACCGAGCGCGACATCGAGCGTTCGGCGGTCATCCGTTATCGTCCCGGCCTGAGCACCGCCAGCACGGGGCGGTGATCGGAGGCCACCGGTTCGGTGATGACGCGCACCTCGCGGGCTGAAAAGGCGGTCGACGGCGCGTAGAAGATGAAGTCGATCTCGCGCTCCGGCTGCGTCGACGAAAACGTGAATCGATCGGCAGCCGGTTTGACCGCTTCCGTCGCGCGAGCCTTGAAGAGCGCCAGCGTGCGTGACTCCGGCACGTCGTTGAAGTCGCCAAGCAGGATGTACGGCGTTTTCAGTGTGTCCAGGAATTTCGCAACGACCGCCGCCTGCGCAAACCGGAACCCATCGTCTCTCACCCAGTCGAAATGGACATTGACGATGGTCAGCGGACCGGTTGGGCCGTCGACCTCCACGGCGAGTGCCACACGTGGCTCATTGCCGTCGGGCAGCCGCACTGATTGGGTGGTGCGAATGGGATAACGCGTGAGAATCGCGAGCCCGTACGCGCCACCCTGAAAATCCATGAAGCGGCCGAACGCGTCATGCAGGCCAAGTCGTCGGCCCAGATGCGCCGCCTCCGGCACGCCACCGCTGCGGGTGGCCATGTCGTCCACTTCCTGCAGCCCGACAATGTCTGGAGTGAGGGCCTCGAGCACCTTCGCGGTCCTCTCCAAATCCACGACATCGTCATTCCCGCGTCCGTGTTTGATGTTGTAAGACACGACACGAATGTCCTGCGGCTGTGTCTGGGCCGTCAGCAGCGGGATCACAGACAGGAGGGCAAATACACAGGCAGAGACACGGCGCATGGGCGGCATCATATGTCAGTCACCGGAGGTATACTGAGCCGCCAGCGTGCCAACCTGAGGTATTGATGACCGCACGGATTCTCTTCGTCGCCGTGACAGTCGGAGGGTTGTGCGCCGCACCGGTTGTTGGCGCAGGCCAGCGCTCCGGGCAGCAACCGCCGGTATTCCGCTCCAATACGGAACTGGTGGAGATCGATGTCGTCGCCGTCGACAAGGCCGGCAATCGCGTCCACGGCCTGACGCGTGACGATTTCATCCTGACCGAGCGGCGCACCGTCCAGGACATCGAGACCTTCACCGAGATCAGAGGCGACGTTGCAGCCGTCCGCTCCGACGAGCGCCTGCCCGTCGGGTTCCGGACGGGTGTGGCGTCAAATTCGACGAGTGATGCCGGTCGCCTCGTGATCCTGGTCCTGGACGACCTGCATGTGTGGCAGGGGCGTTCCGAGATCGTCAAGGACATCGCCACAAAGATCGTCAACCAGCTCGATCCGGCGTCGTCGATGGCACTGATCCAGACGGGCGGCGACCATTCGGTCGAAGTGACGTCCGACCGGACGCGCTTGCTCGAGGCGATCAGCCGTTTCAAGGGCCGTCGTCCGGTCCGCCGGCCGCTGGAAAATTGTACGCTGCGACCGATCAAGCGCGACCTCAGTCGCCCGGAGGACTTTGATCCCGGCTGCGACATTCAGGACGCCTACTCCAACCGGGGGAGCTGGCAGGCGCTTGGGGCGGCGGCCCGTGTGCTCATCGGCGCTGACCGTCGTCGAAAGGCGTTTGTGTTCATCTCTGAGAGCACGGCCGGCGATAAACGTCGCGCCTTTCTGGGCAGGTCTGCCAATACAGGACAAATGTCAGAGGCGTCCGCGTATTACGGCACCGACGACACTTCGGCTGACCCCGCAGGCATTTCCGTGGACTCCGGGGAGTCGGCTGACGGCGGAGACGTCGCGAACATGCTGCACGCGATGCAACGCGCCAACATCACGACCTACGCCATCGATCCGCGTGGTCTCGTGACACCCCAGGAGATGCTGCTCGAATGTCTCCCCGGCAAGGTGGGCCGCCGCGTTGGCGAATTTGGCATTGGTCCGGATCCCTGTGAAGGCAACGATCGCCCGGGGCCGCAGTCGTTCAACGCATGGGTCCGCCAGGCGCAGGAAGGGCTCAACCTGTTTGCTGATTCCACCGGCGGCTTCGCGGTGACCGATACCGACGACTTCGATCGCGGAATCTCGAACATCGTCACTGACATCGACAACTTCTACCTGCTGGGGTTCTATCCGGCGGATACGACAACAAAGGGCTTTCGACCCGTACGCGTGGAGGTTCGAGGCCGGCCCGACCTGACGCTCCGCTACCGGCAGGGTTACGAACTCATTCCCGATGATGACAAGGCCGCCGCCCGGAACGCCAGGCGCGATCCTCTGCATGTGCTCATCGACCATCCGCTCCCGTCGCCAGGTCTGCCGCTTCGGCTTCACGCGATGCCGCTGCCGCACTCCGGTGATCGATCGAAGGTGGCCATTGCCCTGGAGTTGACGCTGCCGCGGTCCGTGATGATGAGCGAGGCCGACCTTGATCGCCTGCTCGACGATATCCAGTACGGTGTGTATGCCCTGGACCTCAACGGCGTGAAGGTGCGCGAGTCATTCGGCTCGCGCGCGCGGGTCGCCCTGCGGCCGCGTCCGGGGCTCGTTCAGCCGCCGGAGCAGGTGACGTATCAGATCGCCATGGAGATGGAGCTTCCGGCCGGCCAGTATCAGCTGCGTGCGTCTGCCGTCAGCCAACGGCTGGGCAGGGGCGGGTCTGTGTATCTGACTGTTGACGTACCGGACTTCACAAAGGACGACCTGGCGATCTCTGACCTGCTGATCGGCTACGGTGACGGCCTGCGAGTGCCCGTGGCTCGTCACCGGCGAGAGATCACGACGCTGACGGCGACACGGCCGACGCAGGTGAACACCATGGTCGAGACCGCAGGTTCGCGGATGACATTTGCGCAGACAACCACAAGCGTGCCCATCCGTTCGTCGCTGCCGTTTGAACCCACACTGGATCGCACGTTCAGCACGTCTGACTCGATCCGGCTGTATTTCAAGACTGCTCAGCGGCGACGACTTCCGGCACTCGCGACGATCTCCGCGCTGACGGCTGACGGACAGGCGGTGGTGTCGTTGACCCGAGAGCTGACGCGGGACGGCGACCTCGACCTGCGGCTCCCACTGGCGCAACTGGCGCCGGGTGCCTATCGATTGAAGGTGGATGTCGCCGACGGCCGCGCGAAGGCCAGCCGCGAGCTCGGGTTCTTGGTCCGCTAGGCACCCTATTGGCGGTACGTACATCCTCGACCGCTGTACGAGGATCGCCACGTATTCACCAGGGACGTGAAGTCCGTCAGCACCACGCGCCCCTGCGCCTGCAGTGACAGCAGCGGGTCGATGACGGTGCGTTCGACGTCGGCGACAGCGCCGGCGGTTCGAATGTCGGCCGGCTGAATGTGGTACGTCGAGGTGAGCATGCACGAGGCATCGACGACGCCCGTGGATCCGAGATCAAAGAGGCTCGACACGCCGGCGATGCTGCGCTGGAAGTCGCCCACGGCAACCATGTTGCCGGAAGGATCATCCTCGAAGTAGCTGGACCGGCTGCGCGGATGCCAGACGCCGCTCACGATGGGATCACTGGTGTGTCCGGGTGTTGCGGCCCCCATCAGGATGTCCCCCTGCCAGAGGGCTTCGGGGTACTGCTGACCGCGGACCGGTGAACGATAGCGGTCCCATTCGGCAAATTGCGGCAGCGAGGGGTCCCAGACGTGTCCGCCAATGACCGTGCTTCCACCAACACCCAGCAGTTCGAGCAGGTAGGCGACGTCGGTGTAGTTGTAGCCGCCTTGTTCATGGGAATGGGGATCGATTACGGCCCCAAGGTCGCGACGAAGGTACTCGAGCAGGTTCCGGCCGCCGGTGCTCGCACGCACGGTATCGGTCTCATACAGACGCGCGGCTTCAAGCAGTTTCCAGTCAGGCTGCAGCACCCACGGCACGCCCCGCCGGCGCGCCGTCTGCGCCATGGCGATCAGGTCATCTCTCCACGAGAGGTAGGAGGCCCGGGACTCCGCGCTGCCGAGGCTGCTGGCCGGTGTGTTGTCCTCGATGTGCGTGAACAACACCACGTACACCGGCCTGACCGTGGCGGTCGGGCTTGTACTGCTGCTCGACGCGTCAGCGGACGTCGGGGCCGTCGGCCCCCCGCCGCATGCCGCCACCAACGTGACTGCCGCCAACACCAGGCTCACTGCGCGTGTTCGCACCATCTTGGCTCCTGTGCGGGATAAGACCGGGGGCGGCAACCGGAAGTTACGTGTGCTATGTGACCGACGGCCGCTCAAGGGGGACGAACCGCATGCGCAACCCGCCAACGCCTGCGACAATGCGCGCCATGTATCGGACCCTCGGCGCCGCGCTGCTGACTGGCGTGATCTCGGTCGCCGGCTTGACCGGACAAGGTCAGCCGGCCCCTGACCGCCTCGCCGCTGAGATTGCGACCTGGCAGGCGGCAGCCGCACAGGAGCGGCCTGACCTCGCGTTATGGTCGCAGGTGCGTCCAAGCGCACAGGCCGCGTTGACGCAGGCCGCGTCGGCGCTGGAATCGGGGCGCCGATGGTTTGCGTTGGAGCGGCTCGCGGCAGCGCGCAACCTGCTCGCGGCGGCGGGATACATCGGGACACGCGATGCCGACACACGCAAGAGTGTTGACGCGTTCGAGACGGAGTGGGCGCGCGTGGGACGCGACCTGGGCGCCGCGCTCACGCAGCCGCGCCCGGACACGTTTTCGGCCATGCGCCCGTCGGCGGTGCGTGCGGTCGCAGAAACGGCCGCCTTCCAGACGAAGGTGCTCTACGACGCGAGCCTGATCTATGGGCGGGCGACCGACGCCGACTCGGGACTGTATTACCTCGGGTCGGCGCTGGCCCAGCGCGACCTGGTGCAGCTGACCCGGTCCTTGCCGACGACCGCCATGGGGCGGAGCGCGGCGCGCGGCTTGTCGGCTGAGACCGACGCGCTGGAGCGGCGCCTGCTCGCGCTGTATCAGCCGCCTGTGTCGATCGAACGGCACCCGGAGTTCATCGCCGCCAGTTCAGCGCTCAAGGAAGCACGCGAACTGGACGCCGCGGGCCTGCACTACGGCGCGACATTCAAGTACCTGCAGGCGATGCAGCGCACGGCCATGTTGACGCCGCCCGCCAATCGCTCGGCGGCCGATCTCGAGCGGCAGTTGAGCGGGATCGAATCCGCGTTGGCCAACGACGGACGGGACCATTCGATTCTGCGGATCTTTCTGGATCGCGCGGCGCTGGAACTCGCCAAGCCTCCGGCCGAGCAGTCATCGCTCCCGGCCGTGGCGGTGATTCTCGATGAGGTGGTCCCCGCGTACCGCGCCACGCTCGCCGCCGCCCCTGCGCCACCGGCGGCGGTCACACCGGAGGTCACGGTCCGACTCGTCCGGTGGCCGTTCACTTGAAACCTCTCTGATCCAGCAGGTCTGCTGGCACAGAGTGTGGTGGCCGAGTTCGGCGGCAAGGCCACGTTCATCGCCGAGAACTACGGCGAGTCTGAACTCGCGGAGCGGTTCGGCGTGAAGCGGTATCCCGCAATCTTCGTGAATGACGTGTTGGTGGCGACACCGAAGGACTTTGGTTTCACTGCGCCGACAGGTGAGGGCGAACAGCCGGGACGGTATGCGCCACTGCGCAGCGAAGCGGCGCATACGCGCTTCCGCGGGGACCTGCGCAAGGTGATCTCGCTGCTGCTGGCCGGGAAGACGACTGAAGCCGGCGCGATGGCGGTATCGGCCGACGCCGGGGAAGTGGCGACGCTGCCGGCGCTGAGCCTCACCGACATCTCGGGGCGACCGCTTCGAACCGAGGACCTGAAAGGCCGCGTCGTCCTGCTGGAGTTCTGGGCCACCTGGTGTCCGCCGTGCCGCAGCACGCTGGCCTGGCTCGGGACGTTGCAGAAGCAGTACGGCGATCGCCTCGCCGTGGTCGCGCTCGCAGTGGAGTCTGACGAGGCCGACGTCCAGCGACTCGCGGGTGAACTCGACATCCCCATCCGCTGGGTCATGCGGTCACCGGACGTCCTGGCGGCGTTTGGTGACGTCAGCGCCGTGCCCACGATGCTGATTTACGGCACCGATGGACGACTTGCGGGCGCTCATTACGGCGCCTCGCCGACGCTTCACGACGAAGCCAACCAGACCATCACGCGCGCGCTGGGCCGCCGGTAAACACGCGCGGGACGGGGAACCTTCCCGGTCGCGATGTCGTCTGTGCGGACATGTCCAGAATGGATATGAAGCCGGCCGTGTTCCACATTCTCCTGGCCCTGGCCGAGGGAGAACGCCACGGCTACGCCATCATGCAGACGGTTCGCGAACAGTCGGAAGGTCGCGTGCCTCTGCAAACCGGCTCGTTCTACCGCCACCTGACGAGCCTGATGGCCCAGGGCCTCATCGCCGAGAGCGCCGGCCCGAAGCGGCCCGAAGATCCGCGCCGGGGGACCCACTACAAGCTGACGCCGCGCGGCAGACAGGCGCTCGAGCTCGAGCGTGAACACCTCACGCGGCTGCTCGCGGCCATGAAGCCGCTCAAGGCCTCGAGCCGGAGTCAGGGGTAGTCATGGCCACCCACTCGTCCCTGTCCGACGCCTGTTACGCCACACTGCTGCGCGCATATCCGCAGACGTACCGGCAGCTGTACGCCGCTGACATGCGCGAGACGTTTCTGCACGACCTGGCTCGCGTCCGCGCGCAGGGTCGGCTCGCCGTCATTCCGTTCTGGATGCTCACCATCGGTCAAGCGCTCTGGTTTGGCGCGGCCGAACGTCGCGCGCCGTCCGGCGCAGGAGTCCCCATGTCTGGTTCGTCATCTCCACGATTCACGCTGCCGCCGTCAGGACACATCCGGTTTGCCCTCAGGCAGATTCACCGCAGCCCGGTCTTCTCGGCGACCGCCGTCCTGTCGCTGGCGCTTGGCCTGGCGGCCGCCACGGTGATCTTCACCCTGGCCGATGCACTGCTGCTGCAGGCGAGTCCGGGCGTTGGCACGCCTGGCGCCATCGTGGAAATTGGTCGCGCCACGGACGGGTCGGGTCACGACAATTTTTCGTATCCGCTCTTCCGGCACCTGCGTGACAACACGACCACGCTCGAGCGCATGTCTGCCACGACCTTTGACCCCACTCCGATGAGTCTGGCGGACGGCGACGGCTCCGAACGGGTATTCGCGCAACTGGTGTCCACCGGCTACTTCGAGGTCATGGGTGTGCCAATGGCGCTGGGCCGTCCGATCCTCCCCGAAGAAGACGCCGCACCCGGTGAACGCCCAGTGGCCGTGCTGACCGAACGGTTCTGGCGCGAGCGTTTCGACGGCGATCGTGACGTCATTGGCCGCGTCATCCGCCTGAACAACACCCCCTTCACCGTCGTCGGCGTCGTCGCGCGCCCGTTCGAAGGGCAGACATTTCTGGGGACCGATCTCTGGATCCCCATGTCGATGGTGGGCGCGGCTCGCGGACAGGGTTTCGAGACCTTGTTGACCAGCCCGCGGTCGGTCTGGCACACCGCTGTGGGACGGGTCAAAGATGGCGTGTCGGCCCAGGCGGTGCAGGCTGAACTCAACGCATTGCTGGACGCCTACCGAACGGCGACTCCGGCGGTCTCATCCAGCTGGAGCATGTCGGTGGCGCCGTATGCTCGCGTGCCGCCAGGGCTTCGCGCGCCGTTCACGGCGTTCATCGGCCTGTTGTTCGTCCTGACGGTCGGATTGCTGGCCATCGCCTGTTCAAACGTGGCAGGCATGTTGATGGCGCGGGCCACGGCACGACGCCGGGAGATCGCGACGCGCCTCGCGATTGGCGCAACGCGAGGGCAGATCATCCTGCAACTGGTGACCGAAACGATGGTGCTCTTCACGGTTGCCGTGGTGGTGGCCGCGCCGGTCACGTTCTGGCTGCTCGGACTCCTCGAGTCGCAACTGCCTGCGCTCCCGTTCCCGCTGCAACTGGAACTGGCGCTTGACTGGCGCTCGATGGCGTTTGCCGCAGGGCTGGCCATGGTGACGGGTGCCGTGTTTGGCCTGCTCCCCGCGCGCCAAGCGCTGCGCGCGGACCTGGCCGCGGCCCTGTACGGCCAGTCTTCCACGGCAGGTCGAGAACGTGTGCGCATGCGGCAGGCGCTGGTGGTCGCGCAGGTCTCGTTGTCGCTGACGATGGTGATCACGGCGGCACTGTTTGTCCGTTCACTCCTCGCCGCAGCGACAATTGACTCCGGCTTCCGCACGGCCGGCATCGACGTCGTGTCGCTCGATACGACGCTCGCCCGCGCCCAGGGACAGGAAGCCGTGGCCCTCACCAGCCGTGTCGTCGAGCGGGTGCGCGGTGTCGGCGGCGTCGAGGCTGTCGCCCACTCGCGGATGATCCCGCTGCAGGGAGGTGGCTTCGGACTCGGCGGTCTCCGCGTCGCCGGAGCCGACGAGGCGCACAACGATCGCCTCAGCAACGCGGACTGGGACGTGGTCTCGCCAGGCTACTTCGATGTCGTTGGTCTTCCCATCATCGAAGGCCGCGCGTTTGCCGCGGACGACCGTGACGGACAACCGCTGGTGGCGATTGTGAACGAGTCGCTGGCGCGCCAGGCCTTCCCGAACGAATCGGCAGTCGGCAAACAGATCTTCCAGACCAATCGCCGCGGTGAAGAAGGAACGCCCATGACCATCGTCGGGGTGGCGCGCGATGCGCAGTATCGATATATCGGCGAAGAGCAGCGCACGTTCATTTACGTGCCGTTTGCCCAGCAGCCGCAGTCGTCGGTCAACCTCTTCGTGAAGTACGCGGATGGCCGGCGGCCGGTGAACGAGATCCGACAGGCCATCCGTGACACCGAGGCCAGCCTGCCGGTGCTTCTGGTGCAGTCGTTTGACGATGCCATCGCGCTTGGACTCGTGCCCCAGCGTGTGGCCGCCTGGGTCGCCGGGTCGGTCGGCGTGCTCGGCCTGTTTCTCGCGGGCCTCGGGCTTTATGGATTGATGGCATTCCTCGTCGAGCAACGCACACGCGAGATCGCCATCCGCATGGCCCTGGGGGCCGGCGTGGGCCAGGTACGGGGCATGGTGCTCCGGCAGGTGGCCGTGCTCGGAGTCGTCGGCGCCGTGATCGGCCTGGCCGCGGCGGTGGGGATCGGAACGGCTGTCCAGAGTCTGAGTCTGCTCATCGACATCGAACCCACTGATCCGGTCAGTTTCATCGGCCTGTCGGCCGTCATGGCGGTCGTGTTGTTCCTGGCCGGTGATCTGCCCGCCCGGCGGGCCGCGCGCACCGACCCGGCGTTGACGCTCAAGGCGGACTGAGTCAGCGCTTGATGGGCGTCGGTGCCAGCGGGTAGGTGACGTCGAAGGTTGAGACGTGCAGGTTCATGTCTGCGCCGGCCCGCAGGCCAAAGGTCCCGTCGGTCTGCACCTGAGCCTTTGGCAGTCGGGCGACCTCGGTGCCGTTCATTGAGAAGAGCACGTCCGCGGGCGTGACGTCCACCTTGAACACGTTTTTGGCCGTGCCATCGCCGCCATCGTGGGCGACGGCCGCGGTATTGGCTGACCACGGTACGAGCATCGTCTGCTCCGTCCCTTCCCGTTGGATGACCGCGACCTGGCCATCACGGCGCGTGACGAAGGCCGTGTAGCTCGCGGGCGAGGTGCCCTCGACCTGTCGGCCCCCGATGAACACGCCATATTCAGCGGTGCTGGTGCCAGGGAACAGGAACGCCTGCGATTCGATCCGGAACACACCTCGTCCGGTGTGCGCGGGATGCCACGTCAGGACGCCGGTGCGGGTGGTCATGTGCCACCCGGGCGGCATCGCCACGTAGAACCAATGGTCGGCCGGCAGGTCTTTGTCGATATTCGTGACGGAAATCGCCCTGTCTGCCCGCCATTTCCAGTCGGTCGGCGTCTGAAGCTGAAGAGCTGGCAGGGAAGGCGCGAACGCGAGGCCTGCGATGATGGCGGTGAGGACGGACGAGGCAAAGCGGGTCATGCGGGTCTCCTGATGTGAACGGCTACCATTCTTTTACACATCCATGACTGATCCCATTAACGACCTCGACGCGCTGGCGGACGAACTGGAATTGGTGGCGCGGGACGCAATCCGGCCTTCCGGGGCCGGCCTCGACCCGTTGTTGCGTCTGATGGCCGATCGGGAGGCCAGCGATCTGCTGCTTCTCGCCGGCGAAACACCGACCCTCCGGGTGCATGGTCAGATCACCCGCGTGCAGGGTGACCCGCTTGACGGCGACGACATCGAGTCGCTGGTCATGTCGCAGCTTCCGCCGCACGCGCAGCGCCAGTTTCGTGAGACCGGGATTGCGGACGCGTCGGTGCGTCTCGCGGGCGTGGGCCGTTTCCGCGTGAACCTGCATCGCGAGCGATCGCGGGCGGCTGCGGCGATTCGGATGTTGCCGCGAGTGGTGCCTCAACTGGCCGCCCTTGACCTTCCGCCGGGCGTCGAGGCGCTGACGCGGTTGACACAGGGGCTGGTGCTTGTGGGGGGCGCCACCGGGTCTGGCAAGACGACGACACTTGCCGCAATCGTCGATGAGATCAACCGGCGCGACGCGAAGCACATCATCACGATCGAGGATCCGATCGAGTTCGAGCACACGAATCAGCGAAGTGTGATTCAGCACATCGAAGTCGGCGTGGACGCGCCCGATTTCCCGTCCGCCCTGCGGTCGGCGTTGCGCCAGTCGCCCGACGTGCTCGTCGTCGGCGAGATGCGGGATCCAGAGACGATGAAGATCGCGTTGGCGGCGGGTGAGACCGGTCACGTGGTGTACTCGACCCTGCATACGACGGACATGGCCTCGACAATTGCGCGCCTTGTCGATTCGTTTCCGGCCGAGCGCCAGGCGACGGTGCGGCAGGAGATTGCCGCAGCCCTGTCAGCGGTGTACGTGCAGACGTTGATTCCCCGAATCGAAGGTGGTCGGGTTCCGGCCGGGCAACTCCTGCTGGTCGGGTATGGCGCACGGCAGCACATCCGCAAGAATGCGCTGCAGCACCTGCATCAGGAGATCACCATCACCCGGAAGGTGGGGTCGTTTGCGCTGGAAGAGTGCCTGGCCCGCCTCGTGCGCACCGGTGTGATTGACCGGCAGGAGGCCATGGCCCGGACGCAGCATGTCGACGAGTTCGAGCATGCGATGCGGTCCTGAAAAAAGGTTACAATAATGGTCATGAAATTGGTGAACATTGCCGAAGCCAAGGCGAAGCTCTCCGAATACCTCGAACTGGCCGCCGAGGGAACGGACGTGTTGATCTGCCGGCACAACAAGCCGGTGGCACGACTGTCTCCAGTGGCTGATGCGGTGCTCTCCGACTCGACGCCGCGGCCGACTGGCCTTGCAAGCGGGCAGTTTGGGGTGCCGGATTCGTTCTTTGAGCCGCTTCCGGCGAGCATGGAAGACGACTTCTATGCTGGCGCCGACATCGGCGGGGCGAGCCGCGTCGCAGAAACAACGGCATCGTATGCGGGCTCCTCAAAGAAGCGGCGGTAGTCGTTGCGACTGTTGTTGGACACGTGTGCGTTTCTCTGGCTCGTTGCTGAACCAGACAAAGTGCCGTCGCGCGTTGTTGAGCTGTTTCGCTCGCCGGACACCGAAGTGTTCCTGAGCGCTGCGTCGGCCTGGGAGATCTCCGTGAAGCAGACAATCGGCAAATTGCCGCTTCCGGGTGAGGCAGCCGTGTTCGTGCCTGAGCAGCGGGCGGCCCACCGGATCGCCGCGCTCGACATCAGCGAGGATGATGCGCTGCATCAGGCACGTTTGCCGTGGCTGCATCGCGATCCGTTTGATCGGCTGCTGGTCAGTCAGGCCATCGTGCGCGGGCTCACCATTGCGACACCCGATCCACTGGTGCGGCAGTACGGGTGCCGCACGATCTGGTAGGCGTTTCGCCTATTTGATCTCGAGCAGCTCGATGTCGAACACGAGCATGCCCTGCGGTCGCCCCGGTTTGCCGTCGTACGCCAGAGGGCCGGGAATCCAGAAGCGGCGCGTTTCGCCGACGGTCATCAATTGCAGGCCTTCGATCCAGCCGTCGATCACCTGGTACAACCCGAACTCGGCCGGTTCACCGCGTACGACGGAGCTGTCGATCATCTCGCCATCGGTCTTCCAGCCCGTGTAGTGCACGCGCACCGTCGACATCGGGCCTGGATGTTCGGTGCCGGAGCCGGACTTGAGCACCTTGAACGCCAGGCCGGAGGCGGTCTTCTGCGCATCGGCCGGGGGCGCGGCGACGTCGGGCGGCGTGGCCGGGACGGACGGTTCGGAGGAACAGGCCACTGCCGCAAGCAGCAGGACGAGAGCGACAGCGCGATGGCGGAGCATTATGCGATTATCCGGCATGTCTCCGAAATACGCGCACCTGCTCGATCGCACTGTCCGATACCTTGAGGCAGGCAGCGGTCGCACCTGCATCCTGATTCACGCGTTTCCGCTCAGTGCCGATCAGTGGCTGCCCCAGCTGGCGCGTGTCCCGCAGGGTTGGCGCCTCGTGGCGCCCGACGTGCGCGGGTTTCGCGGCGTCGGCCAGGCCTATCAGGATGTAGGGCTGGACCAGGCGACGATGGCGACACATGCGGCGGACGTACTGCAGCTGATGAGCCATCTGGATGCCGACACCGCCGTGATTGGTGGCCTGTCGATGGGCGGGTACGTGGCGATGGCCGTGGCGAAGGCCGCGCCGCGACGTCTTGAGGGACTCGTGCTGGCGGACACCCGCGCAACGGCGGATACCGAGGAGGGTCGCGCAGGACGCGACGCGATGATCGCGAAGGTACACGCCGAAGGTGTGAACGCGGTCGCAGAGGGCATGTTGCCGAAGCTGCTCGGCGAGACCTCGAAGCATGAGCAGCCGGATCTGACTGAGGCGGTGCGCGAGCTCATCATGCGAAACACGCCGGAGGCGGTGATCTCCGCGCTCGGCGCGATGAAGACCCGTCCTGACTCGATGCCGCTGCTCGCGGAGCTCGCGTGTCCCTCGCTCGTCATCTGCGGCGAGGAAGATGTCATCACCCCGATGGCTGACAGTGAGGCTATGGCGGATGCGCTGCGTCATGCGACGCTCGTTCGCATTCCGCGGGCAGGCCATCTCTCCAATCTCGAAGCGCCGCTGGCGTTCAACGACGCGCTCGGGCGCTTCCTGGCTGGGCTTCCGTAGAGCGACTGCGGGGGCGCCGGCTCTTGTCGGGCGGGGTTTCAGCCGGTTCTCGTGGGGCGGGGCTTCAGCGGGTTCTCGTGGGGCGGGGCTTCAGCCCCGCCTTCGGCAGCACACCCGCCTGGCGGCGTCAACAACCGGTGTTCCGGCCAGGATGACGCACGCGAGCAGCGTGACGACGAGGGGATGGGGCGCCTTCGGGAACATCACCCGCCCGGGCGCGGCCGCCATGGGCGCCGGTGCCGTCACGGCCGCTGGTGCGTCGGTGCGATACGCCCATTGCGCGGGGGTTCCTGCGGTGGCCGGTGTGGCCGGCACTTCAAAGGTTGGTCGTTTGGTTCGCGATGGCATGTGGTGTCTCGTGGGTGAAGACGTCGGGATCCAAGTGGCGCAGGACGGCGCGGTAGTCGTCCGCTGCGCGACTACGGGGTGCGTATTCCCAGATGGTCTGGTGCGCGGCCGCCGCGTACACCAGATCGATGCACTGCCGCACCCCGGGCAACACCAGGGCCGGCCCCATCTCGGCATCTGCCGACAAGGCGGCCAGCACACCGCGGGTCGCGTGGGTGTGCGACTGGACAGCCGTCGGGAGGACCGCCGACAGGGTGAGTCTACGGTCCGGCCATAACGTGCGGATCTCACGCACCCCGTCAAGCGTCTGGCGCGCGCCCATCAATGACAGGGTGTCCATGGCCAGCGGCACAATCAGTTCCGTGGCGCAGAGCAGCGCGTTGTAGGCCAGCAAGTTCATCGCCGGCGAAGTGTCAAACACGACGACGTCGTAGGTGTCGAGCTGGGCGAGTCGCCGGCTGAGCAGTGTCTCCCGTTGCATCGCGCCGGCCAGCTGCGCGTCGAGCGCAAACGCGGCGGGGGTGCTGGGCAGGACATCGAGCCCTGGGCGCACATCGCGCAGCAGCGCCTCCTGAACCGGCACGTCTCCGAGCATGACGTCGCGCAGGGTGTGTGTCGGCGTCAATCCGAGCAGATGACTGACGTTGCCCTGAGGATCCCCATCGACCAGCAGTACGCGGCGGCCGGCCCGCGCGAAGCCGCTCGCCACAGCCACCGCCGTGGTCGTCTTGCCGACACCGCCCTTCATGTTCACGACTGCGAGACGTCGAGAGGCGAGCATGCGTGTGAGGGGAGTGTACCGCACCGGTTCGACTGCGGTCTAACTGGTGGATTTGACACTGCCCGTCGGGATCGACTATGTAGATACGCACAATGCCAACCCTGTCGTACGCGTCCCTGTTTGTGCTCCAGGCGCTTGAGCGCGGGTACGAATTCGGCTTCGACATCATGGATGTCACCGGGCTGCCGAGCGGCACGGTGTATCCAGCCCTGCGCCGCCTCGAGGCACTGGGTTTCGTCACGTCGCAGTGGGAGTCAGACACAGCGGCGCGAAAAGCGGCGCGCCCGAGGCGCCGGCTGTACCGCCTGTCGAAGTCCGGCAAGGCTCAACTGGCCGAAGCCGAAGCCCGTTTTAACGCGGTGGCTCAGCTGTTTCCCTCTGGAAGGAAGGCGTAATGGCGCGACTGTGGATTCGTCTGCTGGCCCTCGTTGCTCCGGCCACCGTTCGGGACCGCTGGCGCGAAGAGTGGCTGGCTGAACTCAGCGCGTCACCGCAACGGCGTCGTCGCGCGGCTGGAGCATGGCGAGACGTGTTTGCTTTGCGCGGAAGCCACCGGATTGAACCCCGAGGGCCCCGCCTGACGTGGGCAGCCCTGAGCGACGACGTGCGGTTTGCGATGAAGCAGATCCGTCGCCAGCCGGGTACAAGCGCGTTGATGGTCGTGCTCGTCGCGATCGGCACCGGCTTCGTGACGGCGTTGGCGTCCGTTGTGTACGGCGCGTTTCTCGCCCCGTGGCCCGTTCATGAGCCGGAGCGGCTGGCAGTCATTTATCGAACCGCACCGAGCGGGCAGGTGAGCATGACAGATCTGCTGCATCCCGTCGCGATACGGCTTAGCGGGTGGTCCGTCACCGACATTCCTGGCGTGGAGGGGGCCGCCGGGACCTGGGGAATGGAGGTCAGCTTGTCCGCGAACTCGCTGACCGAGCGGACGTACGGCGAAATGGTCTCGTCCGGATATTTCGAAGTCCTTGGCGTTGCGCCTGCACTGGGTCGGGGGTTTGACGCCGCCGATGACGAGGATGCCGACGCGAGGATGCCGATGGTGATCAGCCACCGGTTGTGGCAACGGCGCTTCGGCGGCGACCCCGATGTACTGGGCACGCAGGTCGTACTGCGAGGCGTGCCTGGGACCATCGTTGGAGTGATGCCTGAGTCCTTCATCGGGTTCGCCACCCGCTGGGGCAGATCCGACTGGTGGGCCCTGCGACGTCGCGTCATTCCGCGCGGCGGCCTGGCCACGGTAGTCCGGCTTGCACCCCGCACCACGGCCCAACAACTTGAGGCCGCGCTCGAGCCCTTCGGACGACAGGAGGTTGAACGGATACAGGCGCGGCAGCCCACATATCGGTTACCTGGGAACGCCCGACTCTACACGGTCCGCGGCTTACCGGACGTGCAGGTAATCGCTGAGCCCGACCAAGCCGTCGTGCTTCCGCGTGTGCTCACAGCCCTCGGCACCGTTGTGTTTGCCGTCATGGTGATCGCGATGATCAACGTTTCGAGCCTGGTCACCGCACGGAATCAGCAGCGACTGCCGGAGTTGGCGACCAGGCGTCTGCTGGGGGTCACCACCGGCCGCCTCGCGCGCCAGCTCTCAACTGAGACCGTGCTGCTGGCGACTGCGGGCGGGCTCGTCGGCGCCTGGATTGCCGGGATACTGCTGGCGTTGTCTGAGGCCTCGATGCCTGAGCAGGTGCGCGCGGCCGGCGGGAACGCGGGCCCGCTTGATACCGGCATCCTGTTTGGTGCGTTCGACTGGACGTGGTGGCTCGGGTCGGTGGCCGGCGCGATCGTCGCAGGACTGGTGGCCTCGGCGATTCCCACCTGGCGGGCGCTCGCAGCCAGCCGCGCCGCACATGGCAACACGCTCGCTGCCACCGCGCCACACGGCGCCCGGTCGCGGCTGTTCGTCGCCGTACCGCAACTGGCGCTGACGCTGGTGTTGTTGATTGTCGCCGGCGTGCACGTTCGCGCGCTTGGTGAGGTCGAGTTTGTCGACCGCGGCTACGTGATGGACGGCGTCACATGGCTCGGATTGTCACGAGACGTTCCGGACGCGGTGCGCGATCGCCAACAGCCAGCTGCCGACAGGGCAGCCGAGTACCAGCGGATTTACCGGCAACTCCACGACATCATTCGCACGCAGCCGGGCATGTCGGCTGGGCTGATCACTGCGCTGCCACTGGTGTCGACATCAAGCCCTGATGTTGCGGCAGCGGATGGAGTCGATCCGCAGCAAGGTGGTGTGACGATAGACGTGCAGCGCGTGGCGGTGTCCCCGGGCGTGCTTGGTGCGCTCGGCATTCGCGTGCTTGACGGCCGAGACTTTGACGATCGCGACACTCGACAGAATCGCGCCGTTGCCGTGGTGTCCGAGTCGGTGGCTCGACGCCTCTGGCCGGGGCAACGCGCGATCGGACAACGGATGGGTGCGTTCTCCCCGGGTCAATCGGAGCCAAAGACGGACTGGTACGACGTCGTCGGGGTCGTCAACGACACGCATCCAGTCCTGCAACGCGATAACGATCCCGCCCGCGTCTACACGTCTCTTGGGCAAGGCTGGCAGCCCTGGGCCTACAACCTCGTCATTGCGGGCGGCGCGTCCAGTGAGCAGATCGCCCAGCTGCGTTCACGCCTGGATAGCGTCGATCCCTACACCGCGGTGTTTCGTGTCGAGCCGCTTGTGGCATCCGCCGATCGCTTGTTGTATCCCAGGCGCCTTGCGTCCGGCGTTCTATCGGCCTCCGGCCTCCTTGGTCTCGTGCTCGCGTCCGTCGGCATTTACGGCGTCATGTCGTTCTCGGTAAGTCGACGGCTGCGCGAACTCGGCATTCGCGCCGCTCTTGGCGCCAGGCCCGAAGACCTCGTCCGCCTCGTCCTTGGCGAAGGTGGTCGAATCGTGGCCGTCGCATCGCTCCTCGGGGTGGGTGCCGCTGTCGCGACGCTCCGGGGCACCGCCCATCTGACCTCCGGCATCCCGACGTCAGACTGGGTCGCGTTTACGGCGATTCCAGTCCTCCTCACGGTTATCGTCATTGCGGCCGTGCTCGGCCCGGCACGACGCGCAGGTCGCGCGGATCCCGTGTCGACGTTGAAGGCCTGAGCGCAGCATGAAGACGCGCAGTGGCGTCAGCGGTTGATCGTCGATACACTGGCGCTCGCCGCGCCCTATGTGTCGTCGATCCTGTACCGTACCGTCAGTCATTGCGTTGGTTCTGCTGCTGACTGGTGCAGGTGCGGCGGCCGCGCAGTACAGCATCACGACGTGGACGACGGAGGACGGCCTGCCTCAAAGCTCAGTCGTGGCCATCGAGCAGACGCCTGACGGGTTCCTCTGGGTGACGACGCTCGGCGGACTCGCCAGGTTTGATGGCCGCACGTTCCTGACGTTCGACACCACGACGAATCCCGAACTTCCACATTCGCGTTTTGCCGGTGTGCGAGTGGACGGTGACGGCCAGTTGTGGGTGACGCTGCAGACGGGACAGCTGCTCCGATTGTCGGACGGCCGCTTCGAACTGATGGGGCCGGTTCACGGGTTTCCAGGTGGCATCGTCCTGCGAATTGCGGTGGTGAACGGCCGTTTCGTCGTCGATACGACGGAGGGCGTGGTCGTCTGGCGGGAGGGGCGTTTTAAAATCGACGACACGATGCCCGGACGGCCCGCGTCTTCGGGATTGACCTTTGCCGGGTACGCCTCGAACGGGGCGCGTTGGTATCGTGACGGACAGGGCCGTGCGCATCGAATCGAAAGCGGGCGTGTGACCCGCTCGATCGAGTTGCCTGGTGGGGCCATTCGGGAGGATCGCACTGGTCGAGTCTGGAGCCTCGTTCTGCCCAGCGGCACACTCGTCGCGGCCGACGTCAACGGCCAGGTAACGCACTACGACCGGGACGACGGGCTGATGCCCGCCGGGGCCCTCTCCGGCGTCGAGGAGCCGGATGGCACGATCTGGTTGCCCGCGCAACGGGGGCTCAACCGATTCCGTGACGGGCGGTTCACATCGATCGGCGCTGCGGACGGACTGCCCGACGAATTGGTACGGGTGGCCTTCGTTGACCGCGAAGGCTCCGTCTGGGTCGGCACGAATCGTGGTCTGTCTCGTCTGGTCCGGAAGCGCATCGTCGCCATGACGAGGGCCGATGGACTTGCCGCCGACAACACATATCCGATTCTCGAAGACCGCACAGGGACGATCTGGATTGGCGGCTGGCCCGGGCTCACCAGATATGCCCGCGGCCGCTTCGAGCCTGCGCCCGCCGATTTCGACCTCGCCACTCGCAACATCCTCTCGCTCATGGAGCATCAGGACGGCTCCATCTGGGTCGGCACGATCGGGAGCGGCATTCGACGCATTACCGCAAACGGTGCTGACACGGTCGAGGGCTCACTGCCGTTCTCCGCAAACGTCCTGTACCAATCGGACAACGGTGATGTCTGGGTCGGCACCGACAGAGGCCTGCAGCGTTATCGTGACGGGGTCTTCACGCGGATCACTGGATTCGTCGGCGAGATCGGCGTCGTCTTCCAGGATGGCTCAGGCACGACCTGGGTCGGCACCATGGAAGGTCTCTCGCGCGTGCTGAATGACTCGCTGGTGCCGGTCAGCGTCGACACAGGATTCACTGGTCGACGGGTGCGTGCCATTCATCAGGACAGCGCCGGCACCCTGTGGTTCGGCACGTACGACACGGGGTTGTTTCGTTATCGGAACGGGCGCTTCACACGATTTACCGTACGTGAGGGGCTGCCGACCAACGGCGCCTTCCGCATCCTCGAAGACGAGCAGAACCGTTTCTGGATCAGTTCGAACGTTGGGATCTATCGCGTCGATCGGTCGGCCCTTGATGACGTCGGAGAGGGCCGGCGACGCACAGTAGCCTCGGTTCTCTATGGCAGGGACGATGGCATGGCCAACCAGGAGTGTAATGGCCTTGGCCAACCGGCAGGCATCCGCGCACGCGACGGCCGGTACTGGTTTCCCACCCAGATGGGCGTGGCCATCATCGATCCGGCGGCCATGACCGTCAACGCGCAGCCGCCCCCGGTGGCGTTTCTCGATGTCAGTGTCGGTGGCTTTCCGGTGGCCGACCGTCAGCGCGTGGAGATTCGTTCGCCCCGCGCGGAGTTCCGGGCACGGTACGCGGCTCTCACGTTCATCCGGCCTGAACTCGCGCGATATCGCTATCGGATGGAAGGTCTGGATCCTGACTGGATCGACGCGGGCACCGACCGCACTGTGCGCTACTCAGACCTTCCGTACGGGAACTTCCGCTTCCACGTGATTGCCGCCAATCGTGACGGCATCTGGAATGACACGGGGGCCTCGCTGGAGATCGTGGTCATTCCCCCCTTCTATAGAACGCCCTGGTTCATCGGGCTGGTGTTGGGCGTGATCGGGATCGCGGCATTTGGGACGCACCGTTCGCGGCTGCGCTCACTGGAGCAACGCCGCGCCGTCCAGGAAGCGTTCGCCAGGCAATTGATCGACACCCAGGAAGTGGACCGCAAGCGCATCGCAGCGGAACTGCACGACGGTGTGTCACAGACGCTGGTGGTCATCAAGAATTGGGCGCAACTCAGCAGCCAGGGCGACGGGGCTGAGACGCAGGTGCAGCGGCGGATGGGGCAGATTGCCGACGCGGCGTCACAGGCCCTGGGCGAGGTGCGAGAGGTCGTCCACGAACTTCTGCCGTATCACCTGGAACGGCTCGGCCTCGCCGGCGCGATTGGCGAGGTGGCGAGCCGCACGGCAGAGGCATCCGGCATTCGCATCGACTGTGCCTGCCACGGCCTCGACGGGCAGCTGGCGCCGGACACACAGCTGCGCCTCTATCGCATTATCCAGGAAGCCCTGGGCAACATCGTCAAACACTCCGGCGCAACCTCGGCGCAGATTCGTTCTGCGGTTGACGCCATGACACTCCGCGTTACCATCTCCGACGATGGTCGTGGTTTTGATCCGGGAGCGGTGGTGCCGACAACGCCTGGGCACGGATTCGGGCTCGTCAGCATGGCGGAGCGTGCGCGGATGATGGGGGGAGCCCTTACGATCTCGTCGTCGCCTGGCGCGGGGACGACCGTGATCATCGAGGTCCCGCGCGCAGCGGCCACCGGAGCGTCCGCATGACGCCGAGTGCCATACGCATCCTGATTGCCGACGACCACACGCTGATGCGCCAGGGGCTGCACGAGCTCTGCACCGGCATGGGTGGGTTCTCCGTCGTCGGTGAAGTCAGCAACGGTCTTGAGGCCGTCGCGGCGCATCAGAAGACCAGCCCTGACGTCACGCTGATGGATTTGTCCATGCCGGAACTGGACGGCGCGGAGGCGATTCGGCGAATCGTGCGCCACGCTCCGACGGCCCGGATCATCGCGCTCACGATGTATCGCGACGAGTCGTACATGCTCAATGCCATCCGGGCGGGAGCGCGGGCCTATCTGCTGAAGACCATCGACGCCGTCGAGCTCATCGCTGCGATTAAGGCCGTGCACCGTGGCGAATATCTGGTGGATCCCATCGTCGCGGCGAGGGTGCTGGGCGAGTTGCACCTGCCTGCGGAGAGCGTCCGGCGTCCGCCGCCACTGCTTGAAAAGGAAGTCGAGGTACTGCGGCTTGTCGCGCGCGGCCTCGACAACCAGGACATTGCGGATCAGCTGAATTGGTCGGTGCACACCGTGTCCAACCGGCTGCGGACCATTTTCGACAAGCTGCAGGTCACCAATCGGACGCAGGCCGCGTTGTACGCGCTTCGGCAGGGCTGGGCGACACTCGACGAGTGAGCGCGACGACAGAATATTGTTGCGTCGGCACCCGGGATCAGGTGCATTCACGTCTTTCGCGCACGGCTTCGGTTCGTACGTAATCGCCAGGCAGCGATTTCGAAACATGTGCACGCAGCGAATCATCGTGTGGGGTTGACGTTACGGATTCCCCTCTACTTGATCACGAACTCGAGTTGCTGCAACTCGTCGCGAAGGGCCTCGACAACCGGCAGATTGCCGCGCGGCTGCGAGTGCCCGAGCACAACGTGTCCAACCGGCTCCGGATCATCTTCCGCAAACTCGATGTAACGAATCGGACCCAGGCGGCGCTGTATGCCCTGCGGCGGGGCTGGGCGAAGCTCGAAGAATAGCCTCCTTACAAATTCTTGTAGTCCTTATGCGCGTAATCGGTGGATTCGCGTCTAGGCGGCGACGTGTCCTTTCGGGCGTAATCCGACTTCCACGTGCAGCACGTGACCTGGAAGGACATTATGAGCACCCCCAGCTGGCTCCGCCGATTCGCCCGTCTGTTCGTCGCAGTCTCGTTCGTCGTTGCCTCGGCTCCGGTAGGCGGTCTGCCGGCATCCCTCGGCGACCCGCCGCCCGACGCGGCAGCACAGCCGATTCAGATGGACCAGATCGGTGCCGCTGCTGGCGCGCAGTACACCGGCGACGGTCTGTCGGTGATCCCGACATCGGCGGGCGCGCGACTGCGGTCCGACTTCCAGAAGCTCAACGGCGATGCGACGCGTGGCGGATTGTGGGTGACCTCGACCGTGCCCGGCGAGGATGCCCGACTGCGCCTGACGGCCACTGAGTTCGGCCGATCCGATCGCCTGCTTGGACTGTCCAAGTCCGGCACGGTGGTCCGCCGGGGCAAGACTGCGGCCTACGTCCGACGCGGGCTCACCGAGGAATATTCGACAAGCGTTGATGGCGTGCGGCAGGACTTCATCGTCGAGCAGCGACCGTCAGGCGAAGGTCGGCTTCAGGTCAATCTGGCGTTGACCGGGGCGACGGCGACGCAGGCTGCGCGCGGCGCCATCCTCACGCTCGACGGTTCGGGACGAGAACTCGCCTACAGCCGTCTTCATGTCGCCGATGCGACCGGGCGAACACTCGAGGCGACGCTGGACGTGACGGCGAGCGACCGGCTCTCGATCGTCGTCGACGACGAAGACGCTGTGTATCCCGTTCGCATCGATCCGACCTTCAGTGACGCGGACTGGGTGAGTCTGAGTCCGGGTGTCCCCGGCGTGCTTGGGCCCACCGACGTGGACGTGGTCCGCACGATCGCGGCTGACGGCGCCGGGGGGGTGTACGTCGGGGGAACGTTCACGCTCGCGGGCGACGTGCCGGCATCGAGGGTCGCGAAGTGGGACGGCAGTTCGTGGTCGTTGCTCGGCTCCGGCATGAACGGCGATGTGGTGTCGCTGGTGTTTGCCGGCGGAACACTCTACGCCGGCGGGGCCTTCTCGACCGCCGGAGGTGTGGCAGCCAAGGGTGTGGCGAGCTGGGACGGCACCACTTGGTCGGCTCTGGGCGCCGGTGTCAATGACAGCGTCTTCGCGCTCGCGTGGAACGGATCGGAGTTGTACGCGGGTGGTGCGTTCACGACGGCGGGCGGCGCCGCGGCGACTCGCATCGCCAAGTGGGACGGCTCGAACTGGTCCCCGGTCGGCGCCGGAATGCCGGACGGCCGAGTCTCCGCGCTTGCGGTCGACGCGTCGGGGAACGTGTACGCCGGCGGAACGTTCACCCAGGTGGCGGGAGTCGTGAATACCGCCCGTATCGCGAAGTGGAACGGCAGCGCGTGGTCCGGGCTGGGCACAGGGATGAACGGCGACGTGCTGGCGCTGGCCGTGGACGGGAGCGGCGTGCTCTACGCCGGGGGCTACTTCACCTCCGCCGGCGGTGTGGCCATTGGGCGCGCGATCGCGAAGTGGGATGGAACCACATGGTCGGGTCTCGGCAGCGGCAGCCCGAATCCGAGCGCGCCGGTCAAGGGGCTCACCGTGTCGGGCACCGACCTGTACGTCGCGGGGCAATTCACCGGAATGGTGAATCCGGCTGGAGCATCGCCCGCTACCGTGACCGCGCGAAACATTATTAAGTGGAATATCGCCACCAGCCGGTGGGTCGCGCTCGGCCCCGGAACGCCCGCCACCAACGTAAGTGTGACCACGGTGGCCGTGAGCGGCTCGGATGTCTTCTTCGGCGGGCTCTTCCCCACGGTGACAGGACCCTCAAACAACGTCGCCCACGTGAGCCACATCGCGCGGTGGAGCACCACGACCAGCACATGGTCGGCGCTCGGTGCTGGCATGAACGGTGCTGTGCGCGCCATGGCGCTCATGGGGACGGACCTGTTCATAGGAGGCGACTTCACGGCGATCGGCGGCACCCCCAATTCCGGCTACATCGCCAAGTGGAACGGCACGGCGTGGTCGGGGCTTCAGGGATCCGGCAGCAGTGCGTTCAATAGTTCGGTCCTGGCGTTGGCGGTGAAGGGCAGCACCCTCTATGCCGGTGGATCCTTCACCGCGCCAACGTCCCGAATCGCCAAGTGGGATGGCACTGGTTGGTCGGATCTCACGACCTCCAGCGGGACGAACAACACAGTGCGCGCTATTGCGGTGAGCTCCGACGGTCACGTGTTCGTCGGCGGCGATTTCACGACGGCAGGCTCCACATCCTGCAACCGATTCGCCACGGCAAAGCTCAGCGGCAGCAGTATCCAGTGGAAATGCTCGGCGTCGACATTGAATGGCAGTATCCATGCGCTGGTCGTCACCAGCAACGGCGCGATCTACGCCGGCGGCACCTTTACCTCCCCGGTCGCGTTTGTGGCGCGGTGCACAGACGGCGAATACTGCATTTCGTCCGTGGGCACCGGCGTGAACAACCAGGTCTTCGCGCTGGCCGCGAGCGGAACGAAAATCTATGCCGGCGGCATGTTCACGACGGCTGGGGGCGCGGCGGCTACCCGCGTCGCGATGTGGAATGGCACGGCTTGGTCGGCGCTCGGCACCGGGATGAACGGCACGGTGACCGCACTGGCAGCCAGCGGCACCGATCTCTACGCCGGTGGTGACTTCACGACCGCGGACGGAGCGCCGGCCAGTCGCATCGCGAAGTGGAATGGCAGTGCGTGGTCGGGGTTGGCTGGGGGAGTCGATGGCACGGCCCGCGCGATCGTGCCGACTGGCGACGGCAGCGTGTACGTCGGCGGTAGCTTCGGGACCGCCGGCTCGGTCGTCTCGCCGTACTTTGCGCTGGCCGCACCGGTGCCGAATCAGGCCCCTGTTGCTGTTGCCGGCTCCGATCAGATCGTTCCTGCCACCTCTGCGGCCGGCGCAAACGTCACGCTGAGTGATGCCGGGTCGTCAGATCCCGAGGGAGATTCACTCACCTACACTTGGACCGAAGGCGCCACCGTTGTGGGCACAGGCGCGACCTTGACCATCCCCGTCGCGATTGGTACGCACACCTTCACTCTGACCGTCGACGATGGCAACGGTGGGCAGGCGAGTGACGACGTCGTGGTCGAGGTGCGCGATGTGCTCAGCGTGACGGCCGTCACGCCATCCGTCGCACCCGCCACGTTCACCTTTGGTCAGACCGTGTTGGCCGACTACGCGTGCACCAGCACCGGTGGCCTGTTGTCCACGTGCAGTGGCACCGTCGCCAACGGTGCACCGATTGACACGTCGTCGCTGGGGACGCACACGTTCCAGGTGACGGCCACCAACTCGCTCGGTGATACCACCACCACGAGCTGGACGTACGAAGTCACCAAGGCGCCGTCGTCAGTGACGGTGGATTGCCCGGCATCCCTGCCGTACACGGGGGGCACGCAGACGCCGTGCACGGCGACGGCGACCGGGGCTGGTATGGCGCCGGTGGATGTGTCGGGCTCGTTGATCTACCTCAACAACAGCAGCGTGGGAACCGCGACGGTCAGCGCGAACTGGGCCGGGGATTCCAATCACGATGGCAGCGTCGGCCTCGGCAACTTCACCATCGTCACCGCCCCGGTGACCGCGGTGCTGACGGCGAACAGCAAGGTGTACGACGGCACGACGACGGCGCCGAACATCGGGCTGTCGTGTGCACTGACAGGCGTTGCGCCAGTGGATGCGGGCAATGTCGTGTGCAGCCCGAGCGCCGGAACCTTCGACAATCCGAACGTCGGCAGTCCGCGATCGGTGACCGCGACGTTGACGCTCACCGGCAGCGCGGCGGGCAACTATACGTTTGGCGCCGCGGGCACGAACGTGCCGTCCACGGTGGCGGCCAACGCGCCGACGTCGACGACCGCGTCGGCCGTGTACGGCCAGGCGGGCGACTTCACCACCGGGCTGGCGAACAACGGCGGCGTGAGTGCGTCCAGCCTCGCGTCAGCGCGCGGTGTGGCAGCCGATGTTGATGGCAACATCTATGTGGCCGACCGCGACAACAACCGCGTACTGTTCTTCCCGTTCGGCCAGACGACGGCGACGCGGGTCTATGGGCAGGCTGGCAGCTTCACGACCAACACGATCAACAACGGTGGCCTCAGTGCCGACAGTCTCCGGAGTCCGACGCGGGTGTCGGTGGACAGTCACGGCGGCCTCTACATTTCGGATCCAGGCAACTTCCGTGTGTTGTACTTCCCGGCGGGCAGCACGACGGCCACGCGCGTGTATGGTCAGCTTGGCAGCTTTACGAGTGCCGTGACGAACAATGGCGGCATCAGCGCCGACAGCCTCGGGTCGCCGCGCGCGGTCGCCATTGACGCCGATGACAACGTGTACATCGCCGACGCCAACAACAATCGGGTGCTCTTCTACCCGGCAGGCAGCACGACCGCGACGCGGGTGTACGGCCAGAACGGCAGTTTCACGACCGGCATCGTCAACAACACGGCCGGGGTGGCGGGGGTCATCAGCGCCGAGAGTCTGAATACCCCGAACGGCATTCGCCTCGACACCGACGGCAATCTCTACGTGGTCGATCAGCAGAACCACCGCGTGCTGATGTATCCGGCCGGTGAGACGACGGCGACGGTCGTGTACGGCCAGGGAGGCAACTTCACGACCAACATCGCCAACAACGGCGGCATCAGCGCCGACAGTCTGTCTACGCCGTCGAACCTGGCGGTTGACGGCGGCAACAACGTCTACGTCGCCGACCAGGCCAACGCCCGCGTGCTGTTCTTCCAGTCGGGTCAGACGACAGCGACGGTCGTGTACGGTCAGGGCGGCAGCTTCGCGACTGGCACGCCGAACAACGGAGGTGCCAGCGCCGACAGTCTCGCCAACCCGAACAGCGTCGACCTCGACTTTGCCGGCAACATTTACGTGTCCGACTTCGGCAACAACCGCGTGCTGCGCTATACGGGCGCGGCGCCTGCGATTACGCCAGCCCCGCTGACGATCTCGGCGGCCGACGTCACGAAGACGTACGGCAGCGACGCCACCATCACGCCGACGTTTGACGGGTTCGTGGGTGGCGAGACCAGTGCGGTGCTGACGTCTGCGCCCGTGTGCACGAGTGCCGGCGCCGCGGCCGGCGCGACGGTGGGGACCTACGCCATCACGTGTGCAGGAGCAGCGGCGGACAATTACACGATTGCATACGTGGCTGGAACGTTGACCGTCGACCCGAAGTCCGCACTGGTAACGTCGGACGCGGCGACCAAGGTGTACGGATCCGACGACCCCGTGCTCACGGGGACGATCTCCGGCTTCCTCCCCGGTGACGGTGTGACCGCGGTCTTCTCGCGCGTGGCCGGAGAAACGGTGGCGGGTGGTCCGTATCCCATCACCGCGACGTTGAGCCCGGCACACGTCCTCAGCAACTACGCCATCGTCTACGAGACAGCGGACTTCACGATCACGAAGGCGAGCCAGGCCATCTCTCTGGGCGCCGCGCCTTCCGACGGTGTGCCGGACGCACCATTCCGCGTCTCCGTGGGCGCCGGATTCAACGACCGCGTCACCAGCGCTGTCGTGCAGCCCGACGGCAAGATCGTTGTCGGTGGTCTCTTCACGACGTTTGATGGCGTCGCAGCAAACCGGATCATTCGACTGCACCCCGACGGCACGCGGGACACCAGTTTCAGCACCGGTGGATCCGGCTTCGACCATCAGGTCAACTCCGTTGCGTTGCAGTCAGACGGCAAGATTATCGTGGGCGGACAGTTCCAGAATCTGAACGGGGCGCCGGCGCGACGTATTGCGCGTCTGAATCAGGACGGCACTCCGGACGCAACGTTCACCACGAATACCGGCGCTGGTTTCGACCAGGCAGTGCTGGTGGTCCTTGTGCAACCCGATGACAAGATTCTGGCGAGCGGTTACTTCTTCAGACTGAACGGGGTCCTTTCGAGGGAGATCGCGCGAATCAATGCTGACGGCACGCCCGACGTCGCGTTCCGCACGAACCTTGCGAGCGGTTTTGTTGGATGCTGCATCTACGGGATGGCACTGCAGCCGGACGGCAAGATCGTCGTGATCGGTGATTTCCACACATTCAACCTGCAACCCGCCGCCAACGTGGCGCGCATCAACGCGGACGGCTCTCCCGACGTGGCGTTTATTTCGAACACGGGCACAGGGTTCAATGCCGGTGGCACTGGAGTGGCGATCCTGAGCGACGGCAAAATCCTGCTGGGGGGAAGCTTCACCACGCTTAATAACGTGCCGGCGAAGGGCATTGCCCGACTGAACGGCGACGGCACGCCAGACACGGCGTACTCGCCTGGGGTTGTTGGCTCTTTTAATGCCGGGGCCTTCGCGGTGCAATCTGACGGCAAGATTGTGGCGGGCAGCGCCGGCTACAGCAAGCGCTTGGCTCGGTTGAATACTGACGGCACGCTCGATACGGTGTTTGACACCAACCTTGGCACGGGCTTGAACGCTGCGCCGGAGCAGGTCGTTCCTCAACCGGACGGCGCGATTGTGCTGGTTGGGCCGTTCACCAGCCTGAACGGTGCCCCGGCAAATCGCATCGCGCGGCTGCTCCCCGGGTCGGGTGCCATCACCAGGACTTACGGTGATGCCGCCTTCACGGTGTCAGCGTCAGCCAGCTCCGGCTTGCCGGTGAGCTTCTCCTCAACGACGCCCGGTGTGTGCACCGTCGCCGGCAACACCGTCACCATCGTCGGCGCTGGCACGTGCACCGTCGCGGCCGACCAGGCGGGTGACAGCAACTACCATGCGGCGCCGAGGGTCAATCAGGACGTCACGGTCAACAAGGCCGCCTCGACGACGACGGTCACGTGCCCGGTCAGCGTGCCGTTCGACGGCACGGCGCAGACACCCTGCACGGCCACCACGACAGGCGCCGGCGGGTTCAGTGAGCCCACGACCGTGACCTACATCGCAAACACGAATGCGGGTACGGCCACGGCCAATGCGACATATTCCGGCGGAGCGAACCACAACGCCAGCACGGGAACGGCGAACTTCACGATCGCCCGGACGACACTGACGCTGACGCTCGTCGCAAACGGCAAGATCTACGACGGGACAACGGCGATCACAAACGCCAACATGTCGTGCACGATTGCGGGCGTGGCGGTAGGCGACCTGGAGCACGTCGCATGCGTCGCGACCGCAGGAGCCTTTGACAGTGCTGACGCGGGTGCGCGCACGGTGACAGCGACCGCGACGATCACCGGCGCGGCTGCAGGCAACTACACGTTCGGCGCTGCCGGTACTGCCGTGATGTCGATCTCGGCATCGACACCGGCGACCATCTCCAAGGCGGCATCGACGACGACGGTGAGCTGCCCGACGTCAGTGACCTTCACGGGCGCGGCGCAGGAGGCCTGCACGGCCACGGTGACCGGTGCGGGCGGTCTGAGCGAGGCCGTGACCGTCACCCACACGGACAACACCAACGCCG
>CBINOO010000027.1:0-37742 GCA_966252305.1 uncultured Acidimicrobiia bacterium
CGGCGGCTGGACGCGCGCCAAACTGCGCGCCCGCCGCATACAACGCCGCGCCGACGCCAAGTCCCTCGTCGCCCATCACGGGGCAGACGAACAGCGACTCGACGTCCGACAGCTGCGCAATGGCCTGGTTCATTCGGACGTTGGCGAAGACGCCGCCAGCCACAGCCAGCCGACGCCGACCCGTCCGTGTGATCGCGGCCTTCACCAGGTCAACGACGACTTCGGTCAGACGACGCTGCGCGGTTGCCGCAATGTCTTCGCGCGATACACCCTCCAGCGCCTGCTTCATTGCGACCGGATCGAGTCGCGTGCGAATCGTGAGTCCGTCCGCCCACATCACACGGCGCATCACGTCGTAGCAGCCGGCGGCGGGATCCCCGTGTGCCGCCAACCCGGTGATCTTGCCGCCGTGTTTCATGTGATGAAAGCCGCACAACGTGGTGATCAGCTCCCAGAACTCCCCTGCGGAATTCGGATAAAACGTCCGGGCCACGACCCGGAGGCCGGTGCCCGTGCCGACGGCAACGATTCCGCTCTTGAGCGCGCCCACGCCATCGATCGTGATGACGAGCGCGTCTTCGATCCCGCTCATCCAGTACGCGGCGGCCGCGTGCGCGAGATGGTGGTCCATCTGCACGAGCGGAGCAGCGGCCAGGCCGGTCACCTGCAGGAACTCCCGCCAGTCGGCCACCGCGGGGCGTCGATCCTGTTCACGAACCGCGGCGGAACGACGCTTGAAATCATCAAGGTAGGCGTACGCCCCGAGCGCCTGCATGCCGGCCTGGAAACGGTCGTGCCCACGGCGGGTGTCGAGCTGACTGGTCAGCAGTCCGGGTTCCGTGACGGACGCCCCCAGCAGTCGAACACCTTCCGCCACCTGCCCGGCTCCGTCCAGATACGGCACCGCGACGGCGTCGAGATCGCGCCAGTCGACCCCCGTCATCCGCTGCACCATCTCGAGCGCGCGGAACGGAAATCCGCCGTCCATCTTCACGCGACTGAGCCGTTCTTCCGAGAGCGCGGCCACAATCCGGCCATCGCGCTCGACCAGCGCCACTCCCGTGTCGTGTCCGACGCCGCGCGCCGGATGATACACACCAAGAATCATCTCTGTTGTTCCTGAGTTGCGATCATCAGCGTCCGATACGCGGCCGCGATGACGTTCCATGAGAGGCGGGCCGCATGGGTGCGCACCGCTGACTGCGTCAGCGCGGCGCAACGGGCGTCGTCTTCCCAGAGTTCACCAACCGCGTGAACGAAGCGGACCGGCGTCGGCTCCATCACACAACGCACGCCGTCGCCGGCGCGCACCCACGCGTCAGCCGCCGGGCCATCGATGGTCACCGTCGGGACGCCGTGTTCCAGCAGGGCCGCAAGCGTCGTGCGGCGCCCCGATCCGCCGCCGCGGTACGGCGCCACGGCAAGCCTGGCCCGCGCGAGCACCGAGGACACGGCGGACTCGGGCAACGCACCACAGAGGGACACACCGCTGAGGTCGTCCCCGATCGTCGCGCGCCATGCCGCAGCAAGTTCATCGGACGACCTTGAAATCCATGTCAACGGAGGCACCGGTGTGATGGTACGACGCCACCGTTCCACAGCGCCGAGAAACTCAGGCTCGTAGGATGCCGGCTGGCCGAAGATCACAATGCCGCCATCCCGTTCGGTCGGCCCCACCGAACATGAGATGTTGCTGCCGACCGGAATCACAGCCGGTGTGTCGGGCACAACCCCCGTCTGCACCAATTCGCGCGCGGCGATCTCCTGCGTCACCACGACGGCATCGGCCGCATGACCAAGGCTGGTGATCCGGCGACGCAGCTGAAACCTCCGAACCGCGCGTTTCAGGCTGCCGTCGGCAGGAGGCCAGAACTCATGAATCGTGAGAATCACCGGACGCCCCTGCCTGGCGAGGGCCGCGACCCAGCGGCGCAGCAACGCCGTCGACGCGTGGGGTGAATACTGGTGAAGCACTCCCGTGATGCTGTCGATCGGCGGTTCCGGCGTGCCAGGCACGATCAAGGTCGCGCCGAGCGCGTCCGCCAGCCGCGCAGCGTAGTCGGCGATGCCGTCGCCCCGCCCCGGGGGTCCGGGTGTCGTCACGATCCAGGGCATCAGGCACGCGCCTCTGATTTCGACGCGGCGACCAGCGTCGCGGCAAGCACGAACGCGATCGCAATACACGTCGCGGCGGCCGCGCCCTCGGCACCAAAAACGGGAATCCAATACCAGTTGAGCCCCAGGTTGATCGGCACGGCGACCATCCAGATGCCGACCGACCACTTGGCCTGGTTGCGCACGATCAACAGGTTGCCCGCGACAACCGCCACGTACATGCAGGCGGTTGATGCCAGCAGCCATCGCATCGCCGGCACGGCCGGGAGCGAATCCACACCCATCCAGGTGCTGACGATGGTCGGCGCGAGGGGCCACGTCACCGCCAGCATCGCGGCAGCCAGGCCGACCGCCCGCACCAGCGCCCAGCGATACATGCGCGTCAATCCAGCCGGATCGGACGACGCCAGCGACGACATCAGCGGAAAGATGGTGGACAACGCCAGCAGCGGCACACGCTCGAGGAGCATCGGCAGGCGATACGCCGAGTTGTAGTGCGCCAGTTCCAGGGCGGGCGACATTCGCTCAAGCATGAAGAAATCGAATCGCGCGACGATGATGCTGAGCATGGTGGCGCCAGCCACCGACACGCTCAGGCGTAGTCGCCGCCGCCACACCGCCCAGTCGATCAACAGGCGCACACGAACAAGGCTGCGCACCACGCGATACAACGTGGCCTGGGCCGCAAGGTCGCCAACGACGAAGCCGGCCAGCGCGCCGACCACGCCCCAACCTGCGGCTACGGCGCCCATCATCGCGCCGAAACCCACCAGTCGGTTGACGAGCTCGATGCCGATGCCGCGCGACACAAGGACACGCGCCTGCAGCACCGTGATCGGTGTCGCCAACGCCTGCGTCAGCACCACGAGGCTGATCACCTGCGCTGCCGTGCGATTGGCTCCATCAAGCATCAGCCAGGCGTAGCCCCAGATGCCGATAATGACGGCGAGGGCCAGAACCACGCGCAACGTCAGCGTCTCTGCCAGCAAACGCTCGGATCGCTCCGGCTCTCGGGCCAGATCACGCACCAGCGTCGTACTGAGCCCTGGATCGGCCAGCGTCAGCCCGACACTCAGCACGGCAAACGCGAGACCATAAGCCGCCCACTGATCGTCCGGCAAGTGACGACGCAGCACACCAACCGTCACGATGCTGATCACCAGGCCCACCCCCTGCGACACCGACAACATGGACATGTTGGCGAGCAGGCGGGCGCCAAGCCCCGCTGTGGGAACTTCGCTGCTGTCAGCCACGGGACACAACGTGTTGGTACAACGGAATCAGGCGCGCGAGATGTGGGGCGACCACAAACTCGGCTCGTACGCGTTCTCGGCCTCGCAACGCGACGTCACGCGCCTGATCCGAGCCGTCCAGCAACTGCTGGATGCGCGCGGCCATGCCGGCTATGTCTCCAGGTGCTACCCGGTATCCTCCGACGCCATCATCGAGCCAGTCGGGAATGCCGCCGACCCCGAATGCCACCACGGGCCTTCCTCGCATCATGGCTTCGAGTCCCACCAGGCCGAAGGGCTCCGGCCACCGTGACGGCATCGCCACAACACTGGCATCCCGGTACGAGTCCTCAAGGGCCGCGCCCGTGAGCCAGCCTCGGCAGAGAATCCGATTCGCGAAGGTGGAGCGCCGAATGCGTGACTCCAGTGACTGGCGTCCAATCCCGTCTCCAACAATGACCAGGCGCCAGTCTCCTGACACGTGTGCCATCACGTCGAGCAGAGTGTCAGCACCTTTTTCCCTGTTGAGGCGCCCGACGTAGAGCACCGTTCGCCCGCTCGCTGCGGGTGTTGCCTCCACCTCGTGCGTGCAACACGGCACGACCTCCACACGGCCGGCAGGCAACCCTGTCTGGAGCACCAGTTCCCGCATGTAGCGAGAGGCAACGATGACCCGGCGGTAGCCGACGAGGCCGGCATTGGTCGCACGAGCGCCGCGGTACCCTTTCCACCATTGGGTTGGCCGTCGGCTGTCTGTACATCGCAGATACACCTGGCGCGGAAGGCAGAGCGGACTGGTCGCGACGGTGCAGATGCGTCCGTTCACACCATGGAGTTTCGAACCTGCGGGACACATCTCAAGGCCGTGGAGTGTCCTGACGGTCGGCCCCAGTTGCTGCATCCGCCGTTCAAGCTCGGTGTTGGCGTTGGCGTGCAGGTGGACGACATCAGGCTGAAAGGCGCGCACACGTTCGGACACGCGTGTCGCCCCTTCGGTGTCGAGCGCATGTGACCGTGCCCGAAAGGCCCCGGTCGCGGCGGCCACCGTGACACCACGAGGACCTGCGGCGGCCTCGGTGTCGAGGCCATCATGCACGACAAGCACGTCGTGGCCGGCGTCAGCAAGAGCCGGCGCCAACAGCCGAACGTAGCTGGCCACCCCCCCGGTGGGTCGCCAGTCGTCAGTCAGCAGCGCAATCCGCACACGGAGAGGATCAATTACCGCCGAAGAACTTCCGGGCGATCTGAAGTTCGTCTTCCGGCAGCAGCAGCGTATCCAGGGTGAGTTTCTTGCCCTTCAGCTCAATCGTTTCCTTGAACGTGCCATCGTCGTTGTAGACGCGCCGCCGGATCTTGCCGAGTTTTCCCTTGGTCGTCATGCCACCAGACATCGCGATCGCCTGGCTGACCGTCAGGCTTGGCGTCCAGCGCTTCTGGCCTGGTGTGACGACTTCGCCGCTGATGAAGACAAACTTGCCCTGCCGCACGAAGACCGTTTCACCGGCCGCAATCGGAGGGTCATCGCCGTTTTCCAGCTGTGTGCGGGTGATGGTCAGTCGCGTCTGTCCGTTGAGATCGCGGACATCGACTTCTTCGCCGGCGGCGGTGTTGTAGCCACTGGCCTGAGCGATTGCGCGCAACACCGTCATTTGACTGCCGGGCAGATTCTTCGCACCCGGGGAGTTCACGTATCCCTGGACAAAGATCTCCTGCAGGCGTTCACTGACGAGATCGATCCCCAGTTTCAGATCCCGGTAATACGCCGGCACGAGTCTGCTGAGGATGAGGTTCTGGACGTCTTCGGTGGTCTTGCCGTTCACGTTCACGGCATCAATCCACTTCAGCACGATGGTGCCGTTGGGCTGCACCTCGTAAGTGCTGTTCATCTCCTGATCCTGGGGAAACAGGCCGAAGAATCGCAGCTCAATCTTGTCGCCCGGGCCGAGCGTGTAAGGGCTCTTCTTGAACTCCGGTGACAACGGGATGGTTCCCGGAGGAGTCGACTGAGCCAGGGCAATGACGGGCACCAACGCCAGCAGAAGCGCGGAGCATGTGGCACGAAAGAGGTGTCGCATCGTGGTGTCCCTCCTTTCAGAAATTCAGCCGGAAGTCCGAGTAGAACCGGCTGCGCGCGTAGTTCTTGATGTCGACGGGCGAACGACGGGTCGCGTATTCGTACCGCACGCCGACACGGGTACCGGAGGCCCCACCAAAAAAGTATCCAAATTCCCCGCCAAGCACCATCGCGCGGTCCTTGCGATCGATGGCCTCGCCGGTCACGGTCGTTCCATACGAGAGCCAGTTCAACCGTCCATCAAAGATCAGGTCGAAATACTGTGAAAACCTGATGTGCGAGCGGAAGTCGCCGCCTTCTTCGAGGTAGTAGGGATACAACTCCTCGTACGACAGATTGATGGCGCGACGACCGCCGACATCCACTTTCATGAAGTCTTTTACGATGAAACCAACGCTGCCGCTTCCCACGATCCCCTTGAAGCCGGGCACGGTCGGGTCCACGTGGCGTTGCTCCTTCCAGCCAATCTTCAGGTTCAGTCCCAGGCGTGCCTCTGCGGCAGACTCGAAACCCGCGAAATAGAAGTAGTCGTCAGAGTCACGAAGGGTCGAAAACCGGAATCGCACCCGGCTGCGCTCGACGCCCGCGACAAAGTCGTTCACATCGGTCAACAGAATCCGGCCATAACCTCGAATGTCTTCCGCCTTGTGATCGAGAGCCTCGCGCAAGTCCACGCCATCAAACAACTCGCCCTCGGCGTACTTCACTTCGTGTTTGCGATACCCCCCGGTAACTCCCAGGCGCCAGCCGAGCCGGATATCGGTGCCGACCTCCCACGCCGGCAGATCGCGTCCGGCGCGCGCATCAATTTCGAACCCGCCTCGATCGTGGGTTTCCACGCGCTCCCACGCCACCCACGGTCGAATGCCGCCGAGACGCAGTTGCCCGACAACCTTCAGCGATCCGTCAACCGATCGTTCCGACGTGTACGTGCGGTACCAGATGTAGCTGTTGGCCTGCTCAGCCGTCAGCAGGAACGCGCGGGCCTGGATCCCCACCAGCGACGACATCGACAGCGTGCCCGTCAGGTCCTGACGCTCATTACCCTCGACGTCGTTGAACACGTTGTCGTCAACACCCAGATTGCTGATGCGAAACGTGGGATTAAAGAAGATCGGCCCCAGCCGAAGGCGCGCGTCCCTCGATGGCTCCGCCTTCGGGTCGGGCGGTTTCCAGTCCTGCGCATGTGCAGGCACCACCCCAACCGCCAGCACCAGCCCCACGGCATACCCCAGCAGTCGACGTACCATCATGATGTTGACGCTTCTAGTGTACGTCATCAGAGGCAAGGCTCCGCCCTCTCAGGCACAGCACTCGATGACCATTTTGTCATATCAAGTCGCATAAAACTCCACAAAATCAGGCCAAAAACGACAAGACAGACGACCCTGTCCAGCTCGAGCAACCAGTCGGTTCGCCACCAGGGATGGTCCGGCACCGCAATCCGCCGCACCCAGCTCAGCGGTTGCAGTACGAGCCACCCTGTGAGTCCCCACCAGGCTGCGCGGCGTACGCCCCCTACCACGGCGGCGCCCGGCCATCCCCGCCATGCCACCAGCAAGGGCAGGAGCAACAGAAAGTCATACGAGAGGTGTCGTACTGCAAGCAGGGACACCACACCGCAGAGCGCGTACAGCTCAAGGCGCCGCCCGGGATCCCCCCAGGCCGCACCGCCGCGCGACATGGCCGCAATCACAACGGGCACGAGCAGCACCGCGGCAGTCAGCGCCACCGTCAGCAGGAACGGCCATGAACCCAGCCAAGGCAGTAGCCACGGTCGCAACTCGGTATGTCCCGGCGACACACCAGTCTGGGCCAGTGACACCGCACTGATGTAATCGGTCAGAAGGGCCCAGGGCGTCATCCTGACCCAGGCCGCCACGGCCGAGGTCAGCACGACCGGCACGACCGCAGCCACACACACCCGCCGCCAATCACGCATGAGCACGTGCGCCAGCCAGATCGGTCCGGCAATCTGTGGCTTCATCAAGGCGAGTCCAAGCCAGAGGCCTCCGCGGCCTGACGAGCCGTCGCGCACGCCGGCCCAGGCCAACGCAAACGAAACCAGACTGAACTGACTGAGCACGCGGAACATCCCTGCGGCCAGCAGCAGGCCCATGAGCGTGACCGCGAGGCCGGCCGGCATCTGCGCGGTGCGCACGAGTGAACGGACCAGCCAGATGGCCAGCACGACGTTACCGGCGACCCACAACGGCGCGCGCAGGGATTCAGCGACGATGAGCCACGGCAGGAGCACGGCGATGGCCCACGGCGGGTAGTCTGCCTCGCTGACATCGGCCCACGGCGATTCCCCGCCGGCGACCTGCATCGTCCAGTACATGACGCTCTGGAAGTCGGGTAACGCTTCGGGCTGGAGCGATCGCCACACGCCGAATCCCAGGCTGGCCAGCGCCAGCATCCAGACCAGGCGCTGCGTCAGTAGTTCACGAGACATCGCGCCGCTCGTTCGACGTCAGCCTCGCTTGGCAGGAAGGCGTCCTCGAGCGGAGGCGAATAGGGGACTGGCGTATCAAGCGCGCCGACCACCCGCACGGGCGCATCCAGCCACTCGAACGCCTCTTCCTGGATCGTCGCCGCGAGTGATTCCCCGATGCCGCCCGTCCGTGAATCTTCATGAATGACCAGGACGCGGCCGGTGCTGCGGGCGAGACTGAGCACGGCCTCAACATCGAGTGGTGCCAGCGAGCGAAGGTCGAGCACAGCCGCCTCGATGCCGTCAGCAGCCAGCCGTTCGGCCACTCGCAGGCCGACGTGGACAAACGCGCCGTACGACACGATTGCGAGTGCGTCACCGGCGCGGCGCAACGCGGCGCGGCCAATGGGCAATGGGGGCGGTGCGGTCGCGTCGATGACCTGCTTCACCCGTGGGTCGCGATACAGCGCAATGTGTTCGTAGAACAACACCGGGTCGGGATCGGCCACCGCCGCGGCCATGAGGGCACGCGCGTCGTATGGCGTGGACGGCACGACGATCTTGAGACCGGGCGTGCGATAGAACCAGGGCTCGGTGTTCTGCGAGTGGTAGGGCCCCGCGTGGCGCAACCCGCCCCACGGCATCCGTACGACCATCGGCACGTCACCGCCCCAGCGATATCGGATCTTGGCCGCGTTGTTCACGAGTTGGTTGAAGCCGCTCGCCACGAAGTCGTTGAACTGGATCTCGGCAATGGGTCGCATGCCGGCCAGCGCCGCGCCAATGCACCCGCCCAGCACCGCCCCCTCCGCGAGGGGGGAATTCAGGATGCGATCGGCATAGTCCTTGAGCAGGGGACGCAGCAACAGGAAGGCGTTGCCGTACTGCCCGCCGCAGTCCTCCCCGAAGACGAACACACGGGGGTCGGCGGCGAGCGCATCGCCCACGCCCTGCATCACCGCCTCGAGGAATGTCGTGCCCTTGCGGTCGAACGGCGGCGCAACTTCGACGGTCAGCGCGCGCGGCGGCTGGCGTCGGGTGCGAACGTCAGGGTCGAGTAGTTCAACACGTCGGCGATCGACCGGATCGTCCTTGAACACCCCGCGTGTCACGCCGGCAGCATCGGGCCATGGCGCGTCGATGACGGCGCGGGCCTCGGCCTCCACCTGTTCGAGCACCTCATGCTTGATCTGCTCGACATCGTCGGCCGACAACACCCCTCGCGACTGGAGCCGCAACGCATATCGCGCGATGGGATCGCGTTCACTCCAGAACGCGTACAACTCGGCATTGGCGTAACCCTGTCCCTGCAGCGGCGGGTATTCCCACCCCAGATGCGGATCCTTGCCGAGGTACAACATGTCGTCGTGATGCGCATGTCCGCACATCCGCATCGCGACAAGCTCGATGAGCGTCGGCCCCTCTCCGTCACGCGCGCGGTCTGCCGCCCACGTGAAGGCAGCGGCCACGGCCTCGGGATCGGTGCCGTCAATGGTGATTCCCGGTATGCCGTATCCAATGGCCTTGTCGGCGAACACGCGAACCGCCGACTGGTCGGCCTGCGGTGTCGACAACGCCGTCTGGTTGTTCTGCAGACAGAAGATCACCGGCAGCCGGCGCGCGGCGCACATGTTGATGGCCTCGTGCCACTCCCCCAGCGACGATCCACCCTCGCCGATGAAGGACACGGCAATGCGCTCGCTGCCGCTCAGGCCAAACGCCAGCCCCATGCCCGCCGCCGTGAGCGAACTGATCGACAACGGCGCAGAGGCGGGAACGACGCCCCAGCTGAAGTCGCCCAGGTGCAGATCCCTGCCGTCCATGGGCGGACCGGCCTTGCCCATCTGGGCGCTCATCACCGCCCGAATGGCCTCGGCGTCTGACCGCATCGCCAGCGCGGCGCCCAGATCACGAATCAGCGGCGCAACCACATCACCGTGCCACTCGCCTGCGTCGGACCGCCACGCCGGACCGCGCCGGAATCGCAGCGGGGCCGCATAGATGGCCTCCTGTCCAAGCGAGCGGAATCCCTTGCCCTGGAACGACGCAGACCCGTACCGCACTTCCCCGCCCGCGAAAAACTGCTTGAGCCGGTTGTCTATCGCGCGGGTCAACAACATACCCCGCAGCATTTCCACGCGTTCCTCGTCGGTCAGGCTGAGAGCGACCGCTGTCCGGGCAAAAAACCCGTCGACCGCGTCGATCAACTCCTGCGCCGCCTGCGCAGCGCGGGTGTCACTCATCACGCCCGGCGTCGTCTCCACACCCGGGCTGGCGTGGCTGGTCAGATGGGTGCGTATGGCATCGGGCAGCACCTTGCGCAGGTGCGCGCGGATACGCGACAGCTCGGTCGCATTCAGGGCATCGAATGCGCCCATGACCGCGGGCAGGCCGAATGGATGTCGCTCGGCAACAAACGCGCGCAGACTGTCTCGCAGTGGGCTGTGAGCTCTCCGAACTGCCACCGCGACACTTTATCGCGAAGGCACATGGATCTGCCCGCTAACCGCGCGTCGAATTTCGCGGTTTTGCACGGTGTGTCGCCTGTGCGACCCAGGGATCCTCCGGCCACGGATGTCGGGGGTAACGACCACGCAACTCCTTCCTCACCTCCGGATACCCCCTCGTCCAGAAGCTGCGCAGGTCCCGCGTGACCTGCACGGGTCGCTGATTGGGTGCCAGCAACTCGAACGTCACCGGCACAGGCGCGCGGCCGACCCTCGGGGACTCGGCCATTCCAAACACCTCCTGCAACTTCACCGACACAACGACCGTGCCGTCGTCGCGATAGTCCAGCGGCAGGTCGCGGCCACTCGGCATGCGCAGCGAGTCGGGCGCGAAGCGCTGGAGGGCCACTCGCGCCTCCAACGGGAGGGCGTCCTCCAGACGCAAGGCATCGACCGACGTCGCGCCGTGGGCCACGCGCTCCGCCAGCTCCTCCAAAGACAGGAGGACACCGGCACACCGCAGCCGCGCCGCGAGGCGACGTTCGGCGTCGGTGCGGGAACGCCGGCGCCAGGTGTCGAGGACCAGGCCGGCGGCCGTCTCTGGATCGACTGCGACCGGACGCTCGTCGAGCACCAGCGCGTCGTACCGTCGGAATCGGACGGCCGTGACGCGACCATCGGCAGTCACGCGATGTTCGATGTCGTCACTGGTCGGCTCGAGCCATTCGGGGTCAATCGCAGCGGCCAGTCGCACCAGCGGTTCCGCGCCTGGACGGTCGACGGCGGTGACGTCGACGGCGACAATCCACTCCGCGTCGCGAACGCCGGTCGAACGCGACAACACGGCGCCCGTCCCGGTCGCCAGCAGGTACGCCTCTCGCTGACCGGGGCGGCGTCGCGCCACGCGGTCGGGATAGGCGCGCAGCACCGCCTCCGACAGACAGTTCCCCTTGCGGACTGAACCGCGCCTGGCCAGATCGTCGGCCACTCGCCGAACGGCAGCCGGCAGCGCGAGGGGATCGGCAAAGAGGTCGAGATCCGACGCGCGAGCCTCACCACCGCCCTCGGCCGGAAGCCGCACACCATCCGCCAGCGCTGCACACACCCGGGCAGCCGCCGGCGTTTCGCCGGCGGACATGAACAACCGCGCCAGTCGCGGAGGCAGCGGCCACTCACGAAAACGGTGTCCATCGGCAGTCAATCTGCCGGCGGCGTCCACGGCGCCGAGTCGGCGCAGCAGCTGCATGGCGGCGTCAATCCGCCAGGGTGGCGGCGCCTCGCACCACTCGAACGTGGTCACGTCGCCGCCCCACGTCAGGATGTCGAGCAGCGGCCCCGCCAAATCCACGCGTATGATCTCCGGCTCTCGATGGGGGCGCAGGCGGTCCCGTTCGTCCCACAGTCTGTACACGGCACCGTCTCGAACGCGTCCCGCGCGCCCCGCGCGTTGCTCTGCCGAGTCATGCGAGATGCGCTCGGTCACGAGGTGGTCCAGCGCGCGCGTCGGATCGTACCGCGCGACCTTGTGCAGACCGCTGTCGACCACGGCCGTCACGTCCGGAACGGTCACGGTGGTCTCCGCCACGTTGGTGGCCAGAACAATGCGCGTCGACCCGGATTCGCGCAGAGCGACGTCCTGCGCATCCGCGTCGAGCCTTCCGTGCAGGGGAAACACGGGCCAGCGGCCGCTCAACGCGCCAGACGCGCGATCGATCTCCGCGGCGCCCGGCAGGAAACACAGTACGGCGCCGTGGTGTCGGCCTGCCGCCTCATGTGCGACATCCACCAACTGGGCTCCCGGCCGATACGACCGGGTCACCGGGTGGAGGCGACCCGGCACGCTGACCACCGGGCAGTCATCGAGCCAGCCGGCGACTCTCTCGGCATCAATGGTGGCCGACATGACCACCAGGCGGAGGTCCTCGCGGGCGCGCCATGCCTGCCGGGCAAACGCGAGTCCCAGGTCGGCATGCACACTGCGTTCATGGAACTCGTCGACGACGACCGTCCGCCACGCGGAGAGGAGCGGGTCTCGTTGCGCGAAGGCCGTCAGGAGCCCCTCGGTCACCACCAGCAATCGCGTACGCGCCGACGCGCGACGTTCGAGTCGTACCTGCCATCCGACTTCTTCGCCAACGGTCCAGTCCCGCTCCTCGGCAATCCGGCGCGCGATGGATCGAGCGGCGACCCGGCGCGGCTGCAGCAGCAGCACCGGGCCATCACCCACCAACGCCGGCGGAACCCGTGTGGTCTTGCCGGCCCCCGGTGCCGCCGTGATGACCACGGCCCGCGCGCGGCGCAGGGCGTCGTGGATGGCCGGCAGGTGTTCGTCGATCGGCAGCACGGGGATAATCATGTCGAATGTCTTCGTCGTTTGCTTCGCTTGTCTCCGGCGCGCTGATCTGCGCCCCCATGACCAAGGGGTCCAACCTGCCGTACCGCCAGCTCTGCATGAGCCTGGGCGCACGGGTCCTCATCAGCGAGATGGTGGTTGCGCGGCGCCTCAGGCAGAAACGACGCAGCGAATTTGCGTTGATCCGCCGCGCGCCGGACGAACCGGTCTTCGGTGTCCAGCTGGCCGGCAACAAACCCGATGAAATGGCCTGGGCGGCCGCGCTCGTCGAATCACGCGGCGCTGACTTCGTCGACGTCAATCTGGGCTGCCCGATCGATCACTTCACGCGGATGGGACTGGGGGCAGCGCTCGGACGCCAACCCTCGCGCGTGCGACGCATCGTCGAAACGATGAAGGCCGCGGTGACCGTGCCGGTCACAGTGAAAATCCGCCTCGGTTGGAAAGAAGACCAGCGCAACTACATGGATCTCGCCAAGGCGGCGGTGGACGGGGGCGTTGATGGTCTCTTCGTGCATGGCCGCACACGCGAAGCCCGCTATCGCCACCCGGCCGACTGGAATGCCATTGCCGAGATCGCCGCGGCCGTTCCCGTGCCCGTCGTCGGCAACGGAGACCTGTTGTTCCCTGATGACGTGCATGCCCGTCTCTCGACATCGGGGTGTGCTGCGGTCATGACCGCGCGCGGAGCCCTGATCAAACCCTGGCTGTTCCGCGAAACGCTGACTGGCTACTGGGACATCCAGGCCGAGGAGCGACTCGCGCTGTATCGGCAGTACACGACGCTCGCCCTGGCACACTGGGGTGACGACGAGTTCGGCCGGGCGCGAGTGCGGGAATTCCTTCGATGGCACGCGGCGTTCTGGTGCCGTTATGTCCCACGACGCGCCGACGGCACGTGGCCGACGATGCAGGGACGCGAGGCAATCGAGACCCCGAGGTCGCCGCTTGAAGCGCTGCTCGCGCGGGCTGACGATCCCGCTCTCGACTACGTCACGGACGAACTGCTGAATCAGGGCGACCTCTCGGCGCCTCCGCCGGTGCCGGAGACAACCTCGCGGCCACGGACCGACGATGAAATTGAGGCGGGATGATTCTGTCGTTGCTGCTCGCATGGTCGCTGGAGGCGCTGTTATCCGCCGCGGAGCGCGCACGCACCTATCAGGAGGGCGTCCTCGTCGTCGGTGACGCGCAACGCGTGGACGCGGCCGGTGTGTCGTCCCAGTCATCGCTCGGCGCCGAGGCACTGGCCGACGTCCGCGGGATCGCCACTGATGACGCCATGCGGGCCATTCAGGCGCTGCCCGGTGTTGCGACAGGAGACGATTTTCAAGCGGAGTTTTCGATTCGCGGTTCGGCCTTCCGCCACGTCGGAGTCGTGATCGATGACACGCCGTCTCCCCTGCTCATGCACGCGGTCCGTGGACGCGATGATGCGGGGTCGCTCGCGATGGTGAACGCGGACGTGCTCGAGCGGGTGACCCTGCAGGCAGGTCCACATCCACAACGTGACGGCGAGTGGATCGGCGCGACGGTCGACTTCGTGATGCGTCCTGGCGTGCGTGATCGCCTGCACGGACGCGCCGGCATCAGCGGCACCAGCGCTTCTGTGATTCTCGAAGGACCACTCGAACGAGAGCACCGGGCCGGCTTTCTCATCGCCGCGCGCCGCAGCTATGTTGACTGGCTGGTCCGAAAGATCGATCCCGACATTGAGAGCACGATCGGATTCACGGATGCGCAGATCAAAGTGTCGGCCGACATCGGAAGCCGGCAGGACATCGACGTTCTCGCGATCGGCGGTGAGGCCGTCTACCGCGAGCCCAACGCGGGCGCCGTCAACGGCATCTCGCGAGCCACGTCGACGGCGGGTCTGGTCAGCATGAACTGGCGCGTGCGGGGAGAACGGTTTACGGTGCGGCAACGCGTGACCTGGACCGGCGCGCGCGCCATCAACAGCGGCCAGTCGGCGCAGACGCTGGCCCGTACGGTGACAAGCACACGTCAGTGGCGTGGCGATGTGGCATACGCCGTGACGCCGCAATGGCTGGTCGAGGCGGGCGCGCGGCTCGAAGACACGGACGTCGACCATGCGTTGTCACGGTTTGCCCGTGCGGGCACAGGTGTGCGCCTGGCGGCCACCCGCGCGACCGAGGCATCGCGGCTCGTGGCCGCCGGCTGGGCGCAGGTGGTTCGTTCCTCCGCACCAGCGACGTTCACGATTGGCGCGAGGGTTGTTCGCGCGGACTCCCCGTCCGAACACTGGATCGCGCCGTGGGTGCTGATCGAGCGGCGATGGGGCCGACTGAGACTCACGGGAGGCATCGGAGAGACGCGCCAGCAACCGGCCCTCGAAATTGCTGCGGTCAATCCGGAGGTAGAACGCGCGGAACGTTCGAGAGGGGCCGACGTGGGCCTCGGGGTTGCCCTGCCCGGCGGTGTGCGGCTGCAAGCCACCGGGTTCATTCGGCGCGAGTCCGACGGCATCCGCCTGCTCGGCGAAGAGCGCCTGCGCGACGGCGCGCGTGAGTTCCAGAGCCTCTTCCCTGCCGCGGCAACCCGGCTGAGTGGTCGCAGCCATGGACTCGATATCGCGATCGCCAGGGCCGGCGCACCGTCAGCAGCCGGCTTTTCCGGCTGGCTGTCGTACAGCTTCGCTCGTACGAACCAGCGTGACACCACGTCTCATGAGCGGTTCGACGCCGACCAGGATCAACGTCACACCATCAACGTCTTCCTCCAGCAACGACTCTCGCCCCGCTCGGCCGTGAACGCCAAACTCCGGATCGGCAGCAACGTGCCGCTCGTGGGGTACTTCGACGGCGCTATCGACGATCTCCGGCTGGGGACTGAGAGAAACCGGGTGCGCCTGCCGTGGTACGTGAGACTCGACCTCAGGGCGAACCGCGCCCTCCAGCTCGGGACACACCGGCTGACGTTGTTTGCGGAAGTGGTCAACGCCCTGGGACGCCGGAACCTTGGGCAGGCCGACGGATTCTTCAACGCATCACTCCAGGGGCTCTTCTTCACGGAAAAGCTCATCCCGCGAATTCCGTCAGTGGGTGTGCTCTTCGAGTTCTGAATCGCGATCGGCAAACACCGGCGGCCGAGTCCCACTCGTGCGGGCTGCAAGGTAGCGATGTGCGACCGACAACCCTTCCGCGATGACACGCTCCATGTCGAGATAGCGGTACGTCGCCAGCCGACCGAGGAATGTCACCCTGTCGAGTTCCCCGGCCCGCCGCCGATAGCGGTGCAGGAGCGCGAGGTCGCGCTCGAGACGTTTCGGATAATACGGCTCGTCAGTTGGACCGGTGTCGCGACTGAACTCGGTCAGCAGCACGGACCGCTCATGGTGTTCCCAGGTCGAGAAGTGAGCTGGTTCAATCGTGCGCGTCCACGGAACGGCGGCCTCGGGAAAGTTCAGCTGCGCTATCCCCTGAAGGTCGCCGGTGCCGCGTTCGCTGTTCCAGCTGACGGTCCGGTACGACAGACGCCCTTCGGCATGGTCGAAATACTCGTCCAGTGCGCCAGTGAAGAACACGTGTTCAAAATCCGCCGCCATGTCGGGCGCCCAGGGCGTCGACACCCTGACCTCGATGAGTGGATGGTCGAGGATGCGGGCGATCACCGCGGTGTACCCCTCCTCGGGGATCCCGCTGAACGCACAGTGATGGTACGCGTCGTCGTAGTTGTAGCGGACCGGCAGGCGCGTGAACACGGACGCGGGCAGTTCGGAGGGCGGACATCCCCATTGCTTGGCCGTGTAGCCCGCGATGAATGCCTCGTACAGGTCCCGACCGATGAGCGACAAGGCTTGTTCTTCGAAGTTGGCTGGCGCCCTCCCGAAATCCACGGCGCGAGACCGGACGAACTCGACGGCCTGCGCCGGCGTCAGCCGCACACCGAAGAACTGATTGATGGTGTGCAGGTTGATGGGGAAGGTATAGACGCCGCCGGCCGTCACCGCACGCACGCGATGCACGTACGGCCGAAAGATGCCAAAGCGCCGGACGTACGCCCACAGAGCCGCATCATTCGTGTGGAAGATATGCGGCCCGTAGGTATGGACCATCACTCCCGTTTCAGGATCCCGAGCCGTGTGGCAGTTGCCTCCGATGTGCGGTCGGCGCTCAATCACCAGGCTGGAGATCTGTGCGTCCTCAGCCAGAGTCCGCGCGCACACGGCAGAGGACCAACCGGCCCCGACCAGCAGCACGCGCGACGTCACGCCGCCACCGAGCGGACAAAGGCGCGCCACCACTGCAGGGAGCGCCAGCGTCCCGCGAACAGTGGCGACCACAGCCAGCGCCTCACCGCTGCCCGATCGCCGCGCGCGCACGCGGTCGCGATCGCCGACGGCAGGCTGAGGCCGACGGCACGACCGACCTCCTCACGGCCGAGCAAGTCAGGATGGTCCTGCTCGAGAATCTGCACCATGTGGTACGCATTGTCCGAGGTGAGCGCTCGTGACGCCGATCCGCTCAGGACCCGAACCGCGGACACTCGCGTGGGCACGAACACCATTGGCCGGCCAAGACGGCCAAGCCGCAAGCCGAAGTAGAAGTCGATGGCACGCCCGGCCCGACCATGGTCGTCATAACCCACCTCAGTCGCCGCATCCCGCCGGACCAGCCACCCGTTGTTGGGAAACATGCGCGTCGCGCCGGCGATCAGCCCATCGACCACGCCGGCACGGTCCGGCGTCCGCAGAAAGTGCGGATTGTGCCCGTCCGGATTCCTGAACGGCGCGCCATCGGCATGGATCAGAATCTGGAGACCAAACGCCGCCACTGCTTCGGGGTGCGCCACAAGTGCCTGTCCGAGCACGCAAATCGCGTCTGGCTCGAGCAGGTCGTCGTCGTGCAGCAGGAGGACGGTTTCACCGGAGGCAGCCCGGAACAACGCATCCACGTTGAGGGCCTCGCGCAAGCCTGGCCGATGGTGATGATACCGGAGCGGCACGGGACTCTCTCCCGACCACTGATCGCGCACGAGGCCTTCGGTCTCATCGTCGTCCGAATCGTCGCCGATGACAATCTCGCGGGGCAGGCAGGTCTGCCGCCAGATCGACTGCAACGCCTGATGGAGCAGGGCGGGCCGACGACAGGTTGGGATCACGACCGAGACGTCAGACGCAGCGGACACCGGTGCCACCGAGTCCGCAGTAGCCGTTCGGGTTCTTGTGCAGGTACTGCTGGTGATAGGCCTCAGCCAGATAGTAGGGCGGCGCCTCTTCAATCGTCGTCGTGATGGAGCCGTATCGCGCCGACGCCAGTTCGCGCTGGTAGGCCTCACGTGACGCCGTGGCCTCCGCCTGTTGTTCGGGCGAATACGTGAAGATCACGGATCGATACTGCGTGCCCACATCGTTGCCCTGCCGGTTGCCCTGCGTCGGATCGTGGTTCTCCCAGAAGACGCGCAGAAGATCGCTGTAGGACACCCGTGCCGGATCAAACACCACCCTCACGACTTCGACGTGGCCCGTCGCGCCGGAACACACCTGTTCGTAGCTGGGGTTGACACGGCGCCCGCCGGCATAACCGACCGACGTCGACACGACACCGGGCGTCTGCCAGAACTTCCGCTCGGCGCCCCAGAAGCAGCCCATGCCGAACAGCGCTTCGGCGAGGCCGCCCTCCGCTGGCAGATCGACCGGGGTCTTCAGCACCGGGTGAGTCATGACTGAGGCTCGAAGGAGAGGGCCACGCCATTCATGCAATAGCGCTGGCCGGTTGGGCGGGGACCATCCGGAAAGACATGACCCAGGTGGCCGCCACAGGTCGCACAGCGGACTTCCGTGCGCACCATGCCGTGACTGCGATCCTCATGTTGCTCGACCGCGCCGGGCAACACGTCATAAAAGCTCGGCCAGCCTGAACCACTCTCGAACTTCGCGTCCGAGGAGAACAGAACCGTCCCGCAGCCGGCGCACCGGTACTGGCCGGCGCGTTTCTCGACATTGAGCGGACTCGACCATCGCGGCTCGGTTCCGCACTGCCGGAGGACGCCGTACTGCTCCTCGCTGAGCGCGTCCTTCCACTCGGCGTCCGACTTCTTTGGGGTGGTGCTCATGCTCCCATTCTGCCTCACCCGGATAGAATCGCCGCATGCGACGAATCGTCCTCCTGGCTGTGGTGTGTGTCGGCGTCTGGGCGGCGTACACGCTGGTGCTGCGGCAGTCCCCGGCGGCGCCTGTAGCGGCACCCGGCATTCCCCTGACTCTGGCGGAACACCGGGCGAATCGGATTTCGAATCTGCGTTATGACGCGGCGTTCGACATCCCCTCCGAGCGCACGGCGCCAATCCAGGCGGAGCTCACGGCGGCATTCGATCTGCGCGGGTCCGGAGAGCCGCTCGTCTTCGACTTCGCCCAGCCCGCCGACCGCGTGCTGCGCGCGGTCGTCAATGATCAGCCCCTCGCGACGCCGGACGTTCGTGACGGACACATCATCATTCCAGCCGACAACCTCGCCGAAGGTCACAACCGCGTGAGCTTCACGTTCATCGCCGGCGATGAATCGCTCAACCGGCAGGAGGAGTTCCTCTACACCCTCTTCGTCCCCGCACGCGCGCACCTGGCAATGCCGGTCTTTGACCAGCCCGATCTCAAGGCACGCTGGACGATGGCGCTGACGATCCCCACCGAGTGGAACGCGGTCGCCAACGGCCGCGAGCTCGCCAGGCAGGATGCTGGCTCTGGACGAATCCGCGTCGACTTCGCGCCCACGGAACCACTGCCCACATACCTCGTGGCGTTTGCCGCAGGACGTTTCCAGATCGAGGTGGGAGAACGCAACGGACGGACGTTCCGCATGTTCCATCGCGAACCGGATGCGGAAAAGGTTGCGCGCAATCGCGATGCGGTGTTCGACCTGCACGCGTCTGCACTCGCGTGGCTGGAAGACTACACGTCGATACCGTACGCGTTCGGCAAGTTCGACTTCGTACTCATTCCGTCCTTTCAGTTCGGTGGCATGGAACACGCCGGGGCTGTGTTCTACAACGCCTCCTCGCTGCTCCTGGACCCGTCGGCGACACAAAACCAGCACCTGGGCCGGGCCAGCCTGATCGCGCACGAAACGGCGCACATGTGGTTCGGCGACCTCGTCACCATGCGCTGGTTCAATGACGTCTGGATGAAGGAGGTGTTCGCCAACTTCATGGCCGCCAAGATAGTGAATCCCTCGTTTCCGGAGGTGAACCACGACCTGCGGTTCCTCTTCTCGCACTATCCGGCCGCCTACGACATCGACCGCACCGACGGCGCGAATCCGATTCGCCAGGCGCTCGACAACCTCAACGACGCCGGGTCGCTGTACGGCGCAATCATCTACCAGAAGGCGCCCATCGTCATGCGCCAGCTCGAACGGCTCCTTGGAGAGGAGCCGTTCAGGGACGGACTCCGCGAGTATCTGCGAACACACGCGATGGGCAACGCGACCTGGTCCGATCTCATCGCCGTCATGGACGATCGAACCCCCGCGGACCTGATCGCATGGAGCCGGGCATGGGTTGAAGAGCGCGGACGCCCCCGCATCGTCCTGACCGAACAACCCGCCGCGGACGGCGGCGCCTCCGTGATGTTGCAGGCGTCCGATCCGGCGGGTCGTGATCTGGTCTGGCCCCAGGCCCTGACGTTGACGATGGGCAGCGGCGGCACCACGGTCAACACCGACGTCACCATGGGAGAATCGGGCACAGCCACGGCCGCAGTGCCGGCCGGCACCCTGTCTGATGGCGCGCGTTGGATCCTTCCAACCGGAGGTGGGTTGGGTTACGGCGACTTCGTGCTCCCGACCGACATGCTCGAACGACTGGCCACCGACCTGCCGTTGATCGAGGACGCGTTGACACGTGGCGCAGCGGTCGTGTTGCTGTGGGAGTCCATGCTCGACGGTCGCCTCTCGGCGCCGCACCTGCTGGACACGCTGCTCACAGCAGTGGACGCGGAACCCGATGAACTCAACCTCTCGCGACAACTCTCGTACCTGCAGGCCACATTCTGGCGGTTCCTCTCTCCGGGCGAACGGGCCGCTCGTGGGCCTCGTGTGGAGGCACTCCTGCGCAAGGGGCTGGACGCGGCACGAGGTACAAGTCGGCGCAACACCTGGTTCGGCGCACTCAGTGGCGTTGCGACGACACCGTCCACCCTTGAGTGGATGACTGCCGTCTGGCGACGAGAGGTCCGCATCCCCGACCTGCCGTTATCGGAAGCGGACGAAACGGCGCTCGCGGCGGCACTGGCTCTGCGCGGCATCGATGTGCTCGATGCCCAGGCTGCGCGCATTACCAACCCCGATCGGCGGGATCGTTTCGCCTTCGTGCGCCCCGCCCTCTCCGACAGTGCCGACGTCAGGCGCGCGTTCTTCGAGAGCTTCGCCGACGTCGAACAGCGTCGCCGGGAAGCCTGGGTGCTCGAGGCAGTGGGCTACATCCATCACCCGCTGCGGGCCGAGACGAGCGCGCCGCTGGTCGTACCCGCGCTCGGTCTCGTCCGCGAGATTCGCGACACGGGCGACATCTTCTTTCCGAAACGCTGGGCTGACGCCGTGTTGGGTGGCCACCAGACGCCCGCAGTCGCCGATGCCGTTCGCACGTTCATTGCCGACCTGCCGCCGGACTACCCCGAGCGTCTCCGGTGGGTGCTGCTGGCGTCGGCCGATCCACTGTTCAGGGCTGCACGCCAGGTTGGCGATGGGACCCGCTGACCTCTCGCCGCTCTCGGCGGCCGATCAAACCAGCTCTCCGCTTGACCTCTTCCTGATCTTCGTCGGCGCCAACGTGGTCGCCACTACGCTGCAGGTCGGCGCCAGCCTGCCCGCGTCGTATTCGTGGGCGACGGCGATGGGGGTCATCACGTTGGGATCAGTGGCCGGGGCGATGCTCACGGCAGTGCTGGCCCCCCTGGGATCGCGCCTTCGGGTTCCGTCGATCGTCGCCACTCGCGCGGTCCTGGGCTACTCGGGAGCCCAGGCGCTCGCCACGCTGCTGTTTGTCACCAACTTCGCGTGGATCGCGCTCAACAACGTCATCGCCGCGTCCATCACCGCGCGCGTGACCGCCGTCGGAACCACGGCGGCCTGGGCGGTAGGCCTCGGCATCCTGGCGACGCTCATCGTGCTGGGCGGCCCGCGCCTGGCTGCGGTCGTGGACCGGGTGGCGGTGCCCCTGTTGCTCCTGGCCGGCGGCGTGTTCACGTATGCCTGCCTGCGCGCGCCGTGGCCGGCGTGGCCCACATCGCCGGCATCCGCCGGTGACATTGCGGCGGGATTCGACATGGTGATTGGCTATCAGGCGTCGTGGCTGTTGATGTTCGCCGACTACCCACGATTCGTGCGCAGCGCGCGAGGTGCGGGAGTGGCAGTACTCGCCGGTCTGGCCCTGACGTCCCTGTGGTTCATGCCGCTGGGATTTTTTGCCGCCGGCGTGGCGGGCTCAAGTGATCCCGGCGCCATGATCTCGTCGCTCAATCTCGGAGCCTGGGGCGCGCTGCTGGTGGCCGTTGCCGCGCTGACCACCAACTTCGTCAACGTCTACATGTCGGCACTGGCGCTGCGCAGCCTGCAACCGTCGATCTCCGGCACGACCGGCGTGTGGATCATCGGCGGCATCGGGGCAGCGCTCGGCGCGTTCTCGATGGAATGGCTTGAACGGTACGGCGAGTTCACGCTCTTCCTCGGATCGGCACTCGTACCGATTGGAGGCATCCTGCTGGCGCACTTCTTCGTACTGCGAACGCCGGTCGACATTTCGCGGCTGTACGTCGTTCCTCGGCTGCGTGACGGCTGGTCCATGCCCGCCCTGATGGCGTGGGTGTCAGGCGCCGTGGTATTTCACCTGGCCAGCGACATCGGCGGGACCCTTCCCTGCCTGATCAGTTCGATGCTGGTCTATCTGATCGCGAGTCGGGCAGCTCGATGATGAAGCGCGCCCCGGTGCCGGCCCGGTTCTCGGCAGACACACGTCCCGCATGACGTTCGACGATCGCACGAACAATCGAGAGACCAAGCCCGGATCCCGACGGGACAGCCGTCCCCGTCCGTGACGCGTCCACTTTGTAGAACCGATCGAACACACGGGGCAGATGCTCCGGCGCGATGCCCGGTCCCTCGTCTTCGACCTGAATCGCGGTGAGGTCGTCGACGTGATTGGCGCCAAGTCGTACGACACCTCCCGCGGGAGAGTGGCGAATCGCGTTGGCCACCAGATTCTGCAGGGCCTGTTCGAGCCTCGCCGCGTCAGCCCACACCGCGAGGCCTGGTGATGCGGGCTGGACCTCGAGGGTCACGCCACGCTCCTTGAGCACAGGCGCGTGCCGGTCGGCCACCCGCTGGAACAGCGAGTCGACGGTCACCTCACCCATCCGCAGTTGCGCGCCACCGCTGTCAAAGCGGGCGAGGTCAAGCAGGTCGTCGATGATCTGTCCCAGTCGCTCCGCCTCCATTGAGACAATGCCCAGATATCGACGCCGCGTCTCATCGTCGAGATCGACGTCCGGCATGCCCAGCGTTTCTACGTAGCCGCGGATGGCGGCCAGCGGAGTGCCGAGTTCATGCGAGACGTCGGCCAGCAGCTGTCGACGAATGCGGTCGGCCTCGGCCAGATCACTTGCGCGTTGTTCAAGCGTCGCGGCCATCCGGTTGAAGGCTTTGGCGAGCGATGCCACCTCGTCACCGCCGGCTTCAGGAGCGCGCACGTCGGATCTGCCGTCGCCGAATGCCCGTACGGCCGACTGCAGGCTGACCAACCGCCGCCGGGCCGGATGGAAGACCAGCAGCGAGACCAGCACCGCGCCGACGCACAGGACGAGGAGGGCCTGGAGGGCAAGGCCCGGCCCCAGACTGGCAATCGTCGCGCGAAAGGGCGGCGCCGTCAGTGACACGGCCACCGTCCCCGCCTCTTCGCCACGGACAAAGACAGGGGCGAAGACAAACTGCGGGCGGCCGTCGCCGATCCCCGGCCTGCCGCCTCGCCCGCGTCCACCTCGTCCACGATCCTCGCCTGGAGCGACCCCCAGCTGAAGCAGCGCTGCCCTGGCAATCATCGGTGGTGGCGGAACGCGGCGGCTGTACACGACGGTCCGGTCGCGCAGCACGATCGCGAAGGCGCGATACGGACTGGTGAACCTCGCGTTCACGTGCGCCTCGAGATCGAGATCCGGCTGCTCTGCCAGCGCCACGCTGACATCTGCGGCGATCACCTGCGCGTACTCGGCCGGCGTTCGGCCCGGCCAGAATTCGGCGGCCCGGCCGCTGACCCACAGGAAGACCACCACCTGCGCGGCGAGCAAGACGGCAAGGGTCCCGATGAAGCCGATCGCGATGCGCCAGTACAGGCTGCGATACCAGAGGGTCTCAACCATCGCTGAATTTGTAGCCGGTCCCCCAGACGGTGAGGATGCGGGTCGGGTCGTCACTCGGTTCGATCTTCTGGCGGAGGCGCTTGATCAGCGAATCCACCGACCGCTCCGTCACGTGCGTCTCCGGCGTCCATACGCGGGCCAGCAGGTCGGCACGTGAAAACACCACGCCCGGCGAGGACACGAGCAGCTGGAGGACGGCGAACTCATGTGGAGTCAGCTCGACCCGCCGGCCGTCAACGACCACCTGCCGGCGAGCCGGCTCGAGGCGGACACCACCGTGTTCGAACACAGGTGGTGGGGTCGGCACGGTTCGTGGTCGCCGCAGCAGCGCCCGGACCCTCGCGACGAACTCGCGGACGCCGAACGGTTTCGTGAGGTAGTCATCCGCGCCGGTCTCGAGACCAAGGACGGCGTCGGATTCGCCGCGTCGCGCCGTGACCATCAGCACAGCCGCATCCGCGTTGAGCGGCGACGTCCGCAGGGCGCGGCAGACGGCCAACCCATCCACCTTCGGCAACATCAAGTCGAGCACGACGATGTCGAAGGCGGTCCGATCAATCGCCGCCAGCGCCTGTTCCCCGTCAACGCACACCGTCACGTCCAGCCCTTCGCGGCGGAGATGCAGGGTCAACAGCTCCAGAATGCTCGGCTCATCCTCGACGATCAGGGCGCGGGACGGCATGATTCAGCGAACGTAGAACACCAGCCGGGGGAAGGCGAACTGCCCCGCGGCTTCATCGATGATGTTCACCTGACAGGTATAGAGCCCCGGCTCGAACGACTCGGGCGCGACCTCGAGCTGGAACACCGTCGCTCGTCGTCCCTGCACATCAACCGTGGTGCGCGACAACACCGGCGTCTCGAGCACCTTGACCGCACCACGATAAAACGCGAGCGATGTGCGCAGATCGACCGGTTGTTGCGGGTTCGCACCGGCGTCATACACCTCGTAGTAGAAGTACAGGCGTTGATCCCGACCGACGACGTGCGAGAGATTGGGTACGATCTGCACCCCATCGCGAATCAGCGGATTGTCGGAGCGGCCATTCACGGCCTGCAGTTGTGAGCTCAAGACGACGGAGCTGACCTTGAGGGGGCGCGTTGCCAGCTCGGGGACCGTGACGGGGGCTTCGAATGTCCCCATGAGGCCTGACGCGTTCTCCCGCACGACCGCCTTGATGGAGAAGCGCCCGGGCGGCAGAGTCATCCCGGACTGATAGAGAATCTGCTTGCCGCCCAGCGTGGCTGACTCGCCCGCCGGCAGCTTCATGGTCTGGCGCAGACGCCCGACCGGCATGCCCCGCTCGTCGCGAATCTGACCGAGAATGTCCAACGTCACCTCGCGAGCCCCTTCTGCGACCGGCACGGCAGACCCTGGCACCGACACCGCCAGCGGCACATAGTACTTGTCGGCCGCCATTCGGAAATACATCGCTGACGCGATGACGGGCAGATCCGTCGCCGAGACATCCGCAAACAGCTGTTCCTCGAGCAGGGTCTCCCGGTCGGCCTTGGAGGTATGCGCGAAGTCGCGGTCCGCGTAGTAGCCTGCACGTGCCTCGACGCGGTACCCGTCACCCTTCACGCGCACCTGAATCCGGCGGAAGCGACCATCCTTCGACGTGTTGGTGCTCGAATAGCCAAGCAGGTAGTACGCCGACAAATCGCGCTGCAGTCGATCAAACGCGTCACCGAAGTTGTTCGTGTTGGTAAAGGCACGACCTCCGGTGTCGGCAGCCAGCGAGACGAGCGTATCCTGCGACGACGCCAGCCGCGCGAACTGCTGCGCCATGCCGCGGCCGCTGAACATGCCCCGCCCTCGACCACTGGCCTGCCTCGCGTCGCCGCCGGGCACGACGGCCTGCAGGCCCCGTGTATCCACGGGATAAATGGACACGTTGGCGCGGACGGCGGCATTGATGGCGCCGCGAAGTTCGACCTGGTTGTCCTGGCCGCTGCGCTGCATCCCCGCAGAGAAATAGAGGATGGCCTTCTTCTGTTCGATCGGCGTCAACGACTCCGCCAGAGCGCGCAGGGCCCGCAGCCGGACGTCGTTGTTGAACATCTCCAGTTCCGCCGCGTCGGCGTCGGCGTCGGGATCCTCGGTGGCCGCTGCCGTCTGTTCATCGGTGGCGGCGGTCTGTGCGGACGGGGGCGGCGTCTCGGTGCCGTCCGAATACGCCAGCTGATTGAGCGCCGCGCTGACGATGTCGCGATCGGATGTGAAGTCCGTGAGGACGTCGAGCAGCGAACTCACCCGCGCGACGGCCACCAGATCGGCCGTTGACATGTCGTCGCGAACGAACGCGCGCGCGGCGTCAACCGACCGCTGCACGTCTTCCGGCTGCATGGAACTGGTGTCGAACAACAGAATCACCAGTCGTCGTCCGGCGAGATCCTCTGACCGCATGGGAGCGGCCGGCGGCGGCTCCGCCGCAGCCTTCCCGGCAGTCACCGCCCGTTCCTCGACCCCCGCCAGCACGGAGGTGGTCACGGCCTCCGCGGGCGCTGCAGCGATCTCCTGATACGCAAACGTGCGCACCTGCTGTGGTCGACCGTCTTCAACGATCGTGAAGTCCGCCTCCGTGAGGCCCTTGACGATGTTGCCGTCGCGATCCCGGACGACGACATCAACCGATACCAGAGACAGGTTCGCGCGAAACACCGGAGCCTGCTGCGGCCCAGTGTCCGCATGCAGGTGGGGCACAAGCAGCACAGCGGCAGCGGTCGCCCCGATGACGATGGTCTGAATGAGTCGAGTCATGGATGACACCTTAGAAACGGAATCGCACGTTCACCGTCATCGAGCGCATCGCGCTGACCGAGGTGACTTGGCCGAATGATGGCGAGTTCACGATGGTGTTCACGCCTCGATAGTTGACCGTATTGAGGAGGTTGTTCGCGTTGAGCTGCAGGCTTGCCACGCGGGTGCCGCCAAGGCGGATATCCCTGGCGAACTGGGCATTGAGCAGCCGGCTGCCGGGACCGACCACCAGGTTTCTCGGCGAGTTGCCATAGGTCCCCGCGTCGGGCACCGAAAAGGCAGCGGTATTGAAATAGCGATCGATCGTCGGGTTGGACACCGAAATCGCGGCACCGTCGTAGTTGGCGCGCAACGTTCCGTTGACGCCCTGCGCCACGGACGCAGCGGCGCCGGTGACACGCACGGTCAGCGGCGTCCCTGACTGGACCGTCAGCGTCGTCGTGAATCGCCAGTCGCCGAGCACCGTGCCCCAGAAACCACCATTGGTGAACCAGCGCCGGCCCACGCCGAACGGCAGGGCAACATTCAGGTTGGCGGAAAGCTGGTGGCGGCGATCAAAACTCGACAGGCCCCACTCCGCGTCGAGATCCTGATCGTTTTGCGCGACCACAGATCCGCCCCCGCCAATCGACGACGCGTTGTCGCGCGAACGCGCCAGCGTGTAGGAGACACCGCCACCGACGGCCCCCACGGGACGTCGGGTGAGACGCACGTCGAGCGCGTGCAGCCGCGACGATCCCTCCGAACTCTGCCAGAGGAAGGGCTGGACGCCATCAATCAACAAGCCATCGGGTCCGCGATTCGGTGCGCGCACGATATCGAGGTCCGAGCCACGGATGTGGGTGTAGCCGACCCCGACACTCCACGCCTGGGAGAGGTCCCGTGAGATGTCGGTGTTGAACGTCTGCACGCGTCCGAGCACATAGTCGATGTCGACACCGTAGTCGTTGGTGATCTGGTCCGGAGTGGCCGTGGCGAGAGGATTCGACAGGGCAAGCGGTGTGTCCGCGGTGCCAATCGCCGTGTTGGAGACCGCGAACGGCGGCTGCGTCACCATCTGCCGGGCCATCGACGAATATGACCCGCTGTTGTAACTGAGGCCGTAACCGCCACGCAGGATGGTCGACTGCGCCACTCTCCACGCGAAGCCCGCGCGCGGCGCGAGGTTGTTCCAGTCGGTGCGAATCAGGCCGTCAGGAAAGGTCCCCGAATACGCCCCAACACCACCCGGGGTGACCGGCATGACGGCGCTGAAGCCGGTTGCCGCATCCAGATTCACCATGCGCCCGCGCGTTTCAACGAACGGAAAGACGACCTCGTACCGCAGGCCGAGATTAAACGTCAGGTCCCCGCGCGGGCGCCAGTCGTCCTGCGCGTACAGGCTGAACGATCGACCGCGCAGAGTCACTTCGCCCGGACCATAGTTGACCTGGGCCTGCTGGGGAAGGCCAAGCAGGAAATCAGCGAAGTCATAACCACCGGTGCGCACCTGTGTGGTTCCACTCGAGTAGACCCCGGTGAAGGTGTACGCCCCCTGGGCGTTCCCGTCGGACTGACTGCTGCTGTGGTCCTGCCTGATGTCCCCCCCAAGACGCAGCGTGTGCTGACGGAACGGCTTGGTCAGCGCATACGTCAGCGCCCACCGCGAGTCGACACGGCGGGACGGTGTGGTATCCCGAACGTCCGAAAACGTCGAGAAATTGAGGGACGGAACACCCCAGGTCAACGGGTCGGTGGACACGCCGGTAATGCCGGCATTCCCCGCGACGTCCTCGACGAACGAGTACTGGTTTGCTGACGATGCCGTTGTCCGCGAATAGGTGAGGCCAATCGCGTGTTGGACACGGTTCTTCGAGATGTTGATCGTGAGCGGGGTCGTCAGCGACCGACTCCGACTTGATCCGCCGAGAGTCGGAAAGACGTTGGCCTGGTCGCTGTCGTTGCGCCGATACTGCACCTGCGCCGTCATGTTGACGGCGAGCGCCTGAGAGCCGCGGCCGGCACCACCTGCGCGGCCGCCGCCACCGCCGCCACGGCCGGCGCCGCCGCCACGGCCTGCCGCCTGGGTGAAGTTGTGCGTCACCCGCACCGTCAGGTTGTCGCCGACCTGATCCCGCGTTGTCACGGTGTGGTAGTTGCGGGTCGTACCGTCGAGATTCGGCAGGGGCATGAACCGCAGCAGTGACGCCGCGGAGGGATCGATCCGCGAAGCCGGAATGGTGTTTCCCGGGAAGGGCTGTCCAGTGGACGGGTCGACCAGCGTCCCGGAGAGCGCCGAGAAGTCGCCGGCGCGCTGTGCCGCCGTGGGAACGGTGGCGTACTGGTCAAACAGGTTCTGACCGCGGTTGCCGCCGTAGGTCACCGTGAAGGTGGTGCGGCGCGTGCCGTTGTAGACGCCTGGAATGATCACGGGACCGCCAACCGTCGCACCGAAGTTCTGGCGATGGTACGGCGCCGTCGACGTCGGCGAGTCCGGCCGCAGCTGATAGGGTGCGCTGTCAAGCGGCGAACCGCTGTAGCTGTAGTTGGTGGTGAACTGGAACAGCTGCTGGCCGCGGCCGCCCCGGCCGCCAATCTGGAAGTTGCCCGGGCCACCACGACCGCCGGGAGCGGCCGCCCCGCCGCGGCCACCTCGCCCGCCGCGACCGGCGGCTTGCCCTTCCGGTTGGTCGCCGCCGGAGAACGTGCCTGTCGCGGGATCAAACTCGCCGCGATTGATGGCGCCCAGACGATCCCCCATCATCGCGCGATCGATGCTGGCCACCTGACCAGTGATGGTGACGGCTTCTGTCGGGACGTCGAGCGAAAAACCTGGCGGCAACAGCGCCATCGCCGACTGCTCGGCAGCGCGATCGGGCAGGTTAACCTCAAGCGCTGCCGCGGCGTTGGCGCCGCTCTGCACGGCGACCGTGGAAAAACGCTGTGCGGCCGGGGCGCCTGCCGATGGGGACGCCGGAGCCGTCGGTGGTGCGGTCGCGCCGGCGACCCGGGACGCGAGCGTCAGCGCAAAATCGGCGGTCACCGTGCACGAGTCGGGCGTCACGGTCACTGTCCGTTCCGATGACGCGAATCCGGTCAGTTCAACGGCGATGCGAAGGTCACTGCCCGGCGTGACCCTTGCGCGGTACACACCATCTTCACCACTGGAGGTCGCAGCGGCCAGCCGGTCACCGGCACGCACCAGCACCGACACGCCGGGAAGCGGCGTCGATCCAGCCATGATCCGGCCGGTGATCTGGCAGGTGGCCTGCGGCTGAGAGGCCCGAAGCACCCCGGCCGTCGGCCAGGTGATGGCTGCAGTGAGGACCACCAGGGGAGCCAGGAGAGAGGTGGAACGAAAGACCGGCCTCGACATCATGGTCGGATTACGGCCACCCCCGGCGCGCTGTTCACGCGGCCATCAAAAAGTCACATTTGCCTGGCCCTGGCGACGAGCGCCGCGGCAGTCTCCACCAAATCCGCCGGTGAGTAGGGTTTGGCGAGAAAGGGCACCTGCGCATCGCGTATCCAGTCCGAGAGGTCGCGGTCACCGGTGTAGCCGGACGTGTAGAGAATCGCCACGTTCGGCCGTTGGCGCCGCAGGTGAGTCACCATCTCGGGGCCGCCCATCTCCGGCATCACAATGTCTGTGACGACCAGGTCGATCACTCCCGCATGAGTGTCGGCAACGTCGAGGCCGTCCCGACCGTGCGCCGCGGTCAAAACGACAAACCCGGCCGCCGAGAGCGCGCGAACCGCCAGCTGCCTGACGACGTCCTCGTCTTCCACGACGAGGATCGTGCCCTGCTGCTGTGTTCGCCGCGGCGAGGGAGAGGTCACTGACGGCGAGGTCTCGATCTCCACCACCGGCAGGTACACGTCGAATCTGGCGCCGGAGCCCGGCTGACTGTGCACGTCGAGGCCTCCACCGCTGTCTGCCACGATTTGCCACACCGTCGCCAGGCCGAGGCCGGTCCCCTTGCCGACGGCTTTGGTGGTGAAGAAGGGCTCGAAGATGCGCGCGCTCACCGTCGCGTCGAAGCCGACGCCGGAGTCCACCACACGGATGCGGGCAAAACACCCGCTGTGCACGGCTGGTCGCAGTCGCTGGGCCTCGGCATCGCTGAGCATCGCGACGTCCGTGGTGATGCGCAGGTCGCCGCCGCCCGGCATGGCGTCCCGCGCATTCACCACGAGATTGAGCAGCACCTGCTCGATCTGCGCGGCGTCAGCCCGCACACGCGTGTTGCCCAGGCCTGGAGACACCGTCAGCCTGATGTGCTCGGGCAGCAGCCTGGTGAGCATGCGCCGCACGTTGTCGATCACCCGATCGAGTTCGAGTACGTCCGGCTTGGTGACCTGCTGACGACTGAACGCCAGAAGCTGACGTGTCAGCGCAGCGCCGCGTTCGCCGGCGGCGAGAATCTGCCGCAAATCCTCGGCGATGGGGTCGTCGTCCTCGACCGAGTGTGCCGCCAGTTCCGCGGAACCATTGATGATGGTCAGCAGATTGTTGAAGTCGTGCGCGACGCCGGCGGCGAGCCGTCCGACGCTCTCCATCTTCTGCGACTGGAGGTACTGCGCCTCGAGTTCGATCTCCCGAGTGACATCCCGCTTGACGGCGACAAAACTGCTGATCCGGCCGTCGCGGTCGCGGACGGGTGAAATCGTGGCGTCTTCGTGAAAGTGGGAACCGTCCTTGCGCCTGTTGACGAGACGGCCGCGCCATGTGTGTCCAGCCAGGATCGTCTGCCAGAGCTGCGCGTAGGTCTGGGCAGACTGTTCGCCGCTGCGGAGGATACGTGGATTCTGGCCGAGCACCTCGGCGCGTGTGTAGCCGGTCACCGCTTCGAAGGCGGGATTGACGTACTCGATCGTGCCGTCCGCGGTGGTGATGAGGATGCTGTCTTCGGACTGTTCAATCGCGGCAATAAGCCGTTCGCGTTCCTCCAGCAGCCGACGGGATCCCGTGACGTCATGCGCAAGCACGAGACGCGCCGCCCTCCCGGCAAACTCCGTGGTATGAGCGATGATTTCGACATCGAGCATCTGCCCGGCCCTGGTGACGTGCTGGCGCACCAGCACCTCGTCAGCGGGACGCGCCATCACCGCCTGGAGCGTCTCGCGCAAGTGAGGGCGCATGGCCTCAGGCATCAGGCGATGGAGCGTCATCGAGAGGAACTCCTCGCGACTGTATCCGTAGACCTGCGTCGCCCGCGCGTTGACGGCGAGAAAACGCAACGTCTCGAGGTCGTACACCCACATCGGATGGGGGCTGGCGTCAAACAGGTGCCGGTATTCCCGTTCCTGGTGGCGCAGCCGCTGCGCGGTCTCCCGGGCGGTCGCGCGTTGCGTGAGCAGCAGACCGAGCACTACCGTCGCGACGGGATACACGAGCATGACCGGGACCCCGACGGACGCCACCATCCGGGGGCCGACGCCATCTGGAATCTGCGCGATCAGGGTGAGCATGACCAGATGCACGACGACGCCCATCAGGTAGAGACTGACGGCCCGTGTCATGCCCGTGGTCACGGCGTGGCGCGGTCTCCACAACAGGCCGATGCCTCCGGACGTTGCGATGACCAGACAGCCGATGACCCAGGCGCCGCCTATGGAGACCCGATAGAGGCCCGTCATCACCATGGCCACGAGCGTGGGAACAGGGCCCAGCAGCAGTCCCGACACGGACAGCAGCACCGAACGAGTGTCGAACTGCACACCAGGTTCTGCGCGAAGCGGCGCGGCAATGAGCCCGATGCCAATCAGGCCGACGGCAATACCGGCGACAAATCCGCCGGCTCGCGATGAGTCGAGATTTCTCGCGCTGCTCAACACGTCAAGCACCGTGACCATCGCAAGCAGGAGTCCGGCGTTGAGCAGCAACCCGAGCAATTCTGTCGAAGCCATGAGGGGGCGCGATCAGCTTAGCCTGAGGTTTGTCACAATGGGAGAGTGCCGGACCTGCTCGACTCACTGACCGCCCACTTCGGTCACCGCGACTTTCGCCCGGCCCAGCGCCCGATCGTCGAGGCGGCATTGTCGGGCGCCGATGTGCTCGCGGTCATGCCCACCGGTGCCGGCAAATCGTTGTGTTTTCAGTTTCCGGCAGTCAAACTCGGCGGAATCTCCCTCGTGGTGTCTCCCCTCATCTCACTGATGAAGGACCAGGTGGACGACCTCACCCGCCGTGGGATTCCGGCCGGCGCCCTCCATTCCATGCAGTCGGCTGAGGAACGCCAGGCCACATTGCTCCTCGCAGGCCAGGGGAAACTCCGGCTGCTCTACGTGGCCCCGGAGCGGTTTGCATCGGCGGCGTTTCTGGCGCGGCTGGCGCAGTTGCCGGTCTCGAGGTTTGTGGTCGACGAGGCCCATTGCGTCTCTGACTGGGGACACGATTTCCGCCCGGACTATCGGCGCCTCGCCGATGCGGCAGGCGCTTGCAGACGGGCCGACGGCGCCCCCGGGCGCCCCCCGGTGTTGGCGTTCACGGCAACAGCGACCCCTGAAGTGCGTGACGACATCATCGCCCTGCTGGGGCTGCAGAGTCCGGACGTCTTCGTGGCCGGATTTGATCGGCCGAACATCAGCCTCAATGTGCGGCCGGTCAGCGGGGACCGTGAGAAACGCATATTGCTGCCGCAGCTCATTGGCGCGTCGCGATCATTGGTCTACGCCTCGACACGAAAGGGCGCGGAAGACGCTGCGGGTGTGTTGCTCGACGCGGGCATTCATGCAGCGGCGTACCATGCCGGCCTGGCCGACGCAGAGCGTGCGCGCGTGCAGGATGCGTTCGCCGATGGCTCGCTGCGCGTCGTGTGTGCCACGAACGCGTTTGGTATGGGCATTGACCGCCCCGACCTCGAGGTCGTGGTGCACCGGGACCTGCCGGGTTCATTGGAAGCGTACTACCAGGAGATCGGCCGAGTGGGCCGTGATGGACGCCCGGCCACGGCAACCCTGCTCTGGAACTACGCCGACGTGAAAACCCGTGAGTTCCTCATTGAACGCCGCAGTGACGACGACAGCGGCGATGTGCGATCGATGACCGAGGAGGAAGTCGCGCACCGCGTCGAACTGGAGCGCCGAAAACTCCGCCGGATGGTGGCGTATGCCGACTCCGCCGCTTGCCTGCGCAACACCATCCTCAAATACTTCGGAGATCCAGCCGCTGGTCAGGATTGCGGCACGTGCGGCAACTGCCGCCGACGCACGGTGTTGACCCCGGAGCAGGTCCTCCTTGCCAGGAAGATTCTCTCCGGCGTCGCCCGTGGCGGTGAACGCTGGGGGCGCAGGAAAATCGCGGCGATGCTCACCGGGCAGCTCGACGATCTGCCCGATGCCCTGGTCGGCCTGACGACGACCGGGTTACTCAGGGACCAGGATGTCCGCATCATCGAAAAGTGGATCGACGCGCTGGAAGGCGCGGGCGCACTCTCGTCCTCATCCGACGTCTACCGCACGCTGCGACTCACGACACACGGCCGCGACGTGATGGCAGGTCGTACCAGCAACGTGTCGCTGGTGGTGCCCGAACTCCATCTCAAGCCCGCGCGGCGTGGCAAAGCGAAGAAGTCCGCCGGAACCTCGCATCCGACAGACGCGGCGCAGGCGGACGAGCGCGTGGTGGACGCCTTACGCGCGTGGCGTCGGCAGGAAGCGTCCCGTCGGCAGGTGCCCCCCTACGTCATCCTGCATGACAAGACGGTGATGGCCCTGGCAACCGACAAGCCCCCCTCAGTGGACGCGCTCGGATCGGTTGCCGGCATGGGGCCAGCCAAGATCGCGCAGTACGGCGAAACACTCGTCCGCCTGATCGCTCAGCCGACGGCGATTTTGTAGACCACCTTCAGAACATTCGCCGCGGCCTCGCATTGCAGCCCCGGCATGTGGGCATCTTCCGGCCAGAGCAGGACAAAGTCTCCCGGCCGCATCGTCACCAGGTCGCCAGTGCCGGTCAGCCACAGCAGGTCCTTCTCCGCGTCGTAGGGTTCGGGCGCCATGGCCTGAATCGGTGCGACGCCGAGGCGCTCTTCGCCCTCCACCACCATCTGCAGGTCGATGTGCTGCCGATGCGCCTCCCAGCGCCCAGCCGCCAACGGCTTCGTCTGGTAGCGCTGGACGAGAGCCCGCACCAGTGCTCCCCGCACCGGATATTCGCCGTCAGACAGTGCGCGGAAGTCTGTCTGCTGCGCGTGGGCCAGCGCTGCGGCCACGCGTTCGCCAAACGCGTAATAGCGCGCACCATGCGCCAGGATGTCCTTCACCATCGGCTGGATTGTACGCGTAGAATGAGCGCGGAGGATTTTCCGTGCACAGTCGCTTCTTGTCGCTCGCGGCCATGAGTGTCCTCATCACCGCCATCAGCGTCCGCGCGCAACAGCCGCCGGCCGCGCAGGCGTCGACATCGTTGGTGCCCGCAACGGCCGCGTCGATTGTCGCTCTGCCAGATCGGTTCATCGGCCAGAAGGTGTCGGTCTACGCCACTGCGGACGCAGCGCTGAGTCCGACGACATTCCTGGTCGATCACAATGCGGCCGCGCGCGCGTCCTCTCCTCTGCTGGTCGTGGCGCCATCACTGACGACCGCGCCGAAGGGCGGGAGCTATGTGACGGTGGTCGGTGAGGTGCTGAGATTTTCTCCGGACGCCCTCCGTGCTGCGGCCGGTTCGTATTCGCTGGATCTCTCCGCGGAACAGATCGCGGCGTTCACAGGGAAGCCGATGGTGCTGGCGCAGCAGGTCTATGACGCGGACATGACCGACTTGGCGAAGCCGAAGCCGGTGCCGCTCACGCCCGAGGAGATCGCTTTTGATGCGGTCATGAAGAAGGTCAATCCGGCCGTGGGTGAGGTGCGGAAGGGACTTGAGGCGGGAGATGTGGCGACGACGAGGCGGGAGGCGGAAAATCTCGCCGGTCTGTTCAAGACCACGGAGCAGTTTTTTCTCGCACGGAAGACGGAGGATGCCGTGCGCTGGGCCAGAGAAGCGGCCACGCTCGCGGAATCGATTGCCTCCCAGGCTACATCGGGCAACGTCGACGGCGCTCGCAGCACGGTGACCCGCCTCCAGACCTTGTGCCAAAGCTGCCATACCGCCCACCGCGAACGAGATGAAGACGGCCAGTATCGTATCCGCCGTGCGGGTTAGTGCTCTCGGGGCGCCCTTGATCGCCCTTTTCGTTGTCGTTGGCGCGGCGCGAGCAACTCCGGCCAGCGATCAGTCCCAACGGACAACCCGGGATCAGGTCTATACCTCCGCCCAGGCCAATCGGGGAGAGGCGCTGTACAAGGATTTGTGCCTGTCGTGTCACCCCACCGCGACCTACACCGGCAACGTCTTCCTCACCTGGCAGGGCCGGACCTTGGCTGAGCTCCTCGAGTTCCTTCAGGAGAAGATGCCGAAAAACGATCCAGGCAGCCTGACTGAGGAGGAGTACGCAGAGGTAATCGCGTATCTGCTCCGGCTGAACGCGATGCCTGCCGGCGCCACCCCGCTGGCCTCCACGAACAAGCCCCTGCAGTCGATTCGAATCGACGTCATTCCGAAAGGGCGTTGACGACGTCACGTCCGGGCCGACGTTCCAGGAGAACGTGACCGTAGCTCGCAGAGGCGGAGTTCTGGCCTGACAGCGGGGTCGCTATCCAGCCGTAGTCGTTGAGGAGGTGAAGGAGTTCCGCCGCAGAGTTTCCGCTCCAGGCCCACGCGTCCGGATGCAGTTCCACGAGCATCCAGTCGGGACCATCGGCCAGGAGCCGTTTGGCTCCCTGCAACGCGGCAACTTCGAGACCTTCGATATCCATGACGAGGCCTGCCGGCATGCCGTGATGGACCGCATAGTCGTCAAGACTGGTCGCCGGAACTGCAATGGGCTCCTGTGGGCCATCGAGTGGATTCGGGTGTGAGATTCGCGCCATCTGGCTGTCGCCGGCAGCGAACAGTTGTACATGGCCCGACCGCTCTGCCACGGCCATGGGTTCGACGAGCACCCGGTCCTCGTAGCCGTTCAACGCCACGTTTCTCCGCAGCACGGCGATCGTCCTGGGGTTGGGTTCAAATGCGACGACCCGGCCGGTGTCTCCGACCATGTGCGCGAGCTGCAGCGTGTAGACTCCGACGTTCGCTCCGACGTTCCAGACCGTGTCTCCGCGTCTGACGTGAGCGAGCAGCGCGGCCGCGCACATCGCGTCATGTTCCCTGCCGAACCTGGCGCGTGTGGGCGGGTCAACCCTGAACGGCACGCCATTGACGACGCGGCGGATGCCTCGAGCAGAGGCCGCCGTTTGGAGGACCCGCTCCTTTGCAGCGCGAAGCCAGGGGCGTAGAAGGCTCGACATGGTTGACGGTGCTGCTGAGTTTGCGCGAGCGCGTATAAAAGACAAAAGGCCCGCTGATGCTATATCAGCGGGCCCTTTGAGGGGAATAATCCCGGCAGCGACCTACTCTCCCACGCAGTTACCCACGCAGTACCATCGGCGGTAGTCGGCTTAACTTCCGTGTTCGGAATGGGAACGGGTGTGACCCAACTCCTATGACCACCGGGAAACTTGTCTTGCACAGAACAAAACGTGGCGACGAGACATACGCTCGTCGGCACTGTGCGCCGGTCGCCCGAAGGCGCCCGTCGCACAAACAGGTTTGACAACCTGAATACCCTGCAAACGGCAGTTCTTCCGTCCCCACAATGAGGAAAAAAGAATCAATGGTCAAGCCTCACGGCTGATTAGTATCGGTAAGCTTCGCACATCGCTGTGCTTCCACACCCGACCTATCGACCTGGTAATCTTCCAGGAGCCTTTAGAGACTTACGTCTAGGGAGATCTCATCTCGTGGAGGGTTTCACGCTTAGATGCTTTCAGCGTTTCTCCCTTCCGCACGTAGCTACCGAGCGCTACCCCTGGCGGGATAACTCGTACACTAGAGGTGCGTCCAACCCGGTCCTCTCGTACTAAGGTCAGCCCCACTCAAATCTCCTGCGCCC
>CBINOO010000028.1:0-36940 GCA_966252305.1 uncultured Acidimicrobiia bacterium
CACCAGCCGGGCCTGTTCGCGTCAGAGCCGGCGCCCGCCCCCCCGCAGCCGCCGGCGCCAGCGCCGGCAGACGTGCGCGTGGACGTCTCGCCGGCCGTGCGCATCCGCATCGCGGAGCCACGGTCGTGACCGCGCTGCCGGGCATCGGCGGCCGCCTGTATCCGGCCGCGTTTCTGGCGGAACGCGCGGCCACACTCGACACGCGTCCGCTCACGTCGTGGCAGCGCTGGTGGGGCGACGTCGCGCGCGTCTGTGGCCCAGCCACAGGCGCGCGCGGCGTCTTTGACCTGGTCGCGATGCCGCTGTGCGCACGGCTGGGGTATCGCGCACGTGACCTGGCGCGTCACGGCGACGGGTTGACCGCGCGGCTCGTGACGCCGCGTGGTCAACCCGTCGCGCTCCTGGTACACGGCTGGCGCGGGTGGACGTGTCGTCCACCCGCGAGCTGGCGCGACGCGGCCGCCCTCGCGCGTGCGCAGCACGCGTCGTGGGCGGTAGTCGTCGCGCCGCCGCACGTGTCGCTGATCCCCGCGCGCGGCGGCACGGGCGGACGCGCCCTCGAGGTCACGTTCCCCGACGCCCTCGAGGGCCCGGGCGCCGCGTTGCTGACGACGCTGCTGCACGCCGGCGCGATAGACGCCGGCGTGCCGCGGCTCTGGACGACCGCCGCCGCGGCGTTCCATGCGCGCGTCCACGCCGGCCTGCAGGCCGGCGTGGACGAGGCGCTGGGGGCGCTGACGCGCGTGTTGCGCCGCGAGGCGCGGCACGCGCCGGCAGCGTTCGAGCAGGCGCTCACGCTGGTGTATCGCCTGCTCTTCCTGCTCTTCGCCGAATCGCGCGCGCTGGTGCCGATCCACCATCCACTGTTCCGCTCGTCGTACACGCTCGACAGTCTCGTGACAGCGGCGCAGCACCGCGGCACCGTCGGGTTGTGGGAGGCCTTTGCGGCCATCACGTCACTGGCCAGGAGCGGGGGCGCCGTCGAGTCGTTACGGATATTTCCGTTCAACGGGCGATTGTTTGCGCGTGACGCCGCTCCGTCGCTGGAGTCCTCGCGCCGCCCGACGCGGCCGACCGCCAGCAGCCGCGCACGCGATGAGGCGCTGGCGACGGCGCTCGTATCGCTCGCCACGCGACCAGACCCTGCCGGCCGACTGCCGGTTCACTACGGAGACCTCGGAGTGGAACAACTCGGCGCCGTCTACGAGCGGGTGCTCGATCTCAACACGGAATCGCTGGGCGATACTCCGGGATCCCGGAAACCCCGCGCCAGACGTCACTCCGCCGCGCGTAAGGACACCGGTACCTTCTACACACCTCGCGCATTGGCCGACCTCACCGTCAGGCGCACTCTCGCGCCGCTGGTTGAAGACGCGTCGCCGGATCAGATCCTCGAGCTGCGTGTGCTGGATCCGGCCATGGGGAGCGGAGCCTTTCTGGTCGCGGCCTTGCGGTACATGGCGGACGTGTACGAACGCGCCCTGATTCGCGACGGGCATTGTGCGCCCCTTGAAATCGACGAGGGCCGCCGCGCAGAGATCCGTCGACTGATTGCCCAACGGTGCCTGTACGGCGTGGATGCCAACCCGACAGCCGTCGGCGTTGCCAGGTTGTCGCTGTGGCTGGCCACCCTCGCGCGAGACAAGCCGCTTGGATTTCTCGACCACCGCCTTCGTGTCGGTAACAGCCTTGTGGGAGCCACCCCGGTCCTGGTCCGGCGCGCACATGACGCACGGCCACACGACACGCCGTTGCTCGATTCGCTGGATACCGACCTGCAACACGCGATGCAGGCGCGAGCAGTCTCGCTGCACGGACTCAGTCACGAACCTGACGACACCGTGCACACGGTCCGTCGCAAGGAGCGCCTCTGGGCCGCGCTCAACGACGGGGATCGGCTTCACGATCGATGGCGCGACGCCGCAGACCTCTGGTGTGCGCGATGGTTCTGGTCCGAAGGCAGGACACCCTCGTCGTCAGAACTCCGCGCGGCTATTACCGACCGTTTGGACAACACCGGCCTGCTGCCCGAAGGGCAACACACTCGTCTGCTGAACGGCGCCCGACGGGTGTCGAAAGCCAATCAGTTCTTCCACTGGCCCCTGGAATTCAGCGATGCCTTCCACCATCCGAACGGCAGCCCCCGTCACGACGCCGGCTTCGACGCCGTCGTCGGCAATCCGCCCTGGGAGATGCTGCGTCGTGATGCCCAGTCGGGCCGAAGCGGCAACGGTCGCGATCCGCTCGCCGCGTTCATCCGCGAAGCCGGCCTGTATCCGCTCTGCCGTCAGGGCCATATCAACCTGCACCTGCCCTTCGTTGAACGAACACTTCAGCTCCTGAGCCCGACCGGTCGCATGGGGATGGTGCTTCCTTGGGGCATCGCCGTGGACGAGGGGGCAGCCGATCTCCGCCGTGCACTCGTCGACGCCGGCGCGCTCCATACAGTCATTGGGTTCGACAATGCCCGGGGTCTCTTTCCCATTCACCGTGGCATCAGATTCGCCATCGTCATCGCCATTGCTCCGGGACGTGGAACTCGAGGCACAGGGGTTCGGCTGCGCACGGGTCTCCGGGATGCGCCAGACGACGATGAGGATGTTCCGGCTGGAATGGTGATCCCGCACGACGAGCTGAGGTCCGTGTGTGGTCCGGGCGTCCGCCTGCCTGACGTGCGGGAGCCGAAAGACCTCGAGTTCGTCCGGCGCCTGAGCTCATTTCGTCGCGCAGCGTGTGACTCCGGCTGGGGCCTGCGTGTGGGGCGCGAGCTCAATGCCACCGACGATCGCAAGATGTGGCAGCCCGATCAGGGTCACGGACCAGGCCACACCGAAGGGTTCCCCGTGGTGGAGGGCAAACACATTGCACCGTTCACGGTAGACCTGCCTGCCGTTTCCCAAACGGCGGACGGTGCTGCTGTCCGGAGGCGATTCCCCGACCGGCGATGTGAGCGTCCACGTCTGGCCTATCGGGATGTCTCGGGCGTTGGCAACACGCACGCACTGATTGCAGCGGTGTTGCCTGCCGGCGTCGTCACCACGCACACGCTGTTCTGCGTGCAGAACCACCTCTCACCAGAGCAGCAGCACTACCTTTGCGGCCTGTTCAACTCCAACGTCCTCAACCGTTTTGTCCGGTTGTTCATGAGCGGCCATGTCACGACCGGACTCATCGCCATGCTGCCGTTGCCGGACTGGCGGGCAGACGCGCAACAACGGCGGATCGCGGAACTGGCGCAACAATTGGCGACCGGCCCGGCCACAGGGGCTCTCGCCGAACTCAATGGGCTCGTCGAGGCGGAATACGGCCTGATGTCTGCGGTATAGTCCATGCGCGTGCCGAACTATGGCTTTGTCATCGATCTGCGGAAGTGTATCGGCTGCCACGCGTGCACGATTGCGTGCAAGGCTGAACACGACATCCCGGTAGGCGTCAATCGCTGCTGGGTCAAGACGGTCGAACACGGCCAGTTCCCGGAAACACGACGCCTCTTCCTGCCGGTGCTCTGCAACCAGTGCACCGACGCGCCGTGTATGAACATCTGCCCGACCAGCGCCCTGTTCCGGCGCCGCGACGGCATCGTGGATCTCAACGGCGAGGCGTGTATCGGGTGCCGCGCCTGCATGGCGGCCTGCCCCTACGACCAGCTGTTCATCGACCCGAACACGCGCACGGCAGAGAAGTGCAACTTCTGCGCGAATCGCATCGAGAACCAGCTGCAGCCCGCCTGCGTGAGCGTGTGCCCCACCGAGTGCCGCATCTTCGGGGATCTCGATGACCCGGCTACGCAAGTGGCGCAGATCGTGGCGCAGCAGGACTTCACCGTGCGCCGGCCGGAAAAAGGCACCGGGCCGAAGATCTTCTACCTGCAGGCGCACGAAGACGTGATTCAGCCGGAAAAGGCCGTGCGCCCCTTCATGTTCAAGGAAGGCAGCGTGCACCTGCGGCCGATCGGCTCGCCCGAACCGGATCCGCAGCAGCCGGGTCAGGCCCGCGTCGACTACGATGCGCCGCACAAGAAGGCGTGGGGCATTGACCTGGTCATCTACCTGCTCGCCAAGGGCATCTCGACCGGCGCGTTGCTGCTGGCCGCGATCCTCTGGCTGATGGGCGATCGCTCGCCATTGACGGCGGTGGCCGCGCCCCTGGTCTCCACCCTCTTCGCCATCGTCACCGCAGCCGTGCTGGTGTGGGACCTGGAACGGCCTGAGCGTTTTTATTACATCCTCACGCGGCCCAACTGGTCGTCGTGGATGGCGCGAGGCGCATTCCTGTTGACCGCCCACGGCGCGCTCGCCGGTTTCTGGTTGCTGGCCGGATTCCTCGAGTTGCAGACGATGGTCACCGTGCTCGCGGTCGTGACGCTGCCGGTGGGTGTTGGCGCGACGGCATACACAGGACTGCTGTTTGCGCAGGGCCTGGCACGCGACCTGTGGCAGGGCTGGCACCATACAGTGGACCTCTGCGCCCAGGCGGTTGCGGAAGGCAGTGCCGCGTTGCTGCTGTGCGCGTTGTTCGTTGAGGTGTCGCCCGACACGCGTGCATGGCTCGGCTGGGCACTGGCCGGCGCGGTCTCAGTGCACCTGCTGATTCTGGTGGGCGAGACGCTCGTGGTGCGCAGCCACTCCGCTCATCACGCGCTGGCGATCCGCGCGATTCGCACCGGTGCCTATCGCCAGCTCTACTGGGCCGGCGCGCTGGGCCTTGGCGGAGTGCTGCCGCTGCTGTTGTTCTGGATCGCTTCGGTAACGGGCTTTACCCTTCTGGCACTTGCCCCCATGGCCATCGTCGCGCTGCTCGGCTCCCTCGCGTGGGAATACATCTGGGTGGATGCGGGGCAGTGCGTACCCATCTCGTAATGGGGAAATGGGGGAATGGGGAAATGGGGAAATGGGGGGATGCGGAAATGAGGGAATGCTGGAATGACTGAGTTCCGCACGCACCCGCCGGTGTCCGACTGGGACGACTACGTCGACTTCGAGTCGAAGAGCTGGCCCAAGAAGGACCGCCGGCACTACTGGATCATTCCGAGCATCTGCTTCAACTGCGAGTCGGCGTGTGGGGTGTTGGCGTACGTCGACAAGGAGACGCTGGACGTCCGCAAGATTGAAGGCAACCCGGTGCATCCGGGCAGCCGCGGTCGCACGTGTGCGAAGGGCGTCGTTACCCCGAACCAGCTCGAAGATCCCGATCGCATCCTGTATCCGCTCAAACGCGTGGGAAAACGCGGCGGCGGTGAGTGGGTGCGCACGACATGGGATGAGGTCCTCGACGATCTCGGCGCCCGTATTCGCAAGGCGATCGTCGAAGGCCGGCAAAAGGAGCTGATGTACCACGTCGGTCGTCCGGGTGAAGACGGCTACGTGAACCGCGTGTTGCAGGCCTGGGGTCTCGACGCACACAACTCGCACACGAACGTCTGCTCGTCATCCGCGCGGCTCGGACACTTCCTGTGGACCGGTGCCGATCGCCCGTCGCCCGACTACGCGAACGCGAAGACGATCCTCCTGTTGTCGTCGCACCTGGAGTCGGGTCACTACTTCAACCCGCACGCGCAACGCATCATCGAAGGCAAGGCGGCGGGTGCCACGCTGATCGTGATGGATCCGCGCCTGTCGAACACATCGGCGAAGTCCGATCTCTGGCTGCCGGCCAATCCGGGCACTGAGGCAGCGTTGCTCCTGGCAATCGCGCGCCACCTGCTGGATCACCGGAAATACAACCGCGCCTTCGTCGAGAAGTGGGTCAACTGGGAGCAGTATCTCGACGCGCTGCGTCCCGATCTGCCGAAGACGTTTGACGCCTTTGAAGAGGCGCTCAAGCAGGAATACGAACTGTTTACTCCCGAGTACGCCGAGATTGAAACGGGCGTCCCTGCACACAAGATCATCGAAGCTGCAGAGGCCGTGGCGGCTGCTGGCACCGCCTTCGCCACGCACAGCTGGCGCGCGGCCGCGGCAGGCCACCTGTGGGGCTGGCAGATCACGCGCTCGTTGTATCTGCTGGTGGTGCTCATGGGCGCCATCGGCGAAAAGGGCGGCGTCAATCTGCACTCCACGAACAAGTTCGTGCCGAAACATCCGACGCCTCCGCCGGCGCCGTCGTACTGGAACGAGCTGCTCTTCCCGAAGGAGTTTCCGCTTTCGTACCACGAGCTGTCGTTCCTGCTGCCCCACTTCCTGAAGGAGGGCCGCGGCAACCTCGACGTGTATTTCACGCGTGTCTACAACCCGCTCTGGACCAATCCAGACGGCTTCACGTGGATGGAAGTGCTCGAGGACGAGTCGAAGATCGGCCTCCACGTCGCGCTGACGCCCATCTGGAGTGAAACCGCGTGGTTTGCCGACTACGTGCTGCCGATGGGCCTTGGCACGGAGCGTCACGACACGATGAGCCAGGAGACACATGCGGGTCGCTGGCTTGGTTTCCGTCAGCCGGTCAAACGTGTCGCGCTTGAGAAGAAGGGCACACCCGTCGCCGCGACACACGAAGCCAACCCCGGTGAAGTCTGGGAAGAAGCTGAGTTCTGGATCGCGTTGTCGTGGAAGGTTGATCCCGATGGCTCGTTGGGCATCCGCAAGTACTTCGAGTCGCCGTACCGCGCCGGCGACCGGATGACGATGGACGACTACTACGGGTGGATGTTCGAGAACTCCGTGCCCGGTCTGCCCGAGGCAGCCGCAAAGGAGTCACTCACGCCGCTCGAATACATGCGCAAGTACGGCGTGTTCAAGGTCGATGACGAGGCGTACAGCGCGAAGGCGTACGAGGCGTCCGGGTTCAACACCCCGTCAAAGAAGCTCGAGCTGTATTCCACGACCCTCGCCGAGTGGGGCTGGCCCGAGCACGCTGTGCCGCGATACGTGCCTGGGCATGTCTACTGGCGGGATCTCAACCGGTCGGAAAACGAGTTCGATCTGCTCCCGAACTTCCGGCTGCCGACACTCATCCACACACGCTCACCCGTGAAGTGGCTGTACGAGATCTCCCACAGCAATCCCCTGTGGATGGCCACCGGAGACGCGGCGCGGCTTGGCCTCGCCACCGGCGACCTGGTGAAGGTGCACACGGGCATCGGCTTCTTTGTGACGCGGGTGTGGGCCACCGAAGGCATCCGTCCCGGTGTCGTCGGGATGTCGCATCACCTCGGACGCTGGCGGCTGAACGAAGACAACGGCGGTTCCCGCAATGCGACATCACTCGTGCGCATCGAACGGTCCGGGGACGGCAAGTTCCAGATGCGGCAGGTGCACGGCGCACAGCCGTTTGAAAGCAAGGACCCCGACAGCGGTCGCGTGTGGTGGACGGAAGTCGGCGTCCACCAGAACGTGACGTTCCCGGTGCAGCCGGATCCAGTGAGCGGCATGCACTGCTGGCATCAGCGGGTGCGCCTCGAAAAAGCCGGTCCGGACGACCACTATGGCGACGTCATGGTCGATACGGCCCGCTCCCACGAGCTCTACCAGGAGTGGATGGCGCGAACACGTCCCGCGCCCGGCCCGGACGGCACACGGCGACCGGCATGGTTTGACCGCCCATTGCGCCCGGTAGCCGACGCGTACAAACTCTAGGGCTACATGCAGCCAACCCGGGCCCTCCCCTTCACCCTTGCCGCGACTGCTGTCGCGCAGGTCGTGGTGTGGTCCGCATCAGCTCGGGAATGGCTGACGCCGCCGCAGGCAACCGCGCTGCACGTCCTGATCGCGTGGAGCGCCATCTTCTCCCTGGCGTGGGCCACGTCCCGAATGTTGCGTGAACTCCGCGACGACCTCCAGCAGAAGCGCGCGCAACATGCCGCGACGCTGTCTGAGGTGGAACAGATCGCCGCCCTCAACGAGATGTTGATGACCGCGGGCCGTTCGAAGGACGTGGGCCTGGCGTTTCAGGCGCTCGCGCGGCGCATCGGCAAGCTGATCCCCTGCGATCGTCTCGGGCTCGCGTTGGTTCGTGACGATGGACAGTCGCTGCAGGTGTTCAGCTCACGCGTCAGCGAACCCGAGCGTCGGCGCCGGCCGCGGCCCGAGCTGCAGTTCTCGCTCGAGCGCAGCATCTTTGGCCAGGTCATCCGCTCGTGTGAGACGGCGTTGATTGATGACACACGCACATTGGCGTCGGACTTCCAGGACGCGGGTGTGCTCGCGTCGCAGGGCTTTCAGTCGCTGCTCATCCTGCCGCTCATTTCCCGCAACCGCGCGATAGGCGCGCTGACGGTGATCTCGAAAAAGACCGCGGCTTTCGACGCGGCGCACCGTGATGTGTTGCAGCCGCTGGCCGAGGTCCTGGCCTTTGCGCACGTCGTGCAGCATCAGTACCTCGCCCTCGATCGCTACAAGACGATGGAGACGACGGCGGAGACCACGCTGGCATTGGCCACCGACATCAACAGCGGCCTGCAGGTCATTGCCGGACAGTGCGGGATTCTCCAGCGTCTGCATCCGGAGGCGGCCGCCGACGTCGAGACCATCGTGCGCCAGACCGAACGCATCTCGACCTTGTTGGAACGGATGCGCACCGTCGCAGACGAACGCCTCCGTGAAGTGGCCACACAGGTCGGTCAGATTCCATCCAGTCCGGAAGAATTCGCCGACATGGACCGCTGACGGGCAGGCCGGCGTTTCAGAACCTGGACGCGATCGTGCCGGCCAACAGCGCCAGCACCGCCAGCGCAGCCCAGGCAAACGTGCGCGGAGTCTGCTGCCATTCGTCGAGCAGCACCGCAACGACGTTGCCAACCGGCACGAGCAACAGCAGGCCGATGCCGGTCCAGACCAGGGCGAGAGCGACCTCGGCCACAGGTCCAGCAACCAGGAACGACATGAGCAGACCGAGACCCAGGCACGCCGATGTGGCAGCCAGGGCCATCCGCAGCCACGACCGGAGAGTGGAAGCAGTACTCATGTCGTCTTGAAGAAGAGATACTCGAGCGCGACCCCGGTCAGCACAACCGCCATCACGATCTTGAGTGCGCGAACACTGACGCGCTGGCTGATCCAGAAGCCGCTGCGGGATCCGGCCAGCACCCCCAGGACTGCCGCCGCCGCCATGAGTGTGTACGGCGGCGCCAGGAACTGTCTGGAAATCGAATCGATGACGGCCGGCAACGCGGTGATGCCGAGGATGACGGCACTGGTGGCTGCCGCAGCCCGCATCGGCACACCGCACCACGAGTTCAGGGCGGGCACGATCAGGATGCCTCCGCCGACGCCCGCCAGGGACGAGATGATGCCGGCAAACACCGCCACGCCCAGCGCAAACGGCACACGTTTCACCCGGTACGCCACATCCCGCCCTGTGTCGGGATCGTGCAACAGCCCGCCGAGCAGTCCCACGCTGGTCACTGTGGGATCGAGCACGTTGCGCAGGTTGAGTCGCGCGACCATCACTGCCGCGACCAGGAGCGCGGTTCCTCCGAAGATCTGCTCCTGCGTCCGTTCATCGGTCAGATGGAGGATCCACAGGCCGATGAGCGCGCCAGTCGCTGCGGCAACCTGGAGGATCATCGCGAGCCGCGGATTGGCAGCCTTGCGGCCGGTCGAGGATACCGACACGAAGTTCGAGGTCGCAATGACCGTCACGAGCGAGATCGCGCGCGCGTTGTCGAGCGGCAGACCCATCGCGATGTTCAGGATCGGCACGATGAAGATGCCGCCTCCGAGCCCGAGCATCGCCCCGAAGGCGCCGGCGCCCGCGCCGGCAGCCATGGTGAAAAGCACCAGGCTCATGGGTGGACCTTACGCATTGTCACGCCAGGGTTTGAGCACGGCATACAGTCCCCGCATGATGGGAGTCTCAACTCCAACCTGACGACCGCGACGCACGACGGAGCCGGGCAGTGACTCCACTTCGATGCGTTTACCCGCCTGCAGGTCGATGAGCAGCGACGATCGCGTCGAGGCTGGAATCCCGGCCGTGTACGCAGCGACCTTGTCGCGCACGTCTTTCGCGACATCAACGCCCGAAGCACGTGCAACCTGCTCCACTTCAGCGACAGCATCCATGAACGCCTGACGGGAATCCTCATCCGCCCAGATCGCGCCGATCGGTTTTCGCGCGGCGCCGGTGAACGCCGCAAACGGCGCGAGATAAATGAACTTCTCCCACAGCGGGATGCGGGCATCGGCCACGGCTTCCGCGTGGATGTCGGCCGCCACCATCAGTTCCGCCAACTGCTGCACCCGCGGCGTGACCGTCGCGGGCGCATCAAACACCTCGCCAAAGACGATGCGACGGTGAGAGCCCGTCTGCCGGATGACGCCCGGCGCCTCTATCGCTGTGGCCACGTAGGTCGGGCCGGCAATCACCCGGCTGCGACCAATCACTCCCGCGAGGTCATCCGCACTGTCCACGCCGTTCTGGAGGGTCAGCACGCAGGTATCGGGTCCCAACAGCGGTGCGATCAGCGGAAACGCCGAGGGGTTGTCGTAGGTCTTCACCGTCAGCATCACGACGTCAACCGGACCGATGCGGGACGGATCGTCTTCGGCCGGTAGATGTACGGTGAAGTCACCCTGTACTCCAATGATGCGGAGACCATTCGCGCGAATCGCATCCCGGTGGGCGCCCCGGGCAACGAAGTGGACGTCCGCTCCAACCCTGGACATCAACGCGCCATAGTAGCCGCCGACCGCGCCCGCCCCGATAATCGCAATTCGCATCTACTTCACTCCAAGCACAACTTCTGACCGTATCACCCGTTCCACGCGATACGCCAACTGCCCCATCGGCACCAGCAACATGAGGTCGGCAGGCACGTTCGGCACTGCAGCCAGCACCAGTTGCTCAAGGGTGGCGTCGATCAAATCGCCTTCGCGCACGCCGTCACGCAGCGGCGCGAGCACGCGTCCGTGCGCGTTGATCGCGAACAGGGTGGCCTCCATCGTCAAGTCGCCGATGCCACCGACCGTGAGTTGAAGCACCGCCGTCCGCTTCCCATCGTCGAGGCGCACACGCCGGACGCCGACCAGACCGACGTCGGCCATCTCGAGTGGCCGGTCTGCCGCCCGTACGACGGAGGCGTCAATGAACCTGGTGTGGAAACCGCCGCCCCTGTTCTCGGGCAGAGAGTCATAGCGGGCCGGGTCGGCCTCGTGCACCGAGCCGCTGGCCAGCGCGTGGAGGGACCGAATGAGCGCGATGTAGTTGAGCCGGATGAGCATCGGGTCCGGCGCGGGGTCCGGCCACGGCCCGGTTTCGATCAGCAGCACCGGGGTGCCGGCCAGCGTGAGCTGATCGCCGAACGCGCGTGGTTCAAACGTGTCGTCGTAGCGACCGATTCTGCCGAGCGCGTAGGGCTCGAGCGCGTCCCTGATCACCGCGCCGAGCTTCTTGGTGAGCACGCGCCCGTCGTTCATCGACCGGGCTTCGTCGTATGCCACCGACAGCAGCGAGATGGCGGCGCCTTTTCCCGGGCTGCCGACCTGTGTGCGCCAGTTCTGGTTGTGCAGGTTGTACCCGACGCGCGCCTGCCATCGGTCGCGCAGCGATTTGAGCAACCGCGCTTCCGGTGACGCGAGATCCTGCGCGTCGCGGTTGATGTCGAGGTTCTGTGCGTTGCGCCGCTGGAAGACCTCTGCGCCGTCAGGATTGAGCATCGGCACCGTGTGCACGGTCAGCTGGTCCAGCAGTTGTGTCACCGCCGGTGTCTGTTCGTGCCGTCGAATGTATTCGTACAGGTCGAACAGGGCGGATGTCGCGGTCGGTTCGTCGCCATGCATCTGCGACCACAACATCACGACAAAGGGGCCACGCCCGAAACTGACACTCCAGATCTCGCGTCCCTGGACCGAGCGGCCCTCTTCGCGCACCGTGAACAGCGGCGCGCCTTCGGCCGCAATCTTCGCGACCCGGGCCTTCACCTCATCGTGGTCGACGAGGGGCGACACCGGAGAGGAGACATGTTCGGCATCCCACATCCGCGCCAGCACCGGAGCGGATGGGCCGGCGGGCAGTACTGGGCGGGGTCCTGCGGCGCAACCGGCCAGCGTGAGAATGACGACGGCGGCTGCGATCGACCGCCCGGCGACCGACGCGCTCACTGCCGGAAACGCAACCGCGTCAGTGTGCCACCCACGGGCAGCACGAACAGGTTGTCGTATTCGTCCTCGGCGATGGTGATCTCCGGACCACCCAGCGCCTTGATCACGTTGGGCACGGAATTGGAGTGGCCGACGACGAGCACGTGTCCCTTCTGTGACTTGATCTTGGCGACCAGCCCGTCGAGGTCACGTGACTGCACGACCTCGGGGGTAATCCCAAGCGCATCGGCCAGGGGCTTGGCGGTATCCCGCGTGCGGATGTACTGCGTGACGTAGATCGTCGTGATGCCGGCATCCTTGAGCATCGCCGCCAGGGCCTGGGCACGCTGTTTACCGGCAGCCGAGAGTTCCGGGTCCGGATTCCCCTGCATCGCGCTGCCGGTCGCCGCAGCGCCGCCGTCAGCGCGTTCGGCATGGCGCACCAGGATCACCGTCTGGGCTTCCGCCCAGAGCGGGAAGACCAACGCCATCAGCAATGCCACAACACCACACACGCGTACCCGGGTATTCATGATGATCTCCAGCGCGCAAAGCCAAACAGCGCTGCCCCAATCACGAGCGCCCATGCGCCCACCGTCAGCTGCAGCTGGCTCGCGCCAAACAGGATCGCCGCCGAAATCAGCAGAGCGATCACGGGCACAACCGGTCCGCCCGGAATCGTAAACGCCGCCGGCCCCTGCCGGCGCAGCGCCAGGACGGACGCACACGTGCCGGCGTACACGATCAACCGGCTCACGGCGCTGCTGGCCGCGAGTGTAGCGAAGTCGCTGAACAACGCGAGGCCAAGCGCGACGAGTGAGGTGAGGATGATCGCGAGATCCGGCGTCCGGAATCGAGGATGCACGCGACCGAAGACCTTCGGCAAGTCACCCTGCTCGGCCAGGGCGAACAGGTTGCGCGATCCCGACAACGCCTGGCCCATGTTGTTGCCGGTCATCGAAATCGCGCCGCCAGTGGTCATGATGAGCGCGCCCCAGGCGCCGAGGAACAACAACGACGCATCCGCCAGCGGCGTCCGCGACGCTGCGAGGTTCGGCAGCGCCCCCATGGCCACGATCTGCGCCAGCGTCATCACGACGCCCACGATGACAATCGTCATGATCATGGCGAAGGGCACCGCCTTGCGCGGATCCTTCGTTTCGCCGGCCGGGACGCCCACAACTTCGTAGCCGCCATACGCAAAAATCAGGTACAGCGACGACGCCGAGATCTGCGCCCAGGTCAGAGACTCTTCCGGTCGCAACACATCAAACGTGACGTAGGGCAGGCCCAGCAGGATGAACACAAGCAGCGGTGTGAGCTTGCCGATGGTCAGGACGTTCACGACCCAGGCGCTCTGACGGATGCCGATGACGTTGATGGTCATCAACGTCAGGATGACTCCCGTGATCACGAGCTCCCGCGCGAATCCCGGCTCGTTGGCGCCCAGTTCCGGCCAGTAGTACGCCAAGGCGGTGGTCAGTCCGTTGACGACGGATGCCCAGCTGGTGACCCGCGTCACCCACAACATCCAGCCGACTTCAAAGCTGACGAAACGACCGAACGCCGCGCGCGTGTACAGGTACGCGCCACCGGTGCCCTCAAAGCGGCTGCCGGCTTCGGCGAAGTTCAGCGCAATCAGCATCGACAACACGCCGACCATCGCCACGGCGATGGCGCTCCATCCGCCGATCTGCGCTGCCAGCAGCGCCGGCATCAGGAACACGGCGCCGCCGATGACCTGATTCACGCCAATGGCGGTCAGGTCCCACTTGCCCAGCTCGCGTCGGAGTTCAGCCATCGGTGCTGGAAGTATACGACCTTGCCCGGCAGCCCAGCGGCCCGGGCGCGGGGGCGGTCACTTCAGCGGTGCCGCAACGCCATCAGCGGATTGGTGCGCGCGCCTCGCCACGCGGGAATGACCGAAGCGAGGATGACGCCGCCCAGTACGACGGAGAGCCCCTGGGCAAACGACGGCAGATCCGTGGGATGCACGCCGAACAGCATCCGACTGAGCGGTTGGCCGGCAATCAGTGCCAGACCGATCCCCACGACAACACCGATACATCCCAGTCGCAGGCCCCGCGCCAGAAACACGCGGATGATCGCCACGCGCGTCGCACCCAGCGCCATCCGAATGCCGATCTCCTGGGTGCTCTGCCTGACGGCGTAGGAGACGAGGCCGTACGTCCCCAGTCCAGCCATCGCCATGCCGACCAGACCGAAGTTGAAGAGCATGAATGCCAGCATCTCGAATACGATCAGCGACCCTTTCGTCTGCCGTTCGAGCGTCTTGGCCTCAAGGATGGGAAGGTCGGGGTCAATGGCCGCGACTGCGGCCCGTGACTGGTCCACAAAATCTTCGGCAACGCCGTCACCGCGGACGTGCAGTGTCATGGCGGGTCGGTACGACTGGAAGAGGGGCACGTAGGCGTACGGTCTCGGTTGCTCGTCGATTCGTGCGTACTTCAGGTCGGCCGCAACCCCGACCACGGTCCGCCATTGACCGTCGGCGACGCGGATCCGTTTACCGAGCGCAGTCGTGGCCTCGCCCCAGAATCGCTCCGCCCACGTCCGATTCACGATGGCCACCGGTTGAGCGACAGCATCATCGGCTCCACTGAAGTCGCGGCCGGCGAGGATTGGCACTCGGAGCGTCAGGAAATAGTCAGGACCGACGACGTTTGACAGAAAGGCGAGATCCTCACCCGGCTTCGCCTGGTATCCCTCGATCGTCATTTTCGACAATCGGGTATCGAGGAACGACAGCGGATGGTACTGCGCGAGGGTCGCTGATACGACACCCGGGCCGTTGCGGCTGACATCGAGCAGCCGTCGATGAAAATCAAGCCCGCGCGCATCGTCGTAGGCATTGGCTTTCAGGTCGAAGGTGACCGCAGTCACACCGTCGGTGGAAAAACCGCGGTCGGCAGTGCGGGCCGCGTGCAGGCTGCGATTCATCAAGCCGGAACCGACCAGGAGCACGAGTGACACCGCCACCTGGGCGATGACCAGCCCGGCCCGCATCCGCCCACGTCCGCTGGCCCGAGGCGTGTCTTCCTTCAGCGTCGAAACCAGATCGACCCGGGAACTGCGAAGCGCCGGAGCGAACCCGACCAACAGCGCGCTGCCGCAGGCGATCACCACCGTGAATGCCACGACAATGGCGTCCGTCTCCGCGTTGAAGTAGATCTGCTGCGGCGCCGCGAGGGCCTCACACGCGTCGATCAGACGTTCGATGGCCTGGCGCATCAACGCAATTCCCAGCACCGCTCCGGGGATCGCCAGCACGAGACTCTCGGCCACGAGCAGCCGGACGATCCGCATCCGCGATGCCCCGAGGGCCAGCCGGACGGCAATCTCTCCGCGCCGCGTCAGCGCCCGGACGACGACCAGCCCGGCCACGTTGGCGCAGGCAATCGCGAGGATCAGCAGGCCCAGCACGCTGAGCGCGATCAACAGCGGCAGCATGATCGACTGTGCCGACCCCGGCAGCCGCCAGAACGGCGCCACCCGCAGGCCCGTTACCACGTCGTTGGGTGGATGCTCCGGCGCCAGCGCCGCCCAGATGGCGTCCGCTTGCGCCTGACTGCTCGCGACGGATTCGCCTGGCGCGAGAAATCCCATCGGATAGAACACGTCAGCTGTCCGTTCGTTCAGGACCTGCGTCGGCGATGTGCCTTCCGGCAGCCCGAAGGTGAAACCCAATTCCGGGGCGGCCATGATGGAGATGAAGAGTTCGACATCGTAGCTGACGATCGTGCCGTGGAACGACGAGTCGGCCACACCCACGATCGTCAACGGCCTGTTGTTGACCTCAATCGTGCGCCCGGCGACGTCGGGGTCTGCGCCGAAATCCGACCGCCACAGGCGATCGCTCAGGACCACCACGGCGTTCTGGCCGGGCGCCACTTCGTCGGACGGTTGCAGGGTGCGGCCGACCTGGGCGCGCACCTTGAGCACGTCGAAGTAGTTCGACGAGACGAGCTCGCTCGACACCTGCCTGGCGGCCTGTCCGCGTCCGATGGTGACGGTCGCCAGCCGATAGCCCATCAGATCCACAAACCCGCGGTGATGGTCCCGCGCGTAGACAAAGTCGGGGTAGGACAACCGAACATCGCGCCCGCGGCTCGTCTCGGCGTACATGGTCACCAGGTCGGCCGAACGATCGACTCCGGCCAGGGGAGTCAGCGCCATGCTCTTGACCATCGTGAACACGGCAGCATTGAGACCGATGCCCAGCGTGAGCACGAGCGTGACCGTCAGCGAGAAGCTCCGTTGCTGTGCGAGTGCCCGAAGGGCATACCGCACGTCCATCGCGAGGTCAGTCAGCCAGGTCCACCATCGAGGCGTCCACACGTGGCGGGCGCGTTCAGTCGTCAGCGTCACGTTGCCGAATTCCCGCAGTGATGCCTCCCGCGCCTGGTTGACGTCCAGCCCATCCTCGACGCGCGCCGCGGTGGCCAACGCCAGGTGTGACGCGATTTCGTCATCGACGTCGGCATGCCTCGTGGACGTGTACCACCTGAGCAGGAGCCAGGCCGCCACCCCGGCGAGCAGGACGCCGACGACTATCGAAGACACAATGAACACCATCTCGTTACTCCGGGTCTGGAAGCGGACGGGGACGCATGACTTGACCGATCGCGGTGACCAGCTCAGACCATCTCGACTCTTCGCGTGCGAGTTGTTTCTTGCCTTCGGGGGTCAACCGGTAGAACTTCGCCCGTTGGTTGGCGTCGGTCACGCCCCACGTCCCGACAACCCACCCCTTCTTGGCCAGTCGCTGGAGTGCGGGATAAAGCGAGCCGGCCTCGACCTGCAGCACTTCCGAGGACTGCAGGCGGATGGCTTGTCCGATGGCGTATCCGTGTTGCGGCCCCCACTGCAGGATCCGCAGGATCAACATGTCGAGCGTGCCGTGAAGCAGATCGGCGCGGGGCGAGGGGCGAGGAGAATGAAGGGCCATGACTATAGACAGTCTATAGCCAAGGACGTAGAGAGTCTATATCCAGTTCCCCGCAGTCCTCCTCGACGACGGACGCCGGAACCAACCGTGGACCGCATCCGTCGAACAGGCATAGCCTAACTAGGCCTACCATACCTATGCCACGACCCGACATGCCTCCCGGCGCACTCGTCCTCCTGGTGCTTCGCGTCCTGCGCGGCGGCCCGCTGCACGGTTATGCCATCGCTCAGCGAATCCACGCCCTCTCGGCCGACGCGCTGCGCGTCGAAGAAGGATCGCTGTATCCCGCGTTGCAGAAAATGTTGCGCCAGGGATGGGTGACCGCCGCCTGGGGCACGTCGGACACGGGCCGACGGGTGCGGTTCTACACGCTGACGCAGACCGGCGTCCGGCAACTCGACCTCGAAACCGCCCAATATGACCATCAGACCCGGGCGATCCAGGCCGTGCTCAAGAAGGCGTGATGATGAGAGAACTACTGCGTCGCGTGGCCTGGCTGTTCCGATGGCGTCGCCATGACGCCGACCTGATCGACGAACTCGCCTTTCATCGCGAGATGGTGGAACGACATGGCGGAATCCCTCTCGGCAACGTCCTGCGGATTCGCGAAGATGCTCACGATGCCTGGGGCTTCGGGTGGCTCGAACAGCTGGCGCAGGATGTGCGGTACGCGCTGCGCGTCCTGAGGGGGTCGCCGGTATTCACCGTCTCGGCGGTGACGGTGCTGGCCGTCGGCATCGGCGCCACGGTCGCCGCCTTCTCGGCCTTCAGCCTGATCGCGCTCAGGCCACTCCCAGTCAAGGATCCCGACACCCTCGTTCGTTTCAGCCGCCAGGCAGAAGGCCGCACGACGTCCGAGATTCCGTGGGGATCGGTCCAGCAGTACGGTCAACGCTCGCGTTTGCTGTCGGCCGTGCTGGCCGACGTGTCGACGCGCGTGCTGCTGCCGGATCTCCAGCGGACGGTCCACGCTTCCTACGTCACCTCCAACTTCTTCGAGGAGCTGGGTGCACGACCGCGGCTGGGCCGGCTGCTGGCGCCCTCCGACGACCATTCCGACGTCGACGTTGTTGTGCTCAGCCATCGCTTCTGGACAACCCAGTTCGGCGCGGCGGACAACGTCGTAGGACAACGACTGAACGTCAACGGCACCGCCGCGATCATCATCGGCGTCGCATCACGCGACTTCTCCGGCATGGGCGGTCTCACGCCGGCGTTCTGGGGCACGCTGACGGCACGACAGCCCGCAGCGTCAGCGCCGGTGCGCATGTCTGGCCGACGCGCCGCCGATGCCACGCTGCCGGCTCTGGAGAACGAACTCGCAACCATCGCAACCGGCCTGCACCGAGAGGACCCCTCCCTGGTGTGGCAGGGAGAACGTCTCATACCCCAGCCTGCCGGCTACGGCGACATTGGAGACCCGGCGATGTTCGGGATCGTGGTCGCGCTGGCGGCGCTGATTCTGGCGGCGGCCTGCGGCAATCTCGGCACGCTGCTGATCGCGAAAGGCGCGGCCCGTCATCGCGAAATCGCACTGCGACTGGCTATCGGCGCCGGACCGTCCCGCATCAGGCGCCAGCTGTTCACAGAAAGCCTCGTGCTCGCCGCGATTGCGGGCGCAGCCGGTCTGGTGGTCGGCTGGTTCGTGCTCAGGATGGTCATGGTGTGGACCCACGCTCCCGAGTGGATGGATCCCACGCCGGATTGGCGGACAGTCGCCGCGGCCGTGCTGGTGGCCGGAGGCGCGGCCGTGGTTTTTGGCTGGCTGCCGGCTCGACAGGTCGCGGCGGGTACTGCGGGGCGCGCCTCGCGCAGCCGCTCGCTGTTGCTCGCCGTACAGGTCGCGTCCAGTTGTGTGCTGCTGGTGGTCTCCGGTCTCCTCGTGCGTGCGTTCGACCGCGCGGCCTCGTCGGATCCCGGCTACGATGCGGCATCGGTGATCGTGATCAGTCCGTCGCTGATGGATGCGGGATTTGATGCGACGGCTTCTCGCGACTTCGTCGAACGCCTCCGCGCCAGGATCGCGGCGACCCCCGGCATCGAACGGGTCAGCATCACGCCGACACCGCCACTGTCGGGGGCCACGATCATGGGACTGATGCCGGTGGGTGCCGCCACCCGGGAGGTCTATCTGCATCATGTCGACCCGGCCTACTTCGCCACGATGGGAATCCCTCTAGTCGCTGGTCGTGGGCTGAGTGCTGACGAGCGTCGGAGCGTAGTCGTCAGCGAGTCATTGGCCCACGCCTTGTGGCCGTCGCAAGATCCGGTCGGCCGGACTTTGGCCATCGGCGGGGCCTCACTGGACGTTGTGGGAATGGCGGCCTCGACTCGCGCCGCCCGCCCGGCCGACGACGGCACACTTGAGCTCTACCGCCTCGCAGGCGACGGCGACTTTCCGATGATGTCGATCGTGGCACGCACCAGCCGCCGTCCAACCGAGGCCATGGTGCAACCCCTGCTCGAGCTGGCGCGGGAGATCTCGCCGTCCGTGCCGGCCCACGTGTATCCACTGCGGGAGGCACTGGATGCGCACACCGCGGATACCAGAATGACCGCGGTTGCCGTCAGTGTGCTCGGGCTGGTGGCCCTTGCTGTCGCCTGCCTCGGCATCACGGGCCTGGTGACATTCACGCTGACGCTTCGCGCGCGGGACATCGGCATCCGCAAGGCGCTTGGCGCCCGTGCATGGCAGGTCGCCTCCAGTGTGCTTGGACAATTCCTGCCGGCGTTGGTGGCCGGCATGGGAGGCGGTATCGGTCTGGCAATCCTCATCGGCCAACTGCTGCGCAGTCAGCTCTACGGCGTGAGCCCCGTTGACCCATTCGCGCTGGTGGGCGCCACCGTGACGTTCATTGGCTGTGTGGCTCTCGCAGCGGTCTGGCCGCTCCGTCGCCTTCTGCGCCAGGACCCGCTGCCTTCGCTGCGCGAGTGAGCGGTCGCCGGTTGCGCTCGAGGACTACCGCAATCCCACACTCGGCCACGCGGGCATCGGCTCACCGTGCTGACGCCACCTGGTCCAGGCGGGCCGTTTTCCGCGCGGGGTTGAAGAAGGGTGTCGGCACCACCGTCGCCGGCACACGATGCCGCACGACGTCGACCGTGTGCTCCACCTCGACGCGTGACCCGGTCGCCGTATGGGAAGCGGAGACCGTGGCCAGGCCGATCATCTTCTTCAGAATGGGTGACCAGGTGGACGATGTCATCCGGCCGATCTGTTTGCCGCCGCCAAACACCGGCACGGCAACACGTGAGGCAGTCGCCTGCGTCAAGGGCGGAAGGCCGACGGCTTCGTAGAGTTTCTCGACGGCGGGCCAGTCGACGGCAACGCCAACAATCTGCCGCCGTGGGGCGCGCGCCTGCTCGGCGGCCAGTGCGGCCCTGCCGATGAAGTCGCCCTTGTTGAAGTCGACCAGCCTGCCGAGTCCGAGCTCAAACGGCGAGTACACCTGCGAGGTCGTCATCGCCTTCCTGGCGCTGAAGAAGTCGACGTCGATGAGCAGCAATCCTGCTTCCACACGAGCGACGTCCAGTGCCAGCATGCCGGCCGGCCTCAGACCGTGCGACCCGGCGCAGCCCATCAGCGCATCCCACACAGCCAGCGCGTCTTTCTGATCGACCCAGATTTCGTACCCGAGATCACCCGTGTATCCCGTGCGCGAGATGTCGACCGTTGCCCCGGCAATCGTCGCCGATGTCACGCGGAAGTAGCCCAGCGAGGCCACATCACCGTGAACAACCTGCCGCAGGACCTCGGTGGACGTCGGCCCCTGCAATGACAGCGCCGCCGTCTGCTCAGAGACATCGTCAATGACAACGCTCAGGCCGCCGGCCTGTTCGCGCAACCACCGAAGGTTGGGCTCGGCTGCGGTCCAGCGGAAGACGTCCGTCTCCAGCCGGCTCACGGTGCCGTCGTCAAGCACCCGCCCATGTTCGTCGCACCACGGCGTGTAGATGACCTGCCCGACGGCCATGCGCTGCGCGTCACGGGTGATGACGCGATTGACGAGCGCCACGGCATCGCGGCCGGAAATCCGGTACTTGTACAGCGGCGAGATATCGAACAACGCAGCGCCGTTGCGTATGGCGTTGTACTCGTGTTCGTGGTGTGTTTCGTAGGAACTGACGGTGTAGTAACCCGCCCAATCGCGATAGCTCAGGCTCTGGCAGAGCGCCAGGGTTCGGTCGTGGAACGGCGTGCCGACGGGCATCCCGAGATTCTAGCGGGTCTCGAGCTGGAGCGTCGCGCGAGTCGTCAGCGTGAATCGGCCGCGTCCAGAGGGTTGAATCTGAATCGCCGGCGCCTTCTGCTCGAGTCTGCGTCGAAGCAGGAGCAGGCGCGTCTCGAGGTTGTCCTTGAACTCCGGCAGGCCGAGCGACTTGTCCAGGCGCAGTTCGCGATTGGTGAACTCGCGCCGACCGTCGCGCTGATGAATCGAGAGTACCTTCCAGAGGATCCGCGCCGGCAGTCCGCGAATCAGATATTCACCGTCGATCAGTACCACGTCGTCTGACGCGTGAAACGCCAGCAGACAGGTCCCGGCAGTGGCGCGCGCGTCGGCGGCAGGCGCGTGAGGCGCCTCGGCCACGTTGTCGGACTCCGTGGCCTCCTGCAGCTGGCAGTTCTGAATGGCAATGGCCAGATAGGAGCCGAGCAGCTCGATGGCGTTTTTGTCCTCTTCGTGGAAGCGGTAGGCCGATTCACTTTCCAGAACCAGAACACCCTGCAGTTCCCCCCGGACGACCAGTGGGATTCCCAGCTGGCTATCCGGACTCGGCAGGCCGGGCATGGGAACATCGGCACCCGGCGACGCCCAGCCACCGGCTTCTGCGCGACGGCGCACCGAGGCGGCGTACAACATGCCGCGCAGCAGTCCGGAGATCCGCAGCGGCTTCTGCGCTTCGGCGACGACGCCGGCAATGCCCTCGCCAAAACGCGCCTCCGCCCCAACACCCGCATCGTCGTACCCGCGGGAGGCGATCGTGACGAGCACGCCGGGCTCGTCAGTCGTCAGCAGGATCATGGAGTGCCTGAAACCGAAGAACTCCTCGACGCCGGCCAGGATCGACTCGAGCAGATCGTCGAGCGTCGACGTAGTGTTGATGCGCTGCACGAGGTCCTGCAACGCCGTCAAGGTGAACAGCGAGGTCGGCAGCGCGCGGCGGGCGGTGGCGCCCGGCTCCGGATCATGCCCCCGATCCGCCGAGAGCTGGTTGACGTGGGTCACGCGAAACACATCAGCGGCCAGCAGCTTGAAGATCCCTTTCAAGCCCGTATAGGACGCGATGGCCTCAATACGGAGCGCCATGCGGCTGAAAAGGGGTCCGGTCGTCTCGGAACGCGCAAACCACAGTCGGAGCGCCCAGCCCTGTGCTGTATCCGGATCGAGCACGTGCACGAGCGCATGTGGATTCGCGACGATGTTCCGACGGCTCTTGTTGAAGAACTGAAACGACAGCGCCACGTGGGCGGGATCGACGTACTCCACGTGCGACAGGTACGCGACATTCGGCACGCCGTCGGCGGAACACGTGAAGAACATCGCCGGGATGATGCCCTGAAAACAGGAGGTCAGTGTCGCCAGCGGCGGGTGCAGCCGTTCCCCCTGGGCGGGAGGAAGGTGGTGTTCGCCCGGCGGCAGGTCGCCTGTCGGCGGTCGCACCTGGGTCGCGGGGGTCTGATCAAATACGGCCGTCACGGCGAATCGCACAGCCACACAGGGCCACGTCACCCATCCGGCGGCTGCCTGCTGAGGGATGCCGACCAGGCCCAGTTGAGCGACAAAGGCCTGCCATTGGGCGTGGACGGCGTCCAACTCGGCAGGTTGCGCCTGCCGCTGATCGAGGAACACGCCCTTGAGCTGACAGGCGCGGTCGTCAGAGGGCCGCGCGCAGGCCAGCGCCACCTGGCCATTGGCGGCCATATCCGCCAGAACGTCCTCGCTGCCGGTCGCCGGAATGTACGCCGTCACGATCGAATCGGCGGCCGGCCCCGCCTCGACGTGCAGCGATACGACGCGCGCGCCGTGCGGCTCCAGGCGCTCATTCCGCGTGCCGAGGTGGATCGACAGACCCTGTTGCAGAAATTCGGCGAGGGAAGAATCGATCATCACGGCGTCGCGCCCGAGTATATCCGCGCGATAAGAACATCTTAGGAAACTTCTAGCGAGCAGTTAGGGTTCGTCCGCGCTCACGTGTCGTCTCATGCCTGCGGAGAACGACATGATGCATACCAATCGCTTTCTTGCTACATCCGCTACGTTCGCAACAGTGCTCCTCACGACGATTGTCTCGTCGGCGACCTCGGCACGCCACGCCGCGCCCACCACGGGGTCGGAGGTCAGCGTTGCGCGTGGTGAGTACCTCGTCACCACCACCGGCTGCCATGACTGCCACACGCCGTTTGTGCTTGGCCCTCAAGGACCGCAGCCGGACATGACGCGGGCGCTGTCGGGCCACCCTGCAGGCATGGCCGTGAAATCGGGGCCGAAGATGCCGGAGCCGTGGGTGTGGGCCGGCGCCGGAACGAACACGGCGTTTGCGGGGCCCTGGGGCATCAGCTTCACGGCCAATCTGACGTCGGACAAAGAGACCGGCCTTGGTGCGTGGACGGCGGACCAGTTCGTCACCGCCATCCGCACCGGCAAACACCTCGGGAAGGGGCGTCCCATCCTGCCGCCGATGCCGTGGCCGATGTACTCGAAGATGACCGACGACGACTTGCGCAGCATCTTCGCGTATCTGCAGACCGTCGCCCCGATTCGCAACAAGGTGCCGAGCCCGATCGATCCGGCTGAAGGCGGTCAATAACCATGCGCGCGCGTCGTCACCTCCTGGTCGGCATCACCGCACTCCTGCCCGTCGTGGCCGCGCACACACGTGTGGCGGAGGTGCCGGTGCGGCTGTCGGACACGGGTTTCGACGCGCGCGACTCTCGTCTGGCGTTTGCGCCGCAGTATCCGCTCTGGAGCGACGGCGCCACCAAACGTCGCTGGGTCTCTCTGCCTGACGGCGGCGCGATCGACGCGACCGACCCGGACGCGTGGCACTTCCCTGATGGCACGAAGTTCTGGAAGGAGTTTTCGATTGGCGGCCGCAAGGTCGAGACCCGCATGTTGTGGAAACACAACGGCGAGTGGACGTTTGCCTCGTATGTCTGGAACGACGCGCAGACCGAGGCCGTGCTCGCTCCGGCGGAGGGACTGACGACCGGTGTCGAGGTGGCGCCTGGCCGGCGTCACCGGATTCCATCGATCGACGACTGTCGCGCGTGCCATGTCACCAGGCGCGTGGAGGTGCTTGGATTCACGGCACTGCAACTGTCAGACGACCGCGATCCACACGCGCTGCACGCCGAACCGCTCCAGCCAGGCATGGTCACCCTGTCGCAGCTGATGGCAACGGGCCGTCTGAGCAATGCCCCGGCGCATTGGGTGACGCACCCGCCGCGAATCCAGGCCCCCGATCCCGAGACCCGCGCGATCCTCGGCTACCTCTCGACCAACTGCGGCAGTTGCCACAACGCCGAAGGCGGTGTTCCATCGGTTGATCTCAAACTGAAGGCCTACACCTCCAGCACCACCCACGCCACCCAGACCACCCACCTGACCTACCCCACCCACCTCATGCTTTCCCGCATGATGTCCCGTCGGCCATCCTCACAAATGCCGCCGCTCGGGACGCAGGTGGTGGATGCGGAAGCCATCGCGCGGCTGAGGCGGTGGCAGAGCAAGGTGTCGGCGGGCCTCACCACCTTCGCCAAGGCTCCGGTGGTCCGCCGAAGCTTCAGCGCAGGCGGAAGGCCCGCCCCACTTCAACCTCTCGCCATCTCCCCATCTCGCCATCTCGCCATCTCGCCATCTCGCCATCTCCCCATCTGGGAACTGCGGAACTCCGATAAGATCCCCCCGTGCCTCAGCAGTACGACGCCGTCGTCATCGGCGCCGGCCACAATGGACTGACCGCAGCCGCCTACCTCGCCCGCGCCGGACGCAAAGTCGTCGTCCTTGAACGGCGTCACGTCGTGGGCGGTGCCGCCGTCACCGAAGAGATCTTTCCGGGTTTCAAGTTCTCGGTGTGTTCGTACGTGGTGTCGCTGCTGCGCCCCGAGATCATTCGCGAACTGGAACTGCCGAGACACGGTCTCGAAATCCTGCCGCTCGATGGCACGTTTACCCCGATGCCAAGCGGCGACTATCTCTGGCGCACCAACGACCACGCGCAAACGTTCAGGGATATTTCGCGTCACTCGAGGGTGGACGCCGAGGCCTACGACGAGTACGGCAAGGCCATGGTCGAGATGGGGCGCTTTGCCAAGCCGATTCTTGGCATGACGCCGCCCGATCCGTTTTCAATGCGACTGGGCGACCTCAAGCCCCTGGCCGACATCCTCAACCGGTTCAGGTCGCTGCCCGAGCAGGATCAGTACAACCAGTTGCAGCTGCTGACCATGAGCGCCGTCGATTTCCTCGACCAGTGGTTCGAGACGGACGTGCTCAAGGCCACGATGTCGGCATCCGGGATCATCGGCACCTTCCTTGGCGTGCGGTCGCCCGGCACGGCCTACGTGCTGCTGCACCACTACATGGGCGAGATCGATGGCGCGTTTCGTTCGTGGGGCCTTGCCCGTGGCGGCACCGGCATGGTGTCCGAGTCGATTGCGGCGGCGGCACGTGTGGCGGGTGCGGAAATTCGCACGAACACCACGGTCACGAAGATCATGGTCGCCAACGGCAGGGCCTCGGGCGTCGTGCTCGACAACGGCGACTACATCCTCGCCAACACGGTGCTGTCGAGCGTCGACCCACGGTTGACATTCCAGCAGATGGTTGGCGAGGACCTGCTGCCATCCGAGTTCGTCGAGGACATCCGGCATTACAAGTTCCGCGGGTCATCGGGCAAGGTCAACCTCGCGCTCGACGGGCTTCCCGACTTCACCTGCAAGCCCGGCGCCGGTCCCCACCTGCGTGGCGCCATCTCGATCTCGCCGTCGATTGACTACATGGAGCGGGCGTACGACGAAGCGAAGTACGGGCGGTATTCGACGCGGCCGTACATCGACATCGTCATCCCCAGCCTCACCGACCCTTCCGTGGCCCCGCCGGGCAAACACGTGATGTCCTGCTTCGTGCAATACGCGCCCTACGATCTCCGCAACGCGGACGGCACACCTGCCAACTGGGACGACCATCGCGAGGCGTTCGGAGACGCGGTCATCGATGCCATCGCCGAGTTCGCGCCGAACATCCGCGAACGGATTCTCCATCGCCAGGTGCTCACGCCACTGGACATCGAACGGACCTTCGGGCTCACCGAGGGCAACATCTTTCAGGGCGAGCTGACACTTGAGCAGCTTTTTGTGTTGCGCCCGGCGCCGGGATGGGCCGACTACCGGACGCCCATCAAGGGCCTGTACATGTGTGGATCGGCGACCCACCCTGGCGGCGGCATCATGGGCGCGCCCGGGCGGAACGCGGCGATGGTCGCGGCGAAAGGACGCTGATCCATGGTCGACGTCATCGTCATCGGCGGCGGTCTCAACGGGCTGGTTGCGGCGGCAGAACTGGCAAGGAAGAAGTTCTCCGTCGTGCTGCTGGAGCGGCAGGCCACCGTCGGCGGTGGCGCGGCACTGAGTCATGCCCTGGGACCGATCTCACAGGATGTCCTTCGGTCCCTGAATCTTCATCGTGCCGGACTGACCTTCATCACCCCTGATCCCGCCTTGACGACGCTGGATCAGGAGGGGCGCGCAATCGCCTTTCACCGCGATCATGTGCTGACCGCGGCCTCCATCCAGCAGCTGTCGCCACATGATGCCGGCCAGTGGCAGCCGTTTGTGACGAGCCTGCAGCGGATGGCGGGCCTCATCGCCGAGATCAATCGACAGGCGCCGCCCACGATCGAGTCGCCGGGCACGTCAGAGATGTGGCGACTGCTCCAGCTTGGCAAACGAGCGCGCGCGCTCGGCAGACGGGATCTGAGCCGCCTGGCGCGATACCTGCCGATGGCCGTTGCCGACCTGGTTGCCGAGTGGTTCGAACATGACCTGGTGCAGGCCGCCGTAGCCTCGCGGGCGGTGTTTGGTCACGCGGTGGGGCCGTGGTCCGCAGGCACCGGGGCAATGCTCCTGCGCCGGATGGCAGAAGACCCGCTGCCTGTTGGCAGTGGTGTGACCTACGCGGGTGGACCCGCGGCATGCCTCGCGGCAATCGCGGACCACATCCGCTCACAGGGTGTGGACATCAGGACCGGCGCCGGCGTCTCGCAGATTCGCCTCGACGGACACGTCACCGGTGTCGTCCTCGACAGCGGTGAGGAAATCCGGGCGCATGCGGTCGTGGCCGCGGTCGCGCCGAAGTATGTGATGACGTCCCTGGTCGACGCAGGCGCGTTGCCCCCAACCTATCGCAAGCGGATCTCGCAGATTCGCGCAACGGGCACCACGGCGCAGGTGACGTTGACGCTCGCCGACCTGCCTCACTTCCCGGCGCTGGATGGTCACACGGCGGCATTGTCCGGACGACTGCTGATCGCGCCATCGATCGACTATCTCGAGCGCGCGCACGATGCGGCGAAGTACGGCGAAGTGTCGCCGAACCCCTCTCTGGAGATTTGTATTCCCACCGTTGCCGATCCGACGGCGTCTGAGGGCGGCCGGCACGTGATGTCCGTGTACTTCCAGCATGCCCCGGCAGGCACACCAGCCCGGGCGATCCTCGCTGCGACACTGGCCGCACTCGAAACGCCTGCGCCAGGCATTGGCGCTCTGGTCACCGACCAGCGGGTCGTGACCGTTGACGAGTTGTCGGAGGAGTGGGGATATCCAGGCGGGCACATCTTCCACGCCGACGAGACGCTGGATCAGTGGTGGATCAGCCGCCCGCTCCTGGGTTGGGCCGACTCGTACTCCACACCAATTCCCGGGTTGTTCCTGGCCAGCGCGGGCACACACCCCGGCGGAGGGCTGACCGGACAGTCAGGCTTGAACGCAGCGCGAACCGCTTCAGTGGCGCTCGGTCGACGACGACGCTGACGCGTCGGGGACGACTTCACCTTTGCCGTGTCCGCACATGCAGTTGGGGTGGGGCGCATCAACCACCGTCACGGCCTCGCCGCGCCAGTCCAGATACACCCCGAACAGGCAACCGCACGGCGCAGTCGTACTATTGAGCATCGTTCTCAACGATGGCGTCCACGATCCCAGCGTAAACACCCGTGTTCGTCCAGTCCTCATGGTCTTCTGCATCCTTAGACCGTGGGCAGGCGCCGAAGTGACATCCACTTAGAAGATATCGAGAGTTGGCCAGTAAGTCTGCAGGTTTGTCTGAGGCAAATGTGTGGCAGCGCCTATGGCCTTGACCATCATGATCTCTGCTGGCCGAAAGGGTTCGCTGATGCGCAACTGTGGCGGCCACATACTCCCGGGGAACCATGCCGAAAAAGTCCGGTCTTCCCGCGAGGGATCCCGTTCGGCGAGTGCTTCGAGCATTGCGCCCACCCGTGCGCCGGACGGATCGCGGTCACCACAATCCTCCACCTGGGTGCCCTCGGGACCATGGGAGACCACCACCCATGAGACTGGCTTGTGACCTTCTTCAGATACAAATGCCTCAACCTGACGAAGGCCCTGGGGTCCAAGACCGGCGCGCAGTCGACGGCGCGCGATTGCGTAGTCGATCAACGCGCTCGAACGTGTCAGGGCCAGCCCGGCATCTGACGACCACCGCTGCGTGATGTCGGCAATCTCCGGCAGGTCGGCCGGTTCAAGTGAGCGCACCATCGTGCCGGGCGCGCCTCGTCTGGAGCGGGGCACCTCAACGGTGACGAGACTTCGCGGCACCTCAACAAATCCCAGCCTGGCGTAGTACTCGGCGCCAATCTCTGAGAACAGCACCGCACCGGCACAGCCACGCACTGCTGCATCCTCGAGCATCCGTTCGATCAGTGCCGGCGCGAGGCCTCGCCCCCGGAACGGCTCGGGCGTAAAGACGGCGCCAATGCCGAGCATCGACGCAGGCCTGCCGTTGAGGACCACATCAAAGAGGTACCGTTTCGCAGACGCCACGACCTGACCTGCGTCCACCAGTCCGACCCGGCGCAGGTGTGCGCGACCCCATGTGGTGCGCATCTGGGCCTCGTTCCAGCGGGCGTACGCGTGGCGAGACAGCCCGTCTCCCCACGCCGGAAATGTGGCGTCAAACACCTGTTCGGCGAGCGCCCCTCCTGTAATTTCCTCGTATTTCACCTGCGCTCCTCGTTTCGTAGGATCAGCCTGTAACCTCACGAGGGTACCGGAGGTCCAACGGTCATGACGCGCGATTTCAAGCTTTTGTGGGGCACGGCGGCTGCTGTGGTGGTGGCCGGCAGTGCCGTCCTGGCGGGCCAGGCGCCTGCGCAGTCAACGGACGACCAGGTGGTCCATGTCCTCAACCGACTCGGATACGGACCGCGGCCCGGTGACGTGGCCCGCGTGACGGCCCTCGGCGTCGAGGCATACATCGAGCAGCAGCTCCATCCAGAGAGCATCGATGACTCGGTGTTGCAGCAGCGCCTCGCCGCGTTCCCGACCCTGACGCTCTCGAGCGCGGAGATCAACCGCGACTACTTCGCCCCGGCCGAGGCCGAGCGCCAGGCGCAACGCCAGGCCGCCGCCCGGGAGGGGATGACACCCACGCCACCGGCGACACCCACACCACCGGCGCCCAACTCGCTGCGCCAGCGTGAGCAGCAGATTCTGCAGGACTTGATGCAGGCGAAAGTCCTTCGCGCCGCGGTTTCCGAACGGCAGCTCGAAGAGGTGCTGGTTGATTTCTGGTTCAACCACTTCAACGTGTTCTCGGGCAAGGGGCAGGTGCGCGCGTATCTGACGTCGTACGAACGCGACGTCATTCGCCCACACGTGCTGGGCAACTTCCGGGACATGCTGGGCGCGGTTGCGGAAAGCCCGGCGATGTTGTTCTACCTCGACAACTTCCAGAACGTCGACCCGAAGGCATCACAACGACAGGCGGACCAGCTGGAGGCGCAACGCAATCGTCCCGTCGCGCGCGGCCGTCAGCGGCAGATGACCGACGCGCAGCGTGAGCAGCAGGAGCAGCGGATGATGACCCTGCGCAATCGGGGCCTCAACGAAAACTATGCGCGCGAGCTGATGGAGCTGCACACCCTGGGCGTTGACGGTGGCTACACCCAGGCGGATGTGGTGGCGGTGGCCCGCGCCTTCACGGGATGGACCATCGACCGTCCGCGTGATGGCGGCTCGTTCCAGTTCAACAGCCAACTCCACGACAACGACGCCAAGGTCGTGCTCGGCACGACCATCAAGGCCGGCGGCAAAAAAGACGGCGAAGCGGTGCTTGATCTGCTCGCGCGCCAACCAGCGACCGCCCGTTTCATCGCGACCAAACTCGCCCGCCGATTCGTCGCCGACGAGCCGCCCGCGGCGCTCGTGGACCGCGTCGCCAAGGTCTTCCTTGAGACACAGGGCGATCTCCGGGCGGTGACCAGGGCTGTGCTGACGTCCCCGGAATTTTTCTCGGTTGAGTACCGGCGCGCCAAGGTCAAGACGCCGCTCGAGTTCGTGGTGTCGGCGGTGCGCGCCACCGGTGCCACCGTCGTCACGCCAGCGTCGCTGGTGCAGGCGCTCCGGGATCTCGGCATGCCACTCTACGGCGCGCAGCCGCCAACCGGCTACGGCGATACGGCTGAAGACTGGATCAACACCGGCGCCCTGCTCAAGCGGCTGAACTTCGCCATCTCCCTGACCACCACCCAGGGGCAGGGCCGAGGTGGTCAAGGGCAGAACCGCGGCGGGCAGGGACCGTTGCGGGGAGTCCGGGTGGACATACGAGTCTTGGCTCCGGATACGAGCGAGACCAGCCGAACACACGTGCTCAAGACCCTGATTGCCACCGAGGTGTCCACGATGACCAGCACCACGTTGGCACAGGCAGAATCACCAGCGCACCTTGTGGCCCTCACGCTCGGCTCACCCGAGTTCCAGCGCCGATAGAACGGAGAGACATCCATGCTGACCAGACGTGTATTCCTCAAAAACGGCAGCCTCGCGATGCTCAGCCTGGGCTTTGCCCCGGCATTTTTCGAACGCGCGGCGCAGGCAGCCCAGACGCGACGCAAAGTGCTGGTCACCGTGTTCCAGCGCGGCGCCGTCGACGGACTGAACATGATCGTGCCGTTTGGCGAGAAGGCTTATTACCAGGCCCGGCCCACGATTGCGATTCCCGAACCCGGCAAGGCCAACGGTGCGCTTGATCTGGACGGCTTCTTCGGCCTGCACCCCCGGATGTCAGCGCTGCACCCGTACTTCAAGCGCGGCGAACTGGCCATCGTGAATGCCACGGGCTCACATGACCCGACGCGTTCACACTTCGACGCACAGGACTACATGGAGAGCGGCACACCCGGTGTGAAGAGCACGCGGGACGGATGGCTGAATCGCTATCTCCACGCGCGGGAGCACGAACACGCCAGTGCATTCCGAGCCGTTTCGTTGACGCAGCAGCTGCCTCGCGCCCTGCAGGGCACCGCGCCGGCGCTCGCCATCGATCAACTCGGCCGATTCGGAGTCCGCGCGGGGGAGTCGGGCGACATGATGCAGTCGTCCTTCGAAGCGCAGTACGCGGCTGCAGCCGACGCGCTGCTGCGACCGACCGGCAAGGAAGCGTTTGATGCGGTGAAACAACTGCAGTCTGTCGACCTGACGAAGTATGCGCCCGCCAACGGCGCCGTGTATCCGAACAGCGGATACGGACAGGCGCTCAAGCAGATCGCGCAGCTCATCAAGGCCGACATGGGCCTGGAAGTGGCGTTCGCGGAATCCGGCAACTGGGACCACCACGCCAACGAGGGACCGCAGATCGCGAACCGTCTCGACGATTTTGCCGGCGGTATCGCGGCCTTTGCGCAGGACCTCGGCGACCGGATGGCCGACGTGGTTGTGTTGACCATGTCGGAGTTCGGACGCACCGTCGCGGAAAACGGCGCGCGTGGCACCGACCACGGCCACGGCAACGCCATGCTGCTCCTGGGCGGCAACGTCAAGGGCGGCAAGATGTACGGCAAGTGGCCGGGCCTCGAGCGGGAGCAGCGGTACGAGGGCCGTGACCTGGCGATCACGACCGACTTCAGGGATGTGTTCTCAGAAGCCCTCGTCGGACACCTTGGCGCGCGTGACACCAGCGGTGTCTTCCCCGGCTACACGCCGAAGGCGAGGGTGGGAATCATTTAAGAATGGGGAAATGGGGGAATGTGGAAATGGGGAAGTGAGGAAATGGGGAAATGAACTGCACTTCCCCACTTCCTCATTCCCTCATTCCCTCATTCGCTAGCGCGTGGCCTTCCAGCCCTGACCGGTGATCGTTCGGCCGTCGTTTGAAACCGTGCCGGTGTAGGTGCGGCCGCCCACGGAGAACGTGAACTCGGTCCCGTTCAGTTTGCCGTCCGCGATCGGGGCTCCGCCCAGATTGCCGGACACCATCTGGAACTTCTGACTCAGCACAAGCTCCCGTCCATCCAGCGTCCACTTGCCGTTCACCTTGGCTGGAACGATCCACAGGTGCGCCGTACACCACGACACGCAATCATCGGTGACCCGGCGCGTCTCGTCCGGCACCCACTCATCGTCGCCGCTGCCCATCATGAACGTGTTGGAGACAACGCGCGTGCCTGGGCGCATGTCGAGGATCTGCGGACGGAGACGGAGGTTGATGTCGGGGAGCAGGAACAAGGTGAGCACGGTTGCCTGCGAGAAGTCCGTCTTGAAGAGGTCGGCCTGTTCAAAGATCGCGCGGTCGCTCACGCCCGCCGCCTTGGCATTCTCGCGCGAGAGCGCCACCATGTCCGGGTTGTATTCGATCCCCCGAGCGCGTGCGCCACGCTTGGCCGCGGTGATGACGGTTCGCCCGTCACCCGAGCCGAGGTCCCAGTGAAAGTCGTCCTTGGTCAGCTTCGCCATGTTGAGCATCAGCTCAACGGTTTCCTGCGGCGTGGGCACCCACACCACGTCCTTGCCGGCCTGGCCCGAGCGCGGCTCGAACTTGCCCTGAGCCTCGGCCTGCGCCGCCACTCCCACCATCAACGCCATCGCAATTGCGCCGGCGACCACGGATCTTCCTGCACCACTGACGGAAACTCGCATTGCAATTACCCCCACCCGAGATTGTATGCCCGGGCTGTTTCATAATGAAGCCGCCATGCATCCACGGACTCCCTATGCCGCCGTCTCGTTGACGCGGCTGCGCGCCAACATCGCGCGCATGCAAGCGCTCGCGACCCACGCCGGCGTTCGTCTCCGGCCACACGCCAAGACCCACAAGAGTCCGGTCATCGCCGCGATGCAGCGGGAGGCCGGAGCGGTCGGCATCTGCTGCGCGAAACTCGGCGAAGCCGAGATCTTCGCCGACCACGGCATCACCGACATCCGGCTCCCGTACCCGCTCAATCCGATCAATGCCGACCGCGTCATGGCGCTGCAGGATCGCATCCGTCTCTCGTTCATCGTGGACGATGAGGATGTCGCGCGCGACTGGTCCGCAATCTTCGCGCGGGCCGGACGAACGGTTGATGTACTCGTGAAGGTCGACGTCGGATTCCATCGATGCGGCGTCGATCCGCAGTCACCCGGCGTCGTCGATCGCGCTGCGCGTATCGCAGGCCTCCCCGGCCTGTCGTTCCGTGGCCTGCTCAGCCACGCCGGCCATGCGTATCACGCGGAGTCTCCCTACGCGCTGGCGTCCATCAGTGCGGTCGAAACCGAGATCATGACCGGCATGGCAGGCGCGCTTCGGGAAAAGGGCGTTGAGGTGGAGGAGATCAGCGTCGGGTCCACTCCGACGGCGGCCCTGGCACCGAGCCAGCGCGGCATCACGGAAATGCGCCCCGGCAACTACGTCTTTTTTGATCGCACGCAAGTGGGTCTCGGCGCCGCCGCGATCAACCACTGCGCGCTCTTCGTTGTCGCCTCCGTCGTGAGTCGTCCAGCGCCGGATCGCGTGATTCTCGACTGCGGCAGCAAGACGCTCACCAACGACGGCGCGCGGGGATTCACGCCCGCGCCCGGCCACGGTACGGTCTTCCTGTCATCGGTGGACGACGATCCCGATACGTCGATTGTGATTGAACGGCTGTCGGAAGAACACGCCACCTGCCGGGTCGAGCCGGACTGCCCGCTCCGGCCAGGTGACCGCGTCCGGGTCCTCCCCAATCACGCATGCACCGTCACGAACCTCATGGACAACCTGTGGCTGACCCATGACGACGGGTCGATGGAGGCGTTGCCGGTCGCCGCCCGAGGGCGGATCTGGTAGAGTGAGCGACGCATGAGCGCCAAGACGGCATTCACCGGTGAAGCCCTGGGCATGGTCGAGACTCGCGGCCTTGTCGGCATGATTGAAGCGGCCGACGCGATGGTCAAGACGGCCAACGTCACCTTCGTCGGGTATCAGAAGGTCGACGCCGGTCTGGTCACCGCCATCGTGCGCGGCGATGTGGCCTCCGTCAAGGCGGCCACTGATGCCGGCGCTGCCGCGGCGCGCAAGGTCGGCGAACTGGTCGGCGTACACGTCATCCCGCGCCCGGCAGACGACGTCAGCGCGATTTTCCCTATCGAGTAACCCCACTCAGGCGTGCTCTATCTCAACAACGCGTTGAACAGCGCCTTGAAGGTGCCGAAGGTCTGTCCGCGCCACTGGGGACGGAAGCCGAGCAGGATGACCTTGCCCTGTCCGAACGGCACCTCGAGTGCCGCCGCCTTGCCACGCAGGTGCGTGTCGCCGAGCAGATAGCCGGACGCCAGCAGCGACCCTTCTTTCGCGTAGGTCGCCAGGACCGTGCCGTTGAAGCCGTCGAGAGTCTCAAACGCCGGGCTGCCGTTGAAGAACACGATGCCCTCTGGCGCGAAGCCTGACATCGCCGGCTGCGTGGTGTCGACCTGCACCTTCAGCAACGACCCACCACCAAAAAACTCCTGCCTGCCGAGGCCCTGAAGCGCGTTGCGCACCGGCAGCTTGAACTGCTCGATGGCAAACCCCGTGCTGCGGTTCATCGTGACCAGCGTGCCCCCGGCAGAGACGAAGTCCGTGAAGGCCTTCACCCGGGCTGCATCCGGCTCTGGCAGGCCTGGGGCCTGCCCACCGCGTGCGCCGGCGCCGCCTCCGGGACCGCCGCGGCCACCACGGCCACCTCCCACCAACGGCCCGCGGGGCTCGTCGGTGATGACGATGACGTCGAACCGATCGCGCAGGGGCGACGTGGTCAGCTCCGCGTCCACCAGCGACGTGAACTCGAACTCGAACCGCTCGAGCACCCAGCGTGTCCAACCCTCGTCCATGCTGGCCAGCGGCCGGAACAACGCGACACGCGGCTTGCGGATCGTGGCCGTCGGCAGTTCAGACCGGCGCAGGTGCATGCCGTTCACGTGCAGGCGCCGCAGGATCTCGCTGATGCGTGTGCCATCGATCCCGCCAAGCACGTAGTGGGACGCGCGGGTCTGCGTCTCCGGAATCCACGCCACCGTCCCACCGGCTTTCCAGACCTGATTGATCGCGCGGAACGCGTTGACCTCTGCCGGATTGATGGCGATCGACGAGGTGGGCGGGTCGTTGGGTGTCATCGCGGGCGCGAGGCTGATGCTCGCGTCCGGCGGCACAATCGCAGCGGCGACGCTGTTGCTGTTGAAGCCAAGTCCCGGCGCGCTGTCAAACGGGGCGGGGTCTGCCACACCGAGAGAGTCGTACGGTGTTGGCGCGGCGGTGGGACTGAGAGGGGCGCCGAGCGGCTTGAGCCTGGCTTTGACGTCCGCCGCCAGAGGCTCAGTCAGCGTCGTGATGTCGACGCTCATCGACAGCGGCAGTGTCCACCCGGCCGCGTCGTACGGCTGCTCGGGCGCGCCTCCGGGTGACTCCCGGATGTCCGGATAGTTCTGCACGTCGAGCACCTGGCGCGCCAGCGCGATGAACTCCTGATCGGTGGGAATCACCCACGATCCGGCCGGATATTCACGGCCGTTGATCGTGGTGTTCTCGGTGAGCGTCGAGACGCGCACGCCGGCGAATGCCACGCGACGCAACATCTCCACTGCTGCCACAGGGTCACGCTGCCACGCGGACACGACGTAGGCGTACGGACCACCGTTGCGGTGGTCTTCGATCTGCGCGCGTCCGGACTTCCAGCGATTGAGCAGCAGGTTGTCCTTGAAACGCGCCGCGTAGTCGAGCACGGCCATCGATGCGCCCTGCATGTACGCCATCGAATCCGCGAGGCCGAACTTTCCGCCCTCCCATGGGCTGGGATACAGGCTCTGCGGCCGCAGATCCTGGTACGCCTGCGGCAGATCTTTGGCGGTGTACTCGCGAGTCGCGGCCATGTTGGCCAGCGCCGTTTCCGTCCAGAACGCCGCCTGATTCTTGAACATCGGCGTGTAATCGATGTATCCGGCGTACCACGCATCAAACCCCGTGCCCATGTGGGTGGCGCCCACCATGCCGCGTTCTTCCAGATACTGCGCGATGGTCATGCCGAGCGTGTTCACCGTGCGCGACATCAGGAACGGCGCGTGCGGCGCGATCGGTTCGGCAAATGGCGGCAGCCAGATGCGGGTCGGGAACGGCGCGCTCTGATGGTGCACGTAGACGATCTGCGGTTCCCACTCACGCCACGCGTGCTCCATCACACGCGACTCGACCATGTTGAGCATGTACGCGTCACGGTTGTTGTCGTGACCGACGTACTCCTGATACAGGCCGGGCAGGGGCGCGTTGGCTGTGGGTGTGCCGACGTTCCGCATGTAGTGGTCGGCCACCATCTGATGGCCGTCCGGGTTGATCGTCGGCCACAACATCAGGATGACGTTGTCGAGAATGCGATTGACCTCGGCGTCGTTGCGGCTCACCAGGTCGTACGCCAGCTGCAGTGTGTGCTGCGGTCCGGCCACTTCCGTCGA
>CBINOO010000029.1:0-35858 GCA_966252305.1 uncultured Acidimicrobiia bacterium
CGACGGGGTGGTCGATGCCCTCGACGTGGAACGGGAGAGTTTCGCCGTGAACGCCGGTGGTGGCATCACCGGGATGTTCAGCGAGGTGGTTGGCGTCCGCGCCGACATCCGTTACTTCCGTCGCCTGCAGGATGACGACATCGATGACGATGACGTCGATCTGGATCTCGGACGTTTCGGTTTCTGGCGCGCAACGGTCGGACTCTCATTCCGCTTCTAGCGGAGTGACGAATCAAGAGGAGGCGACACATGACGGTGCGAGACAAACTCGAGATCGGGATAAAGAAGGACGCGGAGTATCGTAAGGACAACCTTCCGCCCGAACAGGTGCGTGGTCCCGAGGTGCCGGCCGGTGAAGGCCGGTCGCCGGTGATTCCGGCCGCCAAGCGTGACGCGCAGGAAGCGGCCGTGGATCACGTCAAGGATGAGCAGGAAGAAGAGCAGCACATCCATGAAGCGCAGGTCGCGCCGGAGCGCAAGCCCGCCCAGCAGCCTTAACGCAGCTTGCCGAAGGCTGCGGCCATGGCTGTTGACGGAGCGGGCTGGGGATGGCGTTTCTCGTGGCCGGCCGGCTGCGCGGGACGCCCTCCCTCCGCTCCGTCCCGCCGCATCGTGAGGCCGATGCGTTTGCGCTTGAGATCGACCTCGACGACGCGGACGGTCACGACATCCCCTGCCTTGACGACCTCGCGCGGGTCCTTGACGAAGCGATCCGCCAACTGCGAGATGTGCACGAGGCCATCCTGATGGACACCGATGTCGACAAACGCCCCGAAGTTGGCGACGTTGGTGACGACCCCCTCCAGCTGCATGCCCGGCACCAGCTGAGACATCTCTTCGACACCCTCCTTGAACCGGACAGTCTTGAAGACGGGCCGTGGATCGCGGCCGGGTTTCTCGAGCTCCGCGAGAATGTCGCGGACCGTGGGCACCCCGAATTGATCGTCGGCAAAGTCTCCAGGGGTGAGCGCGCGCAGCACGTCCGTGCGGCCGATGAGTCCGTCCACCGGAACACCCGTCTTTGCCGCGATGCGCTCAACGACCGGATAGGCCTCGGGATGCACCGCTGAGGCGTCCAGCGGGTTGCGTCCGTTTGCGATGCGGAGGAAACCGGCGGCCTGCTGAAACGTGCGCGGGCCGACGCGTGGCACATCGAGCAACTGCTGCCGATCCTGAAATGCGCCGTGTGTCTCCCTGTACGCGACGATGTTCTGCGCGAGCGATTCGGAGAGCCCCGAGATTCGGGAGAGCAGGGGCGCGGAGGCGGTGTTCATGTCGGCGCCGACGGCGTTGACGCAATCTTCGACCACGGCATCAAGCGTCCGTGCAAGCTGATACTGATTCACGTCGTGCTGGTACTGGCCGACGCCAATCGATTTCGGATCGATACGCACGAGCTCCGCGAGTGGATCCTGCAGGCGTCTGGCGATCGACACAGCCCCACGCAGGGTCACGTCAAGGTCGGGCAGCTCCCGTGCTGCCAGCTCCGACGCGGAGTAGACCGACGCCCCGGCCTCCGAGACGACCACTTTGTGCAGGCGACGCTCGGGCAATTTCGTGAGCAGTTCGGACGCGAGCGCGTCGGTTTCCCGTGACGCTGTCCCGTTGCCGATCGCGATGAGCTCAACCGCGTGGCGTTGACAGAGTTGCGCCAAGGTCCTGAGCGCGCCTTCGCGGTCATTACGCGGCTGGAACGGATATACGGTGGCCGTGGCGAGCACCTTGCCTGTGCCGTCTACGACGGCCACCTTGACGCCCGTGCGGATGCCGGGATCGAGGCCCATGGTGGTGCGTGTGCCGGCCGGCGCGGCCAGCAGGACGTCGCGTACGTTGCGGCCGAACACGCGGATGGCTTCCGCCTCGGCCTGTTCGCGCAGGCGGCTCTCGGCGTCGAGTTCCAGGTGAACGTGAATCTTGAACTTCCAGGCCCAGCGCACGGTCTCGGCCATCCATGCGTCACCGGGCCGGCCCTGGCTGGTGATGCCGAATCGGGCCGCAATGCGGCGTTCCGGCGTGGTGGGGCCGGTCGCGCCTTCTGGTTCAGGAATGGTCACGCTCAGCCGGAGCACGCCCTCGGTGCGTCCACGAAACAGCGCGAGCGCGCGATGGGACGGCATCGTCTTGATCGACTCGGAGGCCTGGAAGTAGTCCGAGAACTTGATGCCCTCGTCTTCCTTGCCCGAGACGACCGATGACACCACCTGTCCCTGTGACCAGACCAGCTCGCGCAGCGCGCCAAGCAACTCGGCGTCTTCGCCAAACCGTTCCATGAGGATCCAGCGGGCGCCCTCGAGTGCCGCCGCGGCGTCGGGGACACCTTTGTCGGCGTCGACGAACGCGGCGGCTTCTGCGTCGGGTGCCAGCTCCGGATGTTCGAGCAGCAGGAGTGCGAGCGGCTCAAGGCCGGCTTCGCGCGCAATCTGGGCTTTGGTGCGCCGCTTCACCTTGTAGGGCAGGTACAGATCTTCAAGGCGGGCTTTGGTGTCGGCCTCGGCCAGCGCCGTCGCCAACTCGGGCGTCATCTTGCCCTGCTCCTCGATGCTCTTGATGACGGCGGCTCGACGCTCTTCGAGCTCTCGCAGGTAGGTGAGGCGTTCGGCCAGCAGGCGAAGCTGCGTGTCGTCGAGCCCGCCGGTCGCCTCCTTGCGGTACCGGGCGATGAACGGCACCGTGGCGCCTTCGTCGAGCAGCGCGATGGTCGCGTCGACCTGCTGGGGTTGAACCTGGAGTTGTTGGGCGATGGTGAGGCTGATGGCGCGCATGCGAAACAGCCATTCTAAGCCGTGGATCGGCGCGTGTAACCATTTCGCGCCTGGTGGATATTGCTGGTTCGCCATTGCGCGGAACCTGTACCTGCAGATGTATCGTCGCTCCCGCCGGGACGATCCGCTCGACCCGTCTGCGGTTGATGCAGCACCCGGGCCCGACGTCACCGCCGGAGACCGCATCGCCCTCGCGCGTGTCCGGGCCGCGCTCGAGCAGTTGCCGGACGCTGATCGCGCCGCCATCCTGATGCGCGCACAGGAAGACATGTCGTACGCCGAGATCGGGCAGGCCCTCGGTATCAGTGTCGCTGCCGCCAAGGTGCGCGTGCATCGCGCGCGCCGCAAGCTCGCGACGTACCTGCCGTCGCCATCCACGAACACTCAGGAGGACCCATGCGCGTAACCCGCGACGTCATACTCGATCTGCTCCCCATCTACTCGGCCGGCGAAGCCTCTGCCGATACCCGGACACTTGTCGAGAGTTACCTGGCGACCGACCCCGCCCTGGCGCGCGCGGTGCGGGAGGGCGCCCCCGATGAGCTGCTGCGGACGAGCGCGACAGCCCCGGCGGACGCTGTGGCCCGCACCGCGCTTGAACGCACGCGATCCCTGCAACGCCGCCAATCCTGGTGGCTGGCGGTCGGGATCCTGTTCACGCTGTTGCCGGCCTCCGGCGGCGTGACCAGTTGGGGCACATGGTTCATGTGGCGCGACGCGCAGCCGGTGGCGCTCGCCAGCCTGATCGTCGCCGCCATCGGATGGTTCGGCTGGTTCCGTGTGCGGCGGCGTCTGTCAGTGGCGGGACTCTAGCGCGCCATCGGCCGCCTCCGGTAATCTCATCGGCCATGCGAGGATCGTTCGCACTGTTACTCGTCGGCGCGGCACTGGCCGCTCCTACCATCGCCGGGAATGCGCAAATGAGTCCCTCGCTCGACGGGTGGGCAGGCACTGCGCGAATCGTGAGGGAGGGCTCGGGCCCGGTGGGAGACCAGGGACGCGGATTCCACCGTGAGGTGCTTGACCTTGAACTCCGCGCTGACGGGACGGCCTCGTATCAGGGGCAATACGAATGGCGGATCGAGGTGCCCGTCTATCCGCCGCTCACGTCGTCGGGCCACTCGTCCGGAGACACGTACTGGGGCCTGGGTTTTGTGGATATCGGGGGCGGCGCCTGGGAAGTAGGCGCGTCTGACGGAGAGGTGCGCGCCCGGCTCGACACGACGTCCGTCGCGCAGGTCCTGTATGACTTCATCGCCTCGCCCGTGCTCGGGCCGCAGCAGGTGCCGCCGGTCATCGAGGATGAGTGGCGTCGCATCGCGGGCTTCGTCGATGTGGTCCGGCAGCCCGCGACGGCGCGCACGTTGTCCGGCTCGATGACCTCGACGATTCCGTTCGCCACCCTCCAGAATCTCGTGCCGCTCACCGAGACCGTCACATGGTCGATCTCGCGCGGATCCGTGGATCCGGACCCTGTGGTGACCATCCGCGGTCCGTCATGTGCCTGCATCGACGCCGATGACCCGGCGCGCCAGCCGATCGTGATCACGGCCGGCGCCACCAGGCGGGGCGGTGAATTCTCGGAGTTCGTCGTGACGCCCGATGGGACGATGCCGGAGATCCTGACCAATGACGGCGGCGCGCAGCCGCGTCTGGAACTCAACGCCAACGAGTCGACCGGCGCGGTGACCATCCGTACTCGATACACCTATCGAGACCGGGTGTATCAGTCGGCGCCGTTCCGCCTCGAGTTCTGTGTGATGAAGGCCATCGAGTTGTCCGAGCCGTCCGGTGACTACGCTTTCCACAGCACCCGCAATACCCTTAAGGTCGACGCCCGCCAGGAGGCGTGGATGAACGGCGCCTCCGCGTCGGATCAGGTGCAGTGGGCGATCGAGCAGATGCCGGCGCCGACCACGCTGGCCCTCGCGCCCGAGTCCGGACGTGGTGCCGCCATGACGTTCACGTACACCAGCCTGCCCGCGCGGAACGACGCGTTTGGGCCTCGGCGTGTGACATCGACCGTGCGTTCCGGGTCGTGTGACTGCTCCCAACAGCGGACCATTCGCACGTTCTTCGATGCAGACGCAGTGAACAACCCCGAGGGCAAGGATCCGAACTGGTACTTCTACTGGAAGCAGACGGAGGCCGTGGCCCCTCCGGTGCTCAGCGGCGCGGTGCGTATGGAGTTCCGCGGATTTTTGCCGCTCGATCATGGGGCGCCTGGAGGCACGGTCGCCGCCCGGTGGGACCGTGAGTCGGAGACACTCTTCGTCGCCAGCGACGCGTCCCAGCTGTGTTCCATGCCCTCGCAGGAAGCGCCGCCGCATGCGCCGAGCGGGCGCCAGATGGCCGAGGGCATTGACTGTTTTGCTGAACTCATCCTTCACGAGCTGCAGCATCGTCAGGATTTCATCGAGTGGTGGGGCAGTCCGAAGGGGCCGTCTGCCCTGAGCACGCTTGAGTGGCTGGCTCGCGATCACGATCTGGACCTGGTGCCCAACGTGGTCGAAGCGGGCCTGCCCGGATGCCGCAGCGGGTTACCCACCGATGAGAACAAGTACTCGTGTGATGCCCGCCCGTTTGCAAAAGTGCCCGATGCTGAAATCCGCGCCTATTATGCCGGCTGGCGCTGGCCGCTTGGCCGCGTCAATCATCTGGACTGGTCGTGTGGCGGCGCCTCGCCGAAACAGTGGAAGGGCAGCGCCTGTTACTGACGGCGCCTACCAGAGGAACTCCGCCAGGGTCTGAATCATCGCGTCGGGTTCTTCTCCCGTCATCCACGACAGGACGAGGCCCTCGGCAGTGCCGGCGATCGACGGATACACGCCCTCGCCGACGTTGACCGGATCCTCAAAGGCCCACCGGCCATCCGTGTCGGTGCGGCCCGCCGTGCGCCACACGAACGACCGGCCCGCGCGCGGGCTGTCCCACGTGACGGCGACCGAATCGTCGGCGAGGACCGCGATGCGCGGATGCCGGGCGTGCTGCGGAAACGGAATGGCTGCGCGCAGGGAAAACTGGACACCGTCGGTGGAGGACGCGTAGAAGAGTTGTGTTCGTTCCACGCCAGCGTCGCTGGTCACGAGCGTCGGCCACACGAGATGGAGGCGGCCTCGGCTGTCGACGGCCATCGACGGACCTTCGTCGGGACATCCGGCCGACGACCACTGGTCATCGCTGAGGCGCGTCGGCGGACTCCACGTCAGGCCGCGGTCATGAGACGACGCCACGGCGATGTCACGTTCATCGGCGGCGAATACATGACGCCAGGCCACGTGTATGGAACCATCCGAGCCGTGGGCGATCGCCGTGCGGCTGCCGGCGCAGACATCACGTGCGATCACACGTGGCGCCGGATCGGTCAGGCTTGTCGCGACGTACAGGTCTGAAGCGCCGCGCCGGTGGTCCACCCAGGCGAGGACGACCTCGCGCTCCGGCCCGATCGACACCGTCTGCCAGCCACGTTCGCCGGTCGTGTCCGTGCCGGCCACCAGCGTGGGTTCAGGAAAGGTCCGGCCGCCGTCCTGCGAACGGGTCGTCAGCAGTACCCGGCCCGACGAGCGCCGGCCCAGCCAGAAGACCACCACGTCGGGCGGACCGGCGGTCCGCGGCACCAGCGCGACGCGTGGCGGCTGTTCGCCGCTGGCGCGGGCCGAGCCAGGGCGCCAGTTGATCCGGATCGGGTCGGCGAAGGAGCGTCCCGAGTCCACGCTCATGGCCACATAGACGTCCGTACCGAGTGTGGCCTCCGTGGCGATCCACGTCACGGCCACGTAACGGTCAAGCGCGGCCACTGAGGTGAAACGGTTGGCACGCTCCGTAAATCCCAGCGTCCCGCGCGCCCGGCGTTCGGGGGCGGCCGGTGGCGGTGCGCCGCAACCCAGCGCAGCCGCCGCACCGGCCAGCAGCATCACGGCCATCGCTGTTGGCAGGAGTCCGCGCATCAGGGCGTCATCATCGCAGATCCATGCGCCGGGCGGACGTGACAAGATGACGCAGTGCCAGCGTGGCTGACGCCCGACATCGGGCTCGTCGTTCTCTTTTTCCTGCTGTTCGTGTTTCCCCGGTTTCTTCAGCGGCTGGGGTTGCCGAGCGCGTTGACGGCCCTGGCGATTGGCATCGCGGCCGGACACAGCAGTGGTGTCTTCGGTGGAGAACCGACGATCGGCCTGCTGTCCACGCTGGGAATCGTCGCCCTCTTCCTGTTTGCCGGTCTGGACGTGGACCCTTCGGAATTGCGGGAGCAGGCGCGGGCCATCACCGAACACATTGTCGTGCGTGTGCTGCTGGTGCTGGCCGCGGCGTGGACGACCCGCGCCGTCTTCGGCATCGAGACGCGCGCGGCGATGCTCGTCGCGCTGGCGCTGCTGACGCCGTCGACGGGCTTCATCCTGGATTCACTGGGCGGCTGGGGACTGTCGCCGACCGAGCGTTTCTGGGTGCGATCCAAAGCGATTGCGACGGAGCTGGTGGCGCTCGCCATCCTGTTTGCGGCCGTGCAGTCGACGAGCGTCGAACGCATGGCGGGTTCGGCGGTTGCGTTGCTGCTCATGATGGTCGTGTTGCCGGTGGTGTTCCGCTGGTTTGCCGCCGTGATCGTCCCGCACGCGCCGAAGTCCGAATTCGGCCTCCTCATGACCGTGGCCGCCGCCTGCGCCCTGATCACCAGGGCGCTTGGTGTGTACTACCTCGTCGGCGCCTTCGTCGTCGGCATGGCCGCGCGGCGTTTCCGGCGCGCGTTGCCCTCCATGGCGTCCGACCAGATGCTGGGATCGGTGGAGGCCTTTGCGTCGTTGTTTGTGCCGTTCTACTTCTTTCACGCGGGCGCGACCCTGCCCACCACGACGTTTGCGGCCGAGTCGTTGATCACCGGCGCCGCGTTCGGGTTGATCGTGCTGCCGATTCGGCTGCTGTCGGTGGTGGGACATCGGCGCCTGCGATTTGGCGAAGCCCTGAAGGACAGCCTGCGCATCAGTGTGCCGATGCTGCCGACCACGGTCTTCACCATCGTCATCGTCGAGATTCTGCGCACCAGCTTCGACGTGCCGGCCCATGTGCGCGGCGGGTTGATCGTGTATGCGATTGTCACGACGCTGGCGCCCAGCATCTGGATGCGACGCGCCGTTCCGTCGTTTGAAGCCGAACTCGAGATTCGCGCGGAAGAACGGGCGCAGGTGGAAGCCCAGTCGCGTGCGGCGGCCCGCGAGGCCCGCGAACACTCGTCTTGAAGTCGTCGCCGCAAGCTGACATCATCCCCCGGTCGTGGACACGCTCATTCGCGGCCAGTACCAGCCCCTCGAACGCCTCGGCTCCGGCGGGATGGGGGAGGTGCTCAAGGCACGAGACCTGAAACTCAACCGGCTCGTCGCGCTGAAGGTGCTGCGCCAGGATCAGAGCGGCAACGCCGATCGGCGCCGCCGCTTCATGCAGGAAGCCCAGGCCGCCTCCGCCCTCAACCACCCGAACATCATCACCATCTACGACGTCGTGTCGACCGACGACGGCGCCGAGGTCATGGTGATGGAACTGGTCGCCGGCAAGCCGCTCGATGCGCTCATTCCGCAGACGGGCATGGCCGTGGCGCAGGTCATCGCCAGTGCCGAGCAGATCGCCGACGCGCTGGCGACGGCTCATCGCGCCGGGATCATCCATCGCGACCTGAAGCCGGGCAACATCATGGTCACCGACCGAGGTCTGGTGAAGCTGCTCGACTTCGGCCTGGCCAAGTTCGCGCTCGAGGCCGACGGCGACGCCACGACGATGGCGACGTTGACGGTGCAGGGCACCATCGTCGGCACGCTGGCCTACATGTCGCCGGAACAGGCGCAGGGGCAGCCGGTGGATGCGCGAACCGACATCTTCTCGCTTGGCGCCGTGTTGTACGAGATGGCGACCGGCCGGCGGGCGTTCCACGGCGACAACGCGATCAGCACGTTGACCAGCGTGCTGCGTGATGAACCACAACGCGTGCTGGAGATCAGTCCGGCCGTGCCCGCGGTCCTGTCGGATGTGATCCACCGCTGTCTGCAGAAGGACCCGGCGCGGCGCTTTCAATCGATGGGTGAAGTGCACGAGGCCCTGTCACGGCTGCGTCAGCAGGTCGATTCCGGGACGTTGACTCCGCCGGTGGCTGCGCCTGCAGCGCAGCCGTCCACGTCGGTTCGAGCGACGCGATCCGTCTGGTTGTGGCCCACCGTTGGCGCGGCAGCCGTCCTCATCGCGGCTGGCGCATGGTGGATCACGCGAGCGCCGGCACCTGCAGCGCCGCCGCCGGAGGCGCCCGCGCAGATGGCGGTGGCGCAGGCGCCCGCGAGTGAGTTGCTGCCTCCGCCGGTGCCGCAGCCCCAGGGCCCCGCAGTGCGTGAGCCGGCGCCGCCGTTCCCGCCGCGAGGCCGAGGCCGAGGGCCGCAGCCCGGTCGCAACGGCGGACCCATGCGCGATGGCGGGCCACCCGCCGCGCTGCTTCCCGTGTCCGTGCCCGAGGCGTGGCCGATTCCCCTGATGTTGAGCCAGGCCCTGCCTGCAGACGCTGCGCCTGGGCATCCCGTCCGCTTGGAAGTGGCGGCGGACGTGGTGATCGACGGTGTTGTCGTCATCACGCGTGGCGCACCGGCCACCGGTTCCGTCCATGCGGCGCCCAGACGCGCACGCGTCGCCGTGCGCCTGGAGTCGGTGCGTGCCGTTGATGGATCCGAATTGACGCTGCGCGCCACCGCCGGCCGGGCCGCCAACGCGAACCGGCCGATCGACCTGCCGGCCGGGGCCTCCACGATCGGCTACGTTGCCGTGCCGCAGACCGTACGCGTCAGGCGGTAATGCCCGCGGCGGCCAGCGCCTGGCGGGCCGCGCGTTGTCCCTGCGCCATGGCGCCGGTCGCGCTCTGGTGCCCACCCAACTCGGAATGACCGATGGCGATGCGGCCGTAACCCTGCGACACGATCTCTCTCGCCGGTGGCCGGCCGTTCATGCCGAAGTAGAACCCGGGTGGCTGCACGACGCGGGCGTGACCCATGCGGTTGAGGATGATGCCGGCGATGTCACGGCGCGCATCAAAGCCGTGCCGCTCGAAGAGCCGTGTCATGTGCCGGCGGATCAGGCGTTCGAAGTCGGCGTAGCTGGTTTCGAGCAGGCGTTTGCGTCCCAGCGCGCCCTGTTCCGCGACGCCCGTGCCCTGGGCGTGCAGCCCCATGTAGAAGGTGAGCACGGTCGGATCGTCGGGCCGCATGGGCGGGAGCGGAGCGCCAATCACCATGGGACGCCGGATGTTGCACGAAAAACCGAACTCATCGCCGAACCAGCGGACACACCCGGCGCCAAGGCGGTGCAGGAAGCGCCAGTTGTCGAGTGCCACATTGACGACCAGCGCAGAAGCGTGGTGGAACGAGGCATACGCCTGTCGCATCGGATCGGGCATGTCGGCGAGCACAGCCCGCGTCATGCCGCCACCCGACGCCATCACCACTGAGCGCGCGCGAACGACGTACGGGCGTCCGTCACGTTCGTACACCACGATCACGTGTTCTCCGTGTGTGCTCGACTGCGCGTGGGTGATGTGCACGGCCGTGGCGCCCAGACGCACACGCGTGGCCGCGCCGGAGCGGTCGAGCGCAGCGACATCGACGCGGCCGGTGTGAACGCCAACGAGTCCGGCTTCACCGGAGATGCCGTCAGGGACAAGCGCCTTGACGAAGTGACGCGCGTAAAAAGTGTTGCCGCCGGGAAAGGACTGCGGCAGCGGCCCCGTCTGAGAGCGCAGGCGGGCCACGCCCGGCATGCCGATCTGCGATGCGGCAAACGCCGAGACGGCGTCAGGCCGCGCGCCGTTGATCAGTCCCACCACCGGCGTGATGTACCGCGTGACCTCCGGGCGCAGCGAGAGCTCGCGCTCGAGGTACTCCGCGTAGGTCATCGTGTCGAGCCGACGGCGGAATTCGTCGGTCGTCTCTCCCGCGGTCCGGCGCCACCGCAACAGATCGGCGCGCACGGCATCGGGATAGGGAGCCTCCGCGAGATCGTTCGCCCACATGTTCCGGATCCACGTGGGACCTGCGGCTCCTGAGGTCTCGTCGAAGTAGTAGGCAACATCCACCTGCGTTTCGTTGACGCCATCCATGTGCGCGTAGTTGTCGAGTGGAATCCGAAGGCCGCCGACCGACGGGTCGACCTCCTGATACTCGAACCGGCGAGGCAGACCGAAGTCGTCCCAGGCGGTGCTGCTGATGGCCGTGCCGCCTTCCCGCGGGATGCCGAACTGGTTGGACGCCTGCGGACCGATCAGGCGCTGACCGCGGACGATGAACTCGTTGCGGCGCGCGCCGCCCCCGAACATCGCGTGATTCACAAGCACAAGGCAGGATCTGCGGCCGCCGCTGTCCTTCGCGACCGTATACGCCGCCGCCAGGCCGGCCACGCCACCGCCAACCACCACCACGTCGTACAGCTCGCCCGTGTCGCGCGCGTCGGCCGGGCGCGTCGCATATCGACGATCACGCACACGGTGCGCCGCCTCCATCACCGGCCACGTGTTGCCGTTCGCCTTTTCGTAGTCGCCGACGCCGCCAAAGCCGGTCCACTCGTCCGGCGCGGCGGCCTGCCCCTCCATCCGGCGCGCCCACGCGGGCGCGGCCGAACCGAGCAGCAGGCCCCCGACGCCGAGCAGCGTGGTGTTCAGGAAGTCCTTGCGCGTGATTCTGGTATCGAGGCCCAGGTCGCGGTCGTCCGACATGCGCGCAGTATACCGGCGCGGCGCGCGAGCGCCTCACGCCGCGGCACTGTCGTCAGTTGCCGCCGCTCGACGGGGGGACGATGCCTTTCAGGCGCAGGTACGTGACGACGTTGCCGTAATGCTCGAAGGTGTGGGCGGTGTTGAACGTCAGCGCAGTCATTCGGGAATGTGTGCCGCCAAAAAACGAGACCGTCTCGGTCTGCCACGCCGGTGTGACCGCATTCCACACCGCATCACACGCGGCAAACGACGCGGCGAGCGCCTTCTGCACTTCGGCTTTTGTCGTGAGTTGTTCCGCATTGCCGGTCAGGGGAGACTTTCCGCCATTGGCGGCCGTGCAGATCATGCCGGTCGCGTTGGCGATGTGCCCGAGGAGCTGACCGAAGCTGCGTACTTCGGGTGTCGACGCGGGGCGGAGGACGAACGTGTGCGATGCCGGACGTTTGACGAGGGCTTCCCCTGACATGGTAAGGTCAGCCCATGCCGCCGGAATCCATGGGCCTGTTGCAGGGCACGCTCGACGTCCTCATCCTTCGCAGTCTCGCCGATGAACCTCGTCACGGGTACGCCATCTCACGATGGGTGCGCGCACGCACCGATGGGCTGATCGCCATTGAAGACGCGCCGCTCTACAAATCGCTGCGGCGTCTCGAGGCGGCTGGATGTGTGACGGCCGAGTGGGGCATGTCGGAGAACAACCGTCACGCGCGGTACTACCGGCTCACACCCGTGGGCCGGCGGCGCCTGCGCGCCGATGAGTCGTCCTGGCGCCAATATGCGGCGGCGGTCGCGCGGGTCCTCGAGCCGTGAAGGGCTTCCATCGTCCCGAACCGGAATCCGGTCCGCTCGGCACACCGGCTGACGATGTGGACCGTGAACTGCGCGCGCATCTCGAGACACGAATCGAGGCGTTGATGGCCGAGGGTCTGTCGTCTGCCGAGGCCCGGGCGCAGGCGCTGCGGGAGTTCGGGGATCTCGAAGAAGCGCGCCGTGACATGCGGCGATCGGGCGCACGTGCCGCCCGCGTCTATCGACGGAGGAACTACATGAGCGACGTCATCCACGATGTGACCTACGCCCTTCGCCGCCTGCGGTCCGCACCGGCGTTCACGCTGACCAGCCTGCTGACGCTCGCCCTGGGCATCGGCGCCACGACGGCGATCTTCTCCCTCGTGTACGGCGTCGTGTTCCGCCCCTTGCCCTATCCGTCGCCCGAGCGGTTGTACGCGGTGTATGGCGCCAACGTCACAGCCGGCCAGCTGCGGGGCGCCGTGTCCGCCGTCGACATCGACGACTGGCGCGCGCGGCGACGCGACATTGAAGACGTGGGAGCCGTGTGGTTCTCGAGCGGGTCGTCGGGTGTCGACCTGACCGGGCGCGGTGAGCCGAGGCGTGTGCCGGCGGCGTTTGTCACGCCGGGTTTCTTCGAGGCGCTCGCGATTGCCCCCGCGGTGGGCCGGCTGCCTCGCGAAGACGAACTCACACGCGCCGGCAACGATGACATCGTCATGCTCAGCCATGGACTCTGGCGTCGGGAGTTCGCCGAAGACCCCGCGGTTGTGGGCACATCGCTGACCGTGGGTGGGCGCTCCGTGCTGGTGCTTGGTGTGCTGCCGGAGTCCCTGCAGTACCCGTCGGATGAGGCGGACCTCTATCTGGCATTTTCGTCCATTCCCGACAGCTCGATTCCCCGGCTGCGTGTGGTGCGCGTACTCACCGCGATTGCCAGGGCGCGACCGGGTGTGAGCCAGGCGGCCGTGGATGCGGAACTCGATGCCATTGCAGGCCAACTGGCGCGCGAGTATCCCGAGAATCGCAACTGGGATACCGCCACGGTGGTGCCGCTCGGCGACGTGATCGCGGGGCCGGTCGAGGACGGTCTGCTCGTGTTGCTGGGAGCCGTCGCGCTGGTGTTGCTCATGGTGGCTGTCAACGTGGCGGCCCTGCAGGTGACCCGCGCGGCGGGCCGCGGACGTGAACTGGCCGTGCGTGTCGCCCTGGGCGCGCGTCGCGGGCGCCTCGTGCGGCAGTTGATCACCGAGAGCCTCGTGCTGACCGGGCTGGGCTGTATCGCAGGTGTGGCGCTGGCCTTCGTGTTGTTGCGTGGCCTCGTGGCGCTGGCCGCGGGGCAGTTGCCGCGGCTTGCTGAAGTCAGCATCGACCTTGTGGCGCTGGGGTGTGCGGTTGCCGTGTCCGCGATCGTCGGCCTGGTGTGCGGCCTGGCGCCGGCATTGCGCGCCGCCCGCACGGATCCGCAACAGGCGCTCGGCGGCAACGCCCGCGGCACCGTCGGCGCCGATTCGCAGCGCCTGCGCAGCGCCCTCGTCGTGGCAGAGGTCGCGGTGGCCGTGGTGCTGGTCATCGGCGCGGGCGTGATGGGCCGGTCGTTCATGGCGCTGCTCGAGACCAACGCCGGATTCACGCCGGACGGACTGGTGGCGGTGCAGTTCACGATCGATGCGGACCGTCACGCGACGCCACCCGATCCGGCCGTACCCGGATTGCGCGGCTACATGGCGTATTACCGCGAGGTCATCGATCGGGTGCGCGCGCTTCCGGGTGTGACCGCAGCCGCAGCCGTGAAGGACGCCCCGTTCCGCGGCAACGGCGAACGTAACGGGTTCACGATCGTCGGACGGCCGGTTGCGGCGGGTGAAGACAATCCAACCGCCACCGTCATCCACGTCAGTGATGGCTACTTCGCCACGATCGGGGCCCGGATGGTGGACGGACGCGAATACACGCCGCAGGACCGCGCCGGCGGCCCCATCGTCCTGGTGGTCAACGAGGCCTTCGGGCGCCAGTTCTTCCCCGGGGAAACCGTGGTTGGACGCCAGCTGCGGTTCGGCGGGGCGGTCACGGCGGAGATCGTTGGCGTCGTCGGCGACATCCGGCAGCTGTCGATGCGTGAACCCGCTGCGCCCACCATCTACATGAACAACATGATCAACGGCCGGGTGCAGACGACGCTGGTGGTGCGCGCGGCCGGCGATCCGATGGCCCTGGTGCCCGACATTCGACGCGCGATCCGCTCAATTGATCCGCAGCAGCCCATCACACGTGTCTTCACGTTCGACGAATCGCGCGGGCTGGCGCTGGCGCAACCGCGTCTGCTGGTGGTGTTGTTGGGTGGATTCGGCGTGCTGGGCCTGACGCTGGGTGTGATTGGCATCTATGGCGTGTTGTCCGCGCTGGTCTCGCAGCGGCGGCAGGAAATCGGCGTGCGAATGGTGCTCGGCGCCACGCCAGGCGACGTGCAGGGGATGGTGCTGCGCCGTGGCGCCTCACTCACGGTCGCGGGCATCGCGATTGGCCTGGCGGCCGTGTGGCTGGTTTCAGGCTACCTCGATGCGGTGCTGTACCAGGTCCGCACGCGGGATCCCTGGACCATCGTCGGTGTCGTCGTGCTGCTGGCCGCGACGGCCACGGTGGCGGGGTGGCTGCCGGCACGTCGGGCCACACGCATCGATCCGACCATGGCCATGCGCGTCGACTGAGTGCTCCGGGGGGACCACTTCTTGCACCACAGGTCAGCAGCATCCGAAGGGAGGCTGCGATGGCCAAATATGGGAAGAAGGCATCCAAGAGTGTGAAGTCGGCGATGCACCGCCGCAAGAAGGGCACGCTGCGCAGCGGCTCCGGGAAGAAGGTGAAGAGCCGCAAGCAGGCGATTGCCATCGGCCTGAGCGAGGCGCGTGAGAAGGGCGCAAAGGTGCCGTCCCGCAAAGGCGGCAAGAAGCGGTGACGCTCTTCATCGGCACCTACACTGACGGTCCGAGCGAAGGCATCTACCGGTGTTCACTTGATGACGACACCGGCCGGCTCGGCCCGCGCGAGGTCGCGGCCCAGGCCCCCAATCCATCGTTCCTGCGCGTCAACACCGAGCGTCGTGTTCTGTACGCCGTCCACGAGGTCTCGAATGCCGCCCGCACCAGTGGCGGTTCCGTCGCGACGTATGACATCGGTGACGATGGCGGATTGACGTTGTTGGCGCGCCAGCCGACCGACGGGGCCTCGCCGTGTTATCTGGCGACGGACGATCCCGCGTGTGTCGCCATGGCGACCAACTACGACAGCGGCTCCGTTGCGATGTTCAGGATCAGGCCGGACGCTACAGTGGGCCCGCCGTCCGATCTCGTCCAGCACAACGGCTCCGGCCCCGATCCCGTGCGGCAGACGAAACCTCATCCGCATTCGGCCCACGTGACCCCCGACGGGCAATACGTGCTGGTGGTTGATCTCGGCCTCGATCGCATCGTCACGTACGCGATCGATCGGGAACGCGCGGCGTTCTCTGCGTATCCTCTGGCCCATGCTGCGGCGCCAGCCGCCTCGGGCCCCAGACACGCCTGCTTTCATCCCGACGGCCGCCATTTCTATGTGGTCAATGAAATGGGATCGTCGGTCACGGTTTATGCGTACCGCGGTCTCGACGGGTCGCTGCAACCGAAGCACACCTATGCCACCGTGCCAGCGTCATGGCATGGGGATAACCGCGGCGGCGATCTGCAGCTGTCGAAGGATGGCCGGATGTTGTACGTGTCCAACCGGGGGCATGACAGCATCGCCATGTTCGACGTGATCGAGGACGGGGGAGCGCTGCGTCCCGGTGGCCATGTTGCGTCAGAGGGGCGGGGACCGCGTCAGTTCACGTTGACTCCTTCAGGACGGCACATGGTCGTCGCGAATCGGGAGTCTGACTGGGTGTCCGTCCTTGCGGTCGAGGGACGCTCCGGAGGCGTCGCGCCGACCGACCACGGCGTGCAGGTGTCCAGGCCTGCATGTATCGCGTGTGCGTCATGGCTGCCATGAGACCCGCGATGGTGACCTATGTTCCGCTCTGGATCCTGGCGTGCCTGGGCACGACGTTTTTCCTGCGTGAAGCCCGGACGCTTTTTGTACCGGTGGCGCTTGCGATTCTGGCATCCTATGCACTTCGCCCGGTGACCGCGTGGGGCGACCGGATGCGTGTCCCGCGCAGCATCAGCGCCGCGGTGGTGGTGAGCCTGATCTTTGCGATCGTCGGTTGGACCGGCTGGGTGCTCAGCGACGACGCGGCGCAGGCCGTGCGCGAACTGCCCCCGCAGGTGCGGGAGATTCGCCTCGATCTGCGGGCGGCGACGTCCGGGGGCTTTCTCCAGAATCTCAACGAAGCGGCGACGGAACTGCAAAGGGGCACCTCTGGCGCCGCGCCGTCGACTGCGGCGCCCGCGCGCTCGGACGAACTGGCCGACTACCTCTGGCAGGGATCGTCGAGCGCGTTCCAAGTCCTCGGGCACGTCCTCGTCGTGGCGTTCCTGACCTACTTCCTGCTCGTGGGTGACGAGCCCTGGCATCACCGGCTCGTGCGGGTGTCGGGGATCGTGCTCTCCAGCAGGAAAGCCGGCGCCGATGTGCTCGACGAGATCAACACGCAGATTCAGCGTTTTCTCGTCATGCGTGTCGTGACGTCGCTCATCGTCGGCGGCGCGACGTTCATCGCGCTGATTGCCCTCGGGGCGCCGGCGCCCGGGTTGTGGGCGGCGGCGGCCGGGGTCTTCAACTGGGTGCCGTACTTCGGACCGGTGATTGTGTCGGGCGGACTCCTCATCGTGGGATTTGTGGCGGGCGGCATCAGCATGGCGCTGCAGCTGTCACTCGTGGCGCTGGCGATCACCTCGCTCGAGGGCTGGTTGTTGACGCCGTTGCTGCTCGGCCGCGCCGCAAAAGTGAACACGATTGCGGTGTTTCTCAGCCTGTTGTTCTGGTCGTGGGTCTGGGGAATCTGGGGCACGATTCTCGCCGTACCGATGACGTCGGTCATCAAGGCGGTCGCCGATCACCTCGAGCCGCTTGAGTGGCTCTCCCATCTGCTCTCCGAGGATCACGCAGGCCGGAAGGCCACGCAGAGCTGAGACCTATGGCCGGCGTCCGGCACTTGACGCGAAGAACGCGGCCACGTCGGTGATGGCCTGTTCGTCGAGATCGTCCACAAACTCATGCATCAGGTGGAGGTATTCCGAGCCGCCGCGCGTGCGCGCCTGCAGCAGTCGGAGTTGCTGTGCGAGGTACCGCGCGGACTGTCCGGCCAGGAGCGGATACGCGTCATTGATACGGGAGCCGCTGGGCAGGTGACACTCCGCGCACGCGGGAATGTGCCGTCTGGGATTGCCGTCACTCGCCAGTTGGCGGCCGCGCTCGACCGCCTGCGCATCAACGACTGGCTGCGCAGGCGGCGGCGGGAGAGCGGCGTAGTGTTGCGACGCCTGCTCACGTTCGTCGGTGCTCAGGTGCGCGGCCACGGGCTCCATGATGCCGCTGTGCCGCTCGTTCGCGGCGTACGCATCAAGCGCGCGTCGCAGGTAGCCCAGTCGTTGGCCCGCCAGCGGCGGGAAGGCCGCGCCCCGCCCGAGACCGTCGGCGCCGTGACAACGCGCACAGGCGCGAACCACCACGTCAGGCGCGTCCGCACCGGCATCGGCCAGCGCTGATGTACCGGCGCCACGCGCGAGTTCGCGGTAGCGGTCCAGGTCCATCCCCGGCAACTGCCGCAGGAAGGCGACGACGGCCCAGACCTCGTCCTCGCGCCCGGCATCCTGCCACGCAGGCATTCCGGTCATCTTCACGCCGTGTCTCACGATGTAGAAGAGTTCCCGCGGGCGCCACGTGCTGACACGCGGGCCAAGGGGTGGCGGATGCGGTGTCATCGCTGCCGGCACTGGCGGGAGCCGCTCGCCAGGCGCGCCGTGGCACACCCGGCATCCACTCTCGTAGTGCCCGGCTCCCTGCAGGATGAGAGCTTCGTCGTCGAGGTCGATGGCCGGTTCGTCCACGAGCAACGCGTGCGTGATGACGGATCGGCGCATGGCGAAGTGCAGGAACCACTCCGTGACCGCCCAATGGCCGGAGCTGGCGGTAATTGTCACAAGGCCCGTGGCGGCACCGGCCAGCACCAGCAGGACGACAAGGGGCAGACCGACAATCAGGCTCCGCCATGGACGACGGGCTGCGGCCATCAGGAGGTTGCGGACCGGACTCATCGCGCACGCTCCGTGTGTGTCTGCGGCGCGCGCAGACCATGGCCGGCCAGGACGAGGCCCCCAGCCAGGTACGACAGGCCGCCGGCCAGCAGCATGATGCCGCCACCCAGGTGCTGGTCGGTCAGTGAGGCCGGGTGTGTGGCGTGCACGCCGTACAACGCGCGTGGCGCAAACGTGAACAACGAACCAAGCAGTGTCATGTGTACGGACGTGAAGATGAGCGCGGCGACACCGGCCCAGCGCCGATGGTCTCCCGGTGTTGATCGCGCGCCGAGGGCGGCCCACCACAACCAGACGCCCACGACGAGGAAGCTGGCCTGTTCGGCGATGAAGACACTCGGGTCCGAGCGCGCGGCCTCGTGCAGCAGCGGCGTGTGCCAGGCCCAGACAACGATGAGCTCGACCGCGGAGGCGATGACCGGGCTGCCGGGGTTCCCCCGCGACGACACACACGCGACCGCGAGCAGCGGCGCGACAACGGCCATCAGACCCATGTGCAAGGTCATGTGGGCGGCAAACGATCCTTCGGCGAGCGCCGGCAGCGGGCCGAGCCACAAGGCACCCAACAGCAGGAGCCCGCTGACTCCGCACGCGCGCCTGGTCACAGACATGACCCGCCCACCCAGACAGCAAGGGCGGAGTAGATCACGCCCACTCCGCTCAGGCCGGACAGCAGCAGGGTCGCCAGGCCGAGAAATCGATGCCGATCTTCCGGCGTGTCATCGTCATGCGGCACGTCCGCAGTGCCGAGGCGATGCGCGCGCCAGCCGTAGATGCCGAGGGACATGATGGCCGCGAGGGCGACAACCGTGTACCCCGCGATGACGAGTCCGGCGACGTCGAGGCCACGTGCCGGGCCGGCCCATCGGCCACACCAGACTGAAGCCGTGGCGTAAGTGGCCAGGAAGTGGGCTCCCCAGATCACGGGCGAGGCGGGCACGACCCAGAGGCGTTCGCGGGATTCGATGGGTGGCTTGGGCATGGTCCTCCTTTCACGACACCAGGGGGAAGCCGGCGATCACGGCGACCGTGATCACGGCGGTGAAGACGGTGAAGTGCCAGAACAGCACCGTGTTGCAGATGTCGATGTCGTGGGTGGCGGTCATGCGCCCTGCGGCGCGACTGACCAGACTGAAGAGCACCATGATCGTGCCGGCGATCAGGTGGAGCAGCACCCACGCGATGAGAATCCACACGGTCGCCTGGTACGCGTGCGCGGTCGGATCCAGGTTCGTGACAATGGGTCCCCAGACGAGCGCGGCCGCACCGCCGGCGGTGCACAGCAGGCACGCGGCGATGGCGGTGTAAAACAGCGCCGGCCGGTTGGCCCGATTGCTCCACCGCGCGGCCACGATTGACAGCCACGCCGCCACAAGACCCACTGCGCCGGTGACCGGCCAGAAGACACCGGGACCAGTCACTCCGGCAGGCGGGAACTCTGCGTGTTGCGACCAGAAGAAGAAGTAACCGAACACCAGACACCAGAACGCGGTCTGGGACGCCAGCATCGTGATGAACACCGCCCACCATCCGACCGAGTCGCGGCCCGACACATACGTCGGCAAGGACATCCCGAGGCCGACGTCTCGGACGGGATCGCTGGGCACAATCGCGGTGCCGACCCACAACCAGCGGCAGATGACGAGCACGGCGACGGCCAGGCTCGCCAGCGCAAGCGTCCAGAGGTGGAACGTGCCGAAGACGAAGAAGCCTCCCGTGGTGACCGCCGCAAGCAGCGGCAGGAAGGAGGGCCCCGGCATCCGCATGCACTGGATGGGCGTGGCGTCGACGACGGTGGTGATCAATGTCTCGCGATGATCACCCTTGGCATCGGGCAGGTAGTGCCGGCCCTCGTCGATCTCCTGCAGCAGGTTCGGCTGCTCCCAAAGGGGATACCGACCATCGATTTCCGGAATGCTGCGGATACCCCAGGGCTTGCCGGGCATTTCCTGCACCCACTCGAGCGTGCCCGCGTGCCACGGGTTCCTCGGCGCATAGGGTTCGTGAGCCTTGGGACGGATGAGATCCCAGAAGATGATGCCGACGCCGATCGCCAGGATGAATGCGCCGATCGAGGACGTCAGGTTGAGGCCATCGAGCCCGATGTCGGCGGGATACGTGAACACGCGCCGGGCCATGCCGTGGAGCCCCGTGAGGTGCATGGGCAGGAACGTGATGTTGAAGCCGACGAACGCGAACCAGAAGCCGAGCCGGCCCAGCCGCTCGGAGAGCATCTTGCCGTTGATGAGCGGGTAGAAGTAGTAGCAGCCGGCAAAGATCGGGAACAATGCGCCGCCAATCAGCACGTAGTGGAAATGGCCGACCACGAAGAACGTGTCGTGCGCCTGGAAGTCGAACGGCGCGATGGCCACCATCACGCCGGTGAGGCCGCCGAGCACGAAGATGACGAGGCTCCCGAAGGTGAACAACATCGGCACCGACCGCACCGTGCGTCCTGCCGCCACCGTTGCGATGAAGCAGAAGATCTGCACGCCGGTCGGAATGGCGACGGCTTCAGAGGCGGCCGAGAACAGCCCGAGCGTGATCCCGGGCAGTCCCGTGGTGAACATGTGGTGCACCCACAGACCGAAGCTGATGAAGCCGGTGCCGATTGCCGACAGCACGACCCAGCTGTAGCCGATGATGGGGCGCCGCGCGAACGTCGGGATGATCATCGCGATCAGCGCCACCGACGGCAGGAAGATGATGTACACCTCCGGGTGACCGAAGAGCCAGAACAGGTGTTGCCACAGCAACGGATCTCCGCCGCGTGTGGGATCAAAGAACGGCCACAGGAACGCGCGCTCGACCTCGAGCAGCAGACTGCCGGCAATCAGCGGCGGGAAGGCGAAGAGGATCATCGCCGAGGCCACGAGCACGTACCAGACGTACAGCGGCACGAGGTTGAGCCGCATGCCGGGTGGGCGGCACTTGAGCGAGCCGACAATCATCTCGACGGCTGCGGCAATGGCCGCCACCTCGATGAAGGAGAAGCCCAGCAGCCAGATGTCCGGGCCGATGCCGGGCTGGTAGGTCGACGTGAGCGGCGGATACATGAACCAGCCGCCGCGCGGGGCCGCATCCACGAAGATCGAGCCCGACAGGAACAGACCGCCAATGAGGAAGGCCCAGAACCCGAATGCAGACAAACGAGGGAACGGCAGGTCGCGCGCGCCAAGCATCTGCGGCAGGAACATCACCGCGATGGCCTCGAACACGGGAATGGCAAACAGGAACATCATCACCGAGCCATGCACGGTGAACAGCTGGTTGTACAGGTCGGGTGAGACAACCGACTGATCCGGCCGAGCCAACTGCACGCGCATGATCAGCGCCAGGACACCGCCAAACAGCAGAAAGAAGAACGTCGCGCCGGTGTACCAGAGGCCCACCTCGGAGTTATTGACGGCTGACCAGTATCTCCAGCCCGTCGGTGTCTTCCACGCGCGCAGCAGTTGCTCCGCCTGCGCCGTCCGCACCTCTGCCGTCGGTGTTTCCGGCAGCGGCTGCACGTCACCCAGGGGATCACGCGGCGTCTCGGTCATCGCAGCGCTCTGAGGTACGCGGCCATGGCATCGAGATCGCTCGATGGCAGCATGTCGAATGGCGGCATGTGCGCGCCGGGTTTCACCTGCGAGGCGTCGGCGATCCACCGGCGCAACTCGCTGATCGTCATCGGCCGGATTCCGGCGCCCAGCGCGCGCCGGCTGCCGACGTGCGTCAAATCCGGCGCAATGGCGCCGTCGGCCGCGGTGCCGCGCACGCGGTGGCAGGCGCCGCACCCGTGCCTCACGAAGGCTTCGGCGCCGCGCGCCGCTGTCGGGTCAGCTGGAGGCCGCGCCTCCGACGCCTGCAGGGCCAGCCATGCCCGGAATGCGCCGGGCTCCATGACGATGACCTGCAGTCGCATCAGCGCGTGTGCGGTGCCGCAATACTCGGCGCACATGCCGAGGAACGTCCCCATCCGTGTCGGCTCGAGCCGCAGGTAGGTCAGCCGGCCGGGAATCATGTCCATCTTGCCGCCCAGCGCAGGTATCCAGAACGAGTGGATGACGTTGTCGCTCGCCAGGCGGAACTGCACCGGTTCTCCAACGGGCACGCGAATTTCGTTGGCGGTCGCAATCTCGCCTCCGCCGGCGGGGTGATATCGCACATCCCACCACCACTGTTTGCCGACGACATCGATGACCAGGCTGCCCTCGGGCGCACGCGCGAGGTACGCGGGCAACTCCCGCAGGCCGTACACCAGCAGGGACGTGAGCACCAGCAGTGGAAACAGCACGCCGCCAAAGACAATCAGCCACCAGTCACGTCGCCGATTGGGCGCCTCTGCGTGAGGGCGGCCGTAGCCCCACGCCAACGCGATCACGGCAAGCCAGATCACGATCGCCCCGACCGACATCAGCCACGTCAGCCCCGCGGCGCGCTCGGCATCCACCCCCGCCGGACTGAGCGCAGAGTGGGGGGCCGCACAGGCGGCGCCCGCGGCGGCCAACACGATGAGCACGAGGGGACGGCGCGCTGTCATCGTCATTGAAGGGAATACAGGCCTGCGAGTGAGACGGCGTACAACACGAGGATCCCGACCGAGTCGAGACCCATCCCGAAGATGGTGCGATTCCGGCGTTCGAGCAACCCGAGCAGGTGCACGCTGGTGACGAGCATGCCCATGGCGATCACCAGGACCGTGGCATCGTCACCGGTGGCGAGGATGGCGCCGCCTGAATACGCAAAATCCGCGGGGAGCAGCAGCGCCACGGACAGGCAGTTGGTGCCGAGGATGTTCGAGATGGCCATCTCGTAGTTGCCCTCGCGGGCCGCGGCCAGCGTGGTGCTCAGTTCCGGCAGCGACGTGCTGATGGAGATGAGGACGACGCCCACCACCGTGGAGCCCAGGCCTGTCTGCGTGGCCATGGCGTCACCGACACTGGCCAGCAGCCAGCCGGCCACCAGAATCGTGACGCAGGCGACGGCGACACTCGCATACAGTCGTGTCGCCGACCAGCGCGTGCCGTCGTCCTCGCCGGTGGAAGGCTTTTCGCGCGGCACGTCGGTCGGGCGCCAGCGCGGCAGGTACTTCGGGTCACTCGTGGCCCGCACCATCAGCAGATACACGATCATCACGACGACCGAGGTGAGGCCCACGCCGGCAAACACCACCGGCTCTCGCAGGGCAACGCCGACGATCGCCATCGACAACAACATCAGCAGCATCACGCCCTGAAACAACAGGACCGGCCGAGGCGCGGCGTACGTGAGTGAGTCGCGCACGACCACGGCGTCGACCACGGCCAGCAGCGCCACCTGCATGGCGATGCCGCCGAACAGGTTGCCTGTGACCAGTGGCGCGTTGCCGATGACCGCGCCCGTGAGTGTCGTGGCGATCTCGGGCAGGGACGTTGAGATGCCCAGCAGGGCGACGCCGAGGAACGCCTGTCCCAGGCCGGTGCGCCGGCCGATGCGATCGACGTAGTGCGCGAGTTTGGTGCCGCCGATCCAGACGACCACACCTGCGACCGCAAACAGGGCGAGGTTGACGCCCATGGAGAGCGACGTGAAATCAACGAGCCCCACGCGCCACCTCCTGTTCGGGGTAGTCGCCGGGCGGCCCGTTCGGTCCCTGCCGCATGGCGAGCGCCACGACGTCGGCCAGGTGCAGCGCGCGGCGTCTGGTGGCCTGGGCAATCTGCTCGCGGCAACTGAAGCCGTCGGCGAGGATCAGCGTGTTCAGCGGCGCGGATCGGACAGCCGGGAGCAATACACGTTCGCCGATGCGCATCGAGACGTCGTAGTGGTCGTGTTCGAAGCCAAAGGCACCGGCCATGCCGCAACACCCGGCGTCCAGCACCTGCGCATCGATGCCGAGTCTGGCGAGCAGCCGATGGTCGGCATCGGTCTGCATGATCGCGGCATGGTGGCAGTGCCCGTGGACCAGGGCGCGACGTTCCAGCCGTACGCCGTCCAGCCGCTCCGGGTCGCGCTCGAGCCATTCGGCAAACGTGAAGACCTGCGCCTTGAGACGATGGGCGTGTTCCGATGTCGGGAGCATGTTCGTCAACTCGTCGCGGAACACACTCACGCAGCTCGGTTCCAGCCCGACGATTGGCGTGCCGGCGCGGATGTCGGCGTCCAGTGCGTCAAGCATCGTGGTGAGACGTGCGCGGGCGGCATCGAGAAAACCGAAGTCGTACAGAGGACGGCCGCAGCACAGGCCTGCCGGCGGGAGGGCGACCTGATAACCGAGGGCGTCCAGCACGCCAGCCGCTGACTGGAGCGTGCCGGGATGGAAGTGGTCGTTGAACGTGTCCGCCCAGAGCAGCACCCGGGGCCCCGGGGATGGACGTTCCGCGCGGAAACTGCGGCGGAACGTTCGTCGCGCAAACGTCGGGATCGCCCGGGCCGGCGCCATCCCGGCGACGGCCTTCATCGCGCGCGACACCCCGGGGAGGGCGGCCAGGCCATTGACGACCCCGGCCATGTGCAGACGGTCGACCAGACGCGCCCACGTGCCGATGCGGCCGAAGCTGTGGGCCGCGCGCGGCCGGAAGTGGCGCGTGTAGTAGCGGGCGCGAAACTCCGCCTTGTAGGTCGCCATGTCGACATGGACCGGGCATTCCCCCTTGCAGCCCTTGCACGCCAGGCACAGGTCGAGAGCCTCGTGTGCCGCCTCCTCGTGTGCGGCAAGGTCATCACGGTCGCGATCGCTGCGGAGCATATCGAAGAGCAGATGCGCGCGGCCGCGCGTGGTGTGCTGCTCCTGGCCGGTGGCCATGTAGCTCGGGCACATCGTCCCTGTGTCGGTCTTGCGGCACTTGCCGACCCCCACACACCGCAGCGTGGCGTGCGCGAAGCTGCCGAGGTCATCGGGAAATCCGAAATGTGTGGGCTCGAGGGGCGGGTCGTAGGCGGGTCCCAGGCGCAGGTCGGCATCGAGCGGCGCTGCATCGATGATGCGGCCGGGATTCATCCGGCCGTCGGGATCCCAGATCCCGCGGAACTCGCGGAACGCCTGCAGCATCCCCGGGCTGAACATCCTCGGCAGGAGTGAGCCACGCGCCTGCCCGTCGCCGTGTTCTCCCGATGCGGAGCCGCCATACGCGTGCACGAGGTCCGTTGCCGCCTCCGCGAACGCGCGAAAGCGCTCGATGCCCTGCGCGGTGCGCAGGTCGAAGTCGATGCGGCAATGCACACAGCCGTCGCCGAAGTGGCCGTAAAGATCCGCGTGGTAGCCGTGGCGTCGAATCAGCTGATCCAGCTCGCGCAGGTACGCGCCCAGAGCCTCAGGAGGCACCGCTGAGTCTTCCCAGCCCGGCCACGTGGGATGTCGTCCCGCGACACGCGCGGTGGCGGCCAGGCCCGATTCGCGGATCTCCCACAAGGCGTGCTGGTCGTGCGGGGCCGTGAAGAGCCGCGTCGATCGCGCCCGTCCCGACGCGTCAACATCCGCGATGAACCGCCGCGCCTGCGCGTCAGCGTCCTCGAGGGCGGCTGCGCCAAACTCGACGAAGAGCCATCCGTCACCGTCCGGCAGCAGGGACAGGTGTTCCAGTCGCAGCCCGGCGCGCCGCATGTCTTCGACCAGGCCGCGGTCAACACCTTCACAGGCCGTCGGCTTGTGTGCGCGGATGGCCGGCACGTGGTCGGCCGCGAGAAACACATCGTCGTACCCCACGACCACGAGCACGCGCTGGGCGCGTGCTTCGATCAGCGTGACCGTGGCATCGACGGTGAGCGCCAGCGTCGATTCGCTGCCGACCAGCGCCCGGGCCACGTGAAAGCCGTTTTCCGGCAACAAGGCCGGCAGGTTGTATCCGGAGACCCGCCGCGGGATGTCGGGAAACTCCCGTCGGATCATCCCGGCGTATCGCTCGCGGAATGCCTGGAGCTTGAGGTAGATGTCTGCCGCGCGGCCGCCGGCCGCCACCACACGCTGATATTCCGACTCATCGGTGGCGCCAACCTCCATCGTCGTGCCGTCGCTGGTGGCGATGGTGAGGGCGTCGATGTTGTGCGCGGTGGTCGGACCCGGGCCGTAGTGGGTGGCCATGACCGAGCGCACGCCGCACGAGTTGTTGCCAATCATCCCGCCGAGCGTGCAGTACTGGTGCGTGGCCGGATCAGGGCCAAAGGTGAGACCGTGCGGCGCTGCGGCTGCGCGCAGGGCATCAAGCACCACGCCGGGTTGCACACGGGCCTGCCGCCGCGCGACGTCGAGATCGAGGATGCGGTCCATGCAGGCCGAGAAGTCGAAGACGAGGCCGGCATTACACGTCTGACCGGCCAGGCTCGTTCCCGTGCCCCGGCCGAGCACGGCGACCTTGTGGTGCGCGGCGATCCGTAACGCGGCCATGACGTCTTCCTGATCGCGAGGAATCACGACACCCACCGGCACATGCCGGTAGTTCGAGGCATCGGTCGCGTACAGCGCGCGCGCGCCGGTGTCGGTCTGCACGTCACCGCGAATCGCGGTGCGCAGGTCGGCGGCGAGGCGGGATACGTCCATCGTCACGCCACCCTGTACTCCGCGGCGTCCGCGTGTTTGAACGTGAGCCCGAGACCGGGAGCCGATCGGTCCGGCGCCAGGGCGCCGCGAATGAGTCGAGGCCCGCCATCAAACAGGCGACGCTCGATTCGCACGTGATCATGGAAGTACTCGACGTGGCGCAGGCGCGGGAGCGCGCAGGCCGGGGACGCATGCAGCGCAGGCGCCGTGTGAGCCGAGAGTGGTGTGTGAAACGCCTCACAGAGATGTCCGGCCTGCAGAAACCCCGTGATACCCGCGCAACGCGTGGCATCGGCCTGCAGGACGTCGACGGCATCGCAGGCGAGCATCCGCCGGAAGTAGGAGAGCGTGTATCCGTATTCGCCCGCGGCGATTTCGCAGCCGAGGGGAGCCTTGGTGCGGACGGTGATCAGCCCTTCGATGTCGTCGGACGATACGGGTTCTTCGAACCAGCTGACGCCACCCGCATCCACCAGCGTCCGCGCCATTTGACACGCCCGCGACGGCGTCCACGCGCCGTTGGCGTCCACAAACAGCCCCGGACCGAGGCCGATGGCCTGACGCGCAGCGCGTACGCGACGGACGTCGGCGAGATGATCGCGTCCGACTTTCATCTTCACGCTGCGGATGCCGGCCTCGACCCAGCCGACCAGCTGCGCTTCGAGTTCAGGAATCGTGTACGACGTGAAGCCTCCGCTGCCGTACACCGGCACTGACGCGCGCACCGCGCCAATCAGATCGAGCAGCGAGACGCCCAGCAGGCGTGCCTTCAGGTCCCAGAGGGCGGCGTCCACCGCCGCGATGGCCGAGGCCACCACGCCCGCGCGTCCCAGATTGCGGCAGGCGCGCTGCATCGCCAGCCACGCGTGAGGAATGTCGAGCGGAGAGAGGCCCTCGATCGCCGGCGAGAGTACATCGCGCACGAGGCCGACCGCCGAGGCGTCGGTATAGCTGTAGCCAGTACCCGTGGTGTCGGCGGCGGTGATTTCGACCAGAACCAGGGTCGTGGCATCCCACGTGAAGGTGCCATCCGATTCGGGGCGATCGGTCGGAATCCGGAACGCCGATGCGGTGACCCGACGGACGCCCGCGTCAGCGGCGCCGCGGGAGGAAGCTCTCTGCGGCATCTTTGATCGTCTGCTTGAGGAAACCCAGGGCATCGGCGTCGCGCTTGAGCAGCGACGAGGCGTACCCCTTGGCCTGGGACAACGTGATGTGCGGCGGCAGCGGCGGCACGTCTGGATCGGTTACCGCTTCAAGCACGGCGGGCCGGTCGCTTTGCAGCACTCGATCCCACGCCGGTCCCACCTCGTCGGGATGGGTGATGCGCACGCCGAGCAGTCCAAGCGATTCCGCGTACCGCGCGTACCCCATGTCCGGGACGTCCTGCGATCCGGCAAATCGTGGATTGCCGCTCATCGCGCGCTGCTCCCACGTCACCTGATTGAGGTCCTGGTTGTTGAGCACCAGCACGACCAGGCGTGGGTCGCTCCACTCCTGCCAGTATTTGGCGACCGTGATGAGACCGTTGAGGCCGTTCATCTGCATGGCGCCGTCACCCACCATGGCAATGACCGGCCGGCTGGGATGACAGAACTTCGCGGCAATGGCGTACGGCACGCCGGGCCCCATGGTCGCGAGCGTGCCTGACAGCGACGCGGCCATGCCGCGCCGAATGCGGATGTCGCGCGCATACCAGTTGGCCGCGGATCCGGAGTCGGCCGTGAGCATCGCCTCGTCCGGCAGACGAGGGGAGAGCTCCCAGAAGACGCGCTGCGGATTCAGGGGCTTGGCGTCGTTCATTGCGCGGGCTTCAAGGACGCCCCACCAGTCGGCGACGTCACGTTCGATCTGCTCGCGCCACGACCGGTCGGTCTTGCGTTCGAGCATCGGCAACAATGCGCGAAGGGTGGCCGCGCTGTCTCCAATGAGATTGACCTCCATCGGGTACCGAATGCTGAGCATCCGGCCGTCGATGTCGATCTGGACACCACGCGCCTGGCCTTCCTTCGGCAGGAATTCCGAGTACGGAAAACTGCTGCCGACCATCAGCAGGGTGTCGCAGTCGTTCATCAGGTTCCAGCTCGGCCGGGTGCCGAGCAGGCCAATCGCGCCGGTCACCCACGGCAGTTCGTCAGGCAGCGCCGCCTTGCCCAAGAGCGCCTTGGCCGCACCAGCGCCCAGCACATCCGCGACCTCGATGACTTCGTCCGTGGCGTGCAGGGCGCCGGCGCCCACAAGCATGGCCACCCGTGATCCCGCGTTGAGCACGTCGGCCGCCTGCCGCAAATCCTCCCGCACAGGGACAATCCTTGGTGTTGGGGCGCCGATGCCGGAGTGAATGGTGCCGTGCGCGCGCGGCGGCGTCTCCACGGCGTCCATGTCCTGCAGGTCGTGCGGGATGATCAGGCAGGTGACTGTGCGCTCGACCTTGGCAATGCGCATGGCGCGATCCACCAGATGACGCATCTGCTCTGGAGTGGTCGCCATGTGCACGTACTGATGCGCCACATCCTTGAAGAGGGACACCAGGTCCACTTCCTGCTGGTAGTCACCACCCAGCGCAGCGCGTGCCTGCTGCCCGACAATCGCGAGCACCGGCTGATGATCAAGTTTGGCGTCGTACAGCCCGTTGAGCAGGTGGATCGCGCCCGGGCCCGACGTCGCGAGACAGACGCCGACCTCGCCCGTGAACTTTGCATGTCCACACGCCATGAAGGCCGACAACTCCTCGTGACGTGACTGCACGAACTGCATCGTGTCGCCGGCGCGATCAAGCGCGCCCATGATGCCGTTGATGCCGTCGCCGGGATACCCGTAGATCCGGCGCACACCCCACTCGTGTAAACGCTGGAGAAGAAAGTCGGAAACGGTTGTGGCCATGTGAAAGCGCGTGCAAGAGACGCTCCACGGCCCGTGCGTCACACGCGCAACTCATGACGCGCTCGCGCGCACAATGTGGCACCGCAGTGCACACTTCATCCGTTGCTGCGGCGTCCGCGCCCGGTCCGGATCGGATCACGCTTTGCAGCGTGACAATCCATGGAACCCGTCCTGCTTGATCGCGCCCCTGATGGCTGCCGGACATTCGCGCTCGTGTTTGCGTCCGGCGACGATGTGCTGGAGCCGCTGACGACGTGGCTGGAAGGCGCCGGCGTCCGCGCGGCATCGTTCACCGCGCTCGGCGCCTTTGAACGCGCCACCGTCGGCTATTTTGATCTCGACGCACGCGACTACGTGCCCATCCCGGTTGAGCAGCAAGTCGAGGTACTGTCGCTGGTCGGCAACGTCGCTGAAGGACCCGGGAACGAGGTACGCGTCCACGCCCACGCGGTGCTCGGCTGCCGGGACGGCTCCACGCGAGGCGGCCATCTGCTTGACGCCCGCGCGCGGCCCACGCTGGAGGTCATGCTGGTCGAGCATCCATCACGCTTGCGCCGGCGGCTTGACCCGTCCACCGGACTGCCGCTTCTCGTGCCGCCTCCGCGCCGGCCGGTGACGCGCCATGCGTAGACGACTGTCATCCCGCACGGTGATGGTGACCGGCGCATCCGCGGGCGTCGGGCGTGCGACAGCCATTGCCTTCGCGCGAGAAGGCGCCTGTGTCGGTCTGCTCGCGCGTGGCAGGGCGGGGCTCGATGGCGCGCGCAGAGACGTCATTGACGCCGGCGGCACTGCCGTGGTCCTGCAGGCAGACGTCGCCGATGCCGCAGCCGTGTCAGAGGCCGCGGACACGCTCGCCCGCGCGGGTGGGGGCATCGACGTCTGGGTCAACAACGCCATGGCCAGCGTGTTCTCTCCCGTGAGCAGGATGACGGTCGAGGAATATGCCCGGGTCACTGCGGTCACCTACCTCGGCGTGGTCCACGGCACACTGGCCGCGCTGCGGCACATGCGTCCGCGCAGGCGTGGGCATATTGTCCAGGTGGGATCGGCGCTGGCCTATCGCGGCATCCCCCTGCAGTCGGCGTACTGCGCCGCGAAACACGCCGTGCAGGGGTTCTGTGATTCTCTGCGCTCGGAGTTGCTGCACGAAGGCGGCCAGATTCACCTGACGATGGTGCAACTGCCGGCGCTCAACACACCCCAGTTCGAGTGGGTGAAGAGCCGCCTGCCGGGACGTGCCCAGCCCGTGCCGCCCATCTTCCAGCCGGAGGTCGCAGCGGACGCGATCGTATGGGCGAGCCAACGTCGCCAACGCGAGGTCATCGTGGGATGGCCCAGCGTCGTCTCCATCGTCGGCAACAAGATCGCGCCCGGCCTTGCCGATCGGTACCTGAGCCGTACCGGCTACGCGTCCCAGCAGACGTCGGAGCCGGAACGGCCGGACCGACCTCACAATCTCTGGACGCCCGTGGATCAGGACGAAGACTGGGGCGTGCGAGGCCGATTCGCCGCGCGCGCGAAGGATCACAGCCCGCAGTTCTGGCTGCACCGGCATCGCTGGTGGCTGGCCTCGATCGCGGCCCTCGCGGCGGCGACCGGGGTCGCCCTGTCGTCGGGCGGGCGCACGGCCCATGAGGCGGGGTAACGGTGCCGCTTGATATCGAAGACTACGGCCTCATCGGCGATACACAGACCGTTGCGCTCGTAGGCAACAACGGTTCCATTGATTGGCTGTGTCTGCCCAGGTTCGATTCTGCCGCGTGTTTTGCGGCACTGCTCGGCACCGAGGCGCACGGCCGGTGGATCATCGCGCCCGCAGAAGGCGGGACCGCCGTGCGGCGCCGCTATCGGGGAGATTCGCTCGTGCTCGAACACGAGTTCGAGACGTCGACCGGCCGCGTGCGTGTCGTGGATTGCATGCCCGTACGCGAGGCCGAGCCCGATCTGGTGCGTGTGGTCGAGGGCGTCGAAGGCACAGTAGACATGCAGATGACGCTGACGGTGCGCTTTGACTACGGTTCCGTGGTCACGCGCACGCGTCGTGATGGGGAAGACGGCGTGTATCGCATCGTTGGCGGGCCGGATGCCTTGCAGTTCTCTTCGTCAGTGCCCGTGACCGAACGCGAAGCCGATCTGGCCGCTGCGTTCACCGTGCGCGAAGGAGAACGCGCGTCGTTTGTGCTGGCCTGGCACAAGTCACATGAGCCGGCGCCCACGCGGATCGATCCGGTGCCTGCGCTCGACGACACGGAAAGCTGGTGGCAGGACTGGGCCGATCAGTGCACGTATCGCGGACCCTGGCGTGACGCCGTGGTTCGGTCCCTGGTGACCCTCAAGGCGCTCACATATGCGCCCAGCGGAGGGATTGTCGCGGCCGCGACGACGTCCTTGCCTGAGTGGCCGGGGGGGCCGCGCAACTGGGACTACCGCTACTGCTGGCTGCGCGACTCCACCTTCACGCTGTATTCCCTGATGGTGGGCGGATTCACTGACGAAGCCGATCGCTGGCGCCGTTGGCTCGTACGGGCCGTGGCCGGACAACCGTCCGACATTCAGATCATGTACGGGTGTGCCGGTGAACGGCGGCTGCCGGAGATGGAGTTGCCGTGGTTGCCCGGCTATCACGGTTCCCAGCCGGTCCGCATCGGGAACGACGCGGTGCGCCAACTGCAGCTCGACGTGTTTGGCGAAGTCATGGACTCGCTGCACCTGGTTCGCCAGAGCGGCCTTGCCATGGATGACGACGTCTGGAGGATTCAGCGGGAGATGCTCGGCTATCTGTCGCGTGCCTGGCGCTCACCCGACCGCGGCATCTGGGAAGTGCGGGGACCAGACCGTCACTTCACCCACTCCAAGGTGATGGCATGGGTCGCCTTCGACCGCGCGATCCGTGATGCGGTCGAGCACGGCCTGGACGGGCCGATCGAAGCGTGGGCCGTCACGCGTGACGAAATCCACGAGGAGGTATGCCGGCTGGGTTTTTCGGCGTCCCGGAACGCGTTCTCCCAGTTTTACGGATCGCACCGGCTCGATGCCAGCCTGCTCATGATTCCGCTCGTGGGCTTTCTGCGACCTGACGACCCACGTGTAATCGGAACGGTCGCTGCCGTGGAACATGACCTGCGCCAGCACGGCTTCGTCAGGCGGTACGCCGCCGATCGCGGGAGTGAAGCGATTGACGGACTGCCGCCTGGGGAAGGTGTGTTTCTCGCCTGCACGTGCTGGCTGGCCGACAACCTCGTTCTTCAGGGGCGCGTCGACGATGCGGCCGTGTTGTTTGAACGGGTGCTCGGGTGCCGCAATGATCTGGGCCTGCTGAGCGAACAATACGATCCCGAACGAGGCCGCCAGCTCGGCAACTTTCCGCAGGCCTTTTCTCACGTGGGGATCATCAATACCGCGCGGAACCTTGCGACCGCGCATGGTCCGGCCGAAGCGCGTCGCACGGATGGCCGGGCGTAGGCCCCAACCCGTGGCACTGCGTTTGCAATGTGCACCACATGCTGAATGTGGGAATCATCGTTGGAAGCACGCGCCCCGGTCGGCATGCGGATGTGGTGGCGCAGTGGGTGCTTGAGCACGCGTCGTCGCGAACCGACGCGAAGTTTCAGGTCATCGACATTCGTGACTTCGGGTTGCCGTTGCTCGACGAGGAGGTTCCGCCCTCGCAAGGCAAATACTCAAAGGCGCACACCAAGCGATGGGCTGAGGCAATCAGCGCGTGTGACGCGTTCATCTTCGTGACGCCGGAATACAACCACTCGACATCGGGGGCCCTCAAGAACGCGATCGACTTTCTCTACAAGGAATGGAACAACAAGGCGGCGGCGTTTGTGAGCTACGGCAGCGTGGGCGGCTCACGCGCCGTGGAGCAGCTGCGGCAGGTGATGGCTGAACTGCAGATTGCTGATGTACGCGCGCAGGTGATGTTCTTCCTGAACCAGGACTTTGGCGAGGGCCAGACATTCTTGCCGGCCAAGGGCCGCGAAAAGCTGCTGCCGCCGATGCTTGACCAGCTGGTTGGGTGGGGCAGGGCGCTGAAACAGTACCGCAGCGGCCGGCCGGGCTGACGTCCGGTGAGTGCCGGCGCACCGGGTGCGATACGATCGCGCACCGGTGAACGGCATTCTCCTCGCCCTGCTCGCGTACCTGGCGGTGCAACTGGCCATCGGCGCGTGGCTGGCGCCGCGCATTCACAACAACACGGACTACCTGATCGCCGGGCGAAACCTGGGATACCCGCTGACGGTGTTTTCCATGTTCGCGACATGGTTCGGCGCCGAGACGTGCCTGGCTTCGGCGGGTCGCAGCTACGAAGAAGGCTTTTCGTTTCTCTCGGCCGAACCGTTTGCATACGGCATCACGTTGATGGTCACCGGCCTGGTCTTCGCGGTGCCGATCTGGCGGCTGAAGTTGACCACCATGGCCGACTTCTTTAAGCAACGTTTTGATGTGCGGACCGAACGTGTCGCCGCGCTCCTGCTCATTCCGCCCGGCATCCTGTGGGCGGCTGCGCAGCTCCGCGGATTCGGACACGTGCTGGCGACCGTGACGACATTTGACATGACGACGGCGGTACTGGCGGCATCGGCTTTCTGCATCGTGTATACCGCGCTGGGTGGACTGCTGGCCGATGCGATCACCGACCTCGTGCAGGGCACCGTGCTGATCGTCGGCCTGGGAATGCTGACCGTGGTGGTGATCGTGCGGCAGGGGGGCATTGGCGCCTCGCTCGGGTCCATTGCCCCGGAGCGGCTGGCCCTCGTGCCACCCGACGCCGCCCCGACGGTGCTCGGCGTGCTCGAGGAATACGCCATTCCCATTGCGGGGTCGGTGGTGGCCGTCGAACTGCTGAGCCGCGTGATTGCCGCGCGGACGCCGGACGTGGCGCGGCGTGGCGCCGTCATGGCCGGCGGACTGTACCTGATGGTGGGCCTGTTGCCCGTCGCGCTGGGCCTGATGGCGCTGCCGCTGGTGCCCGCGCTCGCGGACGCAGAGCAGGTGTTGCCGGTGCTTGCGCTGCAGATGCTCCCGACGGCCGGATACGTCATCTTCGTCGGCGCGCTGATCTCCGCCATCCTGTCGACCGTCGATACCATCCTGCTGGTGGCCGGCGGGCTGCTCGCGCACAACCTGGTGGGCCCGATGATGCGCATCACCGACGACGCCGTCAGGCTGCGGCTGGCTCGTGGCGGGGTGGTGTTGTTCGGGGTGGTTGCGCTCGTGCTCGCGCTTGGGGATCAGGGTGTAGCCGAACTGGTGCAGGAGTCCTCATCCTTTGGCACGGCCGGCACCCTTGTCGTGGTCACGGCGGGACTGTTTACGCGGTACGGGGGACCTCGGGCAGCGTTGTTGACGCTGGCAGGCGGGTTTGTCGTGTACGCCGCAGGGTCACTTGCGGGGTGGCCGTACCCCTTCATCACGTCGATAGCCGCCTCGGTCTGTCTCTACGTTGGCGGCGGGATGGGCGAGCGGGTGATTTATCATCCCTAGCCATGGGGTTGATCGAAGACAAGTTCGCAAAACTCGGCACTGAACACGCTCCCGGACAGGAGGTGCGTCAAGGCGGCGCGTCCGCCGGTGCCACATTGAGCGGGGATTCGCTGCCGGGCACGCCCGTGGACTTTTCGCACGGCGACGTCAACACGACGGCGTTCCCGCCCACACCGGGGTCATTGGACGTGTTTGTGGACGGAGTGCACCGCGGCGGGAGCCAGGCGTACACGGAGTATCGCGGTGGCGCGGACCTGCGCGAGCGCCTCGGGGAATCGCTCGCGGCGTTCACGGGACGGCCGGTGTCGGGCGCGAACGAGCTGATCATCACGCCCGGCACACAAGGCGCGTTGTTCCTGGCCGTGGCATCCACCGTGGCTGCCGGCGATTGCGTGGCGATCGTGCGGCCTGACTATTTCGCCAATCGCAAGCTCGTCGAGTTCCTGGGTGCGGAGGTTGTGCCGATC
>CBINOO010000030.1:0-34951 GCA_966252305.1 uncultured Acidimicrobiia bacterium
ATGCCTGACGAGGCGGAGGTGCACGGCCTCGTCGCGTTGATGGAACTGCAGGCCTCACGGTTGCGGACGCGCGTGGATGCGCACGGTGAGCCGGTGCTGCTGCTTGACCAGCCTCGGTCGCGCTGGGACGGCATGTTGATTGCGCACGGACTGGCCGCACTCGCGCGAGCGCAGCGGCTCGCGCGCCCACTCGGCCCGTATGCGCTGCAGGCCGCGATCGCCGGCTGTCATGCCCGCGCGCGCTCGGCGGCCGACACCGACTGGGCCCGCATCGTCGCCCTGTACGACGCGTTGCTGGAGGTGACCGGCTCACCTGTGGTGGCGCTCAATCGCGCGATGGCCGTGTCGATGCTGGACGGACCGGCAGCCGCCTTGCCGCTTGTCGAGGCGCTGGCCGAGGAGCCTGCGCTCCAGAAGTACCACTGGATGCCCAGCGCCCTTGCGGACTTGCTGGTCAAGCTGGGCCGAGACGAAGAAGCCCGCACGCAGTTCGAGCGCGCCGCCGCGCTGGCCCCGAGTGAGCGCGAGCGCCAGCTGTTGTTGTCGCGCGCGGCGGCGTGCGCTCAGCGTGCCGGCGCGAACAACTGACGGAAGGCGCGAAGCGCCGCCGGGTGGTAGATCGTCGCGTGTTGCTCGTCGGGAAACTCGGTCAACGTCACCCGCGTTCCCGCGCCGGCTGCACGAGCCCGTTCAACGAACGTGCGCGCATCCGTCGCAATGGCCGGCTCGGAACTGACTGCCATCCAGAGGCGCGGCCCACCTGCCGCGGCCGCGCGCGGCGGTCCGTCCTGCACCAGCGCTGCGTTGTTCCACCACAAGCTCGGATCAATTGCGATACATGTCGTGAAGAGGCGTGGTTCGGAGAGGCAGGTCTCGACGACGAAAAGCCCCGCGAGTGATTCGCCGACGATCGCGGTCTCGCCCGTGGTCCTGTAGCGGCGCGTGATGTCTGGCATGAGTTCGTCGCGGATGAAGCGGCGAAACGCGGCGGAGCCGCCGACACGAGGCGCGATTTTCCTGTCCTCGGCGTTGTCGGTGGGGCCGGTCATGTCGCGGCGGCGCTCGGTATTCTGGATGCCGACGAGCAGGAACGGTCGCATCCCGCCGTTGCCCATCAGCACCTGCACGAGACCAGCGACGTGCAGGAAGTCCTCGGCGATTCCGCCGTCGGGCATGTACATCACCGGCAACGCCGGAGCATCGGCGGCAAATCCCACCGGTGAGTACACGTTGATGGTGCGTGTCTCGCCGGTGGCTGCCGAGTCGATGGTGAAGGTCTGGCCGATGGCGAGTGGCGTGGTGCCTTGTTCGACAGCCGGCATGGCAGCGGCCAACAGGCCGACGCCAACAATACTCAGGAACTTCGTGCCCACTTTAGTGCAGCCTCTCGTCGACGCCCGTCGGCATCGTGTATGGAATCCACCGCGACGAGCAGCGTGGTGTCCTCTCGTCGTGCCAGTACGTTAACCGCCAGCAGCGCCTGCATCAACCGAAGCGCGGCATGGACGTCCTCGCACACGGTCGGCCACCACGAGGCTTGGCCGGCATCGTTCCACCTCGGCTCGAGCAGGGGAGCGTCGGCGTCCATCCTGGCGAGCAGCTCGCCGACCGTGATGCGTTGTTCGCGCGGAACATGCCGCATCCAGTAGTGCGTGGTCTTGGCCACCACGGTCACGACGTTCTTGATCTCCTTCTCGACGCGGAAGCCGGGCGCTGCCGGAAGATCGAGGTGCCGGCCTTCGCGCCGCACCGCAACGTTCTCTGCGGTGATGGCGCGGTGCATCCATCCGGCCATCACGTCGCTATGGCAGGTGACGCGAATCCAACCAAGGTGTGGCGACTCCCCGGTCGGCAGCTCACTCGCCATCGTGAGTCCTCGCGCGAGTTCATCGAGCACGTCCAGCTGTGCGTCTGGGGCATCCGCGATGTCCGCAACGGCTCCGGGCCCCAGCAGCCGGCCCTTATGCGGCGGCCCGCCCGCGATCGCCAGATCGCAGAACGACTGCCAGATCCGGTTCCATGCGACACGACCATCCGTGGCGAAGGTGAGCCCGGCCGACCGCATCGGCGTCGGCGAGAGCTGCTGATAGGTGTCGTGGTATTCGGGTGGCAGCAACACACGCAGGCGCGCATCGATCTCCGCGCGGCTGACTCCGGTATTCATCGGAGCCACGATACCACCAGGGTTGCACCCACCTGGTGTTGATGGTGTAGTGCCGTCATGGAACAACTGACCGCTCCTGTTGTCTTGGGCATTCGTGTCGGCACCTTCGTCGCTGCCGGCGCGATGTTGCTGGCCACGCTTGTACTGCAGTTCATCGTTCGCTGGTGGACCAGGCGGGCAACACCCGAACGGGGATTCGGCAAGTGGCTGTCGATTGCCGTGACGGAACTGGCGCGACCGTTACTGACACTCCTCTGGATTCATGCCATTGCTCTGACTGCTCGAGTCGTCCTCGGCGATCTGGACGCCGCCTTGTTGGCCGGGCGCCTCCGTTTCGCGATCGACTGGATCGTCGACATCGCGACGTTGATCGTACTGGCGTGGGGACTGGCGCGTGCCGGTGAGGTCATCGAACGGATGCTCGTCCGGATCGCGGAGAAGTCCGAAAGCGCATGGGACGATTTCATCCTCCCGTTGGCCGGCCGGGCGGCACGACGCCTCCTGCCGCTGCTGTCGCTGGTGCTGGCAGCCCCGCTGCTGTCGGCCGCACCGGCGTTGGGCACACTGCTCACGCGCGGTTCGAGTGTCGCGGTGATCCTGGTGGTGGCGTACCTGCTGGTGCAGGTAGTCAACGCGGGCTCAGACACGGTACTCAAGCACTACCGCATGGACGTGGCCGACAATCTCGAGGCGCGTGCCATCCATACGCAGGTGATGGTGCTGCGCAAGGTCGCGCTGACGGTGATCGTCGTGTTTGCCGCGGCGTCCACGCTGATGGTGTTCGACTCGGTGCGTCAGTTCGGGGCGTCGATCCTGGCGTCAGCCGGCATTGCCAGTCTCATCGTCGGCCTGGCCGCGCAGCAGAGCATCGCCACGATGCTCGCCGGCTTTCAGATCGCGATCACGCAGCCGATCCGTGTGGACGATGTGGTGATTGTGGAGGGGGAGTGGGGCAAGATCGAAGAGATCACGCTCACCTACGTCGTCGTCTGCATCTGGGATCTTCGGCGCCTGGTGCTGCCAATCACCTACTTCATACAGAAGCCCTTCCAGAACTGGACGCGGGTGTCGTCTGACATCCTCGGCACGGTGTTCCTTCAGGTCGACTATCGCGTGCCGCTTGAGGAGTTGCGGGCAGAACTGACGCGCATCCTGGAGTCGTCGCCGCTGTGGGACCGGAAGGTGAACGTGCTGCAGGTGACCGATTCCAAACCACACGTCATGGAGATCCGGGCGCTGGCCAGTGCATCGGATGCCGGCAAGGCATGGGATCTGCGGTGTGAGGTGCGGGAAAAGCTCGTGACCTTCCTGCAGGAGCATCATCCATACGCGCTGCCGCGCCTGCGTGCGGAAGTGGCCATGTCGGAGGCCGTCTGAGAAAAAGCGTGGGTTTCACCCGCGCCCGCGCGTCATTATTGGTGTGGCACGACCACCTACCGAAGACGAACTGATTCGGGTGTACCGCGACACCCTTCGGCCGCTGTATGGCTTCGTGTCGCGAAGGGTCGGTGGCGACGCCGGCCTGGCCGAGGACCTCGTGCAGGACACCTGGATGCGTGCCCTCGACACGTGGCCCACGCGCGGTGTTCCGGACGATCCCGCCGCGTGGCTGATGCGCGTGGCAAGGAACACGCTGGTCAGTCACTTCCGAAAAGTGCGGCCCGATCTGGTTGACCCGGCCCTGATCGACGTCGAGGACGACCGGTTCTCGCCTGAGTCACCCGAGACGGCGACAGTCGTCGGTTGGGGGCTGTCTCGGCTGCGCCCGCACCACTCGGCCATTCTCGAGGCCTTCTATTTCGAAGGACGGACGGTCCCCGAGCTTGCCGCGGCGCGGGCGGTGTCGGAGCGCTCCATCGAAGGAAAGTTGCGCCGGGCCCGGCTGCGACTCAAACAGACATTGTCGAAAGTGATGCGGAGGGACTGAGATGCAGACGAACACCAATCGGCACGAACCGGACGCGGCGTTTGCCGCACGACTTGAGGCGACGCTGGTGAGCGAACTGCGGCGCCGGGAGCGCGAAGCGCCGCCAACGTGGTGGTCCGGCTGGATGCCGGTGCATTCGGTCGCAGTGTTGGCCTTGATCGTGATCACCTCGATGGCCATTGGTGGTGGTGCCGTTGCGGTTGCGTATGAGGCGGAAGACCGGCAGGCGAAGACCGCATTGCTGGAGGTGTATCAGCGCCGGCTCGACGTGGCGATCGAACGACGACAACTTGCTGAGGCGAAGTTCAAGGACACTGAACTGCGGTCGGATGTGGGGCTGGTGTCGGAAGACGCGGAGTGGGCCGCCGCCGCCGCACTGGTCGAAGCGACTGCCGTTGAATCACGACTCACCACTGACATCGAAGAGGTTCGCGCGACTGGTCGCGAACCCCGCTACGAACTCTCGGCGCCGAAGGTCGGCAGCCGCGACTTCGTGAGTGAGCGGCTGGCCACCGAACGGAGGGCGCTTGAGGCCGCCTTGCAGCTCAAGCAGCGCCTGGCTCGCAAGTGGCAGGTGCGGGCTGAAATTGGCGTGGCTCGCGCCGAGTCGGCGATCGAGGCGCAACTCGAGGTCGAACTGGCAAGCGCCGCCCTCGAGGCCGTGGACCGGCGAATCGCGATTCGCGGCGCGTTCCTCGCCGGGCGCGACTCCGCGATCGTCACCGACTTGCGGGGCATGGAAATCGAGGCCGATCACCTTGTGAAGCAGCTGCAACCGAGAGTCGCGCAAGCGCGAAAGAACGTCGAGCGCCTCGCGGAGCGCGCGAAGGTCGGTGTCGTGGCTGAGGTGGCTGTCGCCGAAGCACGCGTCAAGCAGATGGAACTCGAAACAGAGTTGTCCAAGGCCGAGCTCGACCTCGCGCTCGTGCAGCGCCGCCTGCGCGAACGAATCGAGTCGGAGGGCGTCTAGCGGGACAGCGCCGCGGGGTCGACGCCCCATCCGCGCAGGATCTGGTGTTCGTCCTCCGGGCTCAGCGCCTTCTTGAACTTCGCTCCCGAACGCCCTTTGACCCGACGTTCACAATCCGGCCATGTGGCATGCCGCATCGGGATGCCGTCGACGACGCTCAGGTACGAATGCGCGACCGTCTTCTCCTTGCGCGCCCCTGCAGTGCGCACAGGCACGTCGGTGTCGGCCGGCAGTTCCGTGATGTCGACGCCGTAATCGGAAAGAGGTCCCCGGTAGAACTGCACCGGAAGGCCACGCGCATGGCGGTCGGCGATCTCGTCGACGCGTTCATTGCCCGGGATGCCCACATGGCCGCGGACGTAGTGCCACTCGATCCCCTTGGCACCGCGCGCGGACGAGGCGTTCCACAACGCTTCCCACAATTCGCGATTGAGTACGTCGGAGCCTTCCGCGGTCTTCCATCCGCGTCGACGCCATGCCCAGATCCACTCGCGGATGCCGCGAATCACATACGTGGAGTCGGTGTAGACGTTGACCGGCCCATCATGCGCACGCGCTACTTCCAGTGCGCGAATCGCCGCGGTCAATTCCATTTGGTTGTTAGTGGTGTGAGCGGCGGCGCCGCCCACTTCGGTGACCACGCCGTCCGGCGTCACGACGATGGCGCCCCAGCCGCCGGGACCGGGGTTTCCCTTGGCGGCACCATCACAGAAGATCGTGATCACGATTCGTCCGGCCGCGGACGAAAGAGCACGACGATCCGCCCGACACGCTGCACGACAGCCGCGTCGGTTCGTTCAGCAAGGGTGTCGCCGGTTGCCTGACGCGCATCCCGATCAGCGTCGGCAATTTTCACCTTGAGTAATTCGTGCGCGGTCAGCGCGCGATCAACCTCCGCGACAACGGCATCGGTGGCACCGTGTTGTCCCACCTGGACGACCGGTTCCAACATGTGGGCACGCGCTTTCAACTCCGCCCGCTCACGGGCAGTCAGCACAACTGGCATCCGGCCATTCTAGCCTGCCGCTCCTCGCCGCTTCTTGCCTCTCCCTGGCACGAGCTTTGTAATACCCAGCCGTCAGGAGACCATTGCATGTCAAAACGACTCATTCCCGTACTGCTTGCTGTTGCCGTCATTGGTATGTCACGTCCCGCGTTCGCGCAGGAGCCGGTGACGTTCGGCATCAAGGCCGGCATTGTCAATTCCACACTGAACGTCGACGACGAAGACGGTTTCGAAGTTGACAGCGTCTGGGGCGCGGCCGCCGGGCTGTTCGCCGTGAAGAACATGACCGATCTGCTCGGTCTGCAGGTCGAAGCGTTGTTCGTGCAGAAGGGCGCGCACGACGACACGTTGGACCTCGACACCAAACTGCGCCTGACCTACCTGGATGTGCCGGTGACCGTGCGCATCGGCAACACGATGACCGACGCGGGGCACTTCCACGTGTTCACCGGTCCGCAGGTCGGTTTCAAGATCAACGCGGAAGGTCAGAACGACATCTTCGGTGACCTCGACCTCGGTGACGAGGTGAAGTCGGTGGACTTCGGCTGGACGCTGGGCGCCGGCTACGAACGTGGGCCGTGGTCGGTCGACGCGCGATACACCATGGGCTTGACCAACATCAACGCAGCGGAGTCGGACGGCACGACCAAGAACCGCTCGGGCATGTTGCTGGTCGGCTACCGCTTCCGCTAAACCCCGGCACCCCTCGGGAAGGGGTTCGTGACAAAATCGAACGTGCGTATGGCGACAAAAGCGCGTTTCGACTGGAGCGACCCCTTCCTTCTTGACCAGCAGCTCACCGATGACGAGCGGATGATCCGCGACACGGCGCGGGCATATTGCAAAGACAAGCTGCTGCCGCGTGTGCTGGAGTCATTCCGTCACGAGCGCACGGACGTTTCAATCTTTCGTGAGTTCGGCGCCCTCGACATGCTCGGCATCGTCATCCCCGAGGAGTACGGCGGGGCCGGCCTCAACTACGTTTCGTACGGCCTCGTCGCGCGTGAAGTCGAGCGCATCGACTCCGGCTTCCGCTCGATGATGAGTGTGCAGGGGTCGCTCGTCATGGTGCCCATCAACGAGTTTGGCACCGAGGCGCAGAAGCAGAAGTTTCTGCCGAAGCTGGCCACCGGCGAGTGGATCGGTTGCTTTGGCTTGACCGAACCCAATCACGGCTCCGACCCTGGCGGCATGACCACGCGCGCGAAGGCGGTGGACGGCGGTTATGTCCTCAACGGGTCCAAGACCTGGATTACGAACAGTCCCGTCGCCGACGTCTTCATCGTCTGGGCAAAAGACGATGGGGATGAGATTCGGGGGTTCGTGCTTGAGAAGGGCATGAAGGGGCTGAGTGCGCCGGCCATTCACGGCAAGGTAGGGCTCCGTACGTCAATCACCGGCGAGATCGTGATGGACAACGTCTTCTGCCCGGAGGAAAACGCCTTTCCCGAGGTGCGTGGTCTGAAGGGCCCTTTCACCTGCCTCAACAGCGCCCGCTACGGCATTGCGTGGGGCGCGCTTGGGGCGGCTGAAGACTGCTGGCTGCGGGCGCGGGCGTACGTGCTCGAGCGCAAGCAGTTCGGGCGGCCGCTGGCGGCCAATCAGCTGATTCAGAAGAAACTCGCGGACATGCAGACCGAGATCGCGCTGGGCCTGCAGGGCTGCCTGCGACTGGGCCGCATGAAGGACGAAGGCACGGCCGCGGTGGAACTGACGTCCCTGCTCAAGCGCAATTCCTGCGGCAAGGCCCTGGACGTTGCCCGGGTGGCGCGCGACATGATGGGCGGCAACGGGATTGTTGATGAATTTGGCGTGATCCGCCATGTCGTCAACCTCGAAGTGGTCAACACCTACGAGGGGACCCACGACATCCATGCCCTGATTCTGGGGCGTGCCCAAACCGGGATTCCGGCCTTCGCGAACTGACGTGTTCCGGGGGCGACGCCCCTGCTGAAAGTTTTCCCAGATGTTACCGAAAGGCAACTATCTGGCTGTGCCTGCTCGCCTTTTGGCGCATACCATACCCCCGAGGAGTGTGAGATGCACCAAGTGTTACTACGGATATGCACGCTGGCGCTGATGGGAGTTCTGGCCGTTGGCCTGGCGACCAACGCGTCGGCACAAGGCGTCACCACGAGCAGCATTGCCGGACTGGTCAAGGACCCCCAGGGGCTGGCCGTTCCCGGTGTGACGGTGACGGCGACCCATGAACCTTCAGGCACCGTCTACAGCGCGGTCACACAGACGGATGGCCGTTACCTGATTCCCAACGCCCGTGTTGGCGGCCCCTACACGGTTGTCGCCGAACTCAGCGGATTCCAGCCGGCTGCGCGTGGAGGCCTGATGCTGGCGCTTGGCGTCACGGCCGACGTCGACCTGAGCCTCGGCATGGCGGCCGCGTCGGAGACTGTCACGGTGACGGCCACGGCTGATCCGGTGTTTTCATCGACACGCACCGGCGCGGCGACCGCAGTCACGCGCATGAATCTCGAGACCATGCCTACGCACGACGGGCGCCTCAGTTCGTTCGTGCGTCTGACGCCGCAGTCCTCGGGTGGTCTGTCGTTCGGACAGGACAACCGCCTGAACAACATCACGGTGGACGGTTCGTACTTCAACAATTCGTTCGGCCTGGGTGGCGCGCCCGGCGATCGCACGGGTGTCGCGCCGATCTCGGTGGATGCCATCGAACAGGTGCAGGTCAACATCGCGCCGTACGACGTGCGCCAGGGCAACTTCATTGGCGCCGGCGTGAACACGGTGACGCGCAGCGGCACGAACCGCTACACCGTTGAAGGGCAGTACAAGTTCCGCAGCGACGCGCTGGTGGGGGACAAGTCGGGCGGCGTCGAGTTCGACCCGGGCACATTTGAATACAAGAACTACGGCATCTCTTCGGGCGGTCCCATCGTGCGCAACCGCGCGTTCTATTTCCTGAACTTCGAGGACGAAGCCGAGACGACGCCGGGCACGACGTGGCGCGCCAACAACGGCGGCGAGCCGGTCACTGGGCAGGTGACCCGTGTCCTGGCCTCCGATCTGGATGCGCTCAGCAGCTATCTCGCGTCGAACTTCAACTATCAGACGGGCGGCTACCAGGGCTACGACCACAAAATCCCGGCGTTGCGTTTGTTGTTCAAGACCGACCTGAACCTGGCCGACCGCCACCGGGTGAGCCTGCGGTACACGCACCTGGATTCCGAGACCGACGTGTTGGCCTCGAACTCCTCGTCACTGGGGCTGGGCAGCCGACGCAGCAGCAGTCAGTCGCTCAACTTCCAGAACACGAACTACTCCATCCTCGAAAACATCCGGTCGTTCATCGGCCAGCTCAACAGCGTCATCGGGTCGAGCACGTCCAACGTGCTCATCGCCGGCTACACCTCGCAGGATGAAAGCCGCGGCGCGCTTGAGACGTTGTTCCCCTTGGTGGAAATTCGTGAGGGCAGCGCCAACTACACGACGTTTGGCTCCGAACCGTTCACGCCGAACAACGAGCTGCGCTACAAGACGTTCCAGCTGCAGAACAATCTGACCCACATCCGCGGACGTCACACGTTGACAGCGGGCGTCAGCCTCGAGCGCTACGAGTCCGAGAATGTGTTCTTTCCCGGCTCGCAGAGTGTGTATGTGTACAACTCGCTGGATGATTGGTACACCGACGCCAACGATTACCTCGCCAATCCGAATCGCACGACGTCGCCGGTGAGCCTGCGCCGCTTCCAGGTGCGATGGGCCAACATCCCCGGCCTCGACAAGCCGCTGCAGCCGCTGGAAGTCTGGTACTCGAGCGTCTACGCGCAGGATGAGTTCCGTCTGAACCCGAACCTGACGCTGACGTTCGGCGCGCGTATGGACATCGCCTCGTTTGGCGACACGGGATTCGCCAATCGTGACGCGGACGCGCTGTCGTTCCGCAACGTGGATGGTTCGCCGATTCAGTACTCGACGGCGAAGCTGCCTGATGCCACGCCGCTGTGGTCACCACGTGTCGGCTTCAACTGGAACGTGCGTGGGGAAGGCATGACCCAGGTGCGCGGCGGCACGGGCCTGTTCACCGGCAAGCCGGCCTATGTGTGGATCTCCAACCAGATTGGCAACACGGGCGTGCTGACGGGCTTCGAGCAGATCGACAACACGACGATGCGGCCGTTTCATCCGGATCCGGATCACTACAAGCCGACCAGCGTGACCGGCGATCCCGCGTCGAGTTACGAGCTGGCACTGACCGATCCAGACTTCAAGTTCCCGCAGGTGTGGCGCAGCAACATCGCCGTCGACCAGCGGCTGTTCAGCGACTGGACCGTGACCGGCGAGTTCCTCTACAGCAAGGATGTCAACGGCGTCTCGTACCACAACGCCAACCTCGTGGCTGCGAACTCGGCGTTTGTCGGCGCCGACAATCGTCCACGCTGGGTCGGCAGCAACCGCATCCACTCCAATGTGTCGAGTGCGATCGTGCTCGGCAACAACAACGAGGGATCGTCGTGGACGGCGTCCGGCTCGATCGAGCGCGCGTTCCGTGGCGGGTTCTGGTTCAAGGGCGCGTATGCCTATGGCGAGACGAAGAACACGGTCAATCCGGGGTCGATTGCCTCAGGCTCGTACTTCAACAACGCGAGTGCGGGCGATCCCAACAACCCTGGACTGGGCCTGGCGGGGTCCACGCTCGGGCACCGCGTGTTCGGTGCGGCGACCTACACGAAAGACTGGTTGCCGTTTGGCGGCACGACGATTTCGGTCTTCTGGGAAGGCGTGACGCGTGGGTACGACAGCTACCGGTTCGCTGGCGACATGAACGGCGACGGCGCCAACGCGGACCTCATCTACATTCATCGCGACACGTCAGAAATGAACTTTCAGCAGTTCTCTTCCGGCGGCGTCACCTACACGGCCGATCAGCAGGCGCAGGCATGGGATGCCTACATCGCGCAGGACCCCTACCTGAGCCAGCACCGGGGGGAGTACGCCACACGCAACGGCGTGCGGTTGCCGATGGTCTTCCGCATGGACCTCGGAATTCAGCAGGACTTCTTTGCCAACCTCGGCGGTCGTCGGCACACCTTGAAGTTCAGGTTCGACATTCTGAACCTCAACAACCTCATCAGCAGCAGCTCGGGGATTGGGCAGAGCCTGGTCTCGAACCAGCCGCTGACCAACCCGGGCGTTGACTCACAAGGGCGTTCGACCTATCGCTTGAGAGTGGTGAACGGCCAGTTGATGGACACAACCTTCAGGGACTCGCCTGGTGTGGGTGACCTCTGGCGGATGCAGTTCACCCTGAAATACCTGTTCAACTGACGTTTTCGAAGCTATACCCCAGAATCAGGAGCCGCCGGGCCGACCCGGCGGCTCATCTTTTTGGGGGAGACCCGGCCTGTTCTTTCTGTTGTCAGTCTCCGGTCAACACTCTAATAATTTACGCCGACGTTACACAGCGGTGACCCGCACGTACCGTGTCGGGACGTAACGTGGAAGGCCGTTAGAGGTAGAGGAGACCCTTATGACAGTGTTGAGACTTCGGATGGAACGACTGGCGTTCGCCATGTTGCTCCTGTTCGGCCTTGCGACCGGGGCAGCGGCCCAGGGCGTGACGACCAGCGGCATTGCCGGCGTCGTGAAAGACCAGCAGGGGCTGGCAGTTCCCGGTGTGACGGTGACTGCGGTCCACGTGCCGTCCGGCACGACCTACACCGCGGTGACGCAGACGGACGGCCGCTTCACGATCCCCGGCATGCGTGTCGGTGGCCCGTACACGGTGACGGCTGAGTTGAGCGGATTCCAGCCAGCGAAGCGCGAGAACCTCTCGCTTGCGCTGGGTGTGACCGCTGACGTTGACCTGACGTTGTCGGTGGCGGCTACCAGCGAAACGGTCGACGTCGTGGCGACCGCGGACCCCGTATTCAGCTCCAACCGCACGGGCGCGGCAACTGCCGTCACGCGGCAGAACCTCGAAACGATGCCGACGCACAGCGGGCGGCTGGAGTCGTTTGTGCGCCTGACGCCCCAGTCCTCTGGTGGCCTGTCGTTCGGTCAGGACAACCGCCTCAACAACATCACGGTGGACGGTTCGTACTTCAACAACTCGTTCGGCCTGGGCGGCGCCCCTGGCGACCGCACGGGTGTCGCGCCGATCTCGGTCGACTCGATCGAGCAGGTGCAGGTCAACATCGCGCCGTACGACGTGCGCCAGGGCAACTTCATCGGCGCCGGCGTCAACACGGTCACGCGCAGCGGCACGAACCAGTACACGGGGTCGGCCTACTACCAGATGCGCAACGACAGCCTGGTCGGCAAGACGTCCAACGGTCTGGACTTTGATCCCGGCACGTTTGAGTACAAGAACTACGGCTTCACCACGGGCGGCCGGATCATCCGCAACCGCGCGTTCTACTTCGCCAACTACGAAAAAGAAGCCGATACCCGTCCGGGCACGACCTGGCGCGCCAACAACGGCGGCGAAACGGTGGGCGGCCAGATCACCCGCGTCCTGGCGTCCGACCTGAACGCGCTCAGTTCATTCCTCTCATCCAATTTCGGATACGAGACGGGTGGTTATCAGGGCTACGACCATGAAACCCCGGCGATGCGCCTGCTGCTGAAGACGGACCTGAACATCAGCGACCGCCATCGCGCGAGCCTGCGCTACACGCACCTCGACTCGGACACGGACGTGTTGTTGTCGAACTCCTCGTCACTCGGTTTCGGCAACCGCCGGACCAGCAGCCAGGCGCTGAACTTCCGCAACTCGAACTACAAGATCCTCGAGAACATCCGGTCGTTCATCGGCCAGTTGAACAGCGTGCTCGGTTCGAGCACGTCCAACACGTTGATTGTCGGCTACACCAAACAGGACGAGAGCCGCGACTCGCTCGGCACGTTCTTCCCGATGGTGGATGTCCTTTCCGGCGGCTCGACCTACACGACGTTCGGTTTCGAGCCGTTCACGCCCAACAACGAGTTGCGCTACAACACGTTCCAGCTGCAGAACAACGTCACGATGCTCAAGGGACGTCACACCATCACGGTGGGCGGCAGCTTCGAGCGGTACGAATCGGAGAACGTCTTCTTCCCCGGTTCGCAGAGCGTCTACGTCTACAACTCGCTGCAGGACTTCTACACAGATGCGCAGGGGTACCTCGCGAATCCGAACCGCACGACCTCCCCGGTGACGCTGCGTCGCTTCCAGGTGCGCTGGGCCAACATCCCCGGCCAGGAGAAGCCCATCCAGCCGCTTGAAGTGAACTACACGAGCCTGTACGCGCAGGATGAGTTCCGCATGCGTCCCGACCTGACCATCACGGCGGGTGTGCGCATGGACGTGGCGTCGTTCGGCGACACGGCGTTTGCCAACGCCAACGCGGACAGCCTCACCTTCCGCGATGCGGACGGCAGCCCGATCACCTACTCGTCAGGCAAGCTGCCCGACGCGACGCTGCTGTGGTCGCCGCGTGTTGGCTTCAACTGGAACGTCAACGGCACGGGCCGCACGCAGGTGCGCGGCGGCACTGGCGTGTTCACGGGCAAGCCGGCGTACGTGTGGATTTCGAACCAGGTCGGCAACACCGGTGTTCTGACGGGCTTCGAGCAGCTCGACAACACCACGGCGCGCCCCTTCAATCCGAACCCCGACCATTACAAGCCGACGACGGTCACCGGTGATCCGGCGGCCAGCTACGAGCTCGCCCTCACCGCGTCGGACTTCAAGTTCCCCCAGGTGTGGCGTTCCAACGTCGCGGTTGACCAGCGCCTGCTCGGCAACTGGACGGGCACCGTCGAGCTCCTCTACTCGAAGGACATCAACGGCATCTCGTACCACAACGCGAACCTGGTCGCTCCAAACGCGACATTTGTCGGCGCCGACAACCGTCCGCGCTGGGTGGGCAGCAACCGCATCCACTCACACGTTGCGAACAACATCGTGCTCGGCAACAACAACGAAGGGTCGGCCTGGAACATCGCGGCCTCACTCGAGCGGTCGTTTGCCAACGGTTTCCTCTTCAAGGCGGCCTACTCGTACGGCATCACCAAGAACCTCGTTGATGCCGGCTCGATCGCGGCCGGCTCGTGGACGGGCAATCCGCAGTCGGGTGATCCGAACGCACCGGCGCTCGGCTTCTCGAGCTCGACGCTCGGCCACCGCGTCTTCGGCACGGCGACCTACAGCCGCGACTGGCTGCCCTTCGGCGGCACGACGGTCTCGCTGTTCTGGGAAGGCGTCACGCGTGGCGTCGCCAGCTACACGTTCAACGGCGACATGAACGGCGACAGCAACTCGTCGAACGACCTGATCTACATCCACCGCGATATCTCCGAGATGAACTTCCAGCAGTTCACCTCGGGTGGCGTGACCTACACGGCCGATCAGCAGGCGCAGGCGTGGAACGCCTACATCGAGCAGGATCCCTACCTGAGCAAGAACCGCGGCAAGTACGCCGAGCGCAACGGTCTCCGGCTGCCGATGGTCTTCCGTATGGACTTCGGCCTGCAGCAGGACATCTTCGCCGACCTCGGCGGACGTCGACACACGCTGAAGTTCCGGTTCGACGTGCTGAACCTGAACAACCTGATCAACGACAAGTGGGGCATCGGCCAGGCGGCCATCTCCACGCAGCCGCTGACCAACCCATCCGTTGATTCGCAGGGACGTTCCACCTACCGTCTGCGCGTCGTCAACGGGCAGCTCATGAACACCACGTTCCAGAAGAGCGCCGGCGTCGGCGACCTCTGGCGCATGCAGTTCACGCTGCGGTATCTCTTCAACTAGATCGGAAGGCCCGCCCCCACGACAGACGCCCAGCGGCGCACAAACACGAACGGGCGGAGGGATTCCCTCCGCCCGTTTTTTTTGTTGTCTCGACGAATCAGCCGCAGCAGGCTCGGGCCTGCGCGCCACGCAGCGCCGTCACCAGGCGTTGCCTGTCGCGCAGCTCACGGTCGCAGTACTCCAGCACGCTCAGGCCCACCACATCGAAGTGACGATGCAGTTCGGCCAGCGTGTCGGCGGCCGCGGCCAGCGTGGGCCCCCCGGGAACCTGATAGTAGGTGGATGGAAAGTCCGCAGGATCGACCAGGTCGACATCAAAGTGCACGTACAGGTGGCTGCACCCCGTGCGCTGAATCTGATCGACGAGTCGCTCGGGCGCATCACACACGTCTGGTCCGAGCCACGTCACCCCGCTCCGGCCAACGAACTCGTGTTCGGGGGCATCGAGATCGCGTGCTCCCACGATGAACACCTGCGAGGGGTCGAGGGGGCGCGTCACGACGGCGGCTGCATCGGCCGGCCCTTCGCCAAGGAGCGATCGCAGCACCATTCCGTGAAAGTGACCGCTTGGTGACGATGCAGGCGTGTTGAGGTCGGCGTGTGCATCCAGCCAGACGACCAGCAGGTCATCGCCATACCGCTCGTGCAGGTACGACACCGGTGCCAGCTCGACTCCACACGTGCCGCCAACGGTCACGAGCCGTGAAGGCGCCTCCCGACGAAGGGCGTCCAGCGCGACGACCGCGCGCGGCGCAATCGAATGCAGGCCCTTGATGCCGTCGCTGACGACCAGTGTTTCATCACGCAGCGCGTCAACCGTCAGGTCGGGCCCCTCCGGCCACCACTCAGCTGCCAGCGCCAACGCGCCGTCATACACCGCGTTCGACGTTCCACATCCCTGCCACTCGGGCATCAATACTTTGAGCACAGGGAAATTATCCGCCACCTCGCCACCTCGCCACCTCGCCATCTCGTCATCTCGCCATCTCGCCATCTCGCCATCTAGAATGTGTGTGTGACTGCAAAGGCAGACGTCGTCGTCATCGGTGGGGGAGTGATTGGGGTGGCCAGCGCCGTTGAGCTGGCCCGGCGCGGCGTGCAGGTGACCGTCGTCGAGCGCGATCAGGTCGGACAGGGATGCTCCTACGGCAACGCCGGGTGGCTGACGCCGTCGCAGGCCGTGCCGCTGGCCAATCCGGCGATGCTGCTCAAGTCGTTCAAATGGATGCTTGATCCCGAGAGCCCGCTCTACATCCAGCCACGCCTCGATCCGGCGTTCCTGCGCTGGCTGCTGGAGTTCCTGTTGTCGTCGCGCAAAGACAAGTTCGAGCGTGGAGCCGCCGCACTCGTCGAGTTGTGTCGGGTGAGCACCGACATGTGGGAAGCCGCCGCAGCGCGATCGCCGGAGGCGTTCGGCTTTGAGCGACATGGCCTGCTTGCCGTCTACGAACACGCCTCGTCCTTTGAATCCGCGAAGCCGGGCGTTGACCTGGTCTGCAAGTCCGGCGTTCGCGCAGAGCGGTGGACGGCTGACGAGGTGCGCGCAAAGGAACCGGCGATCATCGGTCCAACGGTCGGCGGGTACTTCTATCCCGACGATGCGCATTGTGAGCCGTACAGAGCCGTGAAAGCGCTCGAGGCCGAAGGCCGCGCTCTGGGAGTGCAGTTCCTCGAAGGCACCGAGGTCTACCGGATCTCCGGTGAGGTCGGGCGACGTCGGTTGACCACGACAAAAGGCGACATTACCGCCGGCCAGATTGTCGTGGCGACCGGGCCCTGGTCGGAGGCGCTGGGCAAGATGCTGGGGTTCCGGCTGCCTGTCATTGGTGCCAAAGGCTATTCACTCGTGCTGCCGCCTGCCCAGCCGCACCCGAGCCGGTCCATCTATCTCATTGAGCGGAAAGTGGCGGTCAACCCGCATCGGGATGCCCTGCGGATTGCGGGGACGCTCGAACTTGTTCGAAACGACTTCTCGATCAACGCGCGGCGCGTCGATGTGATTGTGCGGGGGGCCAAGGGCATGCTGAATATCGGCGAGGCGCCCGTGGCCCGCGAGATCTGGCGCGGCCTCCGCCCCTGTACGCCCGACGGCATGCCCGTCATTGGACGGGCTCGTGGCCGCGGTGACGTCTGGCTGGCCACCGGGCACCAGATGGCCGGGCTCAAGACCGCACCGGGTACCGGATTGCTGCTCGCGCAATTGATGACCGGTGAAACGCCGCGGTTCGATCCCGAGCCTTTCCGCGCCGATCGGTACTGATCGGCCTGCGCCTCAGTCGAACAACTCGTGCCACAGCGACTTTCGCTTCTTGCCAGGGCGGTAGTAGTCCTCGCTTTCGCGCTCGTATCGCAGGCGCGGTTCGCGTGAGGACAGGGCGGCCTGCTGCTGGCTCAGCTCCATCCCCGCGCGTTCGAGGATCTTGTCGAGTTCGCCGCGGTCGAGCCAGACGCCTCGGCACTTCGGGCAGAAGTCGATTTCGACCCCCTGGCGTTCGCTCATCTTGAGCGTTTCTTCGCAGACCGGACATTTCATGCGCGTGTTCCTTTCGTTTCTGCAGCGTACGGAAGGCGCATTCCATAGACAATTACGAATAATGGAATGCATCCATGCGCGGAGGCTATATGTCTGAACCGGTGATGCCGTGGCTGAACTATCACCACCTGCTCTACTTCTGGACCGTCGTGAAGGAAGGTGGTGTCGCGCGAGCGGCCGAACGGTTACGCCTGTCGCAGCCGACGATCAGCACACAGGTGCGGGCGCTCGAATCGCAACTCGGGATTCCGCTCTTCACACGTGTCGGCCGGCGTCTGGTGCCGACGGACGCCGGCGTGCAGGTGTATCGGTACGCGGATGAGATCTTTGCGCTGGGGCGCGAACTGCAGAGCACGGTCATGCGAGGCGGCGCCGGTCGCCCCGTCCGGTTTGTCGTCGGCGTGGCCGACGTGCTCAGCAAGCTCATTGCGTATCGCCTCATCTCGCCGGCCCTGCAGTTGCCCGAACCGGTCCGGGTCGTCTGCCGCGAAGATCGGGTGGAACGGCTGCTGGCCGACCTCGCGCTCCACGACCTCGATCTCGTGTTGTCAGAGACGCCGGTGCCGCCGCATGTGCGCGTCCAGGCATTCAGCCACCTGCTGGGGCAATCCGAGGTGATGTTGTTTGCCCGGCCCGCGCTGGCGGCGAAACTCAAGCGGGGATTTCCCGCGTCGATGGCCGGAGCGCCGGTATTGTGGCCCACAGACGGCACCGTGCTGCGGCGGCAGATGGACGACTGGATTCAGGGCGTCGGCGTCACGCCTCGCATCGTCGGCGAGTTCGACGACAGCGCGTTGATGAAAGCGTTTGCCGAGCACGGGGCAGGCGCGTTTGCGGCCGCCGCCGTGCTCAAGGCCGAGCTGCGCCGCAAACATGGTGTCGTGCCTGTGGCGACCCTGCCGGGCGTCGTGGAGCGGTACTACGCGATCTCGTCGGAACGTCGCATCAAACATCCGGCGGTCGTCGCCATCGCCGATCTGGCCAGGGCGCGTGTCTTTCCGGCGACGGTCTGATAGCGTGATGCCCATGCGTCGAGGAACCACCGGGGTGCGCGATTTGCAGATCGAGTGCATCGTCGGCATCCATCCACATGAGCGAGTGACGCCCCAGATCGTGTGTGTCGATCTGGAGTTCGACTACGACTTCACGGCTGCGGCCGCATCCGATGCGATCGATGATGTCGTCAACTACGACGCCGCCGTCGGTGAGGCACGCGCGCTGATTGTCGACCGGCAGTTCCAGCTGATCGAGACCATGGCCGAGGTCGTGGCCGAGCGCCTGCTGTCGTCGCACCCGACGGTCGAGACCATTCGCGTCGAGATCCGCAAGCCCGCCGCGATTCCAGGGGCGGCGGGATCGTTTGTGCGGATCGCCCGGGGACGCGCGTGACCATTCCCACACGTGTTGCCGTCGTCACCGGAGGCGCGCGGCGACTTGGCCGCCACCTGTGTGAACGGCTTGGCGCGCGCGGTTATCACGTCATCATCGTGTATCGCCGTTCGGAAGACGACGCGCGGTCACTGGTGGGGATGCTGGAGGATGGCGGATGCGCCGCCAGGGCCGTGCGGGCCGACATCGGTTGCCGCGACGAGGTGGAATCCCTGTTCACGGAAATTCGCGCGAAGGAAGGCCGCGTCGACCTGTTGCTGAACAACGTCGGCAACTACACGCCGCAGGACATCACGCAACTGACCCCTGATGTCTGGGACGCGACGATCGCGGCGAACCTCTCCGGCGCATTTTATTGCTGCCACTACGCATTGCCGCTGATGCCGGATGGCAGCCAGATCATTTCGATCGGCATGGCCGGGCTGGAAGGCGCGCGCGCCAATCGCGTTGGCGCGGACTACTACGTCAGCAAGACCGGGCTGCTCGTGTTGACGCGATCACTGGCGGCCGGGTACGCCGACCGTCACATTCGCGTGAACATGGTCTCGCCCGGGCACCTCGACAATTCCATTGATCTGCCTGCCGGAGACGTCCTGCCCGCGGTGGTGCCGCTGGGCCGTCCGGGCGCCCTCGTCGACATCAGCCAGGCCGTCGAGTTCCTGCTTGATGCCCCGTACGTCACGGGAGTGAATCTTGATGTTGCCGGCGGATACCGGCTCTGAGGCGAGCACGGCCGCGTCGATTGACGTGGTCTGGGATCGGCGGGATGAATGGACCCGTCGGCTGCAGATGATCGCCGACGCCCGGCGGTTCCTGTATCAGTCGCTGTTTTACCTGGAATACGACGACTACGGGCGCGTGATGGTGGACGCCCTCATCGACGCGCAGCAACGAGGCGTGCAGGTCCAACTGATCATCGACAGCTTCGGGCAACGGCTCGGTGGCGTGTTGATGGACAGCCAGACACGGCGGTCGCTCCGGAACGCGCTGGCGCAGCTGGCCGCCGCGGGTGGGCATGTCGTGTGGTACCGGCCCCGACGAAGGCTTCACCGTTGGATGGGAGGCGGACACCACTACAAGATTCAAATCTCCGAGGCGGGCGTCTGCCTGCTTTCAAGCGGCAATGTCACCCGGTCGTCGTTTGAGGGTTGGAACGAGTGCGCGCTGGCAATCACCGGCGCCGCCGCGGTGCGCCTGTTGCAGCGTGCTTCCGACATCGGAGGACATGTGCCTGAGGCACACATCGACGCCGTGCGCGCGGCCGGCCCTCCCGGTGATATTCCCGTCGACCTGTGGTTCTGCAACCCGACCGATGTCCAGGGGCCGCGTGGAATGTTCGGCTCATGGCGCAATGCGGTGACCGAACGTCTGATCGACGCCATCGACAGCGCGAGACGGTCGCTTGCGATCACGAGTTTCTACTTCAAGCCGACGCCGCGACTGCGGGCCGCCGTCCTTGCCGCGGCCAGGCGTGGAGTAGCGGTGGAGGTCTTCCATTCCCACCGTGATGCACTGCCGGCCACCGATCTGGCGTGGATGGCCGCTGCGGCTCACTATCCGCGCCTGCTGGAGGCCGGTGTTCGCATCCATGAGAATCTCACCGGGGAGCACTCCAAGCTCGTCTTGGTTGACGACGAGTGGGTCGCCTGCGGCAGCTACAATTTCGAGGACGCGGCGCACGACCGGCTGGCGGAAGTGATGGTTGCCACCAGACATGCCGGGACGGTCAGGCGGTGTGCCGGGATTATTGAGCAGCTGCGTCAACACGACGGCACCACGGTTGTGTCCGGACGATGGCATGCCGACCTGCCGCCGAAGTCGCGGCGTCGGCTCTGGTGTTTTGGCCGGTTCGGCCGGTACCTGTAGGCGTGGAACGATCCGATGCAGTTCAAGGAAATCGAGCACAAGTTCATCGTGGACGACGCCTTTGCCCGGGAGACGTTCGCCTCGACGCTTCGTGCCCTGAATCCCTCGCGCGAAGTGTCGCTTCGCGTCAGGGATCGGTATTTCGTGACGGTCGACGGTCGCACCCGCGGCTACATCATTCGCCATCGCCACGACCGGGAGCTTCACGAGCTGACGATCAAGTCCGTGGAAGCCGATGCGGAGGTGCGTGACGAGGTCAACCTCGCGCTGCGGCCTCACGATCAGGACGCGCAGGTGGACGCGTTTGTCGCCTCGCTTGGTGTCGAGTGGTCCGGAACGATCTGGAAGGACCTGACTGTCTGGCACTTCGACGATTGCGAGGTGGTGTACTACGACGCCACCGCCGGTGACCGGAAAGTGTCCTGCGTCGAGTTCGAGGCCACACACAAACCGGATACGGCCGGCGCGCTTGCCGTGGTGGCCAGGTACGAAGCGGCCACCGGTTTCGCGGGCCGCGACAGGACGACGTTGTCGCTGCTGGAGCTGTTGTGGCCAGGAGTGTCGCAGCGACGTACACTGACGCCATGAGCCGCATCGTCACCGACTACGAGGCCTACCTGTTCGGCGAGGGCACATGGCTCCGCGCATGGGAGAAACTCGGCGCGCGGCCAGCGGAGCGCGATGGGCAGTCGGGCTACACGTTTGTGGTCTGGGCGCCCACCGCGAGCGCGGTGTCGGTGGTTGGTGATTTCAACCAGTGGGACGGTCGAGCGGATCCCATGCAGCCGCTGGGCGCGTCCGGTCTCTGGGAGACGTTTGTGCCTGGCGTGGGTGAGGGGCAGCCGTACAAGTTCGAGCTGCAGTCGTCGCTGGGGGGACCGTCGTTCGTCAAGGCGGATCCGTTTGCGCTCGTGGCGGAGCATCCGCCGAAGACGGCATCTGTGACCGGACACCTCGGACGGCACACGTGGGGTGACAGCGCGTGGATGGAATCGCGGGCGAGGCGCGGCGTTGCGCTTGACGCGCCGATGACGATCTACGAAGTGCACGCCGGTTCGTGGCGCCGCAAGCCCGAAGAGGACAATCGTCCCCTCAACTGGCTGGAGCTGCGCGACGAGTTGGTTCCCTACGTCTCGCGAATGGGCTTTACGCACATCGAGCTGATGCCCGTGATGGAGCATCCGTACGAGCCGTCGTGGGGTTACCAGGTGACAGGGTATTTCGCGCCGACCCGGCGATTCGGGAACCCCGACGACTTCCGCGCCTTCGTCGACGCGTGCCATCAGGCAGGCATCGGCGTGATCCTCGACTGGGTGCCGGGCCATTTCCCCAAGGACGCGCACGGGCTTGCTCGATTCGACGGGAGCGCGCTCTACGAACACGAAGACCCGAGGCAGGGCGAACACCAGGACTGGGGCACGCTGATTTTCAACTACGGCCGCCATGAAGTCCGCAATTTCCTGATCACCAACGCGTTGTACTGGCTCGAGTCGTTTCACATCGACGGTCTGCGGGTCGACGCCGTGGCCTCGATGCTGTATCTCGATTACTCGCGCGAAGAAGGGCAGTGGCTGCCGAACCGCTTCGGCGGGCGGGAGAATCTCGAGGCGATCGACTTCCTGCGCGAGCTGAACACCCTCACGCACCAGGAGCACCCAGGCACGGTGATCATCGCCGAGGAATCCACGGCGTTTCCAGCCGTGAGCCGTCCCACATGGGTGGGGGGCCTCGGGTTCACCTACAAGTGGAACATGGGCTGGATGCACGACATCCTGACCTACGTCAGCAAGGATCCAGTGTTCCGGCGCTGGGAACATCAGCACCTGACGTTTTCGATGTTGTACGCGTGGAACGAGAACTTCGTCCTGCCGTTTTCACACGACGAAGTCGTCCACGGCAAGGGGTCACTGATCAACAAGAGCCCTGGAGACGAATGGCAGAAGGCCGCAACGCTCCGTGTGTTGCTGGCGTTCATGTATGCCCATCCGGGCAAGAAGCTCCTGTTCATGGGGTGCGAGCTCGGCCAGTGGAGCGAGTGGAGTCACGAACGGTCGCTGGACTGGCACCTGCTCGACGCGCCGTTGCACGCGGGTCTGCAGCGGTTCGTCGAAGACCTCAATCGCCTGTATCGGGAGCAGCCGTCGCTCTTCCAGCAGGATGTCGCGGCAGCCGGCTTCGAATGGATCGACTGCAATGACCACGAGGCGTCGGTCATCTCGCTGATCCGGCGCGCCACCGATACGGACGACTGCCTCATCATCGTGCTCAACTGGACACCCGTCGTGCGTCATGGCTATCGCATTGGTGTGCCGGAAGCCGGTTACTACGAAGAATTGCTCAACAGCGACGCAGACGTGTACGCCGGATCCAATGTCGGCAACGAAGGCGGCAGGCACACGGACGCCATCGAGTCCCACGGTCGCGCGCACTCGCTGTCGCTCACATTGCCGCCGCTTGGGGCACTGATGTTCAAGCGCGCAACCACGCATGACTGATCCGTTTCGCTGGCTGGAAGATCCCGACAGTCCGGGAACCCGGGCCTGGGTGGCCGAACAGAACAGCCGCACCGAGGCGTTCCTTGCGGCAATTCCGCAGCGGGAGACCATTGGCCGCCGGCTCACCGAACTCTGGAACTACGAACGTGTCGGCCCGCCTGAACACCGCGGCGGCTGGTACGTCTTTGCGCGCAATGACGGCCTCCAGAGTCAGGCCGTCCTGTACCGCGCCCGCACCCTCGACGGGCCTTCGGACGTGTTGCTCGACCCCAACACCTGGTCCGATGATGGGACCGCCGCGTTGGCGTCGTGGTCCCTGTCGGAGGACGGCCGCCGGCTTGCGTGGGCGAGGTCCGACCGCGGCTCCGACTGGATGACGTGGCGGGTGCGGGATGTCGAGACCGGGCAGGACCTGCCCGACGAGGTGCGCTGGTCGAAGTTCTCGGGCGCGGCGTGGGCCCACGATGGCAGTGGGTTCTACTACTCCGGCTACCGGCACGCTGGCGACGGCAACGTCTACACCTCAGCCAATCGCAACCACGTACTGTTCTTTCACCGCCTCTCGGTAGCGACAGACGGTCCGCACGTGCCGGACGAGGTGGTGTTTGAAGCCCCCGAACATCCCGACTGGTTGTTTTCCGCGGACGTGTCAGATGACGGCCGATGGCTCGTCATCACACAGAGCGAAGGCACACATCGGGAGTCGCGCATTCTGCTGAAGGACCTGCGCGATCCCGGCGCCGACGTCCATCCCTGGCTGGACGCGTTTGACGCGGCCTACTCGGTGGTCGCCAACGACGACGAACTGTTTTATGTCCTGACCGACAAGGGCGCGCCGCGCAGCCGCCTCGTGGCGATTCGCCGGGATGCGCCGGACGAGCGCGACTGGCGCACGCTGATACCGGAGCCGCCAGGCACCGACGTGTTGGCATCCGTCGCGCGTGTGCGCGAGTGCTGGGTGACGATCGTGCGCACGGATGCACACGAGACCATGCAGGTGCGGCACGTGGACGGCGACATTCTCGCCGACGTGCCGCTGCCGACGCTCGGCGCGGTCTCCGCGTGGTCCTCACGTCGCAGCGATCCGGAGTTGTACTTCGCGTTTTCGTCATTCACGTGGCCCTCGACGGTGTTTCGCTACAACGTCGACACACGCGAACGTACGACCTGGCGGCAGCCGGTCGTGGCTTTCACGCCGGAGGAGTTCGAAACCCACCAGATCTTCGTGACGTCCCGAGACGGTACCAAGGTCCCGGCGTTTGTCGTGCACCGTGCGGGATTGGTTCGCCACGGCCTCAATCGTGTCTACCTCTACGGGTACGGCGGCTTCGACATCTCGCTCACGCCGGCGTTTTCACCCGCGATCATCGCGTGGATGGAACGAGGAGGCGTCTTCGTCCAGGCCAATCTCCGCGGAGGCGGGGAGTACGGTCAGGCATGGCACGACGCCGGACGCCTGAAGAACAAGCAGAACGTCTTTGACGACTTCATCGCGTGCGCGGAGTATCTGATTCGAGAGAACTACACGACAGCCTCACGACTGGCGATCGGGGGCGGCAGCAACGGGGGCCTGCTGGTGGGCGCGTGCCTGACGCAGCGTCCGGACCTGTTTGGCGCGGCGGTCCCGGCTGTGGGTGTGCTCGACATGCTGCGGTTCCATCTGTTCACGATCGGGTGGGCGTGGAAGTCGGACTACGGCGACCCGGACAATCCCGACGATCGCGAAGTGCTGTTGCGGTATTCACCCCTGCACAACATCAGGCCTGGAACGCGCTATCCGGCGACACTGGTGGTGACGGCCGACCACGATGACCGCGTCGCGCCGGCGCACAGCCACAAGTTCACCGCAACCCTGCAGCAGGCGCAGGCGGGCACCGCGCCCATTCTCACGCGCATTGAGGTGAACGCCGGGCACGGCGCCGGCAAACCCACGGGCAAGGTCATCGCCGAGAAACGCGACGTCTGGGCGTTTCTCGAACACGTGCTCGAGCCCTGACCCGCGCGAACACCGGCTAGGCGGGCCCGTCGACGGCCATCCGTCCCAACCACGCCTGCAGTGTTCTCGCGGCGATCTCGGCCTCGCGAAGTGTACCCGTGCTGCACGTGTTCGACAGCAGTCCCGCCAGCATCGCCACATCGGTGAGGCCGCTCGATGCGGCCTGCTCCGACAGGCTCGCCCCGACTGCGCGCAGTCGCTCGAGGCGCGTGGACGCCGGACCAGTCAGCGCCGAGGAGAGCTGATGGCGAGCCAGGAGCAGCAAGGACGCAGGTGGTGTGGGTGGTGCAGGCGGCGTGGGCGGCTGGATGGGTGGTCCGGGTGGTGCAGGTGTGGAAACGACTGCCAGGAACGCCGATTCCGAGAGCGGTTTCGCGAGGCAATCGTCAGCGCCCACCTCGGTCGCGTCGGCAACATCGTCACTGGCACCGACTGAGGTCAACGCGACGATCAGGGCGCGGGGCCGTCGGGACGTGATCTCGAATTCGCGAATGGCGGCGATCGTCGAGAGTCCGTCCATCCCGGGCATCTGCAGGTCGACGACGATCACATCGAAGTAGTCGTCGCACCGTTGCAGGTATTCCAGCGCCGCAGTTCCGCTGTCCATGTCGACGACGGTGTGCGGTGTCGCGTCGATGAAGGCGCGGATGAGTGTGCGCTGCAGCGCCGAGTCGTCGATGACCAGCACACGCCGAGGCTCGATCGCAGGCTGGTCAGCGACCGGTCGAAGTGCCACCGTCGCGACCGCGCGCACCTCGGCGGCCGTCGCGCCGGCCGGTGTGCCCGAGCAGGCCAGGTGCCAGCTGCCTGGACGGTCGGCCGGGGTCAACGCCACTTCGACGACTCCGGAGGGCAGGGCATGGACCGTCAGGTCGAGCGCGTGATGCAGCGTGCGTCGCAGCCACGCCTGGTCAACAAACGCGCGCGCGGGCAGCGAGGCCAGGTCGCGTGTGCGGACGAGCACACCACGGCTGTCTGCGCCGGGTTGCACCTCCGAAATGACATCGGTGATCAATCGGGGGAGATCGACGGATTCACTCATGGCGCAGGGAGATGAGCGGGTCGATCCGTGAGGCGCGCAGCGCGGGCCAGGCGACCGCCCCGGCCGCCGCGACAATCAACAGCAGGCTCATGGTGGCGAACGTGATCGGGTCGCGCGCCGTGACGCCAAACAGCAGGCCCGTCAGCAACGAGCCGGCAAACCACGCGGCCGCCGCGCCAATGACCACGCCTGCGATCGCCAACGACAGGCCCTGCTGCAACACCAGGCGTCGGACGGCGGCAGGGGTCGCGCCCAGGGCGAGCCGGATGCCGAGGTCGCGTCGGCCGCGAGCGACGAGGTAGGCCATCACACCGCCGACGCCGACCACGGCCAGCGCAAGAGCAACCACGGCAAACAACCCGAGCATCCACATGACCAGGCGGCGCTGTGCCAGCGAGTCGGCAATGCGATCATCCATCGGCATCATGCGGTATATCGGCAGGTCGGCATCGACGCTGCGCACGACACGCGCCACGTCCGGCGCCAGCGCGCGCGGATTGCCCTCGGTACGCACGACCACGAACTGTGAACGCGCGCCGCTTTGCGTGATCGGCCGATACAGCGCGATCCGCGAGTCTGCGCCCAGCGCGTACTGCGACACGTCGCCGACGACGCCCACGATGGTCTCCCAGGGCGACTGGGAGGCCGCGTCGCCGTACTTCAATCGGCGCCCGATGGGATTCTCACCGGGAAACAGGTCGCGGGCCAGGCGGGCATCCACAATGACCACACGCGGCTGATCGGTTGTGTCCTGCTCGGTGAAGAATCGGCCCTGTACCAGTGGAATCTGCATCGTCTCGAAGTAGCGGCCCCCGACCGTCCGCTGGTCGGCGTTGATGAACGCTTCTCCCGGTTGAGGGGCGCGGCCTTCGATGGTGATCGGCCCCCAGGCGAAGAAGTTGCTCAGCGGCAACGCGGTCACGCCGCCGGCCGACTTCACGCCTGGAAGAGCTTCGAGGCGGGTCCACAGATCGCGATAGGCCTCGCGAATCTGGGGGGCTCCGGGATACCGCGCCCCTGTCAGGGTCAGTTCGAGCGTGAGCACTTCGCGAGCACTGAACCCAGGGTCGATGGCCTGCACGCGCATGAAGCTGCGAATCAGCAGCCCGGCGCCGATGAGCAGCAGGACGGCCATGGCCATCTCGGCGACCACGAGCACTTGACGGACGCCCAGTCCGCGGCCCCACAACGCGGATGTGCTGCTGCCGCGGGCGCCCTCGTGCAGGGCGGCCGTGCCGGCCGGTGTGGCGGCAATCGGCGCGAGTCCAAACAGCAGTCCCGCGACCATGGCGACGAGCGTCGTGAAACCGAGGACGGGCAGGTTGATCGCGATGTCACCCAGGCGCGGAACGTCCGCCGGCTGCAGGGCTTGCAGCGCCCGGACACCGAGCCACGCAAGTCCAATCCCGCATATCGCGCCGGTCGTGGCGAGCATGCCGCTTTCAATCAGGAGCTGGCGGACGATCTGTCCGCGGGAGGCACCCAGCGCCGCGCGGACCGCAAGTTCCCGTCGGCGATCGAGCGCCCGCGCAATCAGGAGGTTGGCGACGTTGGCGCACGCGATGAGCAGCACCAGGCCGACGGCGACAGCCAGCACCAGCAGGATGGGCCGGATGTGGCCGACCACCTGATCACGCAGCGGCACGATGCTGAATGTCAGGCCGCCGTTGGGCGGGTAGACGTCCGGGTGCTCGCGCCGGAGGGCCGCCGTCAAGGCGTCCATCTCGTTCTGAGCGTCAGACAGCCGCACGCCGGCCTTGAGTCGACCGATGAGGTTGTAGTCTTCGCCCGTGCGTGTGAGCGGGGCCTGCGCTGACATCGGCAGCGGGACATAGACATCGCCGTCCGCGACGACACCCAGTGTGGGCATCACCTCGCGGGGCAGCCGGAACCCATCCGGGAGCACGCCCACGATGGTGTGGGCCTGCCCATTGATCATCAGCGGCTGGCCGACCGCGTCAGGATTCCGGCCAAACCGTCGAGTCCAGAGGCCGTGACTCAGGATGGCCGATCGCTGGGCGCCGGGCTGATCATCAGTCGGATCAAACAACCGGCCGTGCAGCGGTGCCGCCCCGAGCATCGGCAGCAGGTTCGACGACACGCGCAGTGTCCCGACTCGTTCAGGCGCTCCTTCCCCTGTGAGGTTGGCGTTGGCCCCGTACGCGATCGCCAGTGTCTCGAATCCGGTGTGCCGGGTCTGAATGTCGAAGTACTGTGCGGTCGAGAACCAGTCTTCGGTGATGTTGAGTCCGGGTGAGCGGTTCCACAGGATCACCAGGCTGTGAGGCTGGGTGTAGGGCAGGGGGCGAAGCAGCAGGGCGTGGGTGGCACTGAAGACGGCCGTGTTGGCGCCGATGCCGAGGGCCAGGGACATGACCGCCGCCAGACTGAGGCCCGGGGAACGCCGCAGGGTGCGCCACCCTTGACGAAAGAGCGCGAGGGTCATGATGGTCGGCATCGTACTCGGAAACACGGCAAACCCACCCGCCCAAGGGACCAGACGCGGCGTCTTACTTGACATCCCCGAGGGGCATTGACAGCATCACAGGGGACAAGAGGTGTTGCCGGACGTGTTGTCGAGATTAGTCATCGTGGTCGCCGTGGCGGCCACAGCAGGATGTTCCCCCCTGGGGCCGACCGACCCTCAGGGGCCCGGCACCAGCGCTCCCATCGTCATCGAGAACTTCACCGGCACGCTGCCGCTGAAAGGATCGCGTTTTTATTCGTTTTCGGTGGAGTCCAAGGGTGGCGGCGTCACGTCGCTGACGCTGGTGGACGCCAAGGAAAACGGTGTGACCACCGAGGCGTTGATCACCGTTGGCCTGGGCACTCCGCGCGGCACGCAGTGTGTGGCCAGCAATGCCCTGTCGGTGGCGCCCAGCGGGAACGTACACGTGTCGGGCACCACCAATCGCGGCGTCCATTGCGCCGTGGTGACCGACCTTGGCAATCTCACCAGCCCGGCGACGTTCCAGTTGAACATCGCCCACCCGAAATGATGCGCGGCCTCCACATGATTCAACGCATGGTTGCCCTGGCGGCCATCATGGCCCTTGGCGCCGGGTGCAACAGCACGACCGCACCGGACAACGACGACAGCCAGATCACACCGCCGACGTTCACGACCCAGACGTTCGCGGGCACGTTGTCGACCGGCGGCTCGCTCTTTTATTCCTTCGTGGTCAGCAACCAGGGGCCGGCCAGTTTTACGCTTGCCGCGGTGCAGACACCCGGTGGAAGCGCCCTCACCATTCCGGTCGGCATCGGGGTCGGCATTCCGCAAGGCACCGGCTGTGCGCGTTCGCAGTCGCTGACCACCCAGCCCGGGCTGGCGGCGCAGCTGACGACGACGCTCAATCCCGGCACGTACTGTGTGGCCGTCTACGACGTCGGCCAGCTCAGCGGCGACGTCCTGTTCGCTCTTCGTTTCACGTATCCCTGAGACGCCATGTTTATGTCCCAGCGTTTGTCCCGTCTTGCACTCGTGCTTCTGGTGTGTTCGTCGATGGCCGTGTCGGCCTGTGACGACGACAACACCGAGACACCCACGACTCCCTCACCAACCACGGAATCGGTCACGTGGTCGACGAACCTTGCGCGCGGCGGCACAACGTCCCGTTCGTTCACGACCACACGCACGGGCACGGTCAGCGTGACGCTCCAGGCGCTGGGCGCGTCCACGACGATGCGCGCCGGCGTGGGCGTGGGCATCCCGCTTGGTGATGGTTCCGGTTGCGTCCTCAGCCGGTCGGTCGAGACGACGCCTGGCGCCACGGCGCAGCTCGAACTGTCGATCGACAGCGGCGACTACTGCGTGCAGGTCTACGACCTTGGCGAACTGACGCAGCCCGTGTCGTTCACGGTGTTGCTGGTGTATCCCATCGCATCGACGTAGGCGTCGGCACCCGAAGATAGCGGTGGCGCATCGCCTTTGCGTGGGCCGCTGCCGCTTCAAATGACGAATGCAGCGTGCTGTCCACGCACGCATCGCCATGGAAGACGTCGACGGCGTAGCCATCAGCGGTGTTGGCAACGCCGCAGTACGAACGGCTGTCGCCGTCACCGGCCGACCAGATCTCAGTCCAAGAGTCGTCCCAGATCTCAGCCATGTTCCCCCTCCCAGAGGGAACACACGTTAGCGAGGCGTATACTCCCCTGCCTATCCGGTAAACAGGGTATGTGCGGTGGGGACCATCGACTATACTCTATTGGGGTATCCGATGCGCTTCAGAACCTGGCCGGTGGCCGCCTTGGGCCTCATTGGCCTGCTGGCTCTTATCATCGTGTCGCTCGCCACGGCCTACGACCGCGCCCTGGCCGCGGCCGGCGAGCTTGACGCTCTCAATCGTCGTCACCGCGAGATCTTCACGAAACTGCGCGCGGTGCGCACGGATGTGTACCTCTCAGCCATCTACGTGCGCGATTACCTGCTCGACGGAGAACGCGCGCGCGATCCCGAGTATCAGGAGCAGCTCGCGACGTTTCAGGCGTCCAGCGCGGCCGCGCTTCGCGAACTCGACGACATGCTCGAAGACGTCGATGGTGGACGCGAGGCGATCGTCAAGCTGGACCGCGCGCTGCAGGATTACTGGCGTCTTTTTGGTCCTCTGTTTTACTGGACGACCACGGACAAGCAGCGCCTGAGTGCTGACTTCGTGCGGACCGACGTGTTGGACCGCCGCGAGGAAGTGCTCACGCTTGCGCGTGACATCGAGGCCATCAACGACGCCGCGTTTGAAGCCCAGCGCGCGGCTGTCGTCGCGCAGCGTACGCAGTTTCAACAGAGCCTGCTGACGTTGTTGTGGCAGGCATTGATCGTGGGCGCCGTCGTGTCGGTCATTGCCGTGTATCGACTGCGCGCCCTCGAGAAGAAGCAGGATGAGCAGCGCGAGTTCGCTGAAGCGGCGGAGCGGCGCATGCGCGGCCTGTCGCAGCAGCTGGTAGCAGCCCAGGAGGAAGAGCGGCGGAAGCTCTCACGCGAACTCCACGATCACGTCGGCCAGTTGCTGACAGGCTTGCGCATGTCGCTCGGGGGCGTGGAGCGCGCCTCGACGGATGGTCGCCTGCCGCTGCTCGCGGACGCGCGCCGTGTCGTGGACGACCTGACGCGCATCGTGCGCGACCTCGCGTCCGGACTTCGCCCGAGCATGCTCGACGACTTCGGGCTGCAGCCGGCGCTCGAGTGGCTCGCGCGCGACGTGTCCAGGCGGTGCGCGACGCCGGTGGCCGTGTCCGTCGATGGCGGTCTGGAACCGCTGCCCGACAGCCACCGCACCTGCATCTACCGCGTCGTGCAGGAGGCGATCAACAACGCGCTCAAACACGCATCACCCTCGAGGGTGGAGGTGCGGGTGCGGCGCGGCCCCTTCAGTCTCAACATCACCGTCACGGACGACGGGTGCGGATTCATGCCTGAAGAACGATCCCGCGGGATCGGGCTGCGCGGCATGGAAGAACGAGTGAAAGAACTGTCCGGGTCGCTGCGGATTGAGACCGCGCCCGGACGAGGCACGGCACTGGTGGTCCAGTTGCCGCTTCCCGAGGAGGTGTCCACTGCGCGTCTTGCTGGCTGACGATCACGCGATCGTTCGACGAGGATTGAAGAGTTTGCTGGAAACGGATCCGACGGTGACCGTCGTGGGGGAAGCCTCCGACGGGATGGAGGCCGTGCGGATGGCCACTGAACTCGGCCCCGACCTGGCCATCGTCGACATCGCCATGCCCAAGCTCAATGGCATTGAGGTCGCTGAACGCCTCAAACAACAGGAGTCGGCGCCCAAGGTCATCGTCCTGAGCATGCACACGGACGAGTCGTACATCCTGCGGGCGCTGTCCGCGGGCGCGCAGGCGTACCTGATCAAGGATGCGACCGACGAGGACTTGTGGCCGGCCATCCGCTCCGTCATGGCGGGCAAGCCGTTTGTCAGCGCAGCCGTGTCAGCCGTGTTGATGGAAGACTACGTGCGGCACCTGCAGTCACGCGGGTTGACCGACACGTTCCACCTGCTGACCGCGCGCGAACGCGAAGTGCTGCAGCTCTTGGCAGAAGGCCGGTCGAACAAGGAGGTGGCGTCGGTGCTTGACGTCGGCCTGTCGACCGTCGAAACGCACCGCGCCAACCTCATGCAGAAACTCAATCTGCACAACACGGCCGAGATCGTGCTCTACGCCGTGCGCAAAGGAATCATTAAGTAGGGCGGGCCTTCCGCCTTCGCTGAAGCTTCGGCGGACCACCGTAGCCTCGGCGAAGGTGGTCAGGCCCGCCATCTTACGAACAACAGTCCGGGCCGCAGCACCCATTCGCTGTTGCGGCGGGTTTTGTGGCCCGGATGAACGCGCTCAGGATGCGCCCGTCAATCTGCGCGATCATCGCCTCGTCGGTGAGTCCTGCCTCTTCAAGGAACTGCCGCGCGTCGGCCGTGCGGTAGACACGCGTCGGCTCGAGGTCGACGTTCTCGAATCCGGCGGCGGTCAGCTTGTTCCGGTAGTCGGTCTCCTCCAGCGCGCCGGCGACACATCCCACCCACAGCTCCATGCTCCGACGCACCTCCGCCGGCACGTCGTGGCCGCGGACGACGACGTCGGAGACGGCGAAGCGGCCGCCAGGCTTGAGCACGCGGAAGGCCTCTGCCAGGACGCGGTTCTTGTCGCCTGACAGATTGATGACGCAGTTCGAGATGATCACGTCCACCGAGTTGTCAGGCAGGGGAATGTGCTCAATCTCGCCGCGCAGGAATTCGACGTTGGTGAGGCCCGACTTCGCCTGGTTGTCGCGGGCGAGCGCGAGCATGTCGTCGGTCATGTCCAGTCCGTAGGCTTTGCCGGTGGGGCCGACGCGCCGCGCCGACAGCAACACGTCGATGCCGCCGCCTGACCCGAGGTCGAGTACCACTTCGCCCGGCTTCAGCTCGGCGAGCGCCGTCGGGTTTCCGCATCCCATCGAGGCGAGCATCGCTTTCTCCGGCACATCCGACGCCTGGGCTTCGTCGTACAGGTTCGACGTGATGGGATCGGGGCCGCAGGAACTGCCGCACCCACATCCGCCCTTGGCACCTGTCTGCACCTGCCGCGCCGCCTCGCCGTATTTCTGCTGCACTACGTCTTTGATCGCTTCCATGTCGTGTTGTCTCCTCAGTGGACTAAAACATTCGCGAAAGCGAATATAGGCCGTCGTGATATATTCGTCAAGGCAAATATATGGCATCCTCGGTTGACCAGCTCGAAACCGTTTTCAAGGCCCTGGCCGACAAGACCCGGCTACGGATCCTCGCGTTGCTCGGCGACAACGAGGTCTGTGTCTGCCACATGCATGACAGCCTCGGCGTGCCGCAGCCGACTGTGTCCCGGCACCTCGCGTACCTTCGTCGCTCGGGTGTCGTGGCGGCGCGTCGGGACGGCGTGTGGATGCACTATCGCGTGTCGCCTGAGCTGACGCCTTCGGTGCGTCAGGTGGTGTCCGCCGCCATCGATGCGATGGAGCAGGTGCCGGACGCCGGCAAGGACCAGAAGCGTTTTCAGAAGGCGTTTGGCCGGCTTTACGTGCACGACGCGCCGTCCGGCGGCGCGTGTTGTGTGCCGCGCGCTGCCGAGCCGTCGAAATGATCACGATCGATCTGCCGCGCCGAGCCACGGCTGAGTTCATCGGCACCGCGCTGCTTCTGGCGGCGATCGTGGGGTCGGGCATCATGGCCGAGCGTCTCGCAGACGGTCAGGTCGGTCTGGCGCTGCTCGCGAACACGATCGCGACAGCCGCGGCATTGGCCGCGCTGATTCTCACGTTTGGCCCCATCTCGGGTGCCCACTTCAATCCAGCCGTCACACTGGCGGATGCGTCGCAAGGAGGACTTTCCTGGCGCGACGGCGGCGCGTATATCGTCTGTCAGGTCGCCGGCGCCATCATTGGTGTGTGGACGGCGCATGTGATGTTTGAGACGCCGGTGTTCGCGACGTCATCCACAGTCCGGCACGGCGCTGGGCAATTTGTCAGCGAAGGCGTGGCCACCTTCGGACTGCTCTCGGTGATCTGGGGCTGCTCGCGAAGCCGGGCATCCGTGGTGCCCTTTGCCGTCGCGGCCTACATCGCGGCTGCCTTCTGGTTCACGGCCTCCACGTCATTTGCCAATCCTGCCGTCACCATCGCGCGCGCCTTGACCGACACGTTTGCCGGCATTCGTCCAGCCGATGTGCCGTGGTTCCTCGTCGCGCAACTCTCCGGAGCCGCGGCAGCGACGATGGTGTTTCGGTGGCTGATTCCGGCACTCCCCGCCACTGCCCCTCAGGTTGTCGTTCCCCATTCGGAGAACCCCTCATGACCACCGTGCTGTTCGCTTGTGTGCATAACGCCGGCCGCTCACAGATGGCGGCGGCGTGGTTCAACGCGCTGGCCGACCCGACGCTGGCCCGCGCGGTGTCGGCGGGAACGAACCCCGGTCCGCGTGTCCACCCCGAGGTGGCCGCTGCGATGGCCGAAGAGGGCATCGACCTGACATCCGCTCCAACGACAAAACTCACCTCCGAGCTCGCTGCGCAGGCGCAGCTGTTGATCACGATGGGGTGTGGGGACGAGTGTCCGGTTGTGCCTGGTCTCGAACGCGACGATTGGCCGCTCCAGGACCCCAAAGGGCGTTCCGTCGAGCGCGTGCGCGAGATTCGGGACGACGTCCGCCGGCGGGTTGAGGCGTTGATCGAGGCGCGGGGCTGGCGGGGTATACTCAAACGTTCCTGACGCCCCGCGCGTGAAGACGGAGAGATGTCCGAGTGGTTGAAGGAGCACGCTTGGAAAGCGTGTGTAGGGGA
>CBINOO010000031.1:0-34435 GCA_966252305.1 uncultured Acidimicrobiia bacterium
GCGCGCATCTGCCGCGACTGAAGCTGCAGATCCCGCTGCACCTGCTGACGGGCCGCTGGATCGCCTTTCGCACGTTCCGCCTCCTCGCCCGCTACGCGCCATGGACCCTCAAGGAACCCGCGCACGAGAACTCGTTCATCCGTGATGCGCGCAACGGTATCTGGAAGGAAGACGACCTGCTCGAGCTGGTGACGGTCACGCGCCTGCGACGGCAGATCGCTGATGCCGGCCTGCGTATCGTGCGGGAGGAACTGCACGCCACGGCCACGGTGCGCAACCTCAAGGGCGCGCTCGGCCGCTGGTTGCGCGACAGCGAGGCGACACGCGACATCTTCATCAGTAATATGGAGTATGTCCTTGAACGGACCGAGTAACTGATGGCTGAGATTGGCAGATACCGCGCGGAAGACAAACGTCACGTCGAGGCGTTGTACCGCCGGGTCTTCGGCACAGACTCCGCCGAGGCCAACCGGCTGCGCTGGGACTGGCAATACAAGCGCAACCCGCACATGCCCAACGACGGCCCGTTGATCTGGCTCGCGCGCGAAGGCCAGACCATCGTCGGGCAATACGCCACGATGCCGGTGCGCCTGAGCGTCCAGGGCAAGGAAATCGACGCCGCCTGGGGCATGGACGTCATGGTCGCTCCCGAACGACAGCGCCAGGGCCTGGGCGAAGTCCTCTTCCGCACGTGGGACCGCAACGTCGGCGCCTCGCTCGGCCTGGGCCTTTCCGAGTCGTCGTACCGCCTCTTCGGCAAACTCCGCTGGCCTGACGTGGGTCCCGTGCCGTGCCTGGTCAAGCCGCTGAGCCGCCGCGCGCTGCGCCGCCCCGGCTGGTCGGTCGCCGCCAACCGGCTCCTGTCGGCGATCACACTGCCGTGGATCCGGCTGATCTCCCGCAGCCGGCCGCTCGAGGGTGAAGTGCGTGTCGTGCGGCAGTTCGACGAGCGCTTCGACGAACTGTGGCGCCGCGTGCGCGGCCAGTTTGCGTTCGCCGTCCGACGAGACGCTGCGTACCTGAACTGGAAGTACATCCAGGCTCCGCACGTCCGATATTCCATCGCCATCCTCGAACGTGACGGCGAACTGGGCGGCTACATCGTCTACCGCCACCTGCAGGAAGCCCGGGGACGCGTCACGATCATCGTGGACTGGTTGACCGACCCGTCCGACACCAGCGGATTCTCGACTCTGCTCCGGTGGGTCGATCGCGAAGCCCGCGCTGCCGACTCAGACAAGATCCGCGCGTTTGCGATGCATGCGGGGTTCAACAAGACGCTGCGCGCCGAAGGGTATTTCTCGGTCAAGTCTTCGATGGAGTTTGTGGCGAAGATCAACGCGATCGACGTGCCGGGCGCGTTCTACGAACAGACCGACACCTGGCACGTGACCCTTGGCGACTCGGATCAGGATCGATGACACGCCCTGCCCTGCTGGTGGCGATCGACACTGAAGGGGACAACCAGTGGGACGCCCAGGCGCGCCTGCATCAGCGGTTCGAGAACATCTACGCGCTTGACCGCCTCCATGAGTTCTTCCTGCGTCACGGGGTGCGGCCCACCTACGTGATCACCTGGCCCGTCGCGACCGACCCTCGCTCGGCCGAAGTGCTGCGACGCCTTCACGATCGCGGCGAATGCGAAATCGGCGCCCATCACCACGCGTGGGAGACCCCGCCGTGCACTGACGAGGACATCCGCCGCCATCCGTACGCGCTGCAGTTGCCGCTCGAACAGTTCGATGCGCAACTCGCAGCCCTGACGCAGGCGATCACGGACGCGGTCGGCACACGCCCGGTCTCATACCGGTCCGGGCGATTCGGCTTCTCGGCGTCACACGTTTCGTCGCTCGAACAACAGGGCTACCTGATTGACTCGAGTGTGGCTCCGCTGTTTTACGAGGCGCACAAGGGCGGCCCTGACTTTGTCGAAGCACCGCTGACGCCGTATTACCTCGCCTACGACAATCCGACGCGCCCCGGCACGAGCAACGTCCTCGAACTTCCGATCTCCGCGGCGCTCAACCGTCCGGTGCCGGCATGGCTCGCACACGCCTACGCCCGCGCGCCGTTCAACTACCACACGAAGCGATTGCTGCGCCTGTCTCGGCTCGCACAGGTGCGGTGGCTGCGACCGTCATACAGCTCAACCGCGGACATGTGCGCCCTTGGCCGGCAGCTCGTGCGCAACGGCGCGCCGATCCTCAACCTGCTGTTTCACTCGTCGGAAGCCATCGTGGGCGGCAGCCCGTACAACAAGACACAGGGAGAACTCGACGCGTTTTACGACCGGCTCGGCGCCTTCCTCACATTCGCGCGCGAGGAACTGGGCGCCGAAGGCCTGACCTTCCGCGAATATCTGGCCCATGCGCATCGTTCATCTGACGCCGCACCTGCCGCCTGATCAGGCGGCCAACGCGATCCTGCCCGCGCAACTGGGCGCGTGGACGGCGGCGCGTGGCCACGACGTCCTGTTCATCGCCCATCCACCCCGTCAGGGCGGCACGCCCGCAGCGCTTGATGCCGGCGCCGTGACCTGGGTCCCCAGGCGCGTCCGAGAGGGACTGCTCGGCGCGCTTCGGTTCGACGCCGCGGCGATGGCCAACGCCTACACACGTGTGCTCGACGACGTGGCTGACGGCGCGGACATCGTGCACCTGCACTCGAACGGCCTGCTCATCGAGACCGCGGCGCGGTGGGCCCATCGTCGACGCGTTCCAACGGTCCTGACGCTGTACGGCACCGAGATCTGGCACTACGAACGCCGATGGCCCGTCGATTTCTTCAGGCGCGCCTATCAGCGCGCGCGGGTCGTGACCTTCTACAGCCAGGGTCTGCTCGAGCGCGCCAGCGAACTTGGACTCACGCGACCGAACATGCTCGTGGTGTACCCCGCGGTGTCGGATACGTTTGTCCCGCGCGATGACGACACACGCGCGGCATTGCGACGGGAACTCGGTCTCGCCGAGGCTCGGGTCATCGTGAACGTCAAACGCCTGCATGAACTGGCGGGGCAGACCTATCTGCTGCAGGCGTTTGCCGGCGTTTTGCGAGAGGTGCCCGACACACGCCTGGTGATTTGCGGCACCGGGGATCTGCGCGAGTCACTGCAGGCGCAGGCAGCCCACCTGGAGATCGCCCACAAGGTCACGTTCACCGGCCTGATCCCGAACGACCTTGTCGCGAAGTACGTTGCGGCAGCGGACGTGTTTGCCCTGCCATCACTCCTTGAAGCGCTCCCGACCGTGGCGGTTGAGGCGCTTGCCGCAGGCACACCCGTGGTCTCGGCCGACCACCCGGGTGGTGTTGAACTTCACGGCCTGTTCGGTGAGGACGTCACGGTCGTGCCACGCCGCGACGTCGGGGCCCTGGCGACGGCGTTGCGCAGCGCCTTGCGCCCGCCACGTCGAGTCGCCGCGACGACCCTCACCCGTCTGCACGAACGATTCGGGCCACGGGCAATCGCGGACCAATACGCTGCCCTCTATCGCGGTATGCTTCCGTCATGACCCTGCTTGAGCGCGTCAGCCGAGACATGACCGAGGCCATGAAACAGCGCGACCAGGCGTCGCTGGCCCCCCTGCGCATGCTCAAGGCGGCCCTGATGAACCGGGAGGTCGAGAAAGGCCGGGCCCTGGACGACGCCGAATCGCTGCAGGTCGTGAACCAGCTGGTCAAACAGCGCCGCGACTCCATCGAACAGTTCAAGGCGGGCGGACGCCAAGATCTGGCCGACAAGGAACAGGCCGAGCTCACCTTCCTCGAGCGCTTCCTGCCTCCGGCCGCTGGTCCCGAGGCGATCGCCGCCGCGGTCGAAGCCGCGGTGACCGAAACGGGAGCCACGTCCGTGAAAGACATGGGCCGGGTGATCAAGGCCGCCCAGGCGGCGTTGGCAGGCCAGTCCGTGGACGGTCGGGCGCTGGCCGAGGCGGTCAAGCAGCGACTGGCCGCCGGCTGAGTCACGGAATCAGTCACATTCTTGTCACACGCCGTGGGCCAAACTTTTCTGAGGGACCCCCAGTCTAAGGTTCATGAAAGGCACGCAAGTGCCTCTCATCCATCCTCCGGGCAGGGGCCTCAATCGCAGGGGTTGAGGCCCCTTCTTTTTTTCCTCCATGTCTGAACGTCTCGCCCGGTCGGCAGGCACCGTGAGTGCCGCCGTCATGACCAGCCGGCTGCTCGGCGTCGTCCGCGACCAGGCGATGGCCCACCTGTTCGGCACCGGCATGGCCAACGACGCCTACCAGGTCGCGATGCGGGTGCCGAACCTGGTGCGGGACCTGTTCGCCGAAGGCGCGATGACCGCCGCGTTCGTGCCGACGTTCACGCGGTACCTGAAGGACCAGGGCCGCGACGCCGCTTTTCGCCTCGGCAACCTTGTCCTCAACACGCTGCTCGTCGTCACCCTGACCCTGGTGGTCATCGGCATTCTGTTCGCGGAACCGCTGCTGTCGCTGCTGCCGGAGTCGCCCGGCACGAACAACGCCGAGTTGCTGCCGCTCACGGTCACGCTGGCGCGCATCATCATGCCGTTCCTGACGCTGGTGGCGATTGCCGTCGCGATGGGCGGCATGCTCAATTCGCTGCGCCGGTTCTTCGTGCCTGCGCTCTCACCGGCGGCCTTCAACGTGGGCGTCATCATCAGCGCCATCGCCTTTGTGCCGGTGGCGCGCGCGTGGGGCTGGCCCGACATCGTCGGCATCGCCTTCGGCACGCTGCTGGGCGGCCTGGGGCAGATTCTGATCCAGGTGCCCCTGCTCTACAAGGAGGGGTATCGCTACCGGCCGATCATCAACTTCCGCGATCCCGGCGTGCGCGAGATCCTGATGCTGATGGGACCGGGCACCCTCGGCCTGGCCGCCGCGCAAATCAACATCGTCATCAACACCGGGCTGGCCGTTGGCGTCGGTGAGGGCGCCGTCTCGGCGCTCGGTTACGCGTTCCGCCTGATGTACCTGCCGATCGGCATCTTCGGCGTCTCGATTGCGACTGCGGCGCTGCCCGATATCGCTCGGCAGGCCAACGCGGGTTCCACCGAGCAGATGCGCCGGACGATCTCAAGTGCGGTGCGCATGATGCTCATGCTCAACGTGCCCTCGACAATTGGGCTCATGGTGCTGGCCGCGCCCATCGTCGCGTTCATCTTCGAGCGCGGCGCGTTCGACACCGCGAGCACTCAACTCACGGCGAGCGCGCTCCTGTTTTATGCGCCGGGGTTGATTGGCTACTCCGCCGTCAAGATCGCATCCCCCTCGTTTTATGCGCTGGGCGACGCACGCACGCCGGTCGCAGTGAGCCTGACGTCGGTGGCCGTCAACCTCGCGGCGACGCTCACGCTGGTGAAGTTCATCGGGTTCCCCGGGCTCGCGCTGGGCACGGCGATCGCGGCATTGTTCAACGCCGGCTGCCTGTTTTTCATGCTGTCGCGCCGGCTGGGAGGGCTCGATGGCTCGCGGATTTTTGTCGCCGCCGGCAAGATCGTCGCCGCCTCTCTCGTGATGGGCGCCGTTTCCTGGTGGTCCGTGGCCCGCCTCGACACGTGGCTGCCCCCGATGGGCACCAGCAACGGCGATCTGCTGGATACCGTGCGGTCAGGTCTGGTCGTTTTCGGGGCGATTACGTTCGGCGTGGTCGCGCTGGGCGTCTCGGCGTGGATGCTTCGCCTGCGCGAGTTCCTCGAGGCATGGTCCAGAGTCGTGGCGAGGCTGCGCGGGCGGTCTGGTACGATCACGCCGTGAGCCCCATCACCAACCAGCAGGTCGTCCAGTTCGGCCCAGGCGGCATCTCGCAGGCCGTCAAGGTGATCATCATCGCGAACGTCGCGATGTTCGTCGTGCAGGTCATCGCGCCGTCGGTGACGCCACTGCTGGGTGTCGTGCCGGAGTTCGTTCTCTCACGCGGCTGGCTCTGGCAGGTCGTAACGTACCAGTTCCTGCATTCGGACGTGATGCACCTGGTCTTCAACATGTTGTTCGTGTGGATGTTTGGTGTCGACCTTGAGCGTCGCTGGGGCACCGAGGCCTTCGCGAAGTACTACCTGCTGGTCGGCACGTCGGCCGGCGTGGCAACGGTCGCCGTCTCGCTCCTGCCCTTCTCGTTTGCCGCATCGTCGTATTACGCGGTGACGATCGGGGCCTCAGGCGCCGGGTACGGACTGATGATGGCGTGGGCCCTGGTGTTCCCGCATCGTACGGTGTATTTCTTCGGGCTCATCCCGTTGCAGGCGCGCGCGTTCGCACTTGTGGCGGGTGGGATCTCCCTGCTCTCCGCGATGAGCAACAGCGGCAGCGACATCGCGCACGTGGCGCATCTTGCCGGGTTGGTGGTCGGCTGGTTCTATCTCAAGACGCCGCGCCGGCCGGCCAGGCCCACACGTCCGCCGTCACGCCCCAGGCCCGACTACATCCACCGCGTGCACTGACAAGACGAACGTGTCGTCGATCGCCTCGGCCTGCAGCGTGGCGCCTGGCGGCACGGCCAGCACCTCCCCCTCACGCACGATTCGGGCCACGCCGTTCACCTGCGATTGCAACGCGCCCTGCAACACATAAATGAGGCGCTCACGCGTGTCGCTGCGGCGGGCCACCAGGGCGCCGCGTTTCAGATAGGTCTGCCGCATCAGGTGTGACGCCGTGCGCACGACCTTGCGCGTCACCATCTCGGTCACGCGCTCGAGGGGCACTTCCTCCCAGCGGAACACCAGCGGAGCCTGCATCCCGCCAGTATAGAATTGAGGGGTTCTATGTCCAGCGCCTCCTCCCCCGCTGCTGCCACCTACGAAGGCCTGACGCGCGACGAACTGCTGCAGGCCTATCGGACGATGTTGACCTCGCGCCGGATCGACGACAAGGAGATCCAGCTCAAGAATCAGAGCCTGATCTTCTTCCAGATCAGCGGCGCCGGCCATGAGGCCATCCTCACGGCCACGGGCATGCAGATGAAACCCGGGCATGACTGGTTCTTCCCGTACTATCGCGACCGCGCGCTCTGCCTGGCGCTGGGGATGACTCCGCTCGAGATGTTCCTGAGCGCTGTCGGCGCGGCTGACGATCCCAACAGCGCCGGACGCCAGATGCCCTCGCACTGGGGCCACAAGCAGCTCAACATCGTCTCGCAGGGCAGCCCCACGGGCACACAGTGCCTGCAGGCCATCGGGTGCGCCGAAGCCGGGCGCCTCTACGCGCAGGTTGAGAACATCCCCGACCGCGAGTCGAAATTCCAGCCCGACGAAGTGACGTACGTCTCGGTGGGCGACGGCACAGTGAGCGAAGGCGAGTTCTGGGAGGCGCTCAACGCCGCGTGCGTGAGCAAGCTGCCGGTGCTCTTCATGATCGAGGACAACGGGTACGCCATCTCGGTCCCGGTTGAAGTCCAGACCGCCGGCGGCGACATGTCGAAGCTGGTCGAAGGATTCCCGGGTCTCGGCATCTTCCGTTGCGACGGCACCGACTTCCTCGAAAGCTACCGCACGGCCGCACAGGCGCTCGACTACTGCCGCACACATCAGGGCCCTGCCCTCATTCACGCCAAGGTCATCCGTCCGTACTCACACTCGCTCTCAGACGATGAGAAGTTGTACAAGACGGCGACCGAACGCGCGGAAGAAGCAAAGCGGGATCCCCTCACGAAGTTCGCCGCATTCCTGACCTCGGAAGGTCTGGCGACCGATGCGGACCTGGCGACGATTGCGAAGGAAGTGGACGCCGCCATCGCCGAAGCGGCCGACGCTGCGATCAAGGCTCCGAAGCCGGCAAAAGACACCGCCGGCCTGTACGTGTACTCACCGGACGTCGACCCGACGGGCGCGGACTTCGAGACCCCGGCGCAGCCTGAAGGCAAACCCGACACGATGGTCTCGGCCATCAACCGGACCATGAAGGATGAAATGGGCCGGAACCCGCGCATCGTTGTCTTCGGCGAAGACGTGGCCGACGCGACGCACGAGGAAAAACTCGGCGAGGTGCAGGGCAAAGGCGGTGTGTTCAAGGTGACGCATGGCCTGCAGAAGGCCTACGGCGGCACGCGCGTGTTCAACTCGCCGCTGGCGGAAGCGAACATCGTCGGCCGCGGCGTCGGCATGGCGACACGTGGGATCAAGCCGATCGTCGAGATTCAGTTCTTCGACTACATCTGGCCGGCGATGATGCAGTTGCGCGACGAGATGTCGATGATGCGGTATCGGTCGGGCAACAATTTCTCGTGCCCGATGGTGGTGCGCACGGCCATCGGCGGTTATCTGCGGGGCGGCGCGCCGTACCACAGCCAGTCGGGCGAGAGCATCTTCGCGCATTGCCCCGGCATCCGCATCGCGTTCCCGTCCAACGCGCAGGATGCCGCGGGTCTGCTGCGGACCGCCATCCGCTGTGACGACCCCGTCATGTTCCTTGAACACAAGCACCTGTACCGCCAGACCTACAACAAGGGCGAGTACCCCGGCGCGGAGTTCATGATTCCGTTCGGCAAGGCCGCGATGAAGCGCGACGGCACCGATGTCACCGTCGTCACCTGGGGCGCGCTGGTGCAGCGCACGCTGCTCGCTGCGCAGCAGGCGGAGAAGGAAGGCGTGAGCGTGAAGGTGCTCGACCTGCGCACGATCATGCCGTACGACTTCGACGCGATCGCCGACGCGGTCAAGGCGACCAATCGCCTGGTCATCGCACACGAGGATCAACTCACGTGCGGCTTCGGCGCTGAACTCGCGGCGCGCACCGCAAGTGACTTGTTCGAATATCTCGATGCGCCGGTGCGGCGTGTCGCCGCGATGGACTGCCCGGTCGCCTACTGTCCAGATCTCGAGGAGGTCATCCTCCCTGGTTCGCCCGACGTGCTCGCCGCGATTCTGGAGACGGCGAAGTATTAGTCAAGGGGCGTCAAGGTGGCGGGTCAGCCGTAGGGCGGGCCTTCAGGCCCGCCATTTCATGGAGGCACGATGACTCGCACCGGCCGGTGGTGGCGGCTTCTTGCAGGGTGCGCGGCTGCGGCCCTGGCCGTGGTGCCGGTTGCATCCCAGGGCCGCGTTGACGTCCTCACACCGACCGACGGCCTCTCCCAGCAGATCTGCGACCGTCTGCTGTCTCCCGTCGACTTCGTCCAGGACCTCAACGGCCGTTATCTGCTGCTGGATCGACGTCAGCACACGGTCTACGCGGTGGATCGCACCGGTCAGCACCTCACACAACTCGTACAAGCTGGTATGAAGGACGGCGAGGCCTTGCAGCCGGCGGCGCTCGCCCTCGCGCCGGATGGCTCCTGGGCCGTCTCAGACGCGCCCTTCCGGCAGGAACGCCTGCAGGTCTTCACCCAGTCGGGCAACCAGCTTCGCGCGTTCCTCCGCCCGACGATGGCGGCGCCTCGACTGGCTCTGGGCCCGGTCATCCTCAACGGCGTCGGCGGCATGCAATTCACCGGGGAGCGTTTCATCATCAACGCGCCAGAAACCGGCGCGCTGATCTCCGAGCTGGATCTCGACGGCAATCCCGTTCGTCAGATAGGACTGCTTCGCGCTACCGGCTATGAATCGGATCGCAACCTGCATCTCGCCATGAACCTCGGCGTCGCACTTCGCGGCGCCGATGGCACAACGACGTTTGTGTTTCAAACCGGCCGGCCGCTCCTGAGGAAATACAGCGCCGAGGGGCAGCTGATGTACGAACGTCACATCGAGGGCTCACACCTTGATCCGTACGTGCAGGCGTTTCCCACGACATGGCCCACGCGCAAGGGTGGGGACGGCGTCTACCCCATCGTGCCGTCGACGGTTCGCACCGCCGCGCTCGACCCGGACGGCAACGTCTGGGTCAGCCTTGCGGCGCCAGTGACGTACGTCTACGACACATACGGAGACAAGATTCGCACTGTGCGCTTTGACGGCACCGGCGGCGGCTCACCGGACAGTCTGTCGTTCAGCCACGTGCCAGGCGTCACGCGCGCGCTCGTGCTGCCTGGGTGTTATACGTACGAGATCAGGCCCATGTAGGGCAGGCCTTCAGGCCTGCCGTGATGGCGGGGCTGAAGCCCCGCCCCACTTGGACGGCACTCCGGCACTCCGGCACCTCGGAACCTACCTCGGCCTGAGTGCGAGCGCGTGGGCGCGTTCCTTGTCGACGCGTGGGCGCGAGTAGACGAGCGGAAAGTACTCATCATTGGCCCACAGAGGCAGCAGGTTGCCGAAGAACGGGCTCTCGGGCTGTGCGGACTGGCCCGTCACGTTGGTGACGAGGGACCGGTCCCAGTCGGCCACATCCAGAATCTCCCGAAAACTCGCGCCATCAGCGGCCAGCGTGCCGGTGCCTCCCGGACGCTCCACCGTCGCCAGGCTGTAAGCGGGCACAAGCGGGAATGTGAACGACCGCGTGTGCATGCGGCCCCAACGCCACTGCGACCAATCCGTACCCATCGCCGTCGTGAGCTCCGAGATGGCCTTGGCCAGCGAGGCCTCATGTTCAGCCTTCCGCGCGGCGATCGGCCTGGTGGCGTCGCGTTCGGACGCACTTGAGGCGCCGCGCCACACGTCGTACACCGCGGCCGCCGCGCTGTCCTTGTGCAGGACGCCGTCCCAGTCGGCCAGCAGGCGTCTGGCACGTTCAATCTCCGGAGTCGTCGACGACCAGCCGCGGAACAACGCGGCCTCGGCCTCAGCTCGAAGATGTTTCGCATCGAGCTGCATGCGCCGATGGTCCTCCAGCGTGAATGCCCTTGGCGTATCAAACAGCTGCAGGAGGCGCGTGATGCGGTCGTACGGAAGGTTCGCCGACGACTTGAACATCAGCGGCGGTGCGTACTCCTTTGGTTGAACATTGTTGTTCGCCGTGGCGATGAACCCCCGCGCCGGGTTCAGCTCACGCGGCAGGTCGCGCCGAAACCCGCTCCATTCGTACGCGCCGGTGCCCGGCACCGGGAGGCGGCCGACCCACGATCGACCATCGGCGGTGGTGGCGCGCCGGTCTGGAGTGAGCGCCGACGCTTGCCACGCGATATTGCCCTCAACGTCACCGCAGATCAGGTTTTCACTCGGCGCTTTCCAGTACATGGCCTGGGTCAGGAACTCCTTGCAGTCCTGCGCCTGTCCCAACCGGAGATTGGCAAGATACGGCGCGGTCCCCGGTTCGAGCATCGCAGATCGCAGCGCGTATGCCTTGTGGCGTGTCGTGTCTTCGTACAACACGGGGCCGTGCCGCGTGAACTTGAGCTCGACCATCTCAGGGTCACCGCCCTTCACACGGATCGCCTCGCGAACGATCCGCATCGGCTCCCAGCGCCCGCGAAAACGTGTTTCGTTGCTGTTCTCGGGGTTCACGTCCTCGACGTACAGGTCCTCCATGTCGGTGCCGACGATGGTCAGCCCCCAGCCCAGGCGTTCGTTGTGGCCAATCGCCACTCCGACAAACGGCGCCTCGCCTGCGCCAATGACATTCCAGCCCGGTGCGACCAGATGCACGGCGTACCGCAGCGACGGATGGGTCACCGTCCGATGAGGATCGTTGACCACCACCGGCTTGCCCGTTGACGACAGTTTGCCGCTCACCACCCAGTTGTTCGAGCCGGGCGGGTCCGGAGGCGCCGACGTCTGCAGGCCCTGGGGCATGTCCGCGCCACGACCGCCCGCGCCACCAACAAGGGTTCGATACTGAGGAAGAATCTCGGGCTGGTTGGCTCCTCGCCCACCACGCCCGCCACCACGGGCACCGGAGGTGCTCACGTTGGCGTCGATGATCGACAGATCAAGGCCCTCGGGCAGCGCCAGGTCATCCCAGGGATCGGGGGCACGCTGTGCGTTGGCGGCTTCCCGTCCCAGGCGAACGACCGCACGCGCGAGTGTCAGTTCGGTGTTCGCGTCACCGACCGATGCCGTCCGCAGGACCACGGTCTCGGCCGTCCAGAGGTCCGGAACAACACCGGTCAATACGAACTCCAGCGGCAGGTTGTCGCGGTGGGCGGTGATGTACGCGTTCACACCGGCGGCATACGCCTCGAAAATCCGCTTGCCCTCGGGGTGATAGGACGTCCACTCCCTGTCGTCCATCGGTCCGCGGTACTTCAGCAGCCGCGCCTGCCGATCGGCCGCGACCGCAGCGGGCCCGACGATTTCCGCCATCCGTCCTTCACGCTGCCGCCGCCACAATTCCATCTGCCACAGCCGGTCCTGCGCCATGACGTAGCCCTGCGCGAAGAACAAGTCGTCGGTGTTCTGTGCGTAGATGTGCGGGATCCCCCACCGATCGCGGATGACCTCCACCGTGGCCGTGAGCCCGTTGAGCGTCTGCTCTCCGTCAATCCTCGCGAGAGCCTTGGACGCCAACGCACGCAGCTCTGCCGGCACCTGCTCCTGGCCGCCCGTCGGCCGCGCCGCAATGGACGCGACAACGACCAACACCACACCGGCGATCACGAAACGTCTTCGCACCATGGCTTCCTCCGCTCATGCGGCCAACAAAATGCCAATCACGCCAACAACGGCCACGAGGAGCGCGCCGGGAACGGCAAATCGCAGCCAGCGTCCCCACGCCAGTTGAGCGCCGAGCAGCACGGCCATGTGTCCGCCGTTGGTGGGCGTGATCATCTCGCACAGGCCGGCGCCGGTTTGATAGGCAAGCACCACCGCGTCACGGGAAACGCCGATAAGGTCACCCAGCGGCGCCATGATTGGCATCGTCAACACTGCCTGACCGCTGACTGACACCACCGGCACGTGCAGCAGCGCCTGCACCGGCACCATCAGCAGCACCGACGTCACGCCTGAGGTCTCGGCCAGCGGTGTCGCGAGGGCGTGAAGAATTGTGTCGAGAATCTGCCCGTCGGCGAGAGCAATCGAAATGGCGCGTGCCACGCCAATGAACAGGCCCGCCGCCAGCATGCCTTCCATGGACTTGAGGAACCGCACCGAAGACTCGGACAACGAAAGGCCGCTGACCAGCCCGATGCTCAGGCCGGATAGCAGAAACAGTCCTGACAGTTCGTTGAATCCCCAGTCGAACGCGAGCACACCGTACACGTACGGCCCAAACGGCGCGACGGCCAACGCGAGCAGCAGATAGTCCCTGGCGGTGGGTCCGCTTGCCGGCAGCGCGTCAACGACAGGTCGAACGTCATCGCGACGGGCCATCATCAACGTCCAGCAGATCCAGACGACCACGGCGGCAATCAGCAGAGAGAAGCGCAGGACCGGCTGGCTCATGGGCGGCATCTCGGCCAGCCGCAGGCCGATCCCCGTCTGGAACGGGTTGGTCGGGCCAAACGCAGACCCGACAATCGCGGCCCCAGCACTCATGGCCACGGCCGTCACGGCGCCGTATCCCAGGCTTCGACTGAGGATCAGCAGGATGGGGATGAGGGCAACGATCTCCTCGCCCATGTTCTCGAGCGCGCCAAAGGTGGCAAACACGAGGCTGACGATCACCACGATGACTGGAGGCGGCAGGGGCCCGCCCACCAGTCCGGCCAGCAGCCGCCCCAGGGCACCAGTCGACTCGAGGAACACGAACGTGCCGCCGACAAACAACACCACCAGAATCACGTCAGCGCCGGCGACGATGCCGCGAGGGACGGTCAACAGGGCGTCCATGGGCCCCACTGGCGCCGGCGCGACGACGGCGTAGGTGCCGGGAATCACCACTTCCCGTCCCGTGGCCGGATCAACTTGTCGTTGAAACGTCCCGGCCGGCACCAGCCACGTGAGCAACACGGCCACCACCACACCGGCCAGCAGCAGGACGAACGGGTGCGGGAGGCGAAGACGCATGGTCAGCTGATGTGGCCGCGCGCGACGCAGTGATCGATGGTCTCAATCACGTACGGCCAGAGCGCGGGAACGCCTTCACGAATGGGATCCATCCGGCGCATCACGGCGTCCCGGCTGATGCCGTGTGAGCGCCAGGTGCCACCGTCGTCCTGTTGCGTGTTCTGCAGCAGTGCCCCGAAGCGATCAAGCGCCACGGCCACTCGCGCCTCAGGAGACGCACCCGCTTCGAACTCCTCCCACAACGTTCGCAGCTCCGCCGTCAGCGGATCGGGCAACAGGCCGAAGATGCGGTCGGCGGCGAGGCGCTCCCGTTCCGCCTTGTCGGCGTGTCCCACCGCATCAAAGGCAAACGTGTCGCCGGCATCGATCTCGACGAGATCGTGCACGATCAGCATGCGAACGACATGAGGAATATCAAGGCTCGAGGGCAGGTCGGACTCGAGCACCAGGACCATCAACGCCAGGTGCCACGAATGCTCGGCGGAGTTTTCATTGCGCGACCGATCGCCAATCGACGTCCGCCGCCAGATCGCCTTCAACCGATCCGCTTCCCGGATGAACGCAATCTTGTTCGCCAGCTGTTCCATGTTGTGTCTCGCCGCTACCTGCCGCTACCCGCGTAGCGCCCTCTTGAACACCTTTCCTGTCGGCCCGACCGGAAGGGAGTCGCGTATCTCCACCACACGCGGGTACTTGTAGGCTGCCAGTTGTTCGCGGCTCCACTCGACGATGGCCTCCGGGGTGGCGGATGCGCCTGGCTTGAGCACCACAAACGCCTTCACCTCTTCGCCAAGTCGCTCGTCGGGAATTCCGATCACGGCGGCCAGCGACACCGACGGATGCGTCATGAGGACTTCTTCAATCTCGCGTGGATACACGTTCAGCCCGCCACGCAACACCATGTCCTTCTTGCGATCCACGATCGAGACATACCCATCGGCGTCGATGACACCGATGTCGCCCGTGTGAAACCATCCGCCCTTGAGCGCCTCCGCCGTCTCGTCCGGCCGTTTGTAGTATCCCTTCATGATGTTGTGGCCGCGGATGACAATCTCGCCGCGTTCGCCGGACGGAAGCGGCTCATCCTGATCGTTGACCACCCGCACCTCGCATCCGAGGATTGGCAGTCCGACAGTTCCGGGCTTGGACGGCAGGAACATCTGGTTGAAACACGCGACCGGCGACGTTTCGGACAACCCGTATCCCTCGAGGATCCGCACGCCGAATGTCTCTTCGAAGTCCTTGATCACCGTCACCGGCATCGGCGCGCCGCCAGAGGCGCAAATCCGCAACGTGGATGCGACTGCGGACGTGTCGACGTCGTGCTGGCGCGCGTGCTGCAACAGCGCCCAGTACATCGTCGGCACGCCGACCCAGCTGGTGATTCGCTCGTCCACCATGATCTTGAGGACGCCGCCCGCATCAAACCGGGGCATCAGCACCATCGTCTGCGCGCCGGCCACGCTGGCGTTCATCTGTGCCGTCTGCCCGGTCGAATGGAAGAGCGGCAGCGTGATCAGATTGCGCGTGGTGTCGGAGAGGGGACCATCCAGCAGCGGCGCCAGCATGTCACGCGACGCGAGCGCGTTGGTGACCATGTTGAAGTGGGTCAACTCAGCGCCTTTTGGCTGGCCCGTCGTCCCTGAGGTGTAGAGAATCACGGCCGTGTCATCCGGCTGTGAGGCATGGGTCGACCACGTCGGGAGCTGCGAGTGAACGAGCTGCCCGAACGTCATGGCGCGGTCGACAGGGCTCGGCGCTGCGGGGTTGGCCGTCATCACGATGAGGTGACTGCACGCGGTCACTTCATCACACGCCGTGCGCGCCATCTGGGCCATCGGCAGTTCAGGTGTGCCTTCAAACACCAGCAGCGCCTTCGCGTCGGCGTCGGTCAGGTGGTACGCGATCTCCCGTGGCTTGAGCAGGACGTTGAGCGGCACGACCACGCCGCCCATCTTGAGGATGCCGTAGTACGCAATCGGGAAATACGGCACGTTCGGACACGACAACGCGATGTGGTCACCCGGCTTGAGCCCGAGATTGTGCAGGCCGCTGGCGACCTGGTTCGCCATCGCGTTGACCTGCGCATAGGTGAGCCGCATCGGGCCCGACACCACGGCCTCGCGGCCGGGCACCAGGCGTGTGGTGTGGTCGAGCAGGTGAGCCAGATTGAGTCGTGTTGCCGTCATCGTGTCAGCAGCCATCGGGCCAGTGCCGAGATCTCGTCGTCGGACAACTTGCCGGCAAAGGACGGCATCTCGCCGTCCGGTTTCACATCGAGGGGAGTGGTGATCTGGCGGACGAGCCTGGGATGATCGAATTCCAGCCGCACATCGGTCAGCACAGGACCGTCCTTGCCGCCGACACTCCCGAGCACGTGGCACCGCAGGCAGTTGCGATTAAACAGCACCGCCATCCTGCCATCGTCATTCACCGCAGGCATCGGGCTGCCTGAACGGCCGCGTGCCAACGCGGCCAGCATGGCGGCCAGTTCATGCTGGTCAACCGAGGCCGGCGCGACGCGCAGCCCAGGCGCGATCATCTCCGGATCGGCAATGTGCGACGCCACCCAGTCGCGTGGTCGCGACACACGGACCGGGTTGATCGGGGCGACGACACCATCCTCTGAGTGGCAGGTGGTGCAGGTGCCGGTCTGCAGCAGCATCGCTCCGGCCTGCTCACGCACGTTCCAACCGTCTCCGGAAGACGGCGGTTTGTCCATGGCGCCCAGCACCGTGAGCGTCGTAATCGCCGTGAGGCCCGCGGCAAACACGCCAAGCAGCAGTCGCCGCTCGCTGAGACCACGCGAACGGGCACGGTCCAGCCACGGCAACAGCGCCAGCAGCGTCATGATGGCGCCGGGGATGATGATCGCGCCGACGATTTCCAGCTTGCCCGGGAAGTACTTCAGCAGTTGGAAGAGGCCGAGGAAATACCACTCGGGCCGCGGCACGTAGTCGCTGGATGTGGGATCGGCCGGAGGCTCAAGCGCCGGCGCACCCTGCCACGCGATGTAGGCCAGCCCGGCGCCCACCACAAGCGCCATCGTCAGGTCGCGGGCCGCCTGATACGGAAAGAAGGTCTGCGCCTCGCCCGCCACGGGCCGCACGGGGCCGGAGATGCCGTGACGGCGCATCAGGTAGAGGTGCAGCGCCGTCAGACCAAACAACACCGGCGGCAACACCAGCACGTGCACGGCGTACCACCGCGTGAGCGTCAACGCCCCGATATCCGGTCCGCCGCGCAGCAGATTGGCGATCCACTCGCCGGCAACCGGCGTGAGCTTCGAGATGTTGATCGTGACGACTGTCGCCCAGTACGCGCGCTGATCCCACGGCAGCAGGTACCCCGTGAGCCCGAACGCGAGAATCACGTGCAGCAGTACGAGCCCCACGATCCAGTTCAGCTCACGCGGCGCCTTGTAGCTGCCGAAGAACACCACCCGAATCAGGTGGATGATGGCGGTGACGACCACGAGGCTGGCGCCCCAGTGATGCAACCCGCGCAGGAACATGCCGCCGCGCACCTCGGTCGTGATGTAGCGAACGCTGTCCCACGCGTGGTCAGGCGTGGGGGCGTAAAACAACGCGAGCAGCGTGCCCGTGATGACCTGCAGCGTCAGGCCGAACAGCAGCAGGCTGCCGAAGGTGAACCACCACCCCGTCCCGGCCGGCAACTTCTCGTCGAGCAGATGATGGCGAATCGTCCGAAAGCCGCTCCGATGGTCGAGCCAGTCGAGCGCCGCGCGCATTACAGTTCGACCTCGATCTCTGCCGTTTCCGGATTCAGGCGGACCGGCACGCGTCGCAGGCCTTCAGGCGGCGGACCGGACACCACGGCGCCCTCGCGACTGAACACGCCCCCGTGGCAGGGGCACTTGTAGTGGGACTCGGCGGCGTCCCACGCAACGCGGCAGCCCAGATGCGTGCACGTGGCGGATAACGCGACGTAGTCCTCACCCACTTTGTCGATGAAGACCACGGATTCCTTCCGCGTCTCGTGCCAGCCGTCCGCATGGCGTTCGGCGAGCGTCGCCACGAACGGCCCGTTCGGCGTGAGATCGAACATCGAGGCTGCCGGACGCCATCGGCGCGCGGCTTCACGGACACGTGGTGTGGCCACGGCGCCGGCCAGGCCGGCGATGGCGGCGCCGACCATCCCGGCACCGGCGACGACCACGCGGGTCAGAAATGCACGACGGGGCTCGGACGATTCGGCCATGAACGCTCTACACCTCGTGATGGGCCGTCGGTCCCTCCGGGTACAACCCTTCGAAACATGACGGACAGATGGAATGTGTGAACTCCGCAGCACTGTGCGCGGTCACATATTGTTCGACCTGCGTCCAGTAGCCGTTGTCGTCGCGGATTTTCTTGCACGACGCGCAGATAGGCAACAGACCCTTGAGCGTCTGCACGCGGCCCAGCGCCTCCTGCAGTGCGTCGGCCTGTGCCCGGAGCCTGGCCTCCGACCGCTGCTTGAGCCGATAACGGGCCAACACCAGCCCCAGACTGAGCGCGACGAGCCCGGCGGTCACCGCCAGCGCGGTGCGCACCGTCCGGACCTGCGCCAGTTCGGCCTGCTGCAACTGGATGAGCCGCTGCTGCTGCTCGGTTTCATGCGTGACCTGAAGCCGGGCCAGCCGCGCCGCGTTCTCCTGGTTGAACATCTCGTCGCGGACGTGATGGTGCCGCAGCTCAAACTCGTACGCACGCCGATAGTTGCCGCGCGCCGCCTCGATGTCAGCCACGCCCTTCAGCGCGTTGGACTCCATCAGCGGCGCATCGATGTGATCACCAATCGCCAGCGCGCGTTCGTAGGCCGCCAGGGCATCGGCGAGTTTGCCCATGTCGCGGCACACGTCGGCCATCGCAATTTCGGTGGCCATCTCCCCACGTTCGTCGGCCACCTGACGTCGCAGGGTCAGGACACGCTGATAGGTCCGCAGCGCCGCATTGGGATCGGTCTTCGCTTCGACCGAGGCGACCGCGTTGAGCGACACGGCGATGCCCCGCGTGTCCTTGAGTTCCTCGCGGATGGCCAGCCCCCGGCGGTAGGCCTCCAGCGCGCGCTGGAAGTCTCCCATCGCGAAGTACACCAGCCCGATGTTGTGATGGGAGTAGGCCTCGCTCTCGCGGTTGCCGAGCGCGATCTTCAGTTCGAGGCCGCGCCGGTGGTAGGTCAGCGCCTGCTCGTAGTCGCCCAGGCTGCGATAGATGTTGCCGAGGTTGTTGAACGTGTACGAGAGGCCCTCGCGGTCGCCCGTGCCTTCGCGGATGCGCAGGGCCTTCAGGTGATACTCCAGCGCGTCAGGCAGCCGGCCGTCGTCGGCCTCGATGAGGCCGAGGGTGTTGTACGCCTGCGATTCACCGACCGGATCGCCCGCGCTGGCATACAGACGGGCGGAATCAAGCGCGGCTTGTCGCGCCAGGGCCAGGTGGCTCTGCTGCCGATGGCCGTAGGCCACGTAGTTGAGGGCCTCGGCCTCCCCCCGGACGTCCCCGATCGCGCGCGCGGCCTCGAGGGCCTGGGTCGCGACGGCCAGCGACCGGGCGGGGTCACTTTCGTGGAGCGCCTTGGCCTGCGCGTTCAGGTCGGCCACCAGGCCGGTGGCCCCGGGCTGGGCGAGCACGGGCGATGCCAGGGCCAGAACCCCCATCAGAATCGTCGCACCGCCGATACCAACGCGCATCGCGCATGAATGTATCATCGGGGGATGGCCTCTTCGCTCCAGACCGCACAGATCGCAAACCCTCACCGACGGAATATCGCGATCATCGCCCACGTTGACCACGGCAAGACGACGCTCGTGGATGCGCTCCTCCACCAGAGCGGAACGTTCCGCACCAACGAACGGGTCGTCGAGCGGGTCATGGACTCCAATGACCTTGAACGGGAACGCGGCATCACCATCCTCGCGAAGAACACCGCCGTCCACTACGGCGACTGCCTGATCAACATCGTCGACACCCCCGGCCACGCCGACTTCGGCGGCGAGGTGGAGCGGACGTTGTCGATGGTCGACGGCGTCATGTTGCTGGTGGACGCCTCGGAAGGCCCGCTGCCGCAGACGCGGTTCGTGCTGCGCAAGGCGCTTGAACGCCGGCTCACGCCCATCGTGGTCGTCAACAAGATCGACCGCCCCGACGCGCGCGTGCAGGCTGTGCTCAACGAGGTCTACGACCTCTTCATCGACCTCGACGCGACGGACGAACAGCTCGACTTCCCGGTGCTCTACACCAACGCCAAGGCGGGCACCGCCACGACCACCCTCGAGACGCCCGGCGACGACCTCCGGCCGCTGTTTGACGCCGTGATCGCGCACTGCCCGGCGCCGCGCGGCGACATGCACGCGCCGCTCCAGGCCATCGTCGCGAACCTGGACTCGAGCGACTATCTGGGCCGCCTCGCGATTGGCCGCATCTTCCACGGCCGCGTGAAGGTGGGCGATCCGATTGCCGTCTGCAAACTCGACGGATCCATCCAGCGCACGACGGTGACCAAGCTCTACACCTTTGAAGGCCTCAAGCGCGTGGAAGCGGAGTCGGCCGCCGCCGGCGACGTCATCTGCCTCGCAGGCATCGAGGACATCATGATTGGCGAGACCATCGCCGACGCCGAGCAGCCGGTGGCCATCAAGACCGTGGCCATCGACGAGCCCACCGTCTCGATGATCTTCGGCGTCAACACATCGCCCCTGGCGGGACGGGACGGGTCGTTTGTCACGTCGCGCCAGATTCGCGACCGCCTGGATCGCGAACTCATCGGCAACGTCTCCATTCGCGTCGAACCCACCGATTCGCCCGAGCAGATGAAGGTCTACGGCCGCGGTGAGTTGCAGCTGTCAATCCTCATCGAGATGATGCGCCGCGAGGGATTCGAGCTGCAGGTCTCACGCCCGGAGATCGTCACGAAGGAACAGAACGGCGTCCTGATGGAGCCGATCGAGGAACTGGTCATCGACGTCGCTGAGGAATACCAGGGCGTGGTCATTGCCCAGTGCGGACAACGGCGCGGCACGATGACCAAGATGGTCAATCACGGATCGGGACGAGTCCGGCTCGAGTTCAGCATTCCCGCGCGCGGCCTCATCGGCTTCCGCTCGCAGTTCCTGACCGAAACACGCGGCACGGGCATGATGAACCACCTCTTCTCGGGCTGGGCGCCGTGGTCGGGTCCCATCGCGTCGCGTCCCACCGGCGCGCTGATCTCCGACCGGGCCGGCGTCGCCACCGCCTACGCCATCGCGAACCTCCAGGATCGCGGCGAGATGTTCGTGTCACCGGGCACGCAGGTCTACGAGGGCATGATCGTCGGCGAGAACTCGCGCAACAACGACCTGGACGTCAACATCGTCCGCGAAAAGAAGATGTCCAACATGCGGGCCTCCGGCGCCGACGAGGCGATCCGGCTCATCCCCGCGCGGCAGCTCTCCCTGGAACAGGCCATCGAGTTCATCAATGACGATGAACTGGTGGAGGTGACACCGGAACATCTGCGGATGCGCAAGCGGGTGCTCGCCGCCAACATGCGGCCCCGGCGCGCCGAGTAGCCGCCCGGCTGATCCACTTCGCGAGTTATGGTGTCTAAGCCCAGAGACACCTCCATGGCACAGCTACGCGCCCTGTTCCTGCCGGTGGCCGTCATTGTGATTGCATTGACGGTCTTCAACCTGCGCATCAGTCGCGAGATGGTCGACTTCGAGGTCTACCGGACGGCCGGTCGTCGCGCGGCCGCGGCGCAGCCGCTGTATCAGGCCGCCGACGGCCACTACACGTTCAAGTACCTGCCGGCATTCGCCGTTGCCATGGTGCCGTGGGCCATCCTCGGGCACGACGGGGCGCGGGTCGGGTGGTTTGCGCTGTCGTGCGCGTGCCTCGTGCTGCTCTTGCGCTGGTCAGTGGTGGCCCTGCCGGCCCGGCGATGGTCAAAACGAACGCTCATCGCGCTCACCCTGATCCTGCTGGCCAAGTTCTACGCGCACGAACTCACGCTCGGGCAATCGAACCTGCTCCTGGGCGTGCTGCTGTTGGCCGGGCTCGGCGCCCTCCAGCTTGACGCGCCGAAACTCGCGGCGGTGAGCGCCGGCATCGCAGTCTTCGTCAAACCCTACGCGCTGATTCTCCTGCCGTGGCTCGCAGCGACGTTTGGCGCCGCGGTGGGGCTGGTCGGGCTGGCCACCATCGTCGTCGGGTTGTTGTTGCCGGTGCTGCTCTACGGATGGGCCGGCAACCTGGCGCAGTTGCAGGCGTGGTGGCACGTCGTGTCCACGTCGACCGCGCCCAATCTGCTCGGCGCCGACAATGTCTCGCTCGCGTCGATGTGGGCCAAGTGGATTGGCGTTGGCCGTCCGGCGGCGCTGGCCGCCGCGCTCACGGCGATGCTGTTGCTGGCGGTGGCGGCCACCGTGTGGCGGCAGCGCAAGGGCCTCGAGGAACCAGAGTACCTCGAGTTCTCACTCCTGCTCCTGCTCATCCCGCTCATCTCGCCCCAGGGTTGGGACTACGTCCTCCTGCTGGGCACACCCGCGGTGATGCTGATCCTGGATCGCTGGCGGGAGCTGGCCGCCGGCTGGCGATGGCTGTCCGCCGCGGCGATGGCCCTGATGGGTCTCTCCTTGTTTGACCTCATGGGCCGCGCCGCCTACGCCCAGTTCATGGCGTGGGCCATCATCACCGTCTGCGCCGTGGCACTGGTCGCAACCCTGGCCCAACTGCGTCTGCGGCGCCTCGCCTGAACCTCATCTCGGGTCAGGAACGCCCCACCTCGAGCCGCCGCCGGGTAGCGCATGACCCGGCACCTCGCCGCTTCGGCACTCCGGCACCTCGGCACTTCGGCACCTCGGCACTCCGGCACCTCGGCACTCCGGCACTTCGGCACCTCGCGCCCCTCGGCACTCCGTTTGCAAAGACCGCCCGCCGGAGGACAGCTCGCGTGTATCAGCATCGCCAAATTCACGTGTGGATCACTGAAACGGACTACCGCCTGCTTCGGGAACTCGCAGACCTTGGGCGTGATTCTGTCTCGTCTGTCATTCGGCGTCTTATCAAGAACGAGAGAGTTCGTCTTCATCCCAGACCGAGTGGCACACTAAGTTCTCAGTCAGACATGTCATTCGTGGCGTAAACTCAAAGAGCCAGCCCTGCATGTGAGAAAGTCGGCACCATGGTCACGATGGCAAGTTTTGTGGCGGTGTGCGCACTGGCGTTTGTCTTCGCCAGGCAGGTCAGCCGCGAACGCCGCGATCAGACCAGCGACCAGTCGGAGTGTGGTCGCTTGTTCTGAATGATCCAGCCGTAGAGCAGACCGCGGTACGTCTGCCAGCGCATGCCCTTGCGTTCGTAGAAGGGCCCAAGCGCGCGCTGCAACGCCGGGAGGTTGTAGAACGGCACACCCGGAAAGTAGTGGTGCTCGAGGTGGAGGTTTGAAGTCAGGAACGCGAAGTTCCAGAACCAGTGACTCCGCATCAGGGTGCCCCACTTGGCTGGGTCAGTCGGATCGATGTCGTAGTGCTGGCCGAGCCGGTTGAGTGTGAACGCCACCGGAAAGACGAAAAATACAGGGAAGATGTGCGCCCGGAACGCCACCGCGAATCCCCAGGTCCACCAGATCGCCGCCAGTACGCTCAGGTGGAAGCCGATGGACAGCAACCGCTCCCACCGGATCGTGCGCTGCAACGCCGGCGGATAGGTGGCCGTCTCCTGCGCGGCGGCCCGGAAATAGATGGGAAAAAGCGCCGGGGTCGCGTACAGCAGCTTGTACCAGCGCGCGTTCCGCTTGGGCGACAGATGGTGGCGCTTCGGATCGTCGGTGTCGGACCCGAGTTCGGCATGGTGGTCGAGATGCCACCGCGTGAACTGGGAGGCCGAGATTCCGCTTGGTGTGGCATACAGCAGCGCGAGCACCCGCTCGGCACGGCGATGCGCCTTCTGAAACACGAGGTGATGCAGCACCTCGTGCAGCAACACGGTGAAATTGAAGATGGTGAAGCCCTGGACGATGGCCAGGGGAATCCAGACGTACCAGGCGTCGAAGCGGATGAGCCCCCACGCGACGAGGCCGAGCATCAGGAACTGCCGGGCGGCAACGAGAAGATGCCGCCATGCCTGCTTGGTGTGGAGCACACGCATCTGTTCGCGCGAGATCGCGTGTCCCAGTTCGGCTCTGAGCGCCGTCGCGTGCTGGCTGTAGTAGCCCGACATGGCCCTACCGCGATTGTAGCAACAGCCGTCGCCCCAGTCGGGTCAGTGCCACGCCGCCAAGCACGGCGGCCGCGCCGATGATTTTCGTGACCGTCAAAGACTCACCCAGCCAGATGGCGGCCACGAACATCGCGACAATGGGCACACCGTTCGAGTAGATCGATGTGCGGGCCGGGCCCAGCCGCTGCACGCCGGTGTACCAGATGACGTACGCCAGATTCAGCGCGAGGAGCGCGGACAGTGCCAGTGCGGCCATTGCCCCGACGCTGACGCCGGCCCAGTCGACGCGCAGAATCTGTGGCAGGGCCAGGACGACGTACGGAATCCCGCCGTACACCATCGTCATCCCGGTCACGTAGAGCGGCGAGTGCCGGGTAATGAGTGATGCCGAGCCCAGGGTGAACGTCGTCCAGCAGGCCACGGAGCACATGACCATGAGGTCGCCACGCCACGTGGCTCCGCCAAATGACACGCTGGGCCCGACGACAAACGCGATACCGGTGACGGCCATCAGCGCGCCGGCCCAGTGAAAGCCGCTGATGCGCTCACGACCGAGCAGGGCTGACACCACGGCGAGAACCGTGGGCGTGGTGCCCACGATCAGCGCCGAATTGGACGCGGTGGACAGGGCCACACCGCCGACAAAAAAGAACTGATAACCGAGGTGGCCGACCAGGCCGAGCCAGGCCAGATCGATGCGGTCCCGCCTGGTCAGCGCATTGGGCGTATGAAGGATGGACGAGACCTGCGCGCCCAGACGAGCCCGGCGGCGTGCCCAGTGGATGGCGGCGAGAAACACCAGTGAGGAGATCACCAGCCGCAGGGCGTTGAATGGTTGAGGAGGGATCTCCTCGAACGCCCACTTGATGACGCTGAAGTTGGTGCCCCAGATGAGCACCATCAGCATCAGCAATGCGTCGATTCGGGACATTGACGAAGTGCCGAAGTGCCGAGGTTCCGAGGTGCCGAGGTGCCGAGGTTCCGAGGTGCCGGAGTGCCGAAGTGCCCTTCGGAACCTCGGGACTCCGGAACTCCGGAACTTCGTTACTGAACCCGCTTGAACTGGGACATCGCGTCCTGGATCAGCGCGTCGTTGTCGGCGGCGGAGATGTTCTTCCGCAGCAGCTTCGACGCGATGGCCACCGACAGGTCGACGGCCTCCGTGCGAATCTGCGCGACGGCACGGGCTGTCTCGAGCGCGATTTCCTTTTCGGCGTTCTTGATGATCGCTGCCGCGTCTTCCGACGCCTTCTTCCGCATTTCGTCGCGGAAGCGGTCGGCATCGGCACGGCTGCGCGTCACGATCGCCGCAGCTTCAGACCGCGCTTCGGCCAGCAGGCGTGCGGATTCCTCCTGCACGCGCTGGAGTTCAGCGGTGGCCTTCTTCGCGTCGTCGATCGATTTCTCGATCGTGGCGCGACGATCTTCGAGCGCCTTCAGCAGGGGGCCCCACGCGAACTTGCGCAGGGCCACGAGCAGCAGAAGGAACGTCGCGATCGTCCAGAAATAGAGCCCTGGATCGGGCGCAACCAGAATATCCACGGTCGCTCCTGTTCCTGGCGCTTACGCCAGGAAGATGACGAGCAGACCGAAGACCAGCGCGAGAATCGTCGCGCCTTCCAGCAGGAACAGGGGCAGGTTGGCCGCCGCCGTGATCTGCGACGCCGCGCTGGGCTGACGCGCCACGCCTTCCGCCGCCGCCGCCGCGAGCTTGCCGATGCCCATGCCGGCACCAATGACGGTGAGGCCGAAGCTGATCGCCGCACCGAAGTAGTGCCACACCGGCTTGATGATTTCCGCAACTTCGGGGGTGAGGTTTGCCTGATCCATGACTACTGTCCTTCTCCTGAGGGTCTGACGTTTAGTGATGAGCGTGAATCGCCATGCCAATGAACACGGCCGACAACAAGGTGAATACGTACGCCTGCACGAGCACGACGATGATTTCGAGGCCCGTCAGGGCCACTGACAACGGCAGCGAAAACCCGATGCCGATACCTGCGCCGACGATGGCGCTGTGTGTCATCTCCGCAAAGATGAACACGAACGAGAGGATCGCGAGAATCGCGATGTGACCGCCCGCCATGTTGGCCGCAAGTCGCATCGTGAGCGCAAACGGCCGCACGAACATGCCGATGAACTCGAGCGGAATCAGCAGCACATACAGCAGGGGGTGCAGACCGTGCGGCACCAGGTTCTTCCAGTGCTGGATGAAACCGTGGGCCATCGTGCCCGCGGTGATGATCGCGAAGAAGGTGATCGTGGCGAGGCCGGCCGTGACGTTGAAGTTGGCCGTCGCCGTCGTGCCGCCGTGTGTGACGCTCTTGAGGAACGAGCCGTCCGCCGTGTGCAGGACGAACTTGTCGAACAGCGCGATCACGTCAAACACCGGAATCAGGCCGATGGCGTTCGCCGTCAGGATGAACACGAACAACGTGAGCAGCACCGGCGTCCAGGTGTTGACCCACTTGCTGCCGACGTTGGGCAACGCAATCGTGTCGCGCACGAACTCGACAATGGCTTCCAGCGCGTTCATGCCGCCGGTCGGCACCAGGCGGCTCTGCGCCAGGTAGCGCCGCACCAGCATCGTCACCGTGACGAACACCAGCAGCGCCACGATCCACAGCATCAGCACGTGTTTCGTGACTGAAAAATCGATGCCGGCGATCTTCGGCAGATGAATGAGGGGATGGTCGAGGCCGGTATTGGCGACGTGGCCAATGATCGTATCGGCGGCGTTGAACCCCTCGCCGGCCGCGTGTTGTGTGCCTGGATCGACTGCTGTCATCTCGGTCACTTCCCTAATCCCTGCGGTCCTTCCATCAGCCGTTTCAGCGCCCACGCCTGCACGAAGTTGAGGACGATGAACCCGGCCACCAGTCCCGCCACAAACGGCTCGGGCCTGGCTTCAGTCTTCTTGAGCACCACCGCGACGTAGGCGAGATAAAACACGCTCTTCGACGCGAAGATTCTCAACATCACCGGCAGTAACGACGCAGGGGACGAAGCCCACGCCCGCGCCATGACTGCCCACGAACCCGCCACGGCCAGCACCGGAGCGCCAATGCCGGCCAACACTTCCCAGTAGCCCGCCGCCCATGCGGCCAGACCCGCCGCCAGCGCCACCGCGGTGGTCCACCAGACCATCACGCGCGTGGCGGCCGGATGGTCGACATCACGATGGCGTAGAAGCCACTGGCGATGCCGAGAAACAGGCCAATCAGCAAGCCCCACGGTTCGGTCTGCCGCCACTGGTCGAACCAGTACCCCAGGCCCCCGAGCAGCAGAATGCCGCCAATGAGCGAGTAGCTGGCTGATGCCGCAGGGCCGGCGCGCCGCACGTTGTCCTGGAACGCCCGAAGCGCCCCGTCCAACCCCTTCCGCGGTTTCTGCCCGTTCGCCAAGCACTTCATTCTACCCACGGTGGGTCAATCGGGCACCGGGCGAACCTCGGAAATATACCATGCGAGGGCTATACTCGGGGCATGGGGCCCTCCCGACAACTCAGATACGCCTGCGGAGCGGCGGCCATGGCCGTCGTTGTCGCTGGAACCGCCCTCTGGGCCGACCAGCGCGCTACCCGCGAACAGACCATCTACGTGTCGGTGACCGACAAAAACGGCACGCCGGCCACAAATCTGACTCCCGCCAACTTCACGGTGCGGGAGGACGGGGCGACGCGGGAAGTCCTCACGGTCGCCAGGGCGACCGCGCCCCTGCAGATCGCCCTGCTCATCGACAACAGCCAGGTCACACAGGGCGCCACCGCGGACCTGCGCGACGCGGTCAAGGCGTTTGCCTCCACCATCTGGGCGCAGTCGCCGGATTCCCAGGTCGCGCTCTACACCTTCGGCGAGCGGCCACAGCAAGTGGTCACGTACACCTCGGAGGCGCCGATTCTCCAGCGCGGGGTGGATCGCCTGTTTGCCACACAGGGCTCGGGCGCCTACTTCCTTGAAGCCATCGTCGAGGCGGCTGGCGGACTGCGCAGCGGCAAGGCGAACCGGCCGGTCATCGTGGCCTACGTCGACGAAAACGGGCCCGAGTTCAGCAACCGCCGCCACGACCAGGTGTTTGAGGCCCTGTCGGAAGCGCGGGCGTCCCTGTGGACGATTGCGCGGCAGGGATTCGGGTCGGATCCGATGACCAGTGAAAATCGCGAACGCGCGTCGGTGCTCGGGGACGTCACCACCAGGTCGGGCGGGCGCAACGCCACGATTTTTGCCCCCTCGTCGCTCAAGGAACGATTCACCGCGATTGCCGGCGAACTGCTGAGCCAGTGGGCGGTGACCTACGGACGCCCCGAGTCCCTGATTCCTCCGGAAAAGCTGGACGTCCGACTCGTCAAGGCAGACGGCTATCGCCTCAGCGCACCGCGCTGGACGAACAAATGACCCGATGGCTCGGCCGGCTGGTCGCCGGCGCCCTGTGTGTGTCGGCGGCCTTGCCGCTGTCCGCGCAGGTCTTCAAGGGCGGCATCGATGTCGTGTCGCTCCAGGTGACGGTGACCGAGGGTGAGACGCTGGTGTCAGGCCTAGACCAGTCCGCCTTCGGCGTCTACGAAGACGGCGTGCAGCAGGAGATTTCGTTTTTCTCCCGCGCCGCTCAGCCCATCGCGCTGTCGCTGCTGATCGACACCAGCACGAGCATGGAGACCAAGCTGCCCGTGGCGCAACAAGGCGCCATCGGGTTCGCGCGCCGGCTGACCGGATCGGACACCGCCCAGATCATCGACTTCGACTCGCGCGTGGAGATCCTGCAGAAGTTCACCAATGACCCGGTGCTGCTCGAATCCGCCATCTCGCGCACCCAGGTGGGCGGCTCGACATCGCTGTACAACGCCCTTTACGTCGCGTTGTCGGAACTCAAGCGGGTGCGCACGACCAAGGCCGAAGAACTGCGGCGTCAGGCCATCGTCATCCTGTCGGACGGGGAAGACACGTCGAGCCTGATTGCGTACGAAGACGTGCTGGATTCGGCCAAACGCGCCGACGTGGCCGTGTATGCGATTGGACTGCGCTCCAAGAACGACCGTCCGACACGCGGCTTCAACGAGGCCGAGTTCGTCCTGCGCACGCTCTCGACTGAAACGGGCGGCCGACTGTTCTTCGTCGAAAACATCGGCGAGTTGCCGGCGGTCTACCAGCGCATCGCGGATGAACTCGCCAACCAGTACACGATTGCCTACACTCCCAAAAACCTGAAACGTGATGGCGCGTGGCGCGCCATTGTCGTGAAGGTCGAACGTCCCAACACCCAGGCTCGCACCAAGCGCGGCTACTTCGCGCCGTCGATCCCCAAACAGCGAACACTGCGCCCATGACCGGTTCCCTTTCACTTTCGCGAGGACGCGTGGTCCTCATTGGCGCAGGCCCGGGCGACCCGGGCCTGCTCACCGTACGCGGGCAACACGTGCTCGCCGACGCTGACGTTGTCGTGTACGACCGCGATGTCGCCCGGCTGCTGCGGCTCGCGCGCCCCGATGCGGAACGCCTTGAAGTCGGCGCACCCGCTGAAGGCGCCACCGCGCAGGATGCGATTGCGATGCTCGTGGCGGACAAGGCCCGCGACGGACTGCTGGTGGCGCGCCTGAAGTGGGGCGACCCGTTCCTGTTCGGCTCGGGCGCCAAGGAAGCACTCTTTCTGCATGAACAGGGCGTGCCGTTCGAGGTGGTGCCCGGCGTCCCGGTCGCCATGGGAAGCGCGTATGCGGGTGTGCCGATCAGTTATCCCGGCGGTCAGGACGCCCTCATCCTGCTGCGTGGCCACGAGGCCACCGGCGACGGCGCCCCGGACGTGAACTGGCCGGCACTGGCGTCCATGGACGGCACGATCGTCTCGTATACCAGCGGCCGTCAGGCAGCCCTGGTCATCGAGCAACTCATCAAGTACGGCCGAAAGCCGGACGCCCCGGCCGCACTCATCTATCGCGGCACGTTGCCCCAGCAGCAGACGGTGACGGGCACACTTGATGAGATTCGCGCGACCGCGGAGACACACGACCATGCCGCGCTGCTCATCGTCGGCGACGTGGCGCGGTTGCGTGAACACCTGCGCTGGTACGACCATCGCCCTCTCTTCGGCAAACGGATCGTCGTGACGCGATCTCGTGAACAGGCGCGCGACCTGGTCGAACATCTCGAGTTGCTGGGCGCGCAGACGATCGAAGCGCCGACATTCCGATTGGTGGCCGCCGATGATCCCGAAGCCATCGATCGGGCCGTGGCCTCCGTGTCCACGTACCAGTGGATCGTGATCGAGTCAGCCAACGCCGCGAGCCGGTTCCTGACGAGTCTGGGCGCAAGCCGGCGTGATCTGCGCGCGCTCGGCGGGGTGCGCGTCGCCGCCGTGGGACCCTCCACCGCGGACCGTCTGGCGGCCTCAGGCCTGCATGCCGACGTGGTGCTGCCCGAGTCGGGCACGGACGCAACGCTGCGTGAACTCGAGGCAACCGGGCCCATCGACGGCTCGCGGGTGCTGGTCATCCGGCCCGATCATGAACACGCGGGCGTCGCCCGCGAGACGCTGGCGTCGGAGTTGACGCGCCGGGGGGCCGACGTCACCGACGTGGTCGCCTACCGCACCGTGGCCGCGGCCGCGGAGACACCAGCCGCACAGGAGCTGTACCGCCAGCTGCTCGACGGGGTCGTGCACGCCGTGACCTTCACCACACCGGCCGCCGTGCAGCGTTTTGCCGGACTCATCGGACGTGACCAGGTGGCCGATCTGCTCAATCAGACCCTGGTGGTCGCCATCGGCCCGGTCACCGCCTCGGCTGCCGAAGCCATGGGCATCACGTGCGTGACGGCCGAGCCATACACAATCGACGGGATGGTCAGCGCGCTCGTCGCCCGGCTGTCCTGATCGCATGTCCAGCGCCCCTCTTCCCACCCGCGCCACGGTGCTCGGCAGCTTCCTCGAGGGAGGGCGCCGGGTGTGGCAGGCGCCGGCTGTGTGGCTCGGCGTGTCGGTTCTCGCGGTCGCCGTCCTGGCGCCGTTTTCAGGCGATCTGTTCGGGCACCTGTCGGACAGCCTCGGTCTGCGCACGGCGCTGCAACGCGCCATCTGGGAATGGCACGCGGGCTGGGCGCTTGCGCTCGGGGGTCGTCTGCCGCCGCCCGCGCCTGCCGTCGCCGGCGCAGCACTCGTCGCCCTGTCGTTGTCGCTGTTCCTCACGGGCGGCATCCTTGACCGCTTCGCGCGGGGGCGCGCGACGTACTCACCGGCGTTTTTCTCCGCGTGCGGCACACACCTCTGGCGCTTCCTGCGTCTGCAGCTGCTGTTCGCGCCGGTGTACTACGCCCTGTTCATCTGGGTCTGGCCCTGGCTGACCGGAACGGTGCTCAGCGAATGGATGGAACGCGCGGGCAGCCCGCGGGAAGTGCTGCGACAGCAGTGGATTGTCCACAGCGCTTTTGTGGCGCTCATGGGCCTGATCGGGCTGGTCGCTGACTTCTCTCGCGTTCGAATCGTGGTCGAAGATCGCCACAGCGCACTTGGAGGCCTGATGGCGGCCCTGCGTTTCCTTCGGCGTCGCCCTCTGCGGTCGACCGGCGTGTATGCGCTCAGCGCGTTGCCGACGATCGTGGTGATTCGGTGGTGGTTCGGCGCCATGTCGTTTGGTGAGGGCGGTCTCGTCCAGTACGTGGTGGTGGTCGTGTTGTACCTGACGCTGCGGATGGTGACCCGCCTGTGGTGGATGGCGGCATGCGTCGTGTTCTTCCAGGGTGAACTGGCGCACGCGACGTACACCGCCGCCCCGCTGCCGCTCTGGCCTGACTCACCCACGGCGGAGGGACTGGCGAACCTGCGCGCGGGTGCGCGGCGAGATCCCGTATCCTCTTGATATGTCTTCTCGCGTCGCCGAAGAAATCGTGCAGTGGCTTCGGGAGCGTGTCGCGCAGGCCCGCTCCCACGGATTTGTCATCGGCCTGAGCGGCGGCATCGACTCCGCGGTCGTCGCGCGGCTGTGTCAGATGGCCACACCCAATCGCGTGCTCGGCGTCATCCTGCCGTGTTACAGCCATGCGCAGGATGAGGCGGACGCACGGTTGCTCGCCCGGACGTTCGGTATCCCGACCGCGCGTGTTGACCTGGCGCCAACCTTTGATTCACTCACGCAGGAGTTGCACGGCGCCGTGAAGGGCCTGCCCCAGTCGGTGCATGTCGCCGACATCAAGCAGCAGCTGCCGGAAGCCAACATCAAGCCACGCCTGCGGATGACGTCGCTCTACTTCATCGCCAATTCGCTCGACTACCTTGTGGCGGGCACCGGCAATCGCAGCGAAATCACGCTCGGCTACTACACGAAATACGGTGATGGCGGCTGTGACGTCCTGCCGATCGCGCACCTGCTCAAGAGTGAGGTCCGCGCCCTCGCCCGCGACCTCGGAGTGCCCGCGCCCATCATCGACAAGGCCCCATCGGCCGGCCTGTGGATTGGCCAGACCGATGAAGCCGAGATGGGATTCACCTACGACATGCTCGAGGACTACCTGACCAAGGGCCCCTCAGCGGTGTCTCCCGAAGTCGCCGCGCGCATCGAGCTGCTGCATCGCACGTCCGAACACAAGCGGATGATCCCGCCGCGGCTACCGAACGCCGTGTGATCGCCGCGGCTCCGCGCCGCCTTCCACCGTGCCCTTCGCGGCGTTGATGACGGCCAGCGCCGCGTATCCCTGCACGACCTCCCCCTTGCGGCCGGTCCTGGCAAACGTGTGGCCCATGGCCTCCAGCCGCTGCAGCACCGCGCGCGGTATGCGATCTTCAATCTGCACACGCGAACCGCCGCCTTGTGCGTTGCCAATCAGGATGCGCGGCGCCTCGATGGCGCGCTGTGCCGGCATCCCGCCGTCGATCACGTTGAGAATGATGTTGTAGACCGACGCGGGAATCCATGCGTTGCCGGCCGCCCCCACCGCGAGTCGCGGCGTGAACCCCTGGATGCCATAACGGCCCGGGTCGACGGTGTTGGGCGCAAACACCAGCGTCGGCACGCTGGTCGACGAGTGACGCTGCAGCGGCAACATCGACCCGTATCCGGTGCCCCGGCCGCCACGGAAGTGATCGTTGTACAGGAAGCCCAGCCCCTTTGAGACGTAGTAGCTGCCGCCCCACGTGGAAAGTGTCTGCGTGATCGCCACCATGTTGCCGTCGACATCAGCGGCCGCAAAGGAGGTCGTACCGGTCTGCACCTCAGGAATCCACGACGAAGTCGGCGGTGCTTCCGCAGGCGACGGTGCGTTGCCGCCGCGACCACGCCCGCCGGCCTGCCCCGCCCACACCTTTGTCGGGTCAATCAACTTGAAACGCTCGAGCGCGTGATTCCGCTCGAGGTGATTGCCCAGATTGACCGGCCACCGCTCGGGATCGGCGATCTGCGCGCCGCCATCACGCACGCGCCATGCCTCGATGGCGTAGTGCAGATACTCGGCATCGTTGAGAATCGTGGCGCCGGGGCGGGGCGTGTAGTTGTCGAGGATCTGCAGGGTCTCGATGATCTGCAACCCGGTCGGCACCGGTGCGCCGGGTGAATACACCAGGTGGCCGCGGAACGTCCCCGACAGCGGGGTGCGCTCCATCGCCCGGTACTGCGCGAGATCCTCGAGTGAGAGGATCCCGCCGTTTTCCGCCATGTCCTCGGCAATCTTCCGCGCGATCGATCCGCGATAAAACGACTGGCCGCCCTCCTTGGCGAGCACCTTCAAGGTCTCGGCGTAGTCCTTGTTGATGAACCGATCGCCGGGCTGTGGCACTTTGCCGTCCGGGAGGAAGATGCGGGCCGCTGCGGGGTACTTCGCCAGCCGATCCCGACCGATCGCAATCGTCGTCGGCAACGCCTCATCGAGGATGTACCCGTTTTCGGCAAGCTCGATGGCCGGCGCCAGGATCTGCTCCCACGTCACCTTCTTCGATCCGTACTTCTGATAGAGCAGATCGAGCCCAGCCACCACGCCGGGAATATTCACCACCGTCGGACCATCCGAAGCGGTCCGTTGCCCGGTCGGCGTGAAGATCTTCGGGTTGTCAAACGTCGCGCGGGCCGGCGTCATGTCCTTGTACTCGATGACGACGGGTTCACTCATGCCCTTGAGGAACAGAATCGCCTGTCCATCGCCGCCAAGTCCGGAGGCATCGGGCTCCACCACTCCCAGCGCAAACGACGTGGCCACGATGGCGTCCACGATGTTGCCGCCCAACTCGAGCATGCGTGCCCCGGCCGCGGACGCGAGTGGGTGCCCCGAATAAATGACACCCGACGTCTTTTCGACGGCCGGCTTCATGAGCGGCTGCTCGAGCAACATCGCGTCGACCACGTCTTCAACGGCTTCCGCTGATGTCGCGGCGACCGCCGCCTGGCGGTGTTTGTCGCGAAGGCGTTCCCACTCGGCCGCCGATGGCCCCTCGCGGTAGTACAACGACCGCAGCGTCTGCCACACGCGATCAAACTGACTCACCCAGCGCGACGCATTGATCGACGGTGCTGTCACCGTGC
>CBINOO010000032.1:0-33514 GCA_966252305.1 uncultured Acidimicrobiia bacterium
TGCGTACGGGATGACGATCTGCCGCGAAATTGAAGAACGAGCCGGACGACCAGTCGCCATCGGCGCGGTGTACGCAACGTTGGAACGCCTGTCAGCGAAGGGACTGGTGGTCTTCGAGATTTCCGAGCCACTCCCGGTACCAGGCGGCCGGTCGCGGAAGTTCGCCCGACTCACACCGGAGGGCAGGCGCATGCTTGAGCATTCAACGGCGATGCTCGCGCGTATGTTGCCGGGGCTGGCCGGCCACAAGGGGGCGCGATGATCCCGCCGCGGCTGGCGCGCGCGCTGCTGGCCCTGGCGGCACGTCGTGCCGACCGGGATTTCCTGTTGAAGGACCTCGAAGAGGAGATGACGCGGGTCGCACAGCACGAGGGACGCGCGGCTGCCCGCCGGTGGTATCGGCGGCAGGCATGGACGTCAGTGCTGCCGCTGATCGGGCGCAGGCTGGCGACCGCCGCCGTCTCCGCGCCGGGCCTGAGCCGCAGCGACGGCCTCCGCCAGGCGGTCCGCTGGCTCGTGCGCCATCCCCACACCGCCGGCGCGACGATCCTGACGGTGGCGCTCGCGCTTGGAGCCGCAGGCGCCGCAGGCACGATTCTGTACGGCGTCGCGCTGCGGCCACTGCCGTTTCCCGACGAGGCGCGTGTCGTGCACTTGTGGAACACCGGTCCGGATTTCGACCCTGGCCGTCGCCTGCAACGCGCGAGTATTCCCGTTGTGTCCCTTCAGGACCTGGACGACTGGAGGCGCGCCAGCCGCACCTTCACCGCGATCAGTGCCTACGTGTCCGAGACATACACGATGACCGGCAGCGGGGACGCGCGTCGTGTGCGCGGCATGCGGGTGGGGCCGGACTTTGATCGGGTGTTGGGCATCCGCGCAGCGGCCGGCCGGATGTTCTCCGGAGATGAGTTCCAGCCGGGACGGGAACGCGCCGTCATCCTGTCGCATCACTTCTGGCTGCGGGAGTTCGGCGGGGATCCCGAGGCCGTGGGTCGTACGCTGACACTCGACGAACGGGCGTACGTGATTGCCGGCGTCCTGCCGGATCTCCCGGTGAGTTTCCCCGGCGAGTCGCACGACGTGTGGGTCCCACTGCTCGCGCAACCCGGCGTCTTCTGGCAACACCAGCGCGGAACCGGGTGGGTCACTGCCGTTGGACGGATCGACCCGGCGGCCACGCCTGATGCCGCGACCGACGAACTGAGCGGCATCGCGCTTCAACTGGCCAGGGACTTTCCGTCGAGTAATGCACGCAAGACCGGTGTGGCCACCGAGCCGATACGAGAGGCCTTGCTGGGCGACAGCCGGCTGGCGGTTCTGCTCGTCTCCTGGGCGATCCTCGCGGTCTTGCTGGTGGCCGGCGCCAATCTCGTGAATCTCCTGATGGCGCAGGCCGAGGAACGGCGACGAGAGTTCGCCGTGCGACGCGCGCTTGGGGCTGATTCGGCGGCGCTCGGACGCCAGGTGGCGCTGGAAGCGATCCTGCTCGCGGGCGTGGGTGGTGTCGGGGCGGCCCTGCTGCTGCCGCTCCTGGTCGATGCGTTCATCCAGATGTACCCGGGCAGCTTGCCGGCCGCCCATCTGACACCTGGTGTGGCTGGGTTTGGCGCTCTGGCGGCGATGACACTTGTGGCCGCCAGCCTCCTGGCGTTGCCGCAGTGGCGGCGCACGGGGCGTGCCGCTCGCACCATTCACATTCGTGCGACGAACCGTCAGACGAGCACCCGTGCCGACCGTCGACTGCGTGCCCTGCTGGTCGCCGGGCAGGTGGCGTTTTCGATCGTGCTGATGGCGGCTGGAGTTCTGCTCGTGCGCACGCTGGCCCATCTGGCATCGGTCGACCCCGGCTTCCGGGCCGACGGCGTGCTGGTCTTCTCGGTCACACCTCCGGCGTCGCGATACGGCGCGGCGGGACAAACCGAGGCGTTTTATACCGCCGTGCTCGACACCGTGGCAACCGTGCCCGGTGTCGAGTCGGTGGCTAGCGCGATCGGCGTCCCGTTCGTGTCGAGTGGGTGGACCTTTCCCGTGACGCCACCTGGCGGTGGCCCCGAGCGCGTACTCATGCGGGTCAACATGACCTCACCTGCGTTCTACGACACGCTCGGCATCCCCATCGTGCAGGGGCGCGCGTTCACCGAGGCGGAACAACGCGCTGACACGAGTGTCGCGATGATCACCGCATCGGCCGTGCCGCTCCTGCCGGATCCCACCAGGCCAGTTGGTCAACGGGTGCCGTATTCGGGACGCCAGTGGGAGATCATCGGCGTTGCCGGTGACGTCCACCAGGGCTCCCTCTCTGCGGCCGGAGCGCCGCAGCTCATCTTGCCGTGGTCGTTGGCCGGACGACGACCGCAGACCGTGGTGGTGAGAGTCACAAGCGGGGATCCGATGGCGTTGTTGCCGGCGATCCGCGCGCGTGTGGCGCAACTGGATTCAGCCGTGCCCATCGCGGACCCGCGCCGGCTGACCGACGTCGTCGGAGCAACCCTGGCCGACGAACGGTTCCGCGCAGTGTTGGTCGCGGCTCTTGCGGTCATCGCGTTATTGCTCGCCGCGTTGGGCGTGTATTCGGTGACCGCGTACGCCGTGTCAGTCCAGGCGCGTGAGCACGGCGTGCGCCTCGCGCTGGGGGCGTCTCCCGGCTCCGTGCGACGCCGCGTGTTGTCGAGCGCGATCCGGCCGGCCGTTGCCGGAGTCATCGTGGGCCTGGCCGTCACAACCGTCGGAGGAACGGTGGCGAGCGGGTTCCTGTACGGCGTTGACGCGAACGACCCGTGGACGCTGACAGGCTCGGCTGGCGTGCTGCTGGCGGTTGCGGCAGCGGCGGCCCTCGGGCCGGCGCGTCGAGCCGGACGAGCCGATCCCTCAGCACTGCTGCGCGCGGACTAGGGCATGTCCGACGTCTGGTAGTAGATCGCGCGCCGCCACTACTATCGGCGCACGAAGTCCATGTCGCTCAACGTCTTAAACCGGAAGCTCCACTACTGGGGCTCCGCGATCATCGCCATTCCTCTGCTCCTGGTCATCGCCACGGGCGTCATCCTTCAGCTCAAGAAGGACTGGTCCTGGGTGCAGCCGGTGGAGCAGCGCGGGCGCGAAAAGGCGCCGGTCATCGAGTTGTCGGACATCCTGACCGCCATCAGCAACCATGCACACCCGGAGGTGCAGGTGAACGGATGGGAAGACATCAAACGCCTGGACGTACGGCCCGACCGCGGCGTCGCCAAGGCCACCCTGCACAACGACTGGGAAGTGCAGGTCGACACGACCGACGGGCGCATCATGCAGGTGGCCTATCGCCGCAGCGACTGGCTTGAAGCGCTGCACGACGGCTCGTTCATCAGCGACGGTTACAAACTCTGGATCGTGTTCCCGTCGTCACTCGTGCTGCTGTTCCTGTGGGGCAGCGGGGTGTGGATGTGGGTGTGGCCGATCATCAACAAGCGACGCGTTCGCGCGCGGAAGGCGCGGAGCCAGTCGGCGTCCGCGTAGCTGGTTCCGTCACAGCACCAACTGCCAGTACCCGACGTCCACCCAGCGGTCGAACTTTCGGCCAACCTCGCGAAAGTGCGCGACTTGCGCGAAACCGAATTTCTCATGCAGGGCCACGCTTGACGGATTGGGCAGCGCGATGCCGCCAAGCAGCGCATGCATGCCCTGCGCTTTCAATTGAGGGATGAGCGCGGCATACAGCGCCGTGCCGAGGCCACGACCTTCGAGGCCCGGCCGCAGGTAGACCGTGACTTCACTCGAAAATCGATACGCGCAGCGTCCCTTCCACTTGCTGGCGTAGGCGAAGCCGTCGACGACGCCGTTCGGCGCCGCGACGAGAAACGGCAAGCCGTCTGCGAACGTCTCGGTGATGCGTTCGGCCATCGTGACGTCCGGCACGAGGCTCTCTTCAAACGTGACCGTCGTGTGCTCAACGAAATGGTTGTAGATACCCGCAATGGCTCCGGCGTCGGCGGCTGCAGCGGTGCGAATCATCGGTGTCCCTCGGGCGCGAGTCTAGTCGATGAAGTTGCAAAGTGCAACAAGTTGGGCTGATGGCGCGATATCCCGTGAGATGATGAACGCGATGTCCCGGCTCGCCTCGTTCGTCGTGGCCGTCTGCCTGGCGGGGACGTGCGGATGGTCCATCACGCGGGCACACGCACAGGACGCGCCGCTCCAGGCCATCGTCGACGCCGTGGTCGAGTCCGTCTGCCAGAAACGGCTTGTGATGCTCGGGGAACTGCCGAGTCACGGCGAGGCCCGGACGTTCGAGGCCAAGGCGGGAATTGTCGACGCCCTGCGGGCGCGGTGCGGATTCACAGCCGTCCTGTTTGAAGCGCCGGTCTACGACTTCGTCGGCCTCGAGCGGGCCGTCGCGGCGGGGACCGCAGTGCCCGGCCAGTTCGACAATGCTGCGGGTCGGTTCTGGTGGACGCGCGAACTCACCCCGTGGCGCCGCTCGCTGTTTGCCGCTGCGGCCGACCGGCGCGTGGCGCTCGGTGGGCTCGACGACCAACTGTCGGTGACCGGCCTGTTCGCCCGTGCAACTTTGCCATCACTGGTCGCGTCGGCCGTGCCTGCCGCCAGGGCTGCGCTGTGTGCCGATACCGTCAGCCGGCATGTGGGCTGGACGTACGACACCGAACACCCCTTCGATCCCCCTGAACAGGGGCGGCTGGCGCAGTGCGCCACAGAGGCGGCCGCTGCGTCGCGCCGACCGACCGCTGACGCTGGGGACCGGGCCATGCTCGAGAGTTTTGCCCGCTACGCGGCTCGCCAACGGTCGGGCACGGGGGTTGGCCGCGACGAATCCATGTTCCGCACGCTTGCGTGGTACGTCGACCGTCTGCCGCCCGAGGCGCGAGTCGTCGTGTGGACGGCCACGGTGCACGCCGCACGGCAGCGCGGCACCCGGCCTGAGCCGACGCTGGCGGAACGGGCGGTCGAACGCTGGGGCACCCGTGTGGCGACGGTCGGGTTCACCGCGTTCGAGGGTTACACGTCCATGGCAGGGCGGGCGCCCACGCCCCTGCCGTCCGCGCCGCCCGGATCACTCGAGGCGACCGCGACCGGGACGCAGCCGTGGGCGTTCCTGACTTCGGATCAGCTGCGTCGTCTTGGATCGGTACCGTCGCGGCTGCTCGGGCGATTTACCGCCGCGAACTGGGCCGACTGTTTTGACGCCGTGGTCGTGATCCGCCGGGAAGTGGCGCCGACGTTTGATCCCTGGAAGCCCGGTGGCTCGGGTGCGAGTCGATCAGCGCATCAAGCATCCGGCCCAGCGTTTCCAGCTCGGTGGCGCTGAACGCCGCCAGCGCGGTGAGGTGTTCCCGCCGAATCTCGTCGGCAATTCTGCCGCCCAACGCACGCCCACGCGACGTCGGCACAAGGCGTTTCTTTCTATCGTTACCAGGGACGGCGTCGACGCGAACCAGCGCCTGCCCCACGAGTGATTCCGCCACGCGGCTCGCCGTGCTCTTGTTCAGTCCCAGGGCATGCGCAAGTTCGGTGACCAGCAGTCCGCCTGACCTGACCACGACGTCGAGCGCGTAACACTCGGATACGGTGATGCCATGACGGCACACGCGATTGCGGTCGCGCAACTGATGGGTCTTGGCCAGGCGCATGATGCGTTCTGACACGGCCTCGTGTGCGCCGGTCTTGGCAGAAGGGTGCGGTGCGCGAGTGCGGGGCGGCACCCGCGGATTATAACGTTCGCTACTCAGCGTCGGCGTACACGCGGATGATGTCTGCCGCCTTCGCGACATCGGGCTCGACCCCGAGCGCGACGATCTGCAACAGGCGTGCTTGCGCGCCTGACAGATCACCGGCGAGTATCGCGCCGGCCTGTTTGAGCTGGAATCCGCCACCGTCGTAGCCGTATCGCGCTTCAACACGGCCGGCCACCGATCGGGACGACACGGTCACGAGCATCCCCGACTTCACCGCGTCAGCAATCGCCGGCACCAACGGCGGCGGCACGTTCCCGCGCCCGAAGGCGACGATGGCGATGCCGCGAGTTTCGTGGGCCATCAATGCCCGCACGAGAAAGTCGTCCATGCCCGTGTACGCCTCGAGCAACGCGACGCGTGTATCAAGCCGCTGCACACGCAGGCCCGGCTCGGCTGCAGGATCCTGAAACGCCGGTCGCGCGACGGTGCGGCGACGGAGCACGACGCGGCTGCCGTCAACCGCTCCCAGGGGACCGAACTCCGGCGTGGAAAACGACCCTGACGACTCCGTATGGAGCTTGCGCACCTCGCGGGCAGGGAAGACGTGGTCGTCCATCACGACAAGGACGCCAAGGCCTCGCGCGGCTTCACACGCCGCCACACGCGCGGCGGCAATCAGATTCGCAGGACCATCCCAGCTGGGATCGGAGACCGTCCGCATCGCGCCCACCAGCACCACGGGCTTGGGCGACGTCAGCACCAGGTCGAGGAAAAACGCCGTCTCTTCGATCGTATCGGTGCCGTGGGTGATGACCAGGCCGTCGATGTCCGGCCGCTCGAGCCACGCGGATGCGCGACGCGCCAGCCGCCACATCTGCTCGGGCGTCACGTGTGGCACAGGCAGGCGCGAGAACTCCTCAATTTCGAAGTCGGCGATGTTCCCCAGCGTGGGCACCTGGGCAACGATGTCCGCAGCCGTCATCGAGGGCACAGCCGCACCCGAAGCGGGATCCACCCGCATCGCGATGGTGCCGCCCGTGAACAGCAACCCTATGGACATGGGGAGATGGCGAGATGGCGAGATGGCGAGATGACCAGGTGGCGAGATGACGAGATGGCGAACAGTGCCATGGCTACGCCAGGACGTCGAGGTATTTGAGGGCGCCGCCGGTGTTGAAGATCACGACCGTGTCGTCGGCGGTGATGCGCCCCTGCTGTTGCAGGACCTTGAGTGCGTGGAGTGCAGCGCCGCCTTCGGGCGCAGCGCTGATGCCTTCGAGCCGTCCGAGCTCACGCATGCCGGCAATCATGTCCGCATCGCTCACGGCCACGGCTGCGCCGCCGCTTTCACGCACGGCGCGCAGGACGAGGAAGTCGCCGATCGCCTTGGGCACGCGAAGCCCGTCGGCTGCCGTGTGCGCGTTGGGCCACATCTGGGAACGCTCCGCGCCCTCGTCATACGCCTTGATGATGGGCGCGCAGCCTTCTGCCTGCACCGTGACCATCTTCGGCCGCTTGACGGGATCAATCCAGCCGAGCGCGCTCATCTCCGCAAACGCTTTCCACATGCCGACCATGCCGGTGCCGCCACCAGTGGGATAGATGATCCAGTCGGGCAACGTCCAGTTGAATTGCTCCGCCAGCTCATACCCCATCGTCTTTTTGCCTTCGATGCGGTACGGCTCCTTGAGCGTCGAGACGTCGTACCAGCCGAGGGGCTTGCCGGTTTCGGCCGCAATACGACCGGCATCCGTGATGAGGCCGTCAACCAGCGTGACGTCAGCGCCGTACAGTTCGCATTCGCGAATGAACGGCACCTTGACGTCTTTCGGCATGAACACCTTGGCGGTCATGCCCGCAGCGGCCGCGTAGGCGGCCATCGCGTTCCCGGCGTTGCCGGCGGTGGGAATCGACAGCGTTTTTGCGCCAAGGTGATGCGCACGCGTGACCGCCGCCGAGAGGCCGCGTGCCTTGAACGAGTTGGTCGGATTCAGCGACTCGTCTTTGACGTACAGCTTTGGCAGTCCAAGCGCCGCGCCGAGGCGCGCGACGTGGGGCAGGGGCGTCCAGCCTTCACCGAGCGTGACAGGCGCCTCGCCTTCAAAGAGCGGCATCAACTCGCGATACCGCCACATGTTGGCCTCGCGCGCCCGCAACGAGTCACGCGACCATGCCCGCGCGGCCTTCATGTCGTATCGCGCGACGAGCGGCGCGCCGCACGTGCAGAGATGCTGCGTCTGTCGAGGGTCGTACGCCGGCGCCCCACACGGCACCGAACACTCCAGATGTGTGAAGTACGACGCCACGGCGTTATTTGCCGAGGAGCTCGACGTCCTTCTTCTTCTGAAGGTCGTCGATCATGCCGATGTACTGGTCGGTGACCTTCTGCACCTCATCGAGCGCCCGCCGCTCATCGTCTTCCGAGATGGCGTGATCCTTGAGCATCTTCTTGAGTTTGTCGTTGGCGTCGCGACGTACCTGGCGCACCGCGTTGCGGCCTTCCTCGGCGTACTTGTGCACCATGCGCGAGAGTTCCTTGCGGCGCTCTTCGGTGAGCTGCGGCACGGGAATACGCACGACCTTGCCGTCTGACGACGGGTTGAGTCCGAGGTTGGCTTTCTGAATGGCGCGTTCGATCGCGCTCAGCTGCGACGGATCAAACGGCTGCGCGACGATGAGAGACGGCTCGGGGATGGAGAGCTGTGCGACCTGGTTGAGCGGCATCAGTGAACCCCAGGCTTCCACCTGCACCGGGTCGAGCATCGTGATGGACGCGCGGCCCGTGCGCACCCCGGAAAACTCGCGTCGCGCGTGTTCAAGGGCGCCGTCCATGCGCCGCTTCACTTCTGCCGTCAGTCCTTTGATGTCTTGAACGTCCATGTCTCAGATTCCCCGGGAGATCAGGCGCGAACGATCGTGCCGACGGGCTCTCCCATGATGACCCGTCGGAGGTTGCCCGCCTCGCGCAGCTTGAACACGATGATGGGCAGCTTGTTGTCCATGCAGAGCGAAATCGCCGTCGCGTCCATCACCTTCAGGCCCTGTTCGAGCACCTGCAGGTAGGAGAGCGACGTGTATCGGGTGGCGTCAGGGTTGGTGACCGGGTCGGCGGTGTAGATGCCGTCGACCTTGGTGGCCTTGAGGATCACCTCGGACCGCATTTCCATCGCGCGCAGCGCCGCGGCGGTGTCCGTGGTGAAGTATGGGTTGCCCGTGCCGGCCGCGAACACGACGACGCGGCCCTTTTCGAGGTGGCGGACGGCGCGGCGGCGGATGAACGGCTCGGCCACGGCGCGCATCTCGATGGCTGCGGCCACGCGCGTGGTGACCCCAATCTTCTCGAGGGCGTCCTGCAACGCCAGGGCGTTGATGACGGTCGCGAGCATCCCCATGTAGTCGGCTGTGGCGCGGTCCATGCCCTTGGCACTCGCCGCCAGGCCTCGAAACAGGTTGCCGCCGCCAATGACGACGCCCACCTGGACGCCCATCGCGGCAATCTCTCCGATTTCCTGCGCGACCTGGTTGGCGACAGCCGGGTCGATGCCGTACTGCTGCTCGCCCATCAGGGCTTCGCCGGAGAGTTTGAGGAGGACGCGGGAATAGGCGGGGGAACTCACGAGGAATAATTATAAGTGTTGTTCCGACTCTCTGACTGCGCGATCGACCAGCGCCCGCAACTCGTACATGTCGTCTGCCGTCAGCCCCTGTCCGATCACGGCCGCGCCATAGACAAACGCAATCAGTGCGACTGACGCCGGCAGCGCGAGCAACATCCACGGCGTCTCGCCGAGTGTCCACTGCGCCAGGCCGTACCACGAGCACACGAGACCGGCCATCGCGATGAACACGTACACCGCCATGAAGCCGGTCCAGACGTTGGGGTGCGGACTGAATCGTCCTCTGAGCACCGCGCCAGACTCGCGCTCGGCGATCTCCAGATTCAGGAACGGAGACAACATCGTCCTGCGCGCGGCAGCGAGTTGCAGGACCGCGTGTTCCTGTACGACCTGGCCGACGATCGTCGTTTCTGACTGCAGGAGAGTGGTGAGCCTGGCCATGACGGGAGCCCCGTCGGCCGGCAGCGGCACTTCAAACGTGGGCCGCATGCGGGGTGTGGCGCGGCTGGCAGCCATCGCGCGGGTCATGGCGCAGACTATAACGCCGATGTGCCCCTCAGAGACACCACGGGCCCGACGGCGAGCATGTCGCAGCCGGGCCCGGGAGTAAGTAGCTGGCGGGCTTAAAAGCCCGCCCCACGACTGTCCATGTGGGGCGGGGCTTGAGCCCCGCCTGTCATCAGTTTTCGCCGACCTTGAAGCGCACGAAGCGGGGGACCGAGATGTTCTCGCCCAGCTTGGCAATCACGGCCTGAATCATCGCGCCGATGGTGACCTTCGGGTCGCGGATGGACGCCTGGTCAACCAGAACCACCTGCTCGTAGAACGCGTTGAGCTTGCCCTCGACGATCTTCTCGATCACGTTGGCGGGCTTGCCCGAGTTCTCCATCTGCGCGCGATAGATGGCCTTTTCCTTCTCGAGCACCTCAGCCGGCACATCTTCCCGACGCGCGTACTGCGGGCTGGCCGCCGCGATGTGCATGCCGATTTCCTTCACGAGATTCTGGAAGTCGTCGGTGCGTGCGACGAAGTCGGATTCGCAGTTGACCTCGACGAGCACGCCGATCTTGCCGCCCAGGTGGATGTAGGAGCCGATGACGCCTTCCGAGGTGGAACGGCCGGTCTTCTTGGCCGCCTGCGCGAGACCGCGCGTGCGGAGGATCGTGGTGGCAGCCTCGAGGTCTCCGTTGGATTCCTTGAGCGCGGCCTTGCATTCCATCATGCCCGCGCCGGTACGGTCGCGGAGCTGTTTTACGAGCTGTGCCGAGATTTCCATATCAAGAGCCTGTCAATGGGGAAATGGGAAAAATGGGGAAGTGAGGAAATGAGGTTCATTTCCCCACCTCCCCATTTCCTCATTCTGAGATTCAGTTCGCGGGCGTTTCTTCCGGCTGCTCGTCCTTGACCGGCATCTGTTCTGCCGGCTCGGACTTGGCCATGCCGTGACCGGCCAGGATGGCGTCCGCGATACCGCCTGCAAAGAGGCGAATCGAACGGAGGGCGTCATCGTTGCCCGGAATCACGAAATCCACCTGGTCGGGGTCGCAGTTGGTATCGACCACGCCAATCACGGGGATCTTCAGCTTGCGCGCTTCGTCGACCGCGATCTGTTCGTGTTTGGTGTCGACCACGAACAGGGCGTCCGGGAGGCGATTCATGCCGCGGATACCGTCGAGGTTCTTCACCAGCTTGCGGCGCTCCTTGTCCAGACGCGCGACTTCCTTCTTCGACAAGGTGTCGAAGCGGCCGTCAGTCGCCATGGCTTCCAGTTCACGCAGCCGACCCAGCGAGCGCTGGATGGTGGAGAAGTTGGTGAGCAGACCACCCAGCCAGCGCTGGTTGACGTAGAACATGCCGGCGCGGGTGGCTTCTTCCGCGATGGCGTCCTGCGCCTGGCGCTTGGTGCCGACGAACAGGAACGTGCCGCCCTGCGCCGCGGTATCGGTGGCAAATTGCGCCGCCTGCGCGTAGAGCTTGGACGTCCGTCCGAGGTCGATGATGTAGATGCCGTTCCGTTCGCCGAAGATGAACGGCTTCATCTTGGGGTTCCAGCGCTTCGTCTGGTGCCCGAAGTGAACGCCCGCTTCGAGCAGGTCCTTCATTGCAATCGCACTCACTACACAGTCTCCAGAGAAAAACTAGCGCTTGCTGAACTGGAAGCGCTTACGCGCGCCCTTCTGACCGTACTTCTTACGTTCCTTCGCGCGGGGATCGCGCGTGAGGAGGCCATCCTGCCGCAGGGCCGAGCGGAGTTCACCGTTGAACTCCAGCAGGGCGCGCGCAATGCCGAGACGCAGCGCGCCGGCCTGGCCCGCGACGCCGCCACCCTTGGTGGTCGCCACGACATCGAACTGCTCGGTCGTCTGCGTCGCCACCAGCGGGCGGCGAATCACGAGACGGAGCGTTTCGGTGGGGAAGGCCACTTCGACGGGCTTTTCGTTGATGGTGATGGCCCCGGAACCGGGGCGGAGAAACACACGCGCAGTCGAGGTCTTGCGGCGCCCCGTGCCGTAGAACTGGGATGCTGCTGCCACGTTACGCTACCTCTCGCTTACGCGGCTGCTGCGCCGCATGCGGGTGTTCACTGCCCGCGTAGACCTTCAACTTGCCGTACATCGCCTCACCGAGCTTCGTCTTCGGCAGCATGCCGCGCACCGCTTCTTCAATGATGCGGTGCGGCTTGCGCACGCGGACGTCCTTCACGCGGTCGGTCCGCAGACCGCCCTCGTAACCCGAGTGCTTGCGGTACACCTTCTGCTGTTCCTTGTTGCCGGTCAGCTTGACCTTCGCCGCGTTGATCACGATGACGTGATCGCCGCGATCGAGGAACGGCGTCCATTCCGCCTTGTGCTTGCCCTGCAGCAGACGTGCCGCGTCGGTCGCAATGCGACCCAACACTTTGCCGTCCGCGTCAATCACATGCCACTGCCGGTCCACCTTGTTGGCAGAGGGGGTAAACGTGCCCATTCGACTGTCCCTTTCGCGACCGTGGTCACCCTTCAGCTCTTCTGAAGGCACGGCAAACCGAAAGGATAGGCCACTGACGACGCAAAAGTCAATGGACGCAACAGGAAAGGGGCATCGCCCCAGCCTGCCACCGCGGGCCCAAATGACCCCAGCCGGATCGGCCGGGTCGCTGGTGACCCGATCAGCGCGACCGGTGTGCCTGACTGCCGCCTCGCACGTCTCCGGCCGCAGGTTTCTCCGGTGCGGACAACTGGCACCAGCCTTGCCCCAGTGCCTCCCACGATGCATCTGCCCGGCTTCGCCCGTCCGGTCGTCTGCGGGGTCGACCTCGGCAGCCACGCCATCCACGTGGTCGCGCTCACCGGAGGCCGTCGAGGCTGGCGAACGGTCGCCGCCGGACTGGTGCCGACGGGGCCGCAGGCCGCTGCCGCTGTGACGACCCTCATGAGCCGCTGGCGCTTTCGCCGGCCGGCGTTCGTAGCCGCGCTCCCCACCCAGGCGGCGTTTATCCGCCGCCGCACCGTGCCCTCCGCTCCCGCCACCGACCTTGCCGCAGTCTTGCAGGGGCTGGCCCGGGACGTCCTCCCGTTCCCGCCGGCCGAGCTGCACGTGGACCACTTCCTCGTTACCGACGACCGGATTGCGGAGCCAGAATCGGTGGACGTTCTCCTGGTCGCCGCCCGTCGAGATCAGGTTCGCGAGCGGCTCCAGGCGCTCTCCAGCCTGGGGGTGACCCCGGACGTGCTCGACGTCGATTGCCTGGCGTTGGCCAACGCCTACCTGGTCAACTACCCGGAGCGTCGGGCGGATTCAGTTTGCCTCGTGGACGTGGGACACCGCTCGACCACCGTCGCACTCGTGGAGCGGGGGAGCATCGCTTCGACCGGTGTCATTGACCAGGGTGGGCGTCAGTATGCCGACGCCGCCGGCGACGCGCTCGGCGACCTGCATCACCAACTGGCCGCTGAAATCCGCCGCTTCTGTGGTGACCTGCCCCAGCGTGCCGGGGCGTTCCGCCTGCTGATGTCTGGCGGCGCGTGTCGCAGCGCCGGCATGCGTGAGGCACTCGCCGATCAGGTGAAGTGTGTCGTTGAGTTGGCGGACCCATTTCGCCGCATCACGAGCCCCTGGCCCGGCGAGGCAGAGGGGACGCGAGCCGACTACATGATTGCCGTGGGACTGGCCCTCCGTCGGCCCTACGACCGCGAGGGCAACCGATGATCCGCATCAGTCTCATCGATCCACCGGTGGGAACGCGTCGGCCCGCGCCTCGCAGCGTTCGCATCAGTGCCGCGCTGCTGGTGGCGACGCTCCTGGGAGTGCTCGCGCTCCGCGCAACCGCCGCCGCGCAGCACGCGCGCGTCCTCGCCGAGTTGCGCCGTGCGGAGCAAACCCTGGCGGAGACCCAGCCGGCGGCGCAGGCAGCGGCTCGAGCGGCGGACCACGTCGGTGACCTGCGCGTGCAGCTCGCGCAGCTCGATGCCATCAGGCGAGCGCAGGCGCTGCCCAGCCGGCTCGTCCTGGGAATCGAACGCAGCGTGCCGCCTGACCTCTGGCTGTTGGAGGTCCAGGGCGACCTCACCCAGACGGCCCCGCTGGTCCATATCGAAGGCCGCGCGCTCAGCTTCGACGCGGTTACCGCGTTTGCTCAGGCCTTGCGCGCCGCCGTCCACGGCGTTGGCCGCGTCGACGTTCAGAACGCCGTCGTCGAGACGGTGGGGAGCCACGACGTGGTGCGTTTTGGCGCGCGGATCCATATCGACCTGGAGTCACGACGATGAGCGGGGCATTTGAGAGGCTCCCCGCCCGCGCGCAGGCGTGTGTCTGCTGCGCCCTGTCGTTGACGCTGGCCCTGGTCGCCTGGCACACCGCGCTGGCGCCGGCCTTCCAGCAGTTGCGCGCGACCCGCGAACGACTCGCCGCGCTGCGCGCCGACGAGGCGCGGGCGTCCGCAGCGGCCGCCGGGCTTCCGGATTTACGGCGCCAGATGGAAACACTCGAGCGCGCGCTGCGCGTGCGGGGCGCGTCGGCCGAGGCACTCGTCAACGAAGACACAGCGCTGCGACAGGTGCCGGCGTTGGCCTCGGCGGCCGGGTTGCCCGTCCAGCGGTTCACACCGCTGCCGGCCAGTCAGCACGAGCGGGCAACACGCTGGCCCGTGGAGGCGGCCGTTCGTGGGAACCTCGCCGGCATTCGCCGCTTTCTCGAGCTGGTCGCGGAGCATCCACTCCTGATCAGCGTCGAGCGGTTTCACCTCCGCGCCACCGCTGGTGACGCGCCCGGGATCGATGCCTCGTGCGTGATCGCCTTCCTGCAGCTGGGAGCATCATCGTGACGGACGCCCGCCTGACTCGCACGCTGCTCCTGGCCCTGTGCTGCTGGGTCGTCGGGGTCGATCGCGTAGACGCGCAGGCCCCGGGCGTCAGACGCGATCCGTTTGTTCCCCTCATCTCTTCATCACCCACTCACTCCGATGCCTCCGCGCCTCCGCCTGCGGGGCGCCGCCGGGTGGTGGCCGACGTGCCCATCGCCGCACTCACGCTCACAGGGACGCTGCGCGGCACAACCCGTCGGCTGGCTCTGGTTACCGATACCACCGGACACACATGGGTCGTCGCGGAGGGCAGCCGGCTCAAGGACGGCATCGTGCGAAGGGTGGGAGAGAGAGACGTGGAGGTCGTTGGTATGAGTGGTGTGGGTGGTGTCGTGCTGACGCTCGGGAGAACAAAGTGAGACTGATGGCGCGGGTGGGGAGGCTGGTGGTGGTCGTCTGGCTGGCGTGGGGCAGCAGTGCGCCGGTTCTGGCGCAAGCGCGCACGTACACAGGCTCGCCGGTTGACCTTGACGTCCAGGGGGCTGACATTCGGGCCGTCCTTCGTGCACTGGCAGAGATCGGCGGACTCAACATCGTGATCGACCCCGGTGTCAGCGGTCCTGTCGACCTCAAGCTCACGCGTGTGCCCTGGGACCACGCCCTCGAGATCCTGCTCAAGACCGGCCGCCTCGGATACGTGCTCGACGATGGCGTCGTGCGTGTGGCGCCAATGACCGTCCTGGCAGCCGAAGAAGAAGGCCGGCAGAAGCTGCTGGAGGCCCGCGCGCCGGCCACCGTCACGCTGCGGACGTTCCCGCTCAGTCATGCGCGTGCGGTCGAGATGGAGCCGCTGATCAAGACTACGGTGTTGTCCAAACACGGCGACTCGCGAGTGGACGCGCGCACAAACACGTTGATCGTTCGAGACATCCCAGAGCGATTGCAGGCGGCTGCTGATTTGTTGGCGTCGCTGGACCGGCGGGAACCGCAGGTGGAGATTGAAGCCCGCATCGTGCAGACCACGCGCGATGCGGCGAGGGCGCTTGGTGTGCAGTGGGGGCTTGGGGTGCAGGGCAGCGCGTCGGGCGCCGGTGTGGTCGTCGGCTCGCTCGAGGATCCGATCTCGCTTGATGTGGCGTTGTCGGCGCTGGAGCGTGCGGGACAGGGGCAGATTCTGTCGGCTCCGCGTGTGACCACACAGAACAACACGCAGGCCGAGATGACGCAGGGGATTCAGGTGCCGATTCAGTCCGTGTCCAACAACACGGTGTCGGTCACCTTCAAGGACGCCGCGCTGAAGCTGCTCGTGACACCGCGCATGACCGCGCCTGCCGCGGTTCAGCTCGACGTGGAACTGGAAAACGCCACGCCCGATTTTGCGCGTCAGGTCAACAACATCCCGCCCATCGATACCCAGCGCGCGCGCACGACCGTGCAGGTCGACGATGGCGCGACCACGGTCATTGGCGGCATCTACGTCAGTCGCGAGCAGTCGTCGCAGGAACGGACGCCGGGACTGCACCGGGTGCCTCTGCTCGGCTGGCTCTTCCGCCGGCAATCCCAGCAGGAGGAAACACGCGAGTTGCTGATCTTCATCACCCCGCGAATCGCGCGCTGACGCCCCCGGGTACAATCACGACGTGTCGACACCGTCGTGGACCGCGCGACTGGACCGATTGCGCGAGGGCTGGCGCGCGTCGGCTGACGTCTGCGTCATCAGCGCACTCGTCAACATCACGTACCTGACCGGCCAGGCGGCCAGCGCCGGTCTGCTCGTGCAATCGTCGACAGACACCTGGCTCCTGCTGGACGGCCGGTATACGACCTCGGCGCGTGAGCTGTTGGCCGCGGGACGCCTCGCCGAGGTCCACATCGTGGACGTGGACGCCGGCTTTGATGAGGCGCTTGCTGCGGTCGTCGACCGCACCGGGGCCGGCCGCATCGTCTTTGAGTCTGAGCACGTGACCGTCGCCCAGCTGCGACGCTGGCAGGCTCGCATTCCCGGGGAGTGGGTTCCCGCCGGCCCTCTCGTGGAGCCGCTGCGTGTCATCAAGGATGCCGCCGAGATTGAGGTGCTCACGCGCGCGGGTGCGATGCTCTCGGGTGTGGCGGACCAGTTGGCGACCTGGGTGCGCCCCGGACGTCAGGAGCGCGAGGTGGCCGCCGACATCGACCGGGCGCTGGTGAACGCCGGGTTCACCAAACCGGCATTCGATACCATCGTGGCCTCCGGGCCCAACAGCGCGTTGCCGCACGCGCGGCCGGGGAGCCGGGCCCTCGCGGAGGGGGACCTGGTGGTGCTGGACTTCGGCGGTGTCTTGGAAGGATACTGCGTGGACCTTACCCGGATGGCAGCGGTCGGACGGGTGGCGCCGGAGGCACACGCGCTGTATGCGGCGGTGCGGGAGGCGCATGGGGCGGCGCTGGCGGCAGTAGTTGCCGGCGTGGCCGCAAGGGACGTGGATGCCGCGGCCAGGCAAGTCCTTGATTCCAAAGGACTTGGTGGAGCGTTCGCCCACGGAACTGGACACGGCCTGGGGCTTGAAGTGCACGAGGCCCCGCGGTTGTCTCGACTGGTGCCGCCGGAGCAGCAACTTCTGGCGGGCATGGTGTGCACCATCGAGCCCGGCGCGTATGTGCCCGGGCTGGGTGGCGCCCGATTGGAGGATGACGTGGTGGTGACCGACCGAGGCGCCCATCTGCTGACCACGACATCTCGCGACCTTCTCATTCTTCACCTATGAATCTCGACGACATCAAACAACTCCTCGAACTGGTTCGCGAACACGACCTGGCTGAGTTCGAAATGGAGCAGGACGGGCTCAAGATGCGCGTCCGCAAGGCCAGTCACGAAGTGGTGGTCACGACGGCCGCTCCCGCGCCTGTCGCGATGCCCGCGCCTGCTGCGCCCGCCGCTCCGGCCGCCTCCGCGCCTGCCGCCGCCCCGACCGCGCCGGTCGAGGATGCCACGCTGCACTTCATCAAGGCCCCCATTGTCGGTACCTTGTATCGCGCGCCGGAACCGGGCGCCAAGCCGTTCGCCGAAGTCGGTACCAAGGTCAGGAAGGGCCAGGTGCTCTGCATCATCGAAGCGATGAAGCTGATGAACGAAATCGAGTGCGACGTGGACGGCGAGGTCTCTGCGGTGTACATCGAGAACGGGCTGCCGGTGCAGTTCGGTGATCGCATCTTTGCGATCAAGGTGAGTTGAGGACGGAGGGCGCGCGGTGTTCAAGAAGATCCTGATCGCGAATCGTGGCGAGATCGCGCTGCGTGTCATCTGCGCCGCGCGCGAGATGGGCATCAAGACGGTGGCCGTCTATTCGGAAGCCGACCAGCATTCGCTGCACGTGCGGTTTGCCGACGAAGACGTCTGCATCGGGCCGGCCCGCAGCGCCGACAGCTACCTGAACGTGCCGGCCATCATCAGCGCCGCGGAGATTACCGGCGCGGACGCGATTCACCCCGGCTACGGGTTCCTGTCCGAGAGCGCGTACCTCGCGGAGGTCTGCGAGGCGTGCCACATCAAGTTCATTGGTCCGAGCCCGAATGTCATCCGCCTCCTGGGTGACAAGGCCCGCGCGCGTCGCGCGATGAAGAAGGCCGGCGTGCCGATTCTGCCCGGCAGCGATGGACCTGTTGCCGGCGAAGAGCAGGCCATCAAGATGGGCCGGGAACTGGGCCTGCCGCTCATCATCAAGGCGGTCGCCGGTGGCGGCGGGCGCGGCATGCGCATCGTCCGGAATCAGGATGAACTGCCGAAGCTGGTCAAGACCGCCATGCGCGAAGCCGAGGCGGCGTTTGGCAACGGCGACGTCTACCTGGAGCGCTACGTGGAGGCGCCCCGGCACATTGAAGTGCAGGTGCTCGGCGACCATCACGGCAACGTCGTGCATCTGGGTGAGCGTGAGTGCTCGGTGCAGCGGCGTCATCAGAAGCTGATTGAAGAAGCGCCGTCGGCGGTGCTGACCGACAAGCAGCGTCGCAAGCTGGGAGCCACCGTCGTTGAAGCCGCCAGAGCCGTGCAGTACGCCAACGCGGGCACGTTCGAGTTCCTGCTCGACGACACGGGCAACTTCTATTTCCTGGAAGTGAACACGCGCCTGCAGGTCGAACACCCGGTGACCGAGTTCATCACGGGCATCGACATCGTCAAGGAGCAGATTCGCGTGGCGGCCGGCGAGAAGCTGCCGTTCCGTCAGGGCGACATCGAGTTCCGTGGCCACGCCCTCGAGTGCCGGATCAACGCGGAAGACCCCGAGACGTTTGCGCCAAGCCCGGGTCTGATTACGGCGTTCAGCGTGCCCGGTGGTCCCGGCGTGCGCGTCGATACGTTTGCCCACTCCGACTGCATGGTGTCGCCGTACTACGACTCGATGATTGCGAAGATCATCACGTACGGCCGCGACCGCAATGAGGCCATTGCCCGCATGCGCCGCACGCTCGAGATGACGGTCGTGGAAGGGATCAAGACGTCCATTCCCCTGCAGCTGCGGATCATCAACGATCCGGACTTCCAGGCCGCGCGCATCAACACCGCCTACATGGAGCGCTTCATGCCGCCGGCCAAGCCGGAAAAGAAGTCACTCGCCGAAAGCGCCTGACGGCCTTGCTCTCGCGCTCCTACGCCATTCTCGACGTCGACGTGGTGGCGACGCGGGGACTGGCGCCGCTTGAGGTGGCTGACGTGTGGCTGGACGCCGGCGTCAGGCTGATTCAGCTCCGAGCCAAGAGCCTGTCGTCAGGGCCGTTTCAGGCACTGGCGGACGCAGTGGTTGCGCGCGTCCACGCGGCGGGAGGCCGGCTCATCGTCAACGACCGCGCCGACATCGCCGCGCTCGCCGGTGCGGACGGCGTACATGTGGGGCAGGACGACTTGTCGCCGGCCCAGGTGCGTTCCATCGTGGGAAGCGACGCCATCGTCGGGTTGTCGACGCATTCCGACGCGCAAATCGCGGACGGCGTGGGGCGGCCGGTCAGTTACATCGCCATCGGGCCGGTGTTTGGCACCCGGACCAAAGCGACAGGCTACGAGGCGGTTGGGCTCGAGCAGGTGCGGCGCGCCGCGGCCGCGGCACACGCGAACGGGCTGTCACTGGTCGCCATCGGCGGCATCACCCGCGCGAACGCCGCGTCCGTGCTGGACGCCGGCGCCGATTCGCTCGCAGTGATCAGTGACCTGCTGGGTGACACGCTCGACGGCTGCGCAGGGCGAGCCGCCGAGTGGATCGGGTTGGTGGGATGACCCCTGCACCGGCGCACCGGTGCAGGGGTTAACGTGCAGACTCAGTGTGAGATGCGCGCGCCGGTGGTGGGGTGGTTGACGGAGTAGTCCTTGCCCGTACCGTTGAAGTAATCCGAGGTGATCTTCCGTACCACTGGGAGCAGAATGGCGAGACCGACCAGGTTCGGGAAGGCCATGAAAGCGTTCAGGAGATTGCCAATTGCCCACACCAGCGGCACAGACACCACTGCGCCGACCATGATCAGCGCCACGAAAAGCACTCGGTAGATCTTCGTGTACGCCGACCCGAAGATGTACTCGAAGCACTTCTCACCGTAGTAGCACCAGCCGATCAGCGTCGAGAACCCGAACAGGAACGAGCAGATGGCTACGACGATGGTGGCTCCTGGAATCGTCTGGCTCATGGCCGCAGCAGTCAGGTCAGCCGACTGATACGTACCGGCCGTCCAGAGTCCGGACTCGAGGATGACAAACGCCGTCATGGTGCAGACCACGATGGTGTCGATGAAGACTTCGAACACACCAACGACGCCCTGTTCAGCCGGGTGCTTGACGTCTGCGATTCCGTGGGCCATCGGCGCCGATCCCAATCCGGCTTCGTTCGACAACACGCCGCGGCTCATACCCATGGCGATCGACTGCGCCACTGTGGCACCGGCAAAGCCGCCAACGGCCGCAGTCGGTGTGAAGGCTTCACTGAAGATCAGCGAGAAGACGTGGGGGAGTTGTCCAGCATTGATCAGGACGAACGAGACCGACGCCAGCAGATACAGAATGATCATTGAAGGGACCAGTTTTTCGGCGACGTTGGCGATTCGTTTGATGCCGCCCAGCAGCACCAGGCCCACCGAAATCGTGATGATGACGCCGGGAATCCACGTGCTGATGGTGGTTCCTGTGATGCTCCGCACCGCCGCCACGAACGACACCGCCACAGTGTTGGACTGCGCCATGTTGCCGGTGCCGAACATCGCCGTGGCCATGCCGAAGAAGGCGAACAGCCACGCCAGCGTCCTGCCGAGGCCGCTGCCGCCCAGACCACGCGTGATGTAGTACATCGGCCCGCTGGCCAGTTCGCCGTTCTCCCGGGTCACCCGATAGTGCACACCAAGGACAGCCTCGGCGTACTTCGTGGCCATGCCCACCGTGGCGCACACCCACATCCAGAACACCGCGCCTGGGCCACCAATCAGGATGGCCGTGGCGACGCCACCAATGTTGCCGTTGCCTACCGTGGACGCCAAGGCTGTCGAGAGCGCCTGGAACGGTGTGATGGTGTTGGAGTCCTTCGCCTCCTTCTTGAAGGCACCTTTTGTGACCATCTTCAGGGCCACGGGGAAGCGCCGAATCTGGACGAAGCCCGTCGCGACCGTCAGAATGCCTCCGACAATCACCAGTACCAGCGGCATGAAGGTCCAGTGCCAGACGGCGGCTTCAATCGATTCGAAAAAACGGGTCAGTGCTGCAGCATCCATCGAGTACCTCTGTCAAAAAGCGCCGGGCGGCTGGATCAGCCCAGCAGGTCAAGCGCGGTGAAAATGATGATCATGGCGATCGCGACGGGGCAGACCCATCGGATCAGGAATGACCAGAACGCCGCGCCAGGCATCCGGCCACCAGTGTTGAGTTCTTCGAGGGCCTTGTCGACACGCCACACGTGACCGACGAAGATCGAGAGCAGCAAGCCGCCGATGGGCAGCGCAAAATCGTTCCACACCACGGCCATGAAGCTCAGGAAGTCCATGCCGATGCCGGGCACACTCGAGAAAAACGCCGACGCGCCGTTGCCAAGCGCCGAGGGAATGGCCAGCAGGAACGTCACGGTCGTCAACACCAGCACCGCCTTCTTGCGGTCCCAGCCGTGAGAGTCAATCAGGTGCGCCGTCGGCACCTCGAGCAGGGAAATCGTTGACGTGATGGCCGCCATCGTGAGCATCACGAAAAACGCGCCGCCGACCAGATGGCCGCCGGGCATGGTCGCGAACAGCTGCGGCAGCACGGCGAAGATCAGGCCGGGGCCCGAGCTGTTGGGATCAAAGCCGGCGATGCTGAAACCCGCCGGGAAGATGATCAGGCCGGCCGTCAGGGCCACCAGTGTGTCGATCACGACCACCCACATGGCCGACTGCGCCAGATTCTCCTGTTTCGACAGGTACGATCCGTAGGTGATCATCGCGCCCATGCCGAGGCTGAGGGAGAAAAACGCCTGGCCGAGCGCGGCATTAAAGATGCGGATGTCCAGAATCTTCGAGAAGTCCGGGTTCAGGTAGTAGTGCAGGCCCGCGTTGGCGCCTGGCAGGGTCACCGCGCGAATCATCAGGAACACCATGATGATCAGCAGCATCGGCATCAGGGCCTTGGTCATCCGCTCGATGCCGCCCTTGACGCCTCCCAGAATCGTGACGGCCGTGATGACCAGCACGACGGCCGTCAATCCAATGCTCATCGGCGCATTGGCGACGAAACGGCCGAAGAACTCGCCGATCTGGGCCGAACTCCCGGTCACGGCGCCGGTGGCGGAAAACCAGATGTACGCAATGGTCCAGCCGGCAATCACCGAGTAGAACGAGAGGATGCCGACGCCGGCGAGAACACCAAGCGCGCCTGTGAGCCACCAGGGCGTGCCGGGGCGAAGCACCTGAAACGCGCCGACGGGGTCCTTGCCGGAGCGTCGCCCCACGGCCAGCTCGGCAATCATGATGGGCGCGCAGATCAGGAACACACAACCCAGGTACACAAGCACGAACGCCGCGCCGCCGCCCTGTCCGACCTTGGTCGGGAAGCCCCAGATGTTGCCGAGCCCGACGGCCGAGCCCGCTGCCGCCAGAATGAAGCCAAACCTCGACCCGAAAGCGCCGCGCGCTCCAGCCATCAATTCCCCCAAACGCCCCTCTGGGCTCAAAGTGATTGAGGGATTCTACCCCTATAATGGCGACGCCAGTGTCTCTGGACCCTCATACCGCCTATGGATTCCAACCTTCTCAAGACCAAGTCGATCGAGCAACTCGTTGGAGATGTTGAACACGGCCACAAGGCCCTCAAGCGCAGCCTGAATGCCTGGGACCTGACCCTGCTCGGGGTCGGAGCCATCATCGGCACAGGTATTTTCGTCCTCACCGGGACGGCCGCCGCCAATCAGGCGGGACCGTCGATCATGATGTCCTACCTCGCCGCAGGGCTCGCCTGCGGGTTCGCGGCGCTCTGCTACGCCGAATTCGCGTCCATGATTCCGATCGCCGGCAGCGCGTACACCTACGCGTACGCCACGCTCGGCGAACTCGTGGCGTGGATGATCGGCTGGGACCTCATCCTCGAGTACGCAGTGGGTTCGATGACCGTCGCCATTGGCTGGTCCGGCTACATGCAGAAGCTGCTCTCCGGCTTCGGTATCCACCTGCCCGTCTGGATGTCAGCCGCGCCCGGCACACTCGACGCATCGGGCGCGTCGATTGGCGCCCTCATCAACCTGCCGGCCGTGCTCATCGTGCTCGCCATCACGACGCTGCTCGTCATCGGCGTGCAGGCCACCGCGCGCGCCAACGCCGTCATGGTCGCGATCAAGATGGCCGCGATCATCTTCTTCATTGCCGCCGGCGTGACGTACGTGAAGCCGGAAAACTGGAGCCCGTTCTACGCCTATGGCTGGCAGGGCATGATGGCCGCCGCGGCCGGGGTGTTCTTCGCCTACATCGGCTTTGATGCCGTCTCGACGACCGCCGAGGACGCCAAGAACCCGCAGCGCGATCTCCCGATCGGCATCCTCGCCTCGCTCATCGTCTGCACAGCGCTTTACCTCGCCGTGGCGGCGGTCCTCACCGGCATCGTGCCGGTGGTCGAGTACAAGACGGACGCGGGCTTCCTGAATGCACCCGTCGCGTTTGCGCTCAGCCTCATCGGGCAGGACTGGGCGGCGTACCTCGTGTCGGCCGGCGCCGTGGCCGGCATCACGTCGGTGCTGCTGGTCATGCTGCTCAGCCAGCCGCGCATCTTCTTCGCGATGAGCCGCGACCGCCTGCTGCCGGCAGGCGCCAGCGTCGTGCATCCGAAGTTCGGGACGCCGTACATCACGACGATCATCACCGGCGTCATCGTGGCCATCGTCGCCGGCTTCACGCAGATTCAGACCGTGGGCGAGATGACGAGCATCGGCACGTTGTTCGCCTTTGTCGTGGTCTGCACGGCGGTCATCATCCTGCGGCGCACGCGGCCTGACGCCAAGCGCTCGTTCAAGGTGCCGTTCGGCAACGTGTTGCCCGTGCTGGGCATCGTGTCGTGTTTCTGGCTGATGCTGAGCCTGCCCGTGCTCACCTGGGTGCGATTCCTCGTGTGGCTCGACCTGGGCCTCATCATCTACTGGCTGTACGGCCGCACGCATTCGAGTCTGGCCGACGACAAGGAACGCGCCCGTCGCACGATGGGGCAGGCAATCGCGAATTTCACCACCGCGTTTGGCGCCCTGGCAATCTTCAACGGCGCGGCCATGGCCATCCTCGGGTTCTTCACCGAGTGGGGCATCACGAACGAAACGACGGCGAAGTGGCACGAGATCGGTGTCACCGCGGAGCAGGCGGACACCTTCGGTCTCCAACTGCTCGGTGTCTCCATCGTGGTGTTTGTCCTGGGCCGGGTGCTCACCAAGGTGACGGGCGAAAAATAAACGATGAACGGATCGGCCATAGCGAAAGACATCCGCGCGGAAGTGCGCCCGCGAGTCGAGGCATTTGTCTCGGCTCACGGGCGTCGTCCCGCACTGCACATCGTTCTGGTGGGGGATGACCCCGCCTCACACATCTACGTCCGGAACAAGGAGAAGGCGGGCACCGAGGCCGGCTTGACCGTGACCGTGCATCGGCTGGCCGCGTCCTCGACGGCCGAGGACGTTCTGGCGACCGTGCAGGCACTGAACGCCGACGATGCCGTCGACGGCATTCTGGTGCAGGCGCCGTTACCCAAGTCCATTGGCAAACACGGCACCGAACGGGTGTTCGACGCGATCGATCCACGCAAGGACGTGGACGGCTTCCATCCTCACAACGTCGGACTGCTCGTGCAGGGGCGCGCCGCGCTCAAGCCGTGCACGCCGTCCGGCGTCATCGAGATGATGGACCGGCTCGGCCTGCCCATTGCCGGCAAACACGCGGTCGTCATCGGTCGCAGCGAGATCGTCGGCAAGCCCATGGCGCTCCTCCTCCTGCAGCGGGATGCGACCGTCACCATCTGCCACTCGAAGACACCCGACCTGGCCGACACGTGCCGCCGCGCAGATATCGTCGTCGCGGCGATTGGACGGCCGGGATTTGTGACGGCGGATTTTGTGAAGGCGGGCGCGGTGGTGGTGGATGTGGGCATCAACCGCGTCGACTCGCGCGAGTTGATGGTGAATCTCTTTGGCGCGACTCATCCACGTGTCGCGGACTTTGACACCAGGGGCAGCGCGGTGGTCGGGGATGTGCATCCCGGCGTCGCAGCCGTGGCGTCAGCGATGACACCCGTGCCGGGCGGCGTCGGGCCGCTGACGATTGCGATGCTGCTGAAAAATACCGTTACGGCTGCGGAAGGTCGCGCCTGAGTTCGCCGAGCAACGCGGCCGCTCGAGCATCTGTTTCCGCAAGCGTTCCGGACGTGTCGATCGTGTAGTCCGCGCGAGCGGCTTTCTCTGCAATCGGCCACTGCGCGGCGATACGTGCCCGGGCGTCGCCTTCAGACAGGCCGTTCCGCGCCATGAGCCTCGCCAACTGCTGTTCGGGACGGCACGCCGCGACAATGACGACATCGAAGTCGTCGTCTCGTCCCGTCTCAAACAACAGGGGAATGTCAGCCACGGCGAGATCCGCCGTCTGGCTCGCGAACCACCTGCCAATGGCTTCGTACACCCGTGGGTGAATGATGGCCTCGAGGTCCCGCCGCGCGGCCGCATCAGCAAACACGAGCGCGCCGAGCGCGGCCCGATTGAGGGAGCCGTCTGCGGCGACCACTGTGGGGCCGAACCGTGAGGTGATGGCGGTCATCCCGGTCGTCCCTGGTGCGACGACGTCGCGCGCGACGATATCGGCGTCGATGACCGGCACACCGGCTGCGCGGAAGACCGCCGCGCAGCGCGACTTGCCGGTGGCGATGCCTCCCGTCAATGCGATGCGCCGGGGGCGTGGCGCGGTCATGCGGGAGACGACGGGTCGGACTCGGTCTCGCTGTCGCCGGCCGGCGTCAGACGTTCCTCAACAAACGTGTTCCATTCGTGGCACTGCGGACATTGCCAGAGCAGGCCCGTGCTGCGATAACGGCACCGTGTGCACACGTGGGGGTCGAGGTAGAACACCGCCTCACGCGTCGTGTCGATGTACCGGGCGACCAGGTCGCGGGGGAGCGCCAGGTCCGAGAGCAGCGACCAGATGGCCTGGTGCAGGGCAATCGCGTGGGGGTTGTGCTCAAGCGCGCCAAACAGCAGTTCAAGCGCGCGCCGGGGATCCCCCTGGGCTGCCACATGCGCGGCCAGGGCCTTGCGCGCGCGCCATTCGCGCGGTGAGGCGGCCGTGAGCCGTTCGCACAGCGCCACGAATCGATCAGGGCGGTGCTGCCCGACAAAGAGCCGCTCCAGGCGCTCCAGGGCAAGGTAGGCCCGATCGGGCGACACATCGACGGCCTGTTCCCAGATGGCCGAAGCGCCCGCGGTGTCACCGGTGGCGAGCCGCGCATCGCCCAGGCTCAGATACGCCGGAATGACCGAGCGGTCGAGGTCGATCGCTGCCTGGAAGCGTCGTGCCGCTTCTGCATGGTCCCCTTTGCGCGCGGCCTCCAGGCCGAGTTCGTGCTCGAGAAACGCCAGAATCGTCGTCGAGCGGGCCTGTGCGGCCTGACCGCCCACGGTGGCCAGTTTCTGGCGCGTGGCGTAGGCGTCATGCCACTGGTGCTGCTCCTCCTGAAGTTTTTCGAGGTTGCTCAACGCGGCTTCGTTTGAGGCATCGAGTTTGAGTACCTCCGAGAACGCCTCGCTCGCGCGATCGACGAACCCGGCCTGCCGATAGTCGAGCCCGAGGCAGAGCAGGATGTTGGCGTGCTCCATCGGATTGAGCCGCGCGCGCTGGAGCAGTCCCTGATGTTCCTGAATGGCGCGGCCCACCTGCCCACGCTCGCGGTACAGGTTGCCCAGCATCAACCGGAGTTCCAGCGCATCGGGATCCAGTTCCAGCGCGGCTTCAAACTGCTCGATGGCGAGGTCCACGCGACCGGCGACCAGGTAATTGAGGCCGACGATGAAATGCGGCGTCTGCCGGATGCGGCGACGGTCGATCCACTTCCCCTGGACGAGCTTGTACCGCTCCCAGGCCTTGCCGCCGGCGATGCCGACGAGCAGAGCGGTGATGACGATGATGAGGATGAGCGAGGAGTCCATCACACCAGATGTGAACGGACGATGGCATCCCATCGGCCACGCCCACGGAGAATCAGTTCAAGAAACTCCCGCACCGCCCCATGGCCGGCGTGTGCCGCGGTGACGAAGTGCACCCGCTGGCGCACATCCTCACACGCATCGTGCGGCGCGGCAGACAGGCCGACACGGCGAAGCACGGGGAGGTCGATCAGGTCGTCTCCCATGTAGGCGATTTGCTCGTCCTTGAGGCCCTGCGATGTCGCCAGCTGGAGGTAGGCCTCTCGCTTGTCAGGTACTCCCTGCATGATGAGGCGGATCCCGAGTTCAGTCGCTCGCCGCGCCGTGGCGTCTGACGCCCGGCCGCTCAGCAACCCCAGCTCCAGGCCTGAGCGCATCGTCCAGACCATGGCGGCGCCGTCACGGATGGAGAAGGCCTTGAATTCGGCGCTCGTGCCCGAGACGGCAATCGTACCGTCGGTGAGGACGCCATCCACGTCGAGCAGGACGAGACGCAGGTTGCGGGCCCGGGCTTCGAGCTGTTCCCTGGTGAGGGGCATCAGATCATTTCCGTTCGCCAGAGATCGTGCAGATGGACGACGCCCTCGGCCCGCGCGTGGGCGTCGACGACAATCACCGATGTGATCTTGCGTTCTTCCATCAGGCGCAGGGCTTCAACGGCGAGTGTGTCGCGGCCGATCGTCACCGGGTTGGGCGTCATGATGTCGCCGGCCGTCTGATCGAGCATCGAGGGGCCGGCCGTCAGATGCCGACGCAGATCGCCGTCGGTGACGAGGCCGAGGAGACGACCCTCATCGTCAATGACACACGTCATGCCGAGGCGTTTGTCGGTGATCTCGTGAATGACGTCCGGCATCCGCGTGCCGCGGCGGACGGCCGGCAGCGCCGTGCCCGCGTGCATCAGCGATTCCACGCGCATCAGCTTCTTGCCGAGCCGGCCTCCGGGGTGCAGGTTCGCGAAGTCCTCCGCGCGGAAGCCCTTGCGCTTCGACAACGCGAGGGCAAGCGCATCGCCCAGGGCGAGTGAGGCGGTGGTGCTGGCGGAAGGCGCGAGGTTGAGGGGACACGCCTCTTCGGCGACATGACAGCTGAGCGAGACGTCCGCAGCCTGACCGAGGGTCGAGGACGGGTTGCCCGACATCACGATGAGCGTCGCGCCGATGCGGCGGATGGCTTCAACCAGGCGCACCAGTTCGGCGGTTTCGCCGCTGTGCGACAGGGCCAGCACCACGTCTTCCCGGCGCACGGCGCCGAGGTCGCCGTGAATCGCTTCGGCGGGGTGCAGGAAAAACGCCGAGGTGCCGGTGCTCGAGAGCGTCGCGGCAATCTTGTGCGAAATGATGCCCGACTTGCCCATGCCCGTGACGATCACGCGCCCCTCGCACGCGTGGAGAAGATCGACGGCGCGGACGAAGTCGTCGGTGAGCTGTGGAATCAGCCCACGGATGGCATCGGCTTCGGTTTCGAGCACCTGGCGTGCGATCTGCAGGGCGTCGTGGGAGGCGGGGCTCATACCTCGTGTGACCGTACCACAGCGTGGATGGCCACGAGCTGGCGAAGAAGGGCTTCGAGCCGGTCGAGCCGCAGGGCATTCTGCGCGTCACTCCTGGCGCGCGTGGGCTCTTCGTGCACCTCGAGGAAGACGCCGTCGACGCCGGCGCCGACGCCGGCGCGAGCCAGCGGCGTGATGTACTGCGCGAGGCCCGCGGTGACGCCATCACCTCCGCCGGGAAGCTGCAGGCTGTGGGTCACGTCAAAGATGACCGGCACGCCCAGTTCCCGCATCATCGGGAAACCACGCATGTCGACCACCAGGTTGTTGTAGCCGAAGGAGAAGCCGCGCTCGGTGAGGCACACGCGGTCGTTGCCGCTGGCCCGCACTTTCGCGATCGCATGCGTCATGTCCTTTGGCGCGAGGAACTGTCCCTTCTTGATGTTGACGACACGACCGGTGCGCGCGGCGGCGACGATCAGGTCCGTCTGGCGTGAGAGGAACGCGGGGATCTGCAGCACGTCAGCGACCTCAGCCACCACCGCCGCGTGCGCGGGTTCGTGAATGTCGGTGAGCACCGGCACGCCGAGCTCTTCCTTCACGGCCCGCAGCGCTTGCAGGCCGGCGGTGAGGCCGGGCCCCCTGAACGATGCGACCGAGGTCCGGTTGGCCTTGTCGAAGGACGCCTTGAACACGTACGGCACACCCACGCGCTGCGCGATCGCGGCGATCTGGCGACCGAGTTCAAGCGGATGCGTCGGGCTCTCGACGACACATGGTCCCGCAATCAATACCAGGTCGCGCCCACCCAGCACGACGTCTTTCGTGATCTCCACCTGCGTCACAGTCCCTCTCTCACTCTTGCCGCCTCTTGCCGCCTCTTACCTCGCCGCTACCTGCTCGGTCTTCTCCGCGTCCCGGCGCGCGAGTTTTCGGCGGTAGGCGGCCTCCACGAAGCCGGCAAAGAGCGGGTGCGGGCGCAGCGGCTTCGACTTGAACTCCGGGTGGAACTGCACGGCGACGTACCACGGGTGGTCGGGAAGTTCGACAATCTCGACGAACTTGCCATCCAGCGAACGGCCCACGATCTTCAGGCCGCTCTCGGTGAGCGCTTTTTCATAGAGGCAGTTGAACTCGTAGCGGTGCCGATGCCGTTCGTGAATGATCTCTTCGCCGTAGAGCTTGTGCGCGAGCGATCCGGACGTCAATCGGCAGGCGTAACTGCCCAGCCGCATCGTGCCGCCCATGTCGTCGACGCCCAACAGGTCACGCAGTTTGTAGATGACCTTGTGCGGCGCGTCTTCCACGACCTCGGTCGAGTCGGCTTCAGAGAGGCCGGCGACGTTGCGCGCGAACTCGACGACCGCCCACTGGAAGCCGTAGCAGATGCCGAAGTAGGGGATGCCGTTGGCGCGGGCGTAGTTGGCCGCGGCCATCATCCCGCGGCTGCCGCGATCGCCGAAGCCGGGACCCACCAGAATGCCGGTCGCATCGTCGAGCAGGTGGAGGCCTTCGGGTTGTTCGAGGGCTTCGGCCTCCACGTACTTGAGCGTCACCTTGAGGCGATGCTTGAAGCCGCCGTGGTACAGGGCCTCATTGATGCTCTTGTAGGAGTCTTCGTATTCGACGTACTTGCCGACGAAGTGGATGACCACTTCGTCGCTGGGCTGGCGCACCCGATCGACGAGGTCGGTCCACTCGCCCAGGCGGGCTTCGGTGTTTGGTAGGTTCAGCCGCTCGAGCAGGATGCCGTCCAGACCTTCGCTGCCCAGTGCGAGCGGCACCTCGTAGATGCTCGGGACGTCGCGCGCGGTGATCACCGCGCTCTCCTCCACGTCGCAGAACAGCGCGATCTTGCGCTTCATGTCCTGCTCGAGGGGACGGTCGGTGCGGCAGAGCAGCACGTCGGGCTGGATGCCGATGGAGCGCAAATCGCGGACGCTGTGCTGCGTGGGTTTGGTCTTCAGCTCGTGGGCCGAGGCAATGTACGGCACGAGCGTGAGGTGGATGAACAGCGCGTTTTCGCGACCGACATCCTGGCGGAACTGGCGGATGGCCTCCAGGAACGGCAGGCTCTCGATGTCGCCGACCGTGCCGCCGATTTCGACGAGCAGGACGTCGACGCCCGCTGCGGCCGAACGAATGCTGTCCTTGATCTCATTGGTGATGTGCGGAATGACCTGCACCGTGCCGCCCAGGTAGTCGCCGCGGCGTTCCTTCTGGATGACCGACGCGTAGATCTTGCCGGTGGTCCAGTTGTTGTTGCGCGTCGCCACCATGTTGGTGAAGCGCTCGTAGTGGCCCAGGTCGAGGTCGGTTTCCGCGCCGTCATCGGTGACGTAGACCTCGCCATGCTGGAACGGACTCATCGTGCCGGGGTCAACGTTGATGTACGGATCGAATTTCTGCAGCGCGACCTTGTAGCCGTGGCCTTCAAGCAGGCAGCCGATCGACGCAGCGGCAAGCCCCTTGCCCAGGGAGGAGACGACGCCGCCTGTGACGAAGATGAATTTCACCGGACGTTGCGGGTTCGAGGCGGACATCACGAGATTACGCATGGGGGCTCACTTCCATCAGCTGGCGGACACGTTCGAGATCGTCGGGGGTGTCGACCGACGGCGACGCTGAACTGACGACCACGGTGTGCATGTGATAGCCGTGTTCGAGCGCGCGAAGTTGTTCAAGTCCCTCGGACAATTCCAGAGGGGTGGGCGAGAGCGCGGCCAGCGCCAGCAGCGCCGACCGGCGATAGACATAGAGGCCGAGGTGCCGCCACCCGGGGGCCGGCGCCGCGCCATCGCGGTGAAAGGGAATGGTCGCGCGGGAGAAGTACATCGCCCGGCCCGTGCGATCGACCACCACCTTCACGACGTTCGGGTTGGCGCGATCCTCGTCGGCGAGCGGCGTGCGTAATGTGCACAGCGGCACGCCCGGGTCGGCGAGCAGCGGGGCCACGGCGGCGTCCACGGCGGCCGGGTCGAGCAGCGGCTCGTCCCCCTGGAGGTTGACGATGATGTCTGCGGACAACGAGGCGGCAACTTCGGCCAGGCGGTCGGTGCCGGACGGATGGTCGGGGCGTGTCATGACCGCCGTCCCGCCGAATGCGTCGATCGCCTCCGCAATCCGGAGGTCGTCGGTGGCCACCAGCACGGCGTCCACACGCCGGGCTTCCGCCGCGCGTGCAAATACGTGCGCAATCATCGGTTTACCGGCGATGAGAGCGAGGGGTTTTCCAGGGAGACGGGTAGCGTGAAATCTGGCCGGGATGATGGCAACGACTCGGCCGTTCACTGCGAGCCCAGCGGGATCGACAACTGGCACACGGGAGTTTAGCACGACACCCCATCCGTCTTGTCGCCGTTACACCCCGGTGCTAGCATCGGCACGACATGCCTCGGACAGCCGCCGCAATCGTGCTGGGCGCTGGTGTGGTGCTGGTGACCTGGGTGTCGGCGCCTGCCGCTCCGACGCCGTTGCCGCCACCGATTCCCGCCGAGGTCATTGCCGCGATTGATGCGCTGGCACCGCTGGCCGCAGACGTGGACCAGGAAACCGACAAGCTGCGCGCCCGGATGGCCCAGATCGTCGAGCCGCCATCACCCCGTCGTGATCCCTTTGCGTTTGGGGAGGCACGGCGACCCGCGCCACGGCCGATGCCGCCTGGGGTGCCCGAGCCCGAGCATCCCCGCGTCGAGGCGCCGTCCGAACCAACGCTGGCGTGGCCGACCCTGGCCGGCGTGTTCGTCGACAACGGTGCCTCAACCGCCGTGCTGGGAGTGAATGACACGGTGGAGTTTGTCACCGTCGACCAGCGCATCGGCGACTTCGTCGTGGTGTCGATCGGCGCCGCTTCGATCGAACTTCGCCACAGCGTTCTGAACATCACCAAGACGCTCTCGCTGCGCTAAGCACCGAGCACCAAGCACCAGTTATAATGTGCCGTTTGCCGTGGGCTGCGGATCGCACACAAGTGGTGCAATACGCTCGTACCTCAGCAAACACGCGGAGATCGCCTTCGGATGGGCGACTTTTCCACACGGTTTTCAACAGTTTCTGTGAACACGCGGTGACGTTTCGGCCAATGGCGGCAGGGACGTGACCTAAATTCTTCAGGAAGAGATCCCACATGGCGCCGGCCGCAATCACCCGCACGACATCAACTCTCGTTGTTCCCGATCAGCCCATCATTCCGTTCATTGAAGGTGACGGCACCGGCCGCGACATCTGGCGCGCCAGCGTGCGTGTATTTGATGCCGCGGTCGCCAAAGCCTACAGCGGCACGCGCGCGATCAACTGGCTGGAAGTGCTGGCCGGCGAAAAGGCATTCAACCAGACCGGGCAATGGCTGCCTGAAGACACGCTGACCGCGTTCCGTCAGTATCTGGTCGGCATCAAGGGGCCGTTGACAACGCCGGTGGGCGGCGGCATTCGCTCGCTCAACGTCGCGCTGCGTCAGGAACTGGACCTGTATGTGTGCCTGCGGCCTGTGCGGTATTTCAATGGGATGGAAACGCCGGTCAAACGCCCTGACCTGGTCGACATGGTGATTTTCCGCGAAAACACGGAAGACATCTACGCCGGCATCGAGTTCCAGGCGGGGACTGACGATGCGAAGAAGTTCGCCGAGGTGTTCAGCGGCGCATTCCCGAAACTGTTCAAGAAAGTGCGCTTCCCCGAGTCGTCGTCATTTGGCGTCAAGCCTGTGTCCCGCGAGGGCAGTGAGCGGCTCATCCGCGCAGCGGTCGAGTACGCGATTGCGAACAACCGCAAGAGCCTGACCCTTGTGCACAAGGGCAACATCATGAAGTTCACCGAGGGTG
>CBINOO010000033.1:0-33139 GCA_966252305.1 uncultured Acidimicrobiia bacterium
AGCCGGCCGTGAGCGCCCACGGCGCGTCGCGGTCGGTGATGCCGAACGCCATGGCCGCATCCAGGCGCACCGGACCGCGCGTCAATCGCGTGCCCGCGCGCAGCACCGACCGGCTTTCGGTAGCTATCGGCGGCACGCCGGACCGCGTGTTCGCGCGCCCGTTGATCTCCGCCACCACCTCGAACCCCGTGGCCACCGCGCGCGCCACCGACAGGCCGTACAGAAACACGTCGTTCTGGCGGTCGCCGCGTTCGGGGTCACCGAGGATACCGAGACCGACGTTGGCGGCAATCCGGACGGACTCCACGGTCTTCGCGCCGGCAATGCCGATGTGGAAATCGGTGGTGTCAAGGCCAAGCCCGCTCTCGTTGCCCGCATTCGGCAACCGGGTCGAGAACCGCACCGCCATGGACGGGCGCCCCGCTGTTTCCGACAGGAAGCGCACCTTCGCGCCAACGACAAGATCTTCAACATCGCTGGTCGTATCGCCGTCCACCGTCAGCATCCCGGAGAGCGGCGCCGGCGTGCGTTCGGTGATCGACAGCCGATTGCGCAGGCCTCCATCGAGCTGGATTTCGGCGATCGAACTGACGCCGAAACTCAGGCCAAACGTCCCAATGCGCCACAACGTGCCCTCGAGCCCCGACGCTGGGTACTTGGCCTTGCGCGCGTAGTCCACGCCGCTTTCGAGAAGAATCTGCCCAGGGCCAACGGTTTCCGGATCTTCAGTGACCAGCGGTCGCGACTGCGCGAACAGCGGAGTGGCGATGGTGAGGATCAGGCACGCGGCGAGCGGTGTGTGTTTCATCTTGGCCTCGGTGTTCATTGACGGTCACGGCTGTCGAGCACGATGGTCACCGGACCATCGTTGACGGACGCCACCTGCATATCGGTCTGAAAGATCCCGGTCGATACCTGGAGGCCGCGCCCGCGCAACGCCTCCACCACTTCGACGTACCGCGCCTGCGCCTGGTCGGGTGGCGCGGCTCCGATGAACGAGGGACGACGCCCGCGACGGGTGTCGGCCAGCAACGTGAACTGCGAGACGACCAGGACGGCCCCGCCGGTGTCGATCACCGAGAGATTCATGCGCCCCTGCTCGTCCGAACAGATTCGCAGGTCGGCAATCTTGGACGCCATCCACGCCACATCCGCGTCCTCGTCCCCGGCGGCGACTCCCAGCAGCACGAGCAGGCCGGCGTCAATCGTGGACACCACCTGCTGGTCGACAGTCACCGACGCGGACCGCACGCGCGTGACGACGACTTTCATCCCGCCAACGTGGCCGCCGTCTGCGGCACAGGGTGGAGGCGGGTATCAAGCAGGTGACGCGGCGCGACGTTGCCAATCGCCTTGATCATGGAGTTCTTGATGTCCGGATGCTCGAGCTCGAGTTCAGCGATCATCCGCTTGAGCCGCTGCCGCTTCAGGCTCAGGTCGCCGCACGCCGGACAACAACAGCCGATGATGGGCAGCTCGTTTTCGATCGCGTAGGCGCGCGCTTCGGCTTCGGTGACATACACCAGCGGACGAATGACGGTGTGTTTTCCGTTGTCGGAGGTCAGTCGCGCCGGCATGGCCTTGAGCGCGCCCTGAAAGAACACGTTCAGCAGCAAGGTCTCGACGAAGTCGTCCAGATGATGACCGAGAGCAATTTTGGTGGCGCCCACCGAATCTGCGAGCCGATACAGGACACCTCGCCGCAGCCGCGCGCACAGCGAACAGGGTGTCTCGCCATCATCGAGCACATCGTCAATCACCGCGCCGATCGTGGTGTGCTCGATGTGCACCTCCCATCCACGTTCCGCGCACGCCTGGGTCACCAGGTCGTGCCGGAAGCCGGTGTAGCCGGAGTTCACGTTGATCGCGCAGATGGTGAAGGAGATCGGCGCGCGCTTGCGGAGCACATCCAGGATCTGAATCAGCGCCCAGCTGTCCTTGCCGCCGGACAACCCGACCATGATGCGGTCACCATCCTCGATCAGGTTGTGTTCGATGATGGCCTGCGTGGTCTTTTTGGCGATGCGCTGTTCGAGAGGCGTGCGATATGACATGGGACCACTCGATTATAGCGGTCGGCCCAGCACCCGGACGACGTCCGCCCATTGCATCGAGGCGCTTCGAGCCGCGGCGCGCCCTCCCATGGCTTCGGCCTCCTCCGGCGACTCCCACAGGCGCGTGATGGCCGCGCCGAGCGCGTCGGGTGTTGGCGCCGTCACGAGGCCCTCCTCCCCGTCGCGCACGAGTTCGGCCGGTCCTCCAGCATCCGTCGTGGTCACCACCGCCTTGGCAGACGCAAACGCCTCAGCCGTGACGAACCCGTAGTCTTCCTGGAGCGGCGTGAAGACAACCGCGCGACATCTGGCCAGGTAGTCGACCAGCGACACATCGGAGATGCGTCCGACGAACTCGACACGTCCAGCCAGCCCGAGCGCCCTGGCCCGCTCATGCAGGGCCTGCTCCCCATCGCCGGTGCCGGCGATGACACATCGCACTCCGCGAGCCGCGGGCCGCGCCAGGGCCTCCAGGATGAGGTCAACTCGTTTGAGCGCCGTGAGCCGCGAAACGACGAACATGAATGGTTCGTAGCCGTCGCAGCGATAGTCCCGTTGTGGCGCGGGTGGGTACAGCACCTCGGACGAGGTTCGGTTCCAGCGCCGGAGGCGCTGCTGCACGGTTCGCGACTGCGCGTACATCCGCTTCACGTGCCAGAAGAAGAAATGTGAGTCTGCAGCATGGATCAGGGTGCGACGTACACGTTCCTTCACCCGTCCGCGCGCCGAGAGCGGTCCGCTGAAGCGCTCCCATAGATCGTAGTACTCGCGCATCGTGTGATTCAGCCAGCACACATGTGAGGGATGCCTGACGGCGTACGACGGATAGCGGGTGCTGATAATGTGATCGACCACGCGTCCGTTCGCGGTGCGCACATTGGTACGCCAGGTATCCCAGTACTCACGCGCCTGCTGGCCGAAGGGGTACGACGGCGTCGTGATGAGGCTGGCCTGATGGCCGTATTCCTCCAGCGCGGTCACCAGAGACCGCGCGATGACCATGTGCCCGCCCTCGGCTCCCGGCGGCGTCGACGTGACTACGCCGATATGGGCCACACGTCAGTCCTTCGCCTGGAGCACACGCGCGGGGATGCCAACGGCCGTGGCGCCCGCAGGCACCTCATCGCGCACCACAGCACCCGCACCAACGATCGCGCGGTCGTGGATGACGACGCCATCGAGCACTTTGGCTCCCGCGCCGATCCACACGCCCGCTCCCACACGAATGCCCGCGGCCACGCGCGCCTGTGCGTTCACGGCGACGGTCCGGTCGCTGAAGTCGTGATCGCCGCCAATGAGATAGGCGTACGCCGCGAGCAGGGTGTCGCGTCCGACCCGGACGTCGGCGGCCGAGAACACTTCGCAGTTGAAGCCGACGTTCACGCCGTCTTCAAGGGTGATGTCGCCGTTTTTGCAGGACAGAATTGAATTGCGCCCGACAAAGACGCCGTTCCCGATGCGGATGCCCTGATTGGCATCGCCCTTGGCATCAAGCAGGCAGTGATCATCGATCACCACGTTGTCGCCGATGCGCACCTTGTGCGGATGCCGGATGACGACACCCTGGCCGAATACCACGTTGCGGCCGCAGGCCCCGAGGAGCATCGGATACAGGAACTTGCGCAGCGCGAGACCCAGCGCGCCTGGCACCCACTGCGCCAGGAGCTGAACCGCTTCGTGCCGCACCAGCGCCCACAGTCCCGGACGGCCGACAATCAGCGCGGCGTACTTCGCGCGCGCGCTTCCCTTCGCGAACAGTTGATCCTGCGCGCGGGGGATGTCCCGATCAGAGCCAGCCTTGTTCACGGTACCACTCCAGTGTGCGGCCGATGCCGTCACGCAGGGACACGGACGGCGCGAACCCCAACTCCTGCCGCGCGCGGGTGATGTCAAACGCGCGGCTCTTCGTGAAGAAGTCTACGCGACGCCGGTACAACGGCGGTTCGATGCCAAACGGCTTGCAGGCCGCCTCACACAGCGCCCCGGCCAGCCACACCGGCCAGACAGGCGCGCGCACGATCCGGGGGCGTACGCCGGCCACCTCAGCGGTGATGGCGATCAACGCCTTCAGCGACGTCACTTCCCCGCCCGCGAGTATGTAGGTGTGGCCCGCGGCCGCCGGCACAGTGCCGCACAGACGGAAGCCGTCACACAAGTCATCAACGTAGGTGAGGTGGTAGAAGATGCTGCCGTCGCCGAGCAGCAGGAAACGACCGCGGGCGACCGCGCCAAACAGCTTGAACAGTCGCCGATCCCCGGGGCCGTAGATTCCTGACGGTCGGGCGATCACCAGTTCAATTCCCGTCTCGTCGGCCGCCGTACGCGCCAGGCGTTCTCCCTCGAGCTTTGTCTCCTGGTACACGTCTCCCGGCCGAAGCGGCGCGTCCTCGGCCGCCGGCGGGTGCTCGATGTCACCGTGGACACCCACCGTGCTGCACTGCACGACGCGGCGCACGCCGGCGGCCGCCGCGGCCCTGACGAGCGCCGCCACGCCGACGGCGTTCACGGCACGGTACGTGTCTGCCGGCAGGCCCGCTGCCCGATAGAGGGCGGCAATGTTGTAGACGACATCGATGCCCCGCAGGGCGTCGGGAAGGGTGTCGGGCTGCGCAAGGTCGCCCTGGGCAACATCCCACCCGTCGCTGCGCCACTGCTCCGCTGCGCGCTGGCCCCGGATGAGGACCCGGACGTCATCGCCGGCAGCGCGGAGGCGCCGCGCCAGATGACCGCCGGTGAATCCCGTCGCCCCGGTGACCAGCACCTTCATCGTTCGGCCACCACCGTGACGGGTGATCCGAACAGACGCAACAGGCCGACGGCGCCAAGCAACCGCTCGAGACGGAGCGTCCAGTCACGGGAATTCATGGCCTTGTGTGCGGCAATCGGCAGCACGAATTGACGATGGGTGCGAATGATGCGGAACCCATGCGCCTGAAACGCACTCCGCACGGCACGCTCCGACATCACGCGGTAGGCCTCGACATTGGCCCCCAGCGCGCGCCGCGCATGCCGCGCGCCGCTCTCGAGCGCCGCAGCGCTGCACAGCGCCGGGAAGTCGACGATCACCCGCTGGCGTGAAACGCGGCACAACTCACCGATGCAGCGCCGCCAGTCCGGAGTGTGCATCAGCACGCGCAGGGACACGGCAGCGTCAAACGTCATGTTGGGAAACGGCAGCGCGTGCGCATCCCCCACGTCGAACGCGGCGCGGCTACCCACACCGGCGTCTTCCGCGCGCGCCCTGGCGACATCAAGCATCTCGGCCGAGGCATCCACCCCGACGACCGTCGCGCCGGCTCGCGCGAGCCCAATCGCGGCCCTGCCCGTGCCGGTGCCGACGTCCAGCACGTGGATGCCTGCCAGCGCCTCCATCGGGCGGGGCGCCGCTGACAACGCCGCAAGCCCGTCGATCAGCAGGTGTTCCTGCACGTCGAGCAGCAATTCGCCAATCGGCCCTGAAAATCGCAGGTTATCGAAGCCTTCTGCGACGTCCTTGTTCGCGTAGTGCGTGTAGCTGTAGTGCTGCCGATTCATGAGACCAGCACCTCGTACACACGCCGAGTCTTCTCGATGAAGGCCTCGTCGCTGTATTTCGTTTCAGCGAGCGCACGCGCGTTGGCCCCGAGCGTCACCGCAGACGGATCCGTGAGGCCGCGCACCAGGCCGTCGGCCAGACCCGCAGCGGTGGGTTCCACCAGAATCGCCACCTCATCGTCGAGCACCTGCGTATGTGTACGCAGGCGCGTCGCCACGATTGGCCGCCCGGACCGAAGGTACTGATAAATCTTGAGCGGCGTGTTTGTGCCGCTGGACCGCGGCGACGCAAGCGTCGTGGCGGCGTCAAGATACGCCGGAATCTCCTCGGCCGGTCGTTGTCCGGTGAAGATCGCCGCGTCCGCCAGCCCCGCCGCCGTGGCCGCCGCGCGGGCGGCATTGACCTGGTCCGGATCGCCACCCACCATCACCAGTCGCGCGTCCGGAACGCGTTCGCGCACCAGCGCCATGGCCTGGTACAGAAGGTCGAGGCCCTGATACGCCTCAAACGTGCCCGTATACAAGACCACCGGGGTGTCGGCGGTCAGTCCGAGCCGCTGCCTCACCGCCAGCCCGGTGCCGGCCGACGGCGCCGCGCCCGAGCCTGCCGCGTTTTCGATGAGGGCGGTCGGCACCTTGACGCCGAGCGCCTTCACCGTGTCGTCCAGGTCCTGGCAGATGACGATGACCGCCTTGGAACGGCGTAGCATGAGCGTCTCAATCTTCTCGAAGAGCCAGGCCAGCCACTTCGCCTTGCCGTAACCGAAGTTGTTGATCTGCTGCGGCAGGCTGGAGTGCATGTCGTACAGGTGAGGTTTGCGCAGCACGGCGGCCAGCACCACACCAATGAGACCGCCCTCCTCGTGCGAATGGATCACGTCGTACTTCCGCGTCAACGCCAGCCGCGTGGCGGTCAGGGTGAGCAGAATGTCGAGCGGCACCTTTGCCCACGAGGGGCCAATCTTCACCCGATTGATGAACGGGGGCTTGAGGCTCCGGATGATGGTGAGCCCGGGCAGGTGCACGTCCGTGCCGATCGGATAGGTGACCAGGTCGACGGTGTGGCCCAGAGTCGTCAGGGCGCGAATCCGGTGGAATTCCGAGAACGGTGTGCCCCGGGGCTCAAAAAACGGCTCGGGGGCAATCATGAGAATGTGCATGCAGTCGTGGGCGATCGGGGCCCGGCTGCTGCGCTGCGGGCGTTGTGATTGTAGGATACATCGCTGTGACTGCCTCACGTGGACGCCGCGGCGCCTGGCTCTGGGCGCTCAAAGGGACGGTTTCGGCAGGTCTGCTGTATCTGCTCTTCTCGCGAGTTGATGTCTCGCGACTCTGGGCGATCACGCGGGCGGCGTCCTGGCGTTGGCTGGCGGCGGCCCTGGGGCTGTACCTTCTGATGGTGCTCGTGTCGGCGTGGCGATGGCGGCTGCTGCTGACCGCGCAACACATCGTCGCGTCGCTGTCCGGGTTGACACGCTCCTACCTGGTGGCCACGTTCTTCAACAACTTCCTGCCGTCGAACATCGGCGGTGACGTCATCAGGATTCGCGATACGGCCAGGCCCGCCGGCTCCAAGACGCTCGCGGCCACCGTCGTGCTCGTCGACCGGGGCATCGGATTGCTGGGCCTGGTGTTCGTGGCGGCTGTCGGCGCCTCCCTGAGCGCCAGGGCCAGCGACACTTTGGGTCCCAGTGGGCCTGCCTTGTTATGGGCGGCGGTGGCGGCCGGTGTCGGGCTGGCCGTGCCCATCATTCTCTGGCCCGAGCGTGTGGGCATGCTGCTGCAGCCACTCAAGCGGCTGCACCAGGAGTGGGTTGAAGAACGCATCACCCGGCTGGTGGGAGCGCTTGCAAAATTCCGCAGCGCGCCAGGGGCTCTGGGAATGGGGTTTGGCGGAGCGATCCTGGTCCAGGCCATCCTTGTCGGCTTCTACGCGGCCATCGCCACGGCGCTGGGCGTCCCTATCCCCGCCTCGCACCTCGCGATCCTCGTGCCGTTGTCGTTTGTCGTACAGATGGCGCCGGTGTCGGTCAACGGCTTCGGTGTGCGCGAGGCCACGTTCGGCGTCTACTTCACGCGCCTCGGGCTGCCGCTCGAATCGGCGGTCGCGGTCTCGCTGATTGGCGCGGCGCTGATGATGATCTTCTCGCTGACCGGCGCCGTCGCGTACCTGGCGGGGCCGGTCCGGTTTCCGGATCAGTCCGGCCAGCCGACGATCTCGTAGAGCGACACGTCCTCCCCTTCAAACAATGGTCGCACATACTGTCGGTACGGCGGCAGGCGCGCGTGCATCACCGCCTGCGCGGCGGCGTTGTACGTCCGCCAGTCAATCACGACATACCGCACGTCGCGGGCGCGCAGAATCTGCATGGACGACGGATCGGGAAAGCCGTTGACCGGCACGGCCAGATCAATGACGTCCTGCGGAATGTAGTCGCTGTATCCGTTGACCATCGGCTGCCAGTGCCAACTCGACCAGAACATGTACTCGGCGTGCGGAAACCACTCGCCTGCCCGATAAGGAAACTGCAGCACCAGCGTGCCGGCCTTCGGCAACTGCGCCAGCATCTGGTAGGCCGCGGGCAGCGGCGGCACCGGACGCAGAGGCCAGCGCACATGCAGCTCCGCCGCCGCCACAACTGTGACGGTCATCGCGATGAGTGCCGCATGGCGACGACGCGACGTCAGGGCGGCCAGCCCGATGCCGGCCAGCACCGCGAGGCCGCCCAGTGCCAGCACGCCAAAACGTGCCGGCGCCCGAAGGAACGACATGAAGGGGATCACATCGGCCAGCCACACGTAAAGCGCGGCCCGCGGTCCCATGGACGCCCAAACGGCCACGGCGACCAGCGCCACATAAAACAATTGGGTCTGGCGATCCTCGGACGCGCCTCCACGCCCGACCCGAGCCAGCGCGACCCCCGCCAACACGAGAGTGACCAGTCCAGGAAACAGGACTTCGCCAATACGGCCGACATAGGCGTTGAGCGCACTGCGGGTCGATTCGGGCAGGACACGCGTCAGGACGCCGCCGTGACCGCGCATGTACGTGCGGTGGTCTGCCGAATAGCTGCGCGCTTCGTCGAGATTCAGTTCGCTCCGCAGCCCCTGTTCGTCGCGAAGCGTCGCGTACGGCACGGCGATCGGCGCCACCGACACCATGGCAACCACGAACGCTGTCGCGATACCTGTCCAATAGGTCCGTGGAGCGGGATGCCGCACGGCCCACCACATCGTCGCGAACCCGACGGCCAGCCCCATCATGATGCCGTAGTACGCACAGGCGAGGACGCTGAAGGTCAGGCCAAGACCGAGCCACACGCCACGGCGGACGCCCGGCGCATCGATGAAGTGATGCAACAGTAGCAACACGAGCGGCACAACGAAGACGAGGAGCAGTTGGATGTGTGCGGTGTGCGCCGACACGTAGGCCGAAAACGCAAACGCCGTGGCCGGCGGATACCCGGCCCATATCGATCCCGTGAGGCGACGCACCAGGTGCCACATCAAGCCAAACGCCGCCATCAGCGCCAGGAAGATGACCACGTTGTGCGCGAGCACGGGGTTGCCGCTCAGCGCGTAGATCGGCGCCGCCACCGCGCCCGCGACGAGATTCGCCTCCGAGTATGCGAGCGTGCCCGTGTGCGGATGAAAGATGTTGGCGTCAAAGACGCGCAGCGGATCGGTCGTCAGCGCATGCGCGACCCAGGCCACGTTCCACACGCTGAACTTGCCGTCGTGCGTATCGAGCCGCGTCAGCGAACCCGGCGCCGACATCATCGGCCAGGTCATCACCACGGCGAGGAAAGCACCGACCATCCACGCGGTGACCGCCGCGCGCGGCGAACGAGAGGCGGTCACGGCTGCTCGCGAATGATGAGCGGCGTCACCCGCACACCCAGGAAGCGCGTGTCATGTCCCCCGTCGACCTCGGCAGGCACCCAGCCATTGTCGGTCTCGATGGCGAGCTTCCACACGTAGCTCATGTTGCCGGCGCCCTTGTACGGCAGCCCGGGCGGCAGCGCAAACGACAACACACCGCGTTGCTGGGGCACGAGGGACACAACCTGAGACTCACCATTGAGGGCGGCGCGCACGGTCACCGGCACATGGCCTGCCTGCAGTCGCAGTTCCAGGCGCGTCTCCGGCTCGTTAGTCCGGACCAACAGTTGCGCGCGTGACTTGCCGCGTGTCCAGAAGCTGAGTCCATCGGCCTCCTTCAGATAGGAGTCCTTGTCCAGGTACATCAGTTGGAAGCCCGGGTGACCGTCTGTCTCGCCGAACCACCGCCGCATCAGCTCCCCTTCGGTGTTCACCGGCAGGGCGTTGAAGTTCGTCAGCTCCGGCGGCAACAGTCGCAAGGGGCCGCGGAACGCGCGGTCGCCCGGGCGCGCGGAGGTGTCGAAGGGAGTCAACAGCATCGGCGCCATGAAGATGCCGCCGACGAGCCACGGCACCAGTGCGGCGCGCAAGGTCACGATCGGCGGGAGCATGAACACCGCAATACCGTACCCGCCCATCAAGTACCGGTTGCCCACCGACCCGCCATCACCAAAATACGAGTACGGCTGCGTGATGAGAAACAGCAGGCCCTGGGCGAGCACTGACGCGAACACAATCCACTGCCACGACCGTTGTTTTCGTCCGGACAGCGCCAGCGCGATTGGCGCGAAAAACAGCGGAAAGAAATACGGCAGCACGCCGCCGTACCGACCGACGACGAAGTAGCCGAGGTTGGCGCGCAGGTTTGACCAGAAGACTTCCCGGTCGAACCAGATGTCGGTCATGGCCTTGTCGGTCGCCCTGGGGTCGCAGACGTCCAGGTTCTGGCCGGCAGTTTCGAACGGATACGTGCCGTAACAGGTGGCCCGTCCGCCACTGCCCTGGTAGTTCCAATCGCCACTGACGGCAGCGTTGACGCCGAAGAACACGCCGGCGGTCACCACAAATGTCGCAGCGACGACTGCGGCACGGCGCCATTCGCGATGCCACAACCACCACAGACCGATGGGCACACCCAGCAGCGCGTTGGACACTTTGGAAAACGTCAGGATGCCGATGAGCAGCGCCGCGATGGCATCCGACCACGGCCCGCGCAACCACTCCCGCGCAGGCGACGGCGCCTCGGGTGCCACGAACTTGTACAGCCAGAAGAAATACGCCACCAGCCCAACGATGCAGTTGAAGAGCTCTGGGGCAATCCAGGCCCAGTAGATGGGCACAACCGTGGGAATCAGGAACCCGGCGGCAAGCACCGCGCTGACGGCCGGTGTGGACCTCGCGCTCAGGAACCAGTACGCACACCACATCCCCAACGCGAGCAGGACCGCGTTGAAGACGTGAAACCCGTTCGTGCCGAACACCGCCACGAAGGGCGCGGCAAACAGTGGATACACGAACGACTTGCCGAAGAACAGCCGGTCGTTGCCGGACTCCAGTTGCCCGTCGGTCGTGCCGCGTTTGAGGAACACACCGCTGGGGCCCTGCGGGAACTCCTGTCGGGCGCGCGCGATGTCTTCCGCACGGTACTGGAGGTCAAAATCGTGCACGAGACTCTGACCGATGAGGTAGTAGGTCGCTTCGTCACCGTAGAAGGCCGGCGCTGCCGTGGGATCCACCGGCGTGCGGCGAACTTCCACGGGGTCCAGGACCACGGAGATGACGCCGAATACAAGCAGCGTGACGGCGGCCAGCGCAAACCCGGTCCGGCGTCTGAGGTCCAACCTGTTCACACTCGGGTCTTTCGTGTCAGGAACTCGAGCGGGTCACGCTCGGCCAATCGCCGGCGTTGTGCCCGGCTCTCCGCCTGCAGGCGCACATACAAGTCCTGCATCTTGTCGACAAACAGCTGGATATCAAACGCTTCGGCGGTGCGTCGGGCGGCGGCGCCCAGAGCCGACCGTGTCGCCGGTTCGTCGATGAGGCGCACCATCGCCGCGGCCAATGCCTGTGCGTCTCGCCGGGGCACCATCAGGGCGTCCTCCCCTGGCGTCAGCACTTCCCGCAGGCCATCGGCATCGGTCGAGACAATGGCTTTGCCGGCAGCCAGGGCCTCAAATACCGTCAGCGGCGTCCCTTCCCACAACGACGGAAACACCGAGACGTCAAACGCGGCCAGGGCCGCGCGCACGTCTTTTACGAAGCCGCCGAAGACGAACCGATCACCCAGCCCGAGTCGAGCGGCCTGGGCTTGAAGGTCCGGCAGAAGCGGCCCTTCGCCAAACAGGAAGAACTTCGCGTGCGGTCGCTGGTCGATCACGAGGCGGGCCGCCTCCACCAGGTATTGGTTGCCCTTGGAATCGTGCAGGCGCGTGACCGTGCCCATGGCCACCTCGTGGGGCGCGACGCCCAGTTGGGTGCGGGCCGCGGTGCGTTCCTCTTCGCTCGCCGGGCGCCCGAACTCATCAAGCGGGGCGCCGAGGTACACGACCCGGACCCGGGACGCGCGCACCTTGCGCGCCTTGATGACAAAGTCCGCCGTACTTTCCGACACCGCCAGCGCAACATCGGTCACCGGTTCGAGCGCGACGTCGGCCACTTTCTGAAACCAGGGGGTGTCGGTCAGGTTCGCGTGTTCGTGGAGGACGACAGGAATGCCCCGGACGGCGGCCACCAGCCGGCCGAACGTCGTCGCGCCGTAGCCATGCAGGTGCAGGATGTCGATCCGCTTGCGGTCCACAACCCGGAGCAGGTCGAAGAACGTCCGGGGGTCAAACTTCCCGCGCTCGAGGTACGTGATGTCGATGCCGAGGGCGTCCAGCGTCTCCTCCGACAGGTCCTTCTTTCGCAGGCTCACGAGCGAGACGGTGAAGCGGGCCGCGTCAAACCGGGGGATCATCCAGGCAAACAGGCGTTTGACGCCGTGCATCCGGGATCCTTCCCAGCCAAGGTGATCGCACACGTGCAGAATGTTGAGGGAATTACCGGCCGGCATGGTTTCGCCAAGAGGCGTCGTCATTCTATCGCGAAGGCTGTTGTTCGTCCCCCGAAGTGCCGAGAGATCAAATTGAGATCTCTTTTCAGGCACGACACCTATGTACAGACCAATCGGACGGCGTTTCTGCGTTCCCCTGGGCCTGCTGGCCCTGCTTTCTGCGTGTGAGCACACCAAGACCTCGAATCCCTTGAGTCCCCTGATTGCGGGGCCTATTGAGGGCGTCACGATCACGCAGCCGATACTGCTCGAGCCGGAGCAGGGCCGGAAATACAAACCTGCACAACTTCCGCTCAGCCTTCTGATCGAGAATCCGTCGTCGAACAGCCCCAGGCCGTTCACGCTGAGGATCGAGTTGTCCTCGACGGAGACCTTCACCGAGCAGGTGGTCTCGCAGACGGGTGTCGAGCCGGGCAGCGGCGGACGGACGGCCTATGCGCTTCCGGCGTCCCTGCCCGTGGGCCGGCGATACTTCTGGCGGGTCAAGGCCGAAGACGGGGCCAACGCCAGCGAATACAGTGCCGTCCGGCAGTTTGAAGTGCTGGAGCCCGTCGTCATTGGGGCCCCCTCCGCGGTGAGCCCCGTCTCGGGCGTGCGCACCTCAACCCGACGCCCCGACCTTGTCGTGGCCAACGCGGCGGTGAGTGGCCCCTACCTGCCGCTCACCTACTTCTTCGAGGTCGCAACCGACTCATCGTTCTCGAACCGGGTCGTATTCGAGGAGCGGTCTCCGGGCGTCGGCCAGACCATCCTGACGATTCCAAGCGACCTCGCCTACAACACGACGCACTACTGGCGCGCGCGTGTGACTGATTCGGAGGTCATCGGAGACTGGTCCGCCACGGCGGACTTCGTGACTCCCCTCGCACCGACCGCGCCGGGGGGCGGCGGCGGAGGTACCGTTCTGCCACCCGGGAACTGCGCCAGCTCCGACGGTCCGACCATCGTGGCGTGTATCCAGGCCAAATACCCGGAATACACGGCGGCCGGGGTTTCCTCGCACGAGCGCGAAAACAACATGGCGTTTCTGCGTGACCGCGTCATCGAAGCCGGCATCTGCGGGGGACTCGACCTGGCGTGGAACCGCAAGCGCGGCACCGGCCCGCACAGCATCGACGCGCTGGCGTGGCGTATCGGAGGCGTCGACGAGGTTGTCGACATCGGTGCGGCGTTTGACGACACGTCTCAGCCGCTGCGACTGCAGTGGGGAATCGTCGCGGGCCCATCCGGCTACGACGGGTACAGCCCGAGACCGACGTGTGGCTTTTAGCCACGCGTCGGTTACTCGGCTGATGGGTTGTTGCTGATGCGCTGGCGGGTTTGATGCGCCGGTGCGCGACTGGGCTGATGAGCTTAGAAGCGAATGCGGAGGCCCGCGCCGTACTGAAGGCCGCCGACTTCCATGGACCCGCTGTCCACCAGGCTGGTGTCGAACTTCGCGCTCGAGTACCGCGCGAACACACCGACGCCGGCGTTCTTGATGATGAGGTAACGCAGGTCGAGCCCCACGTGAACACCGGTGGCCGACTCGTCAACCGTTGACTGCGTGACCGAGGCAATCGTCGTTCCGCCGGCGGCCACGGTGATCCCCGTCATCAGATCCTGCTTGACTGAGAAGAACGTCGGCCCGGCATACAGGGCCACGTCCAGTTTGTCGGTCAGCGGCTGCAGCCAGTAGAGCGACACTCGCACCTGCGTCTCTTCGTGCTCCAGCCCGGAGGTGGACGCCGTCGACGTGGTGAACGTATCGAAAAACAGCGGGTCGGGAATCGACGCGCTCATCGTGCCGGTGGACGAGTCCGTGTACTTGGACCACCCCAGGCCGACCGCGAGGTTGCTCCATACGCGCGCACCCGCCTGGATATCGACGATGCTGGAGTTGCCGATGCCAACCGACGACTCGAACGTCGCGGTTTCGTCATAGAGCGGCAGCGAGCCGCTGGTCGTGAAGGTCCGAGCCTTCGTCTGCGCGCCGAAGTTCACCGACGCAAACGCGCGATCGGTAGACTGCAGCATCTGGGCCATGGCCGGGGCGCTCACGAAAAGCAGCCAGGCGCTCGCGATGCATCCCACTCTCAGTGCCGATTTCATCAATACCTCGTCAGTGAATGGCAAACCACCGGGCTTGCCGACCTGGCTGGCATGGTAGCACGGCCTTGACACTCTCATGGGTGACACGTACTCTGGAACGCATGATTCGCAAGCTTTCGAACGCGTGTGGCGTCGCGGTCGTTCTCGCCACAGCGTGGGGGTGCGCCGACACCATGTCGCCTCCCACGAGTCCCGCTGTCGCCACCGCCGATGTCAATGCCGCCGCCGATGGCAGCACGCTCAAGGTCACGGCCCCGACGTTGCAGTCGCCCATCGGGGGCGTTCGCCTCGACAACCTGGAGCCGGTGTTCCGGTTGCAGAACGCCTCCGCCAGATTCGGTTCCACGCCTGCCCTTGGCTACCGCTTTGAGGTGCAGACCATGGCCGGCGTCGTCGTCGCGACCTCGGGCCTCATCACGGCGGGTGCGACCACGACATCGTGGGAACTTCCGTTCGAGCAGACGCTTGACACCCGGTACCGCTGGCGCGCACGCGCTGAATACAGCGGCAAGGTCGGACCGTGGTCCGGCTACTCGGAATACCTGACCGTCGACTACCGCGGCCTGAACCCGCGCCCGGCCAATGGACAGTGGCCGTCCACGGGCGAAGCGGTGGCTGACTACATCACCAATGCCTGGCCCCAGTATCTCGAACCCACGGCGACGCTGGCCGAGCGCCTCGAGCACATGGAGTTCGTCCGCGACCGCTTCATTGAAGCGGGCATCTGCGGGGGTCTCGATTTCGCGCTCAACCTGAAGCGCGGTGTCGGCCCGCATTCGCATGACGCCATCGCGTGGCGCAAGCCCAACGGGTTCGTTGAAGTGGTGGACATCGCGTCGGCCTTCGACGACAAGACCATCACGATGTCGATTCACTTCGCCATCGTTGCGGGCCCCTCGGGTTACGACCCGTATCCGAACCACCCCGGCTGCTGAGGCGGCGGGTGACTGACTCTGCCGGCGGCTGGTCCAACCGACCAGCCGCCGTTTTTCTTTTGCGCGCCCTCCGGTTCATCGTCGCGGGAGCCCTGCTGTGGTGGGCCACGCGCGATGTCGAGTGGACGGTCGTTGGCACTGCGCTGGGCCGGGCGTCCTGGCGGTGGCTGCTGCTGGCGGTGGCCCTGACCGCACTCGACCGCGTCGTCATGGCATGGCGCTGGTTGTCCCTGCTGCGCGCCATCGAGGCCAATCGACCGCTGCGGAGCTGGCCGCTGTTGCGCGTGTTCTTCGTCAGCACGTTTGTCGGCACGTTCCTGCCGGGCTCGATTGGCGGCGACGCCGTACGCACGCTCGCGGCCACCCGGCACGGAGTCACGATGGCCAACGCGGCAGCCTCAGTGGCCGTTGACCGCGTGCTCGGCACACTCTCCGTCCTGCTGATGGCCGTGGTGGGCATCTGGCTTGCCGGAGCGCAGCTCAACGAGCCCCGGCTGTTGCCGATAGCCGTCGCTGCCACCGTCGCGGGGGCCGGACTGACGGCGATGCTGTTGTTTCGCCCGGGCGCCTACGAACGCGCGTTGCGACTCGCCGGCACACATCGACTGCCGACCGTGGATCGACTGGCCCGGAAGTTCCTTGCTGCGTCCGGCCAGTACGGCATGCACGGCGCCGTCGTCGCCCGCGTGCTCGCGGCATCCGTGGGCGTGCAGGTGCTGCGGACACTTCAGACCTGGTGTCTGGGCCTCGCGTTGGGACTCTCCCTCTCGGGAGCGTGGTATTTCGCGGCCGTGCCGATCATCGTGCTGGTCGTGCTGCTGCCGATTTCGTTCGCCGGCCTCGGCACCGGCAATGTCGCGTTCGTCGCGCTTTTCACCATGGCCGGCGTGCCCGATACCCAGGCGTTTGTCTTGTCAGTGCTGTTCCTGGCGCTGTCGGTGCTGGGCAATGTGCCGGGCGGTGTGCTGGTCGCGATTGGCGATGACCTTCCTGCGGTGACGCCCGCTCAGCGAGACGTCTGAAGCCCGTCGCTGCCCTCGCGCGCGACGGCCTTTGGCTGATGCTTGCGCTTTTCCTGCGTGGCTCTATACAGGAACTTCACGTACGGCAGCACCTGCTTCACGGCCGAGACGTTCATCTGGCACGGGCTCAGGCACGTCGGGCACTTGTCGGTCTTGATCGACTCGCGGTGTGCCTGGCTGGTTTCGCGGAAGTAGATGGCTTCGGCGTCTTCCTGCAGCACGTTCCCGACAACTTCGCTGTTCTCGCAGAAGAACAAGTCGCCATTGGGGTTGAGCATGATGCCCTGCGACTGGAACGGGCACGGCGCCTGGCGGTGATAGCCATTCGCGATCATGTCCGCGTAGTGCATGTAGATGTAGTTCTGACCGTCAAGCAGCGGATCCATGCGCACGCGATCGAGGAAGAACTGCCGCATCCGCTCTTCTTCGGCCCCGATCGGCTTGCACGTCTCGGCCAGATCCGCGTTGCCCAACATCGGCTCGGTAAACCGGACCATGTTGAAGACGATGTCGAGGTCTTCCCCGCGAGCCCAGTTCAGGATGTTGTCCGCATCGTCGAGGTTCATCGAGAAGATGGTCGTCGAGATGCCGAAGTTGAACGGCACGCGCTTCTGCAGTTCGCGCATGGCCGTGATCGTTTCCTGCGCCTTGTCGAACCCACGCTTCACGCGGCGCACCTGATCGTGCATGTCGCCCACGCCGTCGATCGAGACACGCGTCGAGAAGATCACGCCGCGTTCGTGGCACATCTCGGCGACCTTGGTCAGCATGGGAATGCCGCGATGTGGCGTCAGGCCGGTGGTGTTGATGCCGAACTTGCGCAGCCGCGGCAGCTTGTCGAGCATGATGCGGCAAATCTCGACCAGGTCGTTGCGGGTCGTCGGCTCACCGCCTGAGACGTTGGCGATTTCCACGTGTTTCCACAGCGGGCTGTCAAAGACGCGCTCGATCTGTTCGAGCGTCATGTCTTCCTTGCGATTGCCGCGCGTCCAATTGCTGCACATCTCGCAGCGGGCATCGCAGACAAACGTGCAGTGGAAGATCAGCACAGTCGGGTGGATCGGTCTGAACTTTGCGATGGCCGCGTTGGCCATGTCGCGGGGCGCGCTCAGCGCGGCCTTGGAGAGGTACTTGAGGGCGTAGACCTGTGCCACCCCTCCATTGTACGCCACTCGGAGGACGGGTCTCCCTGCGAGGCGATCGGGCCAACGGGCGCCTCGCATTGCGGAAACCCGTCGACCGGAGGATGATGTCGTGTGCCTCGTGCGCTGTTAGCGGGACTGGCCGCTGCCGTGATCGCCCTCCACGCCTGGGCGCAGCCAACGGCGGAGCCGTCGGTTTCGTTACTGCCGGCCGCACATGCCGCATCCGTTCCCTTCGCGGGAGTCGGCCTGAGCCTGCCTGCGGCCGACCGGGGACTGCGGGTCACGAATACGCTGGCCACCGACGTCGACCGCGACGGCGACCTCGACGCCGTGGCCATGACACGGCGCGGACGCGTCCTGGTGTGGATCAACGGCGGCGACGGCCGGCTGGTCCGTCTGGTCCCTGAACAGCGGCGGCCCAAACGCAGTCGCCTGTCGGGTCCCGTATCCGCCCTGGTCGCGACACGTGCGGTCAGCACGTCCGACCGTCTCGACGGACTCACCGGAGCACGCTCGGTTGGACGTCCGGCCCCTGCCGTCCGCAGCCGCCACTCGCAGTCGGCGGTGCCTGCCATCCAGCGTCACCTTGAAACTGCCGCGACGCGCGGACCGCCAGCCTTCCCCACCACAACAGTGCCGTAGCCGCCTCCCGTGATCGCTTCGGAGGCGTGTGTGTTGTCGCCTTCGGAGTCCACGTGTGACGCAATTTCCTTCCGGGATCGGACGGTTGCGGCTGCCTGCCGTCGTGACGGTCGCCGTGTGCCTGGGCCTCGCCGCCGGATACGGCGGCGCGGACGCCTGGTGGTATTCGCTGGCGTACGCCGCCGCGATGGTGCCCGGCGTGCCGCTTGGCATCCGCCTCTTTGGCCGGAAGCATCCGGTGGCCTGGATGGTCTCCGCCGCGATCGGATACAGCCTGACGGCGACCGTGTTGTGGGCCACCAAAGTCGCCGGCTGGTCGCCGGTCTGGGTGGCACCGGCGCTGCCGGCGCTGGCCATTGTCGCCGCGTGGCGCTGGCGGACGTCCCCACCCCTCGTGCGATTGCCGCGCTGGTCGTCGCGCGCGACACTCGGAGGGGCGGCATCGGTGCTGGTCACGGCCGCCGTCGTCTCCGTGCCGTACGCGCGTATCGGCGAACGAGACGCGCACGACTACCTCCGATACCGGGCCTACTTCACGGCGGACTTCCTGTGGCATGAAGCCCTCACGGCTGAACTCGCGCGCCCGTCCGTCCCACCGCGCAATCCCTATCTGGCTGCCGAACCACTGGCGTACTACTGGACCTACTTCGTCGTTCCCGCGACGGTCACGTCCCTGCGCCACGTCGAAACGCCGCCCATCCAGAGTTACCTGCGGGTCAACGGATTCTGGACGGCGACCATCGTCACGAGCCTGATATTCGCGTGTTGCTGGTGCGCGGTGCCGCGCGGGACGGCGGCGGCCATCGCGACGATCTTCACTCTGCTTGCGACAAGCGGCGAAGGCCTGTACGGCGCGTGGCGTGTCTGGCGCGCCGCCGATTCCCTGTATCCCCTCAGAGACCTCAACGTCGACGCGTTGACCTACTGGTGGTTCGGCAGCCTGACGATCGACGGCCTGCCACGGGCATTCTGGTACAACCCCCAGCACTCGCTCGCCTGCGCACTCGGCCTTGCCGTCCTCATCCTGCTGCGGCGCCCCAGCCGCAGGAGCGCGGCCCCGGCCGTGGGACTGGCGGCAGGCCTGGTGCTCGGGCTCGGCCTTCTCATCAGTCCCTTCCCCGCCGGCGCATTCGGACTCGTGGCCGCCGGACTCATCCTCTGGCAGTTCGCCACGGACCAAGTTGCACGCCTCGCCGTCGTATCCACCAGTCTTGCTGCCATTCCCGGCGTGACCGCCGCGTTGTGGTGGTGCCTGCGCCAGGGCATGGTGAGCGGAGCCGGTGGCGCGCTGACCGTGGGATGGTCGGATCTCGCCTGGCACCAATGGTGGGTCGCGTTGCCTCTGGCCCTGGGGCCACTCCTGCTGGTGCTCCTCGCGGGCGCCACGTCGCCCGACTGGCGTCGTCGCGCCAGACTCGTCATTCCGAGCCTGCTGGGTCTGGCGGTCGGCCTCGCCTTGTACTTCTTCGTCACCCTCACGCTCGAGCCGATCTGGATTGGGTGGCGTGCCGGACAGGTCATCCTCGTGACGGCCCCGCCTGCGGTGGCGCTGCTGCTGACCCGACGCCGAACGCGCATGGCTGCGCCGCTTGTGGCTCTGGCCTTTGCGATCGGACTCCCCACGACGGCAATCGACTGGTTCAACGCGCAGGACGTCAGCAACGTCGACGAAGGCCCGGGCTTCCACTGGACCATCCTCGTCTCGCCTGAACAGCAGGCGGCGTTCGAGTGGATTCAACGACACACGGCACCGGACGCAACGGTGCAGCCTGCGCCCGGCCCGCGTGGGCGCGACACGTGGTCGGTCGTGCCGTCCTTCGCGCGCCGACGCATGGCGGCAGGCTTGCCAATCTCATTGCTGCTGACTGAGGAGATGCGCCGCCGCGCAGCCGTTGCGGATTCGGTGTTCAGCGATCCCGATCCCGCTCGCGCCTGGATCACGGCGCGGGAACTGGGCATCGACTACCTCTTCATCGGCGCCCCGGAACGCCGCGCATTCCCGGCCGGCAGCAACAAGTTCTCTTCCCGTCCCGACCTGTTTCCACCGGTCTTCTCCAGCACCGAGGTGACCATCGTCGCCGTCGGCTGCCAGGCCATCACCCCGTGTCGATGAATTCCCGTCCCTCAGTCACCATCGTCGGCGCCGGCGTCGCCGGCCTCACCCTGGCCCATCAACTCGTTCCGTCCTGGAACGTCCAGGTCATCGAAGCCGGCGACTGCGTCGGAGGCCTCGCCCGCAGTTGGCACTACGGGAACTTTCACTTCGATGTTGGCCCCCATCGCTTTCACACCGAGCAGCCTCGCGTCGCCGCCTTCATCCAGGAGATCCTCGCCGAAGACGCAATCCCGATCCCGCGCAAGAGCGGCGCGCGCATGTTCGGCCGCTTTCACGTCTGGCCGCTCCGGCCGTCGGTGCTGCTCTCCATGCCCCTGCGCACGATGGTGTCGGCCACGCGCGACCTCTTCTTCCGGAAAGAGCTGGAGGGCGACAGCTTCGAAGTGGACGTGCTGAACAAGTACGGCAGGACGATCTACGACATCTTCTTCAAGCCCTACACCGAGAAGTTCCTGTTCCATTCGCCTGCGGCCTTGCACCGCGATTGGGGGCGAGCTGGGGTCAATCGCGCGGTCATCGACAAACGTGCCAATGCGGATTCCTTGTGGGGCCTTCTGAAAACGACGTTCCTCCCCACGCCGGTGGAAACGATGTTCCTGTATGCGCCTCACGGTGTGGGGCGATTCTCCGAACGTCTGACGACGCGGATTGTCGAGGGGGGCGGGTCGGTGTCTGTGGCGTGCCCTGTGACGCGTATTGATGCCGGTCACGATCGCATCGAGGCCATCTGGTCCGGCGACCACCGCATCCGGGTGCAGAACCTGGTCTGGACCGGCCCACTCGTCGCGTTGACCAACATGTTGGGGATCCCGGACCCGGGTTTGTCCTACTTGTCGACACTCTTCTACAACATCGAGTTGTCACGCCCCGTGCGGCACGACTACCAGTGGATTTACTACGGCGGAGACGAAGTCTTCTCCCGCATTTCGATTCCCGCCGCATTCGCGACCGACATGGTCCCGCCCGGCAAAGGCAGCCTGTGCGTGGAGGTGACCTGTATGGAAGGTGACGACCGCTGGCGTGCGCCGGAACGACTGACGCAGGCGATCGTCGCCGATCTCGTGCGCACGCGGACAATCGAACGTGCTGAGGACGTCGGACAAGTGCACATCGAACCCGTGCGAAACACCTATCCCATCTACCGGCTCGACTACCTCCGGCGGCTGACTGCGACGTTCAAGCACCTCGAACGATATCGAAACCTGTTGCTGGCGGGGCGCTCCGCGCGTTTCTGGTACAACAACATGGACCATTCCATCGGGCAGGGGCTGACCATGTCCGACAAGATCCTTCGAGGCTCGATGCTCAACTCGATCGGTGATGACGAGCGGGAATTCTGGGTGTGAGCGACGGCTGCCGGCTCCGCCTGACTCAGGCGGGCTTGCGCGCAGTAAATGCGAGCGTCTCGAACAGGTTCTTGCGGATCTTGAACACAAGCTCTTCGGTGCCCGTGTATCGCGAGAGCGCATCCACGCCGGGCACGTTGATCAGATGAGCCCCAGCCGCGAGCAGATCCCGTCGAATCCCGGTGGCCATGCCGATGCTCCGCACCATCCGCGTCACGTCAAAGCCCCCGTCGTACAGCAGCTGGCGCATCCGGCGTTCGGTGGTGATGAAGTTGTGCGTGTAGTCGATGTCCCAGAAGAACCCGCGTTCCTTGAGGTAATCAGGAACGACGACGAACAGGACGCCGCCTGGACGAAGGATGCGCAGCGCTTCCGCGACCCAGGCCCGCGCGGCGTCAATGCCCGACATGTGCTCGACGACCTGGTCCGCATACACGATGTCCAACGACGCGTCGGACGCGGGAATAGGCGGTGTAAACGCTTCGGTCACGTCAATTCCCCGCGCGCGCAACTGCTCACACAGGATGGTGCTGGGCTCCACGGCTCGGTAGCGGTAGCCCGCTTCCCTTGCCAGGTCGGCAATGGCGCCCTGCCCTGGCCCAACTTCGAGGAAGTCCGCCGGGGCCTTGACGAGCGACGAGACCATCCCAAACCGCCACTGCTCGATCTTGCCCCGACGGGCCGCGCCAGCGCCGGTCAGCTGCTTCTCGGAAAACGTGCGATAAAACGCCATCAGCGGATCCTGGCCTTGAGCAGGTCGTACACCCCGGGAGACTTGCCGCGTTGGCTGCCGAGCGTCCGTGCGAACGCGCGATTATCGGTCGCTGACGGACACCCGCTCCTGTCGTCCTCGTTGAAGAAACTCTGGCAAATCCACCAGCGTCCTCCGACGTAGATCACCGTCACTTCGAAATCGCCACAAGCTGGATCCTTTGGCCGTCCATCCAGGTAGTAGTCGTCGTACCAGACGGCACTGTGCACTGAGCCGAACGACGCGTCGCGAAACGTGTTGCGTTGCTGCAACAGCACGGCCGACCGAATAGCGACAACGGCTCGGTTGTCGACGATTTGCTGGAGCTCATCCGCTCGGCCATTGTTGAGATCTGCACACACGTCCGCGAAGTCCACCATGCAGTCAGGGGGGCGCACCGCCGAATTCCCAAACAGGTCGATCAGGAATTTTCTGGCAAGTTCTCGGGTTTCCGCTTCCGAATCATGCACCCGGAAGGCCGACGACGTGCGCGAGACCACGTACTGCTTCTTGACGATCCGGTTGTTCTCCACCGCATCGTAGGTGTCGGTGACTGTGAGTGTCAGTGTAACGTCGACCCCGCTGGTGATGCCGGCGGGATGTGTCCAGGTCGCCGTTGCGCCGGTGCCGGTAATGCTGCCGGCACTGGCCGTCCACGCGTACGCGAGTTGTGTCAGCGGGGTTTCGGCGTCCACAACCTCCGCCGAAATCGCGATGTTCTGCCCCGTCTCGACCCGGCTGGCGGGCACAGTGATCGACTGAATCAGCGGGGCGCTTGACGGATCAACCACGGGCGGTTTGGGCGGCGCCGTCGGCGAACTACACCCGGCGACGAGCAACGCTACGCCGCATCCAGCAATCAGCCCCCGCAGCCGCATGACTTAGAAGCGACGCCCCATCCCGATGAACACCCGCTTCACGTTGGTCGGGTGATCCGTCGTGTTGATCCGCGTGAACCGAACGCCAAGGTCCAGATACCAGGTGTTGCCGAACTTCAGGCCGGCGCCGCCCGAATACATGAAGCGGTTCGTCGTGCCCAGCAGGTCCTTGCCGAGGGTGACGCCGTAAATCTGCAACGCGGCGCCGGAAATGTCGGTGCCGTCTACGTTGTACCGCGGGTTGTACTCCACGCGCGCCATGCCCGCGGTGGCCTCCACGTATGGCCGGATTCCATTGCCTTCGCCCCACGCCGCGCCGTCCGGGATGAGCCGGAAACCGACCAGCCCGTACCAGGCGTTGCCCCGCATCGTGCCCGACGCGGGCACGCCATAGGCGGACTGCACGAAGTCGACATACGACTGCGATTCATCAATCCGGCTCTGCGTCACGATATCGAGCATCCGGCCCGACTCAAACGCCACGTGAAGATTGCGCCGCAGGCGAATCCCGAATTCGATCCCCGCAACCGTATCCGTCCGCGCGACGTCCGTGGTACCGGACGCCACACCCAGATGCCAGCGGCTGTAGGGCTTGCGTACCTCGTCATCCGGGTTGGTCTGTGTCGAGGCCGGCCGGGGCGGCAGGGTCACCTGCGCCGCCGCGTCAGCGGCCCAGCCACACATCGCCAGTCCCGCCAGCGCCAGCGTTCCCGCCCGTTGTTTCCACACTCGCGTCATGTACACCTCTCCCCGGAGTCAGACGTCCTGACGGTCGTCTCCGGCCGGGGTCTCAACAATCTGTCGAACGACGTAGATGGGCTTGCCCTGCGACTCGTGGTACGTCCGCGACTGCAGTTCAGCCAGCAGGCCCACGGTCAGCAGCTGCACGCCCGTGAACACCAGCAGGATGCCCAGAAACAGCAGCGGCCGGTTGCCGATGCCTTCCCCTCCAAAGTACTTCAACCAGGTCAGATACAGCAGGATGGATGTGCCAAACCCACCCATCACCAGCCCGACCAGCCCGAAAATCTGCAGCGGTCTGGTCGAATAGCTGAGCAGGAACTTCACCGTCACCAGGTCAAGCACGACACGAACCGTGCGCGAAATCCCGTACTTCGTGCGGCCGAACCGGCGCGCCCGGTGATTGACCACCTGCTCGGCAATACGCACGCCCATCAGGCTGGCCAGCGCGGGCAGGAACCGGTGCATCTCGCCATACAGGCGAAGCGGCTTGACGACTTCGGCGCGGAACACCTTCAGTGAACATCCGTAATCGTGCAGGCGCACGCCGGTCGCCCACGAGATCAGGCGGTTGGCCAGCACGGACGGAAGCCGCCGGTTGATGAATGTGTCCTTCCGATCCTTTCGCCAGCCACAGACGATGTCGTAGGTGCCGGCGTCACCGTCCGCTTTCCCTTCCAGGCGCGCGACCATCGACGGCAGGTCGCGGGGGTCATTCTGCAGGTCGCCGTCAGCCGTCGCGATGTAGGCGCCGGTCGCATACGCGAATCCCGCGGCAAATGCGGCGGTCTGGCCAAAATTGCGGCGGAACTGGATCACACGCAGCTGCGGATGCGCCGCCTGCAGGCGGGTCAGCCGGGCAAACGAATCATCCGTGCTGCCATCGTCCACCAGCAGGATCTCGTAGGGACGGCCCCACCGGTCGAGCGTCTCGATGAACTCCTGGCAGAGCGCGTCGACGTTCTCCGCCTCGTTGTAAATCGGGATGACGACCGACAAATCCACGCAGGACATTCTATGCTGGCCGCCACCTGCGCCACAGCCACCAGGTCACGCCGGCGACCGCGACGGCTCCAAGCAGGCCGATTGTGACCTCCGCCAGATGCAGGCGGATGAACGCGGCCGCGGCGTCCCCATAGACCCGGGCCAGCCAGCCCTCTGCCAGATACCTGGTGCCACGCCCCACGGCCACTGCCGCGGCAAACTGAAGCGGCCGGACGCCGCCCACACCCGCCAGCAGCACAAAAATCTTGTACGGCGCCGGTGGAGGGGCAAACGCGATGACCAACATCACCAGCAGGCCATACCGCGCGAACAGCCCCTGCACCCGCGCGATGCTCTCCGGCTTGAATCGCTTGCGCAGAAAGGCCTCCCCGCTTCGGCGACCAATCTCGTAGATGATCTGCGTCCCCACCACCGAGCCGAGGGTCGTCATCAACGCGAAATACCACCACTGATCCGGGAACTTGATCGTTTGCCAGACGATGAGGAGGTCGTTGACGTTGGGCATCGAGACAAAGGACGTATCGATCGCCGCGATGATGGCCATCCCGACGCCTCCCCACCGATCAACGGTAGGCTGCACGGCGGCAAGAAGTTCATCCATGTGGTCGGGAAGAAGCCTGGGGCCGGAAACGGCCCGGATAGAATGTCTTGATTATAGCTGCTCGCCTTTCTCCCACTCGCCTGGCCTGGCTCGTCGCGGCCGGCACGATCGTGACGGGCGCGTTTGCCGCCTGGCACTACGCGCAGCTGGATCTCACGCTGAGCCACTATGATGCCCGGGGCCACCTCATCGTCGCGCGCCGGGTGTTCGACAACCTCACACCGGGCTGGATTCAGTTCGGCGCCGTCTGGCTGCCGCTCCCGCACGTGATCAACGCCGTGCCGGTGCAATGGGACTGGGCGTATCACACGGGGGCCACCGGCGTGTTCTGGTCGATTGCCGCCATGGCATGGGGCCTCGCGCTCCTGTCACGTGTCGTGGGTGCGCAGCTGGGCTCCCCGCTGGCCGGCATCGCGGTAGCCGCCGCCGTGCTGCTCAACGCGAGCCTGCTGTATCTCCAGTCAACACCGATGACCGAGCCGCTGCTGTTCGGCCTGGCGTGTGTCGCGTTGTATGCCGTCGACCGCTTCGTGGCCGCGCCGTCGGAGGCCACAGGCCGCTACGCCGGCTGGGCCCTCGCGGCCCTGGTGATGACCCGCTACGAGGGCTGGTGCATTGGCGGGGTGCTGGGAGGCCTGGCCTTCGTGGCGCATCCCCGCCGCATTGCCCCGCTTGTGCTCTGGCCGGCCGGCGCGATCGCCCTGTTCCTGCTCCACAGCTACGGGAGCACGGGCCAGTGGTTCACCACGGGCGGCTTCTTCGAAGCCAACAACCCCGCGCTGGGGGATCCGGCGCTTGCCTGGACGCAGATTGTCGACGCCGCTCGAACGCTGACCGACCCGTGGGTCCTGACCGCAGGCTGGATCGGCGCGTTGTCCGCCCTCGTCTTCGCGGTGCTCGCCCGTCACGAGGGTCGTGCAGCCGTGATTGGACGGCTGTTGCCGCTCGCGTTGTTTGCGGCGGTGGCTCTCCCCCTGTACGCCTTCACGAGCGGTCATCCCGTACGAGTGCGGTACATGCTCTCGCTGGTCGTCGCCAGCACGGTGGCCGCCGGCTGGGCCGTCATGTGGATTCCCCCCAGGTTCCGGGGTGTGACCGCCCTTGCCGCAGCCGCAGCCCTCGTCGTTGCCAGTCCCCCGCTGGATACCCACGCGCCGATGGTGCAGGAGGCTCAGTGGGAGCGTCCCTATGCGCGCGCACGTGAGGCCGTCACGGCAGTACTGGCCCGCGAGTGGGATGGGACGCCGATCATGGCAAGCATGGGTTCGCTCGGCCACTACATGCAGCAGATGTCACATGCCGGGTTCGACCTCCGCGACTTTCTTCATGAGGGGAACGGCGAAGCCTGGAAGGCTGCAGTGCAGGACCCGACGCCCTACGTGCGGTGGATGTTGATTGAGGAATCTGCCGAGGGAGGCGACGTGCTCGCCGTCCGCGCACGCGACGACGAACAATATCTCGCGCGGTTCGAGCGCATTGCCGAGGGAGGCGGCGTCGCGTTGTATCGACGCCGCCCCCTGTCTGATGTCAGAAGCGAATCTGGAACCCGACCGTGAACTGCAGACCTGAGAGGTCGATCTTCTCGGTCAGGAATCCGTTGTCCGCCAGATCGCCGGATCCGAACTGATACCGGCCTTCGGCGTTGAACGCATAGATGTCACCGCCCAGGGGCAGCCGCACACCGCCAAGCACGACACCACCAATCGCCGTGCCCTCGGCGACGTATCGATCACGAAACACCGAGAAGTTGTCGAAGAAGTCCACAAACTCTCCGCTTTCCGAATACCGCCAGCGAAGCGCGCTCACGCCGGCGCCGACGTACGGTTGCACCGAGCCCGCGCGTCCCACAGGCAGGAATCGCACGACCGCTGTCAGGGGAATCACGCGGAGCTTGAGGTCCTGTTCGATCTCATTGCCGTTGCTGTTCACGTAATCGCGATAGAAGCTGGGCACGGTGCGTTGATAAAAACCGCCTCCCAGGCCGAGTTCCACGCGCTCGTTAAACGTCATCGTCCATTCCGCCGTGCCGATGGCGCCGCGAAAGTCCTTGATGTCGAACGCGAGAGTATTCAGATTCTCGACCCACACATCGTCATCCGGCCGCGAGTCGTACCCACGCGGCGCGAAGAGCCCGGCGCCCAGGTGCAGCGAGTGCACCACCTGTGCGGCCGCAGACGTGGCCGTCGTGGCGACCATGCCCAATGCGACCATTCCCAGAACACCTGCTCGAATCACCCGTGTCATGTTGTGCTCCATCGTTGCGAAGGGCGCGGAACAAAACCGCGCGTTCACCTGCGTCGTTCCTTAGCAGGTTCGATGCCAGAGGAATTTCCTGAGGAAAACCGCCGATTTCAGCGGTAGAGGGCCGCGGCTGTCACTTTCTGAGGTCAGCGAGGACGCTCAGCAGCTGTGGATGGAGTACTCGGTTGGACGCCACAATCTGCCGCGCAAACGGATCAAACGGCCCACCCTGGTAATCGGTGACATCCCCACCCGCTTCACGCACGATCAGCCCGCCGGCAGCCACGTCCCACGGATGCAGGTTCTGCTCCCAGAACGCATCAAAACGTCCCGCCGCGACATAACAGAGGTCGAGGGCTGCCGATCCAAGGCGACGGACCGCCTGCGCCTTGGCCAGGAACCCCGCAAAGATGGCGAGCTGTTCGGCGCGATCTTCGTCGGCGGTGTACGGGAATCCGGTCACGAGCAGACCGTCAATCAGCGCCTCAACGCCGCTCACGCGGAGCCGCTCTCCATTGAGCCTCGCCCCCTGCCCGACTTCGGCCGTAAATAACTCATCGCCCATCGGGTCGTAGACCACACCGACCGCCACCTGCCCGTCAATCTCGAGCGCGACGGAAATGCAGAAGAGCGCGAGTCCGTGAGCGAAGTTCGTGGTGCCGTCTATCGGATCCACGATCCATCGGAAGCCCGTGCCGGCTGTCTGTTCGCCGGATTCCTCACCGAGAAACCCGTGCGTGGGGAACCGGCGTCCGATGCGCTCTCGGATTTCCGCCTCAACGGCGACATCCGCTTCGGTCACCAGGTCAATCAGGCCCTTCTTGCGAACAATGGGGTCGCGGCGGAAGTACTGGCGGGCGATGCGGCCACCGGCTTGCGCCGCATCGATGGCGGTCGCGAGAAATGCGGGATCGGGAATCACGAAGAGCTACTGGGAGAGGTTCTTGACCATGCGGACCGACATGCCGCCTTCCGGACGCCTGGCGATCGCCACGTCGTCCATGAAGTTGCGCATGAAGAAGATGCCGCGGCCGCTCGACTTGAGCAGATTCTCAGGAGCGAGTGGATCCTCGACCTCCTCGAAGTCAAACCCCTCGCCTTCGTCGAACACCGTGACCGCAAACTGCCGGGGCTCCGCGCGCGGCGAGAGCGAGAACTCCACGGTCACATGTTTGGCGGGGTCTTCGCGATTGCCGTGTTTGACCGCATTGATGACCGACTCGCGAACGGCCACACTCACCCAATGCGTGGCGTCTTCGTCGAGGCCGGCGAGATTCGACAACCGGTCGCTGACGGCCTGAACGAGGTCGAGCAGGTCGAACGAACTCGGCAGTTCGATCCGGACGAGGTGCTGGTCGGTCACCATGGGCACGCGCAATAACATACTATTCGGAAACGGCCCTTGTAATGTCGTCCTTGCCGCTTTCCCCGATCCGAACGCTCGCCGGAACGCTCTCGGTGCCCGGTGACAAGTCCATTTCGCACCGATATGTCCTGCTCGGCGCCGCCTCTGCCGGCACCACGCGCGTGCGTGGCTTGTCTGGAGGCGCCGACGTGCTGGCCAGCCTGGCGTGCGCCGCACAACTGGGCGCGACGTGGGTCCGTGAGTCCGAGGACACCCTGGTGATCACGGGCTGGGGCGCGGCTGGCCCACGGGCGCCAGGCCATCCACTCGATTGCGTGAATTCGGGCACCACGATGCGCCTGATGGCGGGATTGTTGTCGGGATATCCGGTTACGGTCACCCTTGTGGGAGACACGTCCCTGTCCAGACGCCCGATGGCGCGCGTCCTCGACCCGCTCGCCCGCATGGGCGCCTCGGGCTCCACCCACGAGGGGCGTCCCCCGCTCACGCTGCACGGCGGCGCGCTCAGGGGAATCCACTGGACGTCGCCGGTCGCCTCGGCGCAGCTCAAGAGTGCGGTCATGCTGGCAGCGCTGCGGGCCACAGGCACCACACACATCACCGAGCCGGCGCCGACACGGGATCACTCTGAACGTGCCTTCCCGCTTTTTGGCCTCCATGCCGCTGTCGACGGAGCGATGGTCTCGGTCAGCGGAGGACAACAACCGGTCGCGCCCTCCAACGTGATTGCGGTTCCAGGCGATCCCTCGTCTGCGGCGACCTGGGCCGCTGCGGCCGCAGCCGTACCTGGCAGCGACGTCACCATTACAGGTGTCTGCCTCAACCCGCGACGGATCGCGAGTCTGGCCGCACTGACCCGCATGGGCGCGCGGATCGACGTTGAACAACACTCCGAAATGGGCGGCGAACCCGTGGGCCAGATCCGCGTGCGTTACGGCGCCCGGCAGGACACGACGATTGCCGGGGATGAAGTCCCAGGACTGATTGACGAACTGCCTGTCCTTGCCGCGAGCGCCGCCCTCGGCGCTCGACTGGAGGTGCGCAACGCCGAGGAACTGCGCGTCAAGGAGAGCGACCGCATCACGGCCGTCGTCACGGGCCTGCGCGCGCTCGGCGTCGACGCAAAGGAATACCCGGACGGCTTCGTTGTGGATGGTCGCGCCGGCCGCCCGACAGGCGGCACCGTTGACGCCGCACACGACCACCGGCTCGTGATGGCCTGTGCCATCGTCGCCCTCGGCGCCCGCGGCCAGACGCGGATCAGCGGCGCGGACGTCGTGGCGGTCTCCTACCCGGACTTCGTGCCGGACCTGCAGCGCCTGAGCGTGTCATGACCACCGACAAGATCTACCTCGTCGGGTTCATGGCCTCGGGCAAGACCACCGTGGGGCGTCACCTCGCCGCGCGCCTGCGATGGCGATGTGAGGACATTGATCATCTGATCGAAGTGCGCGAGAAAAAGACGGTCGCCGAGATCTTCGCGCGCCACGGCGAGCCGTACTTCCGACAGCTCGAAAAGGAGATGCTGGCCATCCTGCAGCCCATTCGCCACATCGTGGTTGCGACCGGGGGCGGCACGTTTGCCGACCCGGAGAACCGCGCGGCGATCAACATGGACGGCATCTCGGTGTGGATCGACGTCCCGCTGCCGGAACTGGCCCAGCGGATTCCGCTTGATGGCCGTCGCCCCCTGGCCTCCGACCGCGCGTCACTCGAACGGCTGTACCTCGCACGCGCCGACACCTATCGCCTGGCCCACCTGCGCGTGAACGCCTCACGCTCGTCCGCATCGGCGGTCGCCGATCGGGTGCTGGACGCGGTGCATGCGTATTCGGGGCTGGTTTCACCGTGACGACCTGGCTGGTCGTCAGCGACATCCACGGCAACATCGACGCGCTGGATGCCGTACTGACGGACGCAGACGGCCACTGGAATCGCGCCATCTGCCTCGGAGATCTTGTCGGGTACGGCGCCGCGCCCTCCGAGGTCATCACACGCATCCGTACGCTGTCGCCTGTACTGCTTCGCGGCAATCACGACCGTGTCGCCGCCGGCATCACCTCGGCTGCCGACTTCAGCCCCCTGGCGCGCACCGCCATCGAGTGGACACGCACTGCGTTATCCGACGATGAACGCGCGTGGCTCGCGGCCATGCCGGTGGGGCCTGCGGAGCACCCTGACGGCGCGCTGCTCTGCCACGGCGCGCCATTTGACGAAGACTTCTACGTCGTCGACCTGACGGACGCGCGGACGACTTTCAGGAGTGAGGCGTTTGACGTGTGCCTGCACGGGCACACGCACCTGCAGACGTGTTTCACGATGGAAGGTCAGGCGGTCATGGACCGCTCGCCGTTTCGGCGCGCGCGGCATGAGATTGCCCTCACGCCGGGCGCGCGGTGGCTGGTGAATCCTGGAGCGGTGGGACAACCTCGGGACGGAGATTCACGGGCGGCGTACGCCCTGTGGCGCCCCGAGCAGGCCACCATTGAACTGCGCCGGGTTGCCTATGACATTGCGGCAGCGCAGAGGCGCATGCGGACGGCGGGCCTTCCGGAGCGTCTGGCGGAGCGCCTTGAGTTCGGCGCCTAGTTCTTGCCCCGCTGCGCGCGTTCCTCACGCCGCTTGAGTTCCATCGCAAACGCGTCGCGTGCGGCTCTGGAACCCAGCACCCAGCCAATCACCACCCCGAGAATCAGCACACTCGGGATGAACAGGAAATGCGCGGACGACATTCCTCCCATGGCCTATCGCCCGCCTTGCGCGTCAACCCGCCGGCGAAGGCTCTCCGCATCGGACTGCAGCTTCGTCACCCGATTCCACAGGGAATAGAGGTACGCCAGCAGGGCCACCCACACGAAGCCGTAGGCGTAGAACACCAGCGGGGTGGCCGGCAGGACCTCACGATTGGCGAGTTCGCTGAGCGGCACGAATCCGTCGGTTGCGGCCTGTGGCTGCTGAGCCACCGCAGGCACGGCGGCAATGATGGTGAACACAACGACCCACAGGCAGGCACGTGTCAGATTACGCAGCGTCATCTCAATCCTCCAGGCCGGACCAGGCCTCTTCCAGCGAGGCACGCGAATGTTCCAGCCGCGTGCGTATCAGCAACATCGCGACGTACAGGCAGATGAACGCGGCCAGGCACCAGTAGAACGGAATACGCATCTCCGGCGTCAGCTGGCGGACCACGGTTGTTTTGGGATGCATGGTGCGCCAGACATTCACCGACCAGTAGACGAACGGCACGTTAGCCATCCCGAACACACCCACGGCCGCAGCCAGCACATCGCTCCCCGCTCCTGCAAATCTCCGGAGCAGCAGGTACGCCACAAAGATCAGCCACAACACCAGCGACGTGACGAGGCGCACATCACCCCAATCCCACCACACGCCCCAGGCCTTCCGGGCCCAGAGCGGCCCGGTCACGAGCACGATGATGCCAAAGAGCACCGTGAGCTCGGCGCCCGCAATCGCGACGCGATCGGCACCGGGCTTCCGCCTCGCCAGGTAGATGAGGCTCCCGATGCCGCAGACAAACGCCGAGGAGAACATCACGATGGCCGACGGCACGTGAAAGTAGAAGATCTTCTGCACGAGTCCCATCGTTGACTCGTACGGGGCTGCGTCAATCAGGAACGGGGCGTAGGCAAACATCGCCGCGCCAATGATGATCAATACAGGCACCAGCCGACTCTGTGACATCGCGTTCGCCTCACTCGGACATGACGGCGTCAAAC
>CBINOO010000034.1:0-32604 GCA_966252305.1 uncultured Acidimicrobiia bacterium
GACTCGCGCAACAACTGGTGGGTCGCGATGCTGACCTTCGGTGAAGGCTGGCACAACAACCACCATGCGCATCCGACGTCCGCGGCCCACGGCCTGGCCTGGTACGAACTCGACGTGACGTACCTGCACATTCGCGCCCTGCAGCTGCTTGGCCTGGCCAGCAACGTGCAGCGGGTGGCCATCGACGCTGAGCCGGCTGAAGAAATCGCCGCGTAGTCAGCCCAGCAAGCCACCAGCCCACCAACCCATTTAGAATGGCGTCATGTCGGTCGCTCCAGGCCGCCAGGGCGCCATTGCCTTTTTTGTCACCTTTTGTGTGCTGGCGGTGGCACTGGCGATTGCCCTCAACGTCCAATATGTCGTCCTGAACTGGCGGCAGGTGGTGCCGCTGGTGCTCGGCATCCCGATTTTTGCGGCCATCATTGCCGGCCTGATCGTCAACACCACGTTCCTCGTGCGTGAAATCCGGAAAAACGAACAGCAGGACGCCTTCGTCAACGCCGTCACCCACGAGCTCAAGACACCGGTGACGTCGATTCGCCTGCACCTCGAGACACTCAAGACACGAGACGCGGTGCTCACGCCGGAGAAGCGGCGCGAGTTCTACGATGTGATGCTGGAGGACAACGACCGGTTGATGCAGACCATCGAGCAGGTCCTGCGTACGGGGCAGGCGGGCAAGAGCGCGCTGCACAAGGAACGGTTGAACCTGGTGCACCTCGTGGACGAATGCCTCGCCCTGGCCCGAACGCGGCGGCACCTGGATGAGCACCAGCTGCGGCGTGTGGACTTTGCCGCCGACGAAGGCCCGCCGGAGGTCATTGCAGACGCCGCGGCACTGCGCGCGGCGCTGATGAACCTGCTCGACAACGCGGTGAAATACTCCGGCGATCACATCGACGTCACCGTGGAAGCCGGCGTGATCGGCGACTGGGGCATCGTCAAGGTGAGCGACAAAGGCGCGGGGTTCGCGCCGCACGAGGCCGGGCGCCTCTTCCGGCGCTTCTATCGGATTCCCGGCGCGCTGACGCAGCGCATCAAGGGGACCGGCCTCGGCCTGTACATCGTGCAGAACACCGCTGCCGCACACGGCGGGCGTGTGTCAGCCAGCAGCGCCGGCCCCGGTCGCGGCGCCACGTTCACCCTGGAAATTCCCTCCGCGCCGAGGACGAATTGATGGCGCGCCTGTTGCTGGTCGAAGACGAACCACACATTGCCTCCGGCGTGAAGTTCAACCTGGAGGCCGAAGGACACGACGTGCGTGTCGTCGATACCGGAGAGGCCGCGCTGAAGGTGCTCGCCGATGCCCCTGACTGCGTCGATGCCATGATTCTCGACGTGATGCTGCCGGGCATCGACGGATTTCACGTGGCGCAGGCGCTGCGACACCGCGCGTGGTACCGGCCGATTCTGATGCTCACGGCCCGCGGTCGCGCCGAGGACGTCCTGCGGGGGTTCGACGCCGGCGCCGATGACTATCTGCCCAAGCCCTTCGAACTCGCCATCCTCGTGGCGCGGATTCACGCCCTGCTGCGGCGGCAGCAGTGGATGCCGCCGGCGGGCCCGCCGGCGGACGTCTTCGAAGTCAACGGACGGGTGATCGACTTCGGCTCGCAGGAGCTCCGCTTCGGCGACACGGTGCATCCGCTCACTCTGATGGAAGTGAACCTGCTCCGGTACCTCGTGACGCGTGATGGACAGACCGTGTCACGCAAACAGCTGCTTGCCGACGTCTGGAACGTGCACGAAGACACCGACACGCGAGCCATTGACCACTTCATGTCCCGGCTGCGCAAATACATCGGCGACTCGCCGGCGACGCCGAAGCACCTGCTGACCGTCCGCGGTGTCGGCTACAGATTTCAGTCCCGCGCCAGCTGACCGCGCGGCGGCGCGCGGCTCAGCGGACGATGTTGAGCAGTCGCTCCCAGCGGACGCCGGCGTCAAACGAAAAGTAGATGAACAGCGCCTTGCCCTTGACGTAGGTCGCCGGCAGGAATCCCCAGTAGCGGCTGTCCTCGGAGTTGTCCCGGTTGTCGCCCATCATGAAGTACTGGCCGTCCGGCACGGTGACCGGGCCGTAGAACTCGCGTAGGTCGCCGCTGGCGCCAAAACTGTCCGGCGTCGCGGGCTGCGCGTAATGCGCCCACGGCTCGTCAAGCGCCTGGCCATTCACGAAGATCTGCTTGCGCCGCAATTCAAGCCGGTCGCCGGGAAGGCCAATCACGCGCTTGATGAAATCGCGGTCCGGCCCCTCGGGATACTTGAACACGATCACGTCGCCGCGACGGATCTCGCGCGTCGGCAACAGGGCGGATTCGATCCCCGCAGCCGCCGGCGCGAAGATCGTCTTGTTGACGATGAGATGGTCGCCGATGAGCAGGTTCGGCTCCATCGAGCCGGTGGGAATCTTGAAGGCCTGAAAGACCCAGGTGCGCACGAACAACGCCAGCACCACCGCGACGATGAGCGACTCGGCGTATTCGCGGACCACCGACTTCTTCACGACTCGGATCCCACCTTGAGCACCGCCAGGAACGCTTCCTGCGGGATCTCCACGCGTCCGACGCGCTTCATGCGCTTCTTGCCTTCCTTCTGCTTCTCGAGCAGTTTCCGCTTGCGCGAAATGTCGCCGCCGTAACACTTGGCGAGCACGTTCTTGCGGAGCGCGCGAACCGTCTCTCGCGCCACGACGCGGCTGCCGATTGACGCCTGGATGGCGATCTCGAACATCTGCCGCGGAATCAGCTCGCGCATCTTCGCCGCCAGCGCCCGCCCCTTCGTGTAGGCGCTGTCCTTGTGCACGACCATCGCCAGCGCGTCGACGGGCTCCGCGTTGACGAGGATGTCGAGCTTCACGAGATCCGATTCCTGATACCCGATGACGTGATAGTCGAGCGACGCATATCCGCGCGAAATCGTCTTGAGCCGGTCGTAGAAGTCGAGCACCACTTCGTTGAACGGCATCTCGTAGGTGATGAGCACCCGATCCGACTTGAGGTACTCCATCCCCTTCTGCACGCCGCGCTTTTCCTGGCACAGTTCCAGGATGCCGCCGACGAACTCGACCGGGGTCAGGATCGTCGCCCGGATGATCGGCTCCTCGAACTTCTGAATCCGCCCGGGATCGGGAAGCTTCGAGGGGCTGTCGATCTCTTCAACCACACCGTCGGTCGTCGTGACGCGGTACAGGACGCCTGGCGCGGTGGTGACCAGGTCCATGTTGTATTCGCGTTCGAGGCGTTCCTGCACGATTTCCATGTGCAGCAAGCCGAGATAGCCGCATCGGAATCCGAAACCCAGCGCGGCGGACGTCTCCGGCTCGAAGAAAAACGACGCGTCGTTGAGACGCAGCTTCTCCATGGCTTCGCGCAATTCCTGATACTGCGAGCTCTCGACCGGGTACAGGCCCGCGAACACCATCGGCTTCAATTCCTTGAAACCGGGAAACGGCTGGGCGGTGGGATTCTGCGCGTCGGTAATCGTGTCGCCGACCTTGGCGTCCGCCACGTTCTTGATATTGGCGACCATGAAGCCGGCCTCACCAACACCCAACGACGCGACCTGCACGGGCTTGGGCGTGAACGCGCCGAGCTGATCGATCTGCAGATCGAGGCCGGCCGCCATCAGTCGAATCTTCTGGCCGACCTTCATCTCGCCGTCGATGATGCGCGTGAGGATGACCACGCCCCGGTATGCGTCGTACCACGAATCGAAGATCAGCGCCTTGAGCGGGGCGTTGGGGTCGCCGGACGGCGCGGGCAACCGGTGCACCACGGCCTCGAGAATCTCGTGCACGCCTTCACCGGTCTTGCCGCTGGCGAGGATCGCCTGCTCGGCGTCGAGCCCGATGATCTCTTCAATCTGCCGCTTGGCTTCGTCGGGCTGCGCACTCGGCAGGTCGATCTTGTTGATGACCGGGATGATCTCAAGGTTGTTCTCGACCGCGAGGTAGGCGTTGGCCAGCGTCTGCGCTTCGACGCCCTGGGAGGCGTCTATCAGAAGCAACGCCCCTTCACAGGCGGCCAGCGAGCGCGTGACTTCATAGCCGAAGTCGACGTGGCCAGGCGTGTCGAGCAGATTCAGCACGTACTCATTGCCGTCGTCCGCCTTGTAGGTGATCCGGACGGCGTGGGCCTTGATCGTGATGCCGCGCTCGCGCTCGAGGTCCATCGAGTCGAGCACCTGCGCTTCCATCTCGCGCGCCTGCAGGGCGCCCGTGGTTTCAAGCAGACGATCCGCCAGCGTCGACTTGCCGTGGTCGATGTGGGCGATGATCGAAAAATTCCGAATTAAACGCTGGTCCATGCCGTTCGAGGAATCTCAGCGCTGGTCGAGCGGACGAACCGGCTGCGGATACTCCGGGCCGATGTAGTCGGTGCGTGGACGAATCAGGCGGTTGTTCGCGTACTGCTCCAGCACGTGCGCGGTCCAGCCCGAGATCCGGCTCACGGCAAAAATCGGCGTATAGAGGTCGATGGGAATCCCCAGGGTGTAGAACATCGACGCCGAGTAGAAGTCGACGTTGGGGTTGAGTCCCTTCTCGGCCTTGACCACCTGCTCGATCCGCTGCGACATCGCATACCACTGCGGCTGCCCGGCCTTTTCGCCGATCGACTGCGAGAAGCGGCGCAGGTGCGTGGCGCGCGGATCCTCCGTGCGATACACACGGTGCCCGAAGCCCGAGACCTTCTCCTTGCGCGCGAGTTTCTCGCGGATGAAGGTCTCCGCGCGGTCCACACCGGCATCCTGGCCGAGCTCGAGGAGCATCTTCATCACCTCGGCGTTCGCGCCGCCGTGCAGCGGTCCCTTGAGGGTGCCAATTGCCGCCACGATCGCCGAGTGGATGTCGGTCAGTGTCGCCGCCGCCACACGCGCGGCGAAGGTCGACGCGTTGAGTTCGTGGTCGGCGTGCAGCACGAGCGAGACGTCGAAGGCCCGCGCGGCGAGTGCTGACGGACGGGTGCCCGTCAACATGTACAGGAAATTCGCGGCGTGTCCGAGGGCGGGATCCGGATCGATGGGACCACCACCGGCCTGCATGCGGCCCCATGTCGCTACGAGCGAGGCGAGCTGGCCCGTCAGGCGAACCGCCTTCCGGTAGTTGGCCTGTGGCGTGGAGACCGCCGCGTCGGGATCAACGTGCCCGAGGATCGAGGTCAACGTGCGCAGCGCATCCATGCCCTCGGCCGGTGGCAGCGACTTCATGGCGCGCAGCACCGCCTCGGGCAACACACGCGCGGCGGCCAGCTGCGTCTGGAGATCACCGAGCTCGGCGCGCGTGGGCAGACGCCGGTGCCACAGCAGAAAACACGTCTCTTCGAACGACACACCGCGGTCCATGTCCGCGAGGTCGTGGATGTCGTAACCGCAGTAGGACAGGACGCCGCGCTGGCCGTCGATGTAGCAGATGGCGGACTCGCCCGCAACGACGTCTTCGAGTCCGGCCTTGGGTTTCACGGGAGCAGCGGTGGTCATAGTCAGTCAGCGATCTGTGGAGCCTTGACCATCACGTCGTCGCCCAACTGCTGGAGCAGCGACGTCAGGCCGGTGTAAAGGAATCCGAACTGGAAGAGCACGAGGAATGGCAGCGTGCCGAAGATGCCGTGCGCCAGGGCGTAAACGACGGTGGACGTGAAGTACAACCCGAGGGCGACTTCAATCAGCGGCTGGACCGACATCGTCTGGTGATACTTCTTGTGCTGCCAGCCGTCACGATTGGACGCGATGCCGTACTTCGCGGTGCGCGCAAACTCGCCGGGACCGCCAAACAGCGCCTCGAACACGGCTTTGGTGTTGTTGACCGCAAGACCGATTCCAATGGACATGACCACCGGGAGGTATTTCACCCGTGAGCGCCAATCGGTGTAGAGCTCGCGCTGCGAGACGAGATAGAAGTTGGCCACCGACGCTGTCGCGGCCATGAACAGCGGCACGTCAATCAGCAGCATCTCGGTCCAGCCCATGTTGTAGCGGACCCACATGGCCGGGAACATCAGCGCCGACAGCACGCACATCAGCAGGTAATTGAAGTTGGCGGTCAGATGGAAGAACGCTTCGACTTTGACCTTCCGCGGGAGGTCGGACGCGAGGATGGCGGGCAGCACCTTGCGGCACGTCTGAATGCTGCCTTTCGCCCATCGGTGCTGCTGCGACTTGAACGCATTCATCTCGACAGGCACTTCCGCCGGGGTCACCAGGTCCGGCACGAACAGAAACTGCCAGCCGCGGAGTTGCGCGCGGTAGCTGAGGTCGAGGTCCTCGGTCAGCGTGTCGTGCTGCCAGCCGCCCGCATCACCGATGGCCGTGCGGCGCCAGACGCCCGCGGTCCCGTTGAAATTGAAGAAACACCCCGCGCGATTGCGCCCGCCATGTTCGAGCACGAAGTGTCCGTCGAGCAGGATCGACTGGATCTTCGTGAGCAGCGAATACTGGCCGTTGAGGTGGCCCCACCGAGCCTGGACGAGCGCGACCTTCGGGTTCTGAAAATGTCCAATCGTCCGCGTGAGGAAGTCCTTCGTCGGCACGAAGTCGGCATCGAAGATCGCGATGAACTCGCCGCGGGCCACCTTCATCGCCGCATCAAGCGCGCCGGCCTTGTACCCGGTGCGATCGGTGCGATGGAGGTAGTGAATATCGAAACCGAGCAGCCGCATGCGTTCGACCGCGCCCGCCGCGATCTCGCGCGTCTCGTCGGTCGAATCGTCAAGGACCTGAATTTCGAGTTTGTCTTTCGGATACTCGATTTCACAGACGGCGTCGATCAACCGGTCGACGACGTACATCTCGTTGAAAATCGGCAGTTGGATGGTGACGACCGGCAGGGTGTCGGGCAGCGGCGCCGGCCCCGGCACCTTGTCCTTGTTCTTCATGTACTCGTACACGAGGTAATACCGGTGCCATCCATAAATGCCAAGGATGCTGAGCACGAAGAAGTACGCGACCAGGATGAGTGTTTCGAGTCCAGTCATAGGTAGAGGCCCCGCCCGAGCTGCCGACCCTTCATTGTAACTGCGCGTGTGCGTGCACGGACGGTGCCAGGCGCCATCCGCTGGTTGACAAACGTCGTGACCGGGTCCATAATTTAGTTGTCTTGACGACTAACGTCTAAACCAACTGGAGCCCGATCTTGTCTACCATTGCCGCCCCCACCGCCTGGTCCGTCGACGCCTCCCACTCGGAAGTGGGCTTTTCGGTCAAACACCTGATGATCAGCACCGTTCGCGGCCGCTTCGCGAACGTCTCCGGCACCGTCAGCTTTGTGGAAGGCAACTTCTCAGACGCCGCCGCCGACATCACCATCGACGCCGCGTCGATCGATACCCGCGAGGACAAACGCGACGCGCACCTGCGTTCGGCAGACTTCTTCGACGTGGACACGTTCCCCACCCTGACTTTCAAGAGCCGTCGGGTGCAGAACGTCAAGGATCAGACCTTTGAACTGGTGGGCGACCTGACCATCCGCGGCATCACGCGCGAGGTCGTCCTCGACGTCACGTTTGAAGGCACCCAGAAAGACCCCTGGGGCAACCTGAAGAGCGGTTTCTCCGCCACGACACGCATCAACCGGAAGGACTTCGGCCTCACCTGGAATGCCGCGCTGGAAACCGGCGGCGTGCTCGTCGGCGAGGACGTGAAGATCTCGCTCGACGTACAACTGCTCCGCGCGTGAGATAATTGCAGGCTCCCCAGGTGGATTGGGGAGCCTGCCAATGCACTCCTCCGGACACTTTTCGCTCGGCGCGCTTGAGTTCGATCGCATTCGCGAAGCCCTGGCGCAGCAGACGCTGACGCCGCTTGGCCGCGCGCGGGCGCTCTCACTCGAGCCATCGCCGGACCCAGCCGAGGTCCAGGCGCGCCTGTCGACCACAAGCGAGGCCGTCCAACTCCTCGCCGATGGCGGATCACTCTCCATCCAGGCGCCCGAGACGTTGCTCGAGGTGCTCGACGCGCTCCAGCTGGGCGGCCATCCGCTTGATCCCCTCGGCCTGCTCGGGCTCGCCACGTTTGTCGACTCGGTCGACACGGCCTGCGCCGGCATCCGTCGTCTCGGCGGCACGCTTCCCCACCTGGCCGACCTTGTCGCGGCCGCTCCAAGCTTCGCGACCGAGGCGGCACGCACACGCAAGGCGATTACGCCAGCCGGCGATGTGGCTGACGACGCGAGCCAGGCGCTGCGCGATATTCGCGATGCGCTCAGGCGACATCGCGCGAAGTTGCGCTCCACGCTCGAGCAGCTGACACGCGGCCGCGAGACAGCCAAGTATCTGCAGGACCAAATCGTCAGCGACCGAGGGGGACGGTATGTCGTCATGGTGCGCTCGGAACATCAACACGCCATCGCGGGCATCGTGCACGGCAGTTCCGCCAGTGGCGCCAGTCTGTACCTTGAACCGCTGTCGACGGTGCAGACCAACAACGAGATTGTCGCGTTGGCCGATCGCGAGAAGGCCGAGATCCATCGCATCCTGCTGGCACTGACGGATGCGTATCGCGTGCGGGTTGCCGATCTCGAGTCGTTGCTCCACGTGGCAGCGGAACTCGACCTCGCGCACGCAAAAGCGCGACTCGCGGCGCGTCAGCAGGCGATCGCTCCGATGCTCACCACCGATGGGCGACTCGACTGGCGCGGCGCGCGTCACCCACTGCTGCTTCATCTCGCCGTGGTCGCCAACGACATTCGCCTGGTGCCGCCCGTCAGTGCACTGGTGATTTCTGGCCCGAATACTGGCGGCAAGACCGTGGCTCTGAAGGCCGCGGGATTGCTGGCGCTGATGGCCCAGGCAGGTCTGCATATTCCCGTCGACCCAGGCAGCGCGTTCACACCGTTCGCCTCGATCTTTGCCGACATCGGTGACGAACAGTCGATCGCCGCCAACCTGTCGACCTTCTCCGCGCGAATCGCGCACCTGGTGGAGATGGATCGCACGCTCGCCCTTCCCGCCCTCGTTCTGCTCGACGAAGTCGGTGGCGGCACCGATCCCATTGAGGGCGGCGCCCTTGGTACGGCCGTGATCGATCATTTCCGGCGTCGCGGCGCTCTGCTCGTCGCCACGACACACGACGATGGCCTCAAGTCGTACGCGGCAACCTCCGACGGTATCCAGGCGGCCGCCATGGGATTTGTGCCCGAAACGTACGCGCCCACGTATCGGCTCGTCTACGGCGCCCCCGGTCGCAGCCTCGCGCTCGAGATTGCGGAACGTCTCGGCATGCCGGCCTCGGTCATTGACGCCGCCCGGGCGCGACGGTCGTCCCGCGAGACACAGCTGGCTGAACACCTCGCCCGTGTGGATCTGGAACTGGCGGCGCTTGAGCGCGAACGCGAGGCGCTGCAGCAGGCGCGGCGGACACTTGATGCCGACCGCGCGCGCATCATCGCGCGTGAGTCGCACGTCACCGAGCGCGAAGCCGTGCTCAAGAAACGGCTCGACGATCGCCTGAACGAAAAACTCCGCGAGGCCCGCGCGGAAGTGGACCGCGTTGTCGCTCAGGTGAAGTCCAAGGCCGAGGTGCTCGTCAAGCAGTCCGACAAGCGCCCGTTGTCCACAGGCGACATCGGACACCTGCGCGTCGAGGGACGCGCTGCGCTGGACTCGGTGGCCCACCCCCTTGGCGGATCGGCGCCTGCGGAACTGTCGCGCGCATTGACCTCAGCGCCGTCCGTGGGAGATGCGGTCTACGTGCCCGCCTTCGACGCACGGGGCACGGTCACCAGTGTTTCGGGCAAGCAGGCCGAGGTGGATGTACGCGGCAAGCGCATGCGTCTCGCGTGGCGCGACCTGCATGCCGCCAGCGGGGCGCCGGCAGCGAAGGCCCCCGCGTCGAGACACCAGGCGCACTCTGCCGTTCGCGAGAAGGGCCGGGTGACCAGCCCCGAACCCGCCGGGCTCGTCGCGGCCACCCGCGAGTTGATGGTTATCGGCAAGACGGTTGATCAGGCGACCGACGAGGCGGAGAAGTTCCTCGATCAGGCGCTGTTGACCGACGCAAGACGCCTCAGGGTCATTCACGGACACGGCACCGGCCGCCTGCGGGAAGCGATGACGAAGTTCTTTCGCGAACATCCCATGGTCGCCAGCGTCGGCCCGGCCGCCGACAACGAGGGTGGCCCCGGCGCAACAATCGTGGAGCTCAAGGACTGATGGCCTTGTTCCCTCAGGGTTTTCTTGACGACCTCAAGACCCAGACCGACATCGTCACCATCATTGGTGAAGTGACGCCGCTCAAGAAGGCGGGGGCGTCGTACCGCGGGTTGTGTCCGTTCCACGGCGAGAAGACGCCGTCGTTTTACGTGCATCCCGACAAAGGGTTCTTCAAGTGCTTCGGTTGTGACGCCAAGGGTGATGTCGTCAAGTTCATCGAGCAGCACCACAAGCTGAACTTCCCTGAAGCGGTGCGTTGGCTGGCGCAGCGCGCGGGCATGACGCTACCGGAAAGCGACGATGGCGACGACCGTGTCGCGGCGGCCGAACGTGAGGCCCTGGTCAAGCTGCACGACGATGCCTGGGAGTTCTACAAGGCGCAGCTGGCAACGCCGGCGGGCGCCCGCGCGCGGCGCGAGCTTGAGACCCGGGGTCTGACCGCAGCCACGATTGAGACGTTCGGCTACGGCTACGCGCCGGCGGCCGGTCCAGAGACGCTGACGTCGCTTTTTGCGGGCCGGAAGGTGGCCCTCCCGCTGCAGATCAAGTCCGGCCTGGTCATGCAGCGCGACGACGGCCGGGTGGTCGACCGGTTCCGGAATCGGCTGATGATCCCGATCCGACGCGATTCCGGTGCATTGGTGGCTTTTGGCGGCCGGGCGATGGATCCGGGGCAGGTTCCGAAGTACCTGAACTCCCCCGAAACCCCGATCTACACAAAAGGGCGCACTTTGTACGGCCTGGACGTGACGAAAGGGGCCATTCGGAAGCACAATTATTGTGTGCTGGTTGAAGGGTATTTCGACCTGGCACAGGTGTGGCAAGCCGGGGTGCAGCCCGTGGTGGCCTCCAGCGGCACAGCCCTGACGGTCACCCAGGCCCGCCTGCTGAAACGGTTTGCTCAGAAAATCGTTCTAAGTTTTGATCCGGACGCCGCCGGACAGGGGGCGGCGGCGCGGTCGTCCGGATTGCTGGTGGCTGAAGGATTCCAGGTCAATGTGGCCCTGCTGCCCTCGGGCAGCGACCCCGATACGTACATCAGGCGGGAGGGCGGCCGCGCGTATGTCGAGCGGCTGAAGGCGTCACGGTCGTACCTGGACTTCCTGCTCGATCGGGCGGCGGCCGGCGTGGATCTGAATCGGCCGGAAGGACGCCGGACGTTCATCGGCAAGATGCTCGAAGTCGCGGCCACGATTCCCGACGCGGCCACCCGTGACCAGTTCGCAGATCGACTGGCACACAAGGCTCGCATCACCGAAGGGGTGGTACGGGACGAGATTCGCAAGGCGGCCGCGCAAAAACGCACCGAGCCGCCGGCGGTGGCAGTGCCGGTGACGGTGCGGTTGCTGGCCGCTGAACAGGGTTTGTTGTGGGCGCTGGTGCACCGGCCGGTGGAGGCCGTGGCCGCGCTCGGGCAGCTGGAACCGGACGACATGGAAGGCCTGGTCTCGGCGCCCATTTTTGACACGGTCCGCGGGTTGACCGACCTGCCGGCCGAAGTGATACCTGACCTTCTCCGCGAGCGTCTTACTGGAGAGGAGCGGGCGTTGGTGGGCCGGGCGGCCAAGGCGGAAGCCTCGGCATCCCCCGACGATTGTGTGCAGGCGCTGCGACGCCGCCGCATCGAGCGGGCCATCGCGCGTGTGCAGGATGACATTGACCGGCTGCGCGGTGAGACAGACGACGGGCAGCTTGAGGCGTTGTGGGCGGGCAAAGTCGAGTTGCTGCGGCAACTCGAGGCATTGAAGGACTGAAGGAGCAACGATCTTGTCGATTGAGGAAAAGTACGACGAAATCCGGGCGTTGATGGCCATGGGCAAGGAGAAGGGGTACCTCCTCTACGAGGAGATCAACGAAATCCTGCCGTCGGACGTCACGTCTGCTGAAGAACTCGATGACCTGTTCAGCGCGCTCGGCGCGGCGGGCATCGAAGTCGTTGAATCCGAGAAGAGCTACCGCGACGACAAGGGTGGCAGCGACGACAGCGAAGGCGGCGGCGGGGACCTCGACCTGACGCCGGGCGTCCTCGACAAGACGAACGACCCCGTCCGCATGTACCTGCGTGAAATGGGCACCGTGCCGTTGCTGACGCGTGAGGGCGAAGTCGCCATCGCGAAGCGGATCGAACGCGGCAAGCTGACCGTCATGAAGCTGATTGCCCGCACCAGCAAGGTGACGCAGGAAGTCATCGAGATGGGTGAACAGCTCAAACGCGGTGAGCGCACCATCCGTGAACTGGTCGTCTTCAACGAGGAAGAAATCACCGACGAAAAACTCGAGCGTCGCCGCAAGCAGCTCGAGAAGCAGATCGACGCCGTCCGCATCGCGCATGACAACGTCGCGAAGGTCGAGCAGAAATACGGGGAGGACGCGAAGACGGCGAAGAAGCTGCTGTCCAAGCGCGCCGCGCCCAAGCCGGGCAAGAAGCCGGCGGCGTTCACTGCGGAAGAGAAGAAGGCCATTCGCGCCAGCTGGCGTGTCCGCCGCGCGAAAGTCGCCGTCACGGTCGCGATCCGCAAGATTGAGTTCACCGAGATGGTCAAACGCCGCCTGATCGACGGCCTGAAGACCGCGGTCGAAGACATCCAGTGGAAGCAGAAGGAAATCCGCCAGATCGACCAGCGCCTCGAACCGCAGGGCAAGAAGAAGCTGCGCGACGAGGAAAAGAAGCTCCTGCTCAAGCACAAGGACGAGCTGGGCAAGGAAGTCAAGACGATGGCGGCCAGGCTCGAGCAGTCGCCCGAAGACCTGACCTTGATGCTGCGCACGATTCTGGAAGGCGAGGCACAGGCGGAACAGGCGAAGAAGGAGCTGGTGGAAGCCAACCTCCGGCTCGTCGTCTCGATCGCGAAGAAGTACACGAACCGGGGCCTGCAGTTCCTCGACCTGATCCAGGAGGGCAACATCGGCCTGATGAAGGCGGTCGACAAGTTCGAGTACCGCCGCGGCTACAAGTTCTCGACCTACGCCACCTGGTGGATCCGGCAGGCGATCACCCGCTCGATCGCCGACCAGGCGCGCACCATCCGCATCCCGGTGCACATGATCGAAACGATCAACAAGTTGATCCGCACGTCGCGCGCGCTCGTGCAGGAACTCGGCCGCGAGCCGACCTCGGAAGAGATCGCGCAGCGGATGGACATCCCGGTGTCCAAGGTGCGCAAGGTGCTGAAGATCGCGCAGGAGCCCATCTCGCTCGAAACCCCGATCGGCGAGGAAGAGGATTCACATCTTGGCGACTTCATCCCCGATACGAACGTGTTGTCACCGGCCGAGTCGGTGATCAACCTGAACCTGAAGGAACAGACCGACTCGGTGCTGCGCACGCTGACGCCGCGCGAAGAACGCGTGATCAAGATGCGTTTCGGCGTGGGCGAAGGGTCGGAGCACACGCTCGAGGAAGTGGGCCAGAGCTTCGCGGTCACGCGCGAACGCATCCGTCAGATCGAAGCAAAGGCGCTGCGCAAGCTGCGGCACCCCTCGCGATCGCGCCGGCTGCGTCCGTTTCTCGAAGGCCGCTGAGGCGGCCTTCGCGCGGACTCGTCGGGCCCTTAGCTCAATGGTTAGAGCGGCCGGCTCATAACCGGTTGGTTCCAGGTTCGAGTCCTGGAGGGCCCACCAGCCTTCGCTCGCGCTCTGAAGATCCAATGCGCGAGCTTCGGCTGGCAGGCCAGGTGGCGCTTGCGCTACGAAGATCCAATGCGCGAGCTTCGGCTCGGTAGGCTTGTCGCGCTGAAGCTCCGCGAACCGGGCTTGTCGCGCCGAAGCTCCGCAGGAGCGAAGGCGGACTACATGTTCACCGTTCCCGCGATCACCAGCGCGACGTCGCCACCAATCCAGGTGTCGCCGCCAAGGCGTTCGACGTAGACGCGGCCGGCGCGTCGAAGCGCCGTGCCCTGCGCCGCGACGTACCTCTCCGGCGCGAGACCGGCGCCGATGAGCCACTGCGCGAGCCCGGCGTTGAGGCTGCCTGTCACCGGATCCTCGGGTACTCCCAGTGACGGCACGAACGCACGCACTTCAAACATCGCGTCGTGGCCGGTCGGCTGTGGCCCCACCACCCCGAGTTTCACGTCGCGCATCACACTGAAGTCCGGCGTGAGCGACAAGACCCGCTCCGCGCTCGGCAGCATCACCGCGCACCAGCCTGGCCCGTTATCGACCCACTGGTGATGCAGGATCTCGTCCACGGCGACACCAAGACCGGCAGCAATACGCGCCAGCAGGTCGCCCTCAAGGGGACCCGTCCGGCGCAGCGGCGGTGCGGCAAATGCCAGTCGGCTGCCGTCGCGGCGAATCCGCACCAGGCCGACACCACACTCCTGCACGACCTCCCCATCCGTTTTCGACCGGCCACCCGCCTCGAGCCACGCGCGGCAACTACCCAATGTCGGGTGTCCGGCAAACGGCAACTCCCCGCCCGGGGTGAAGATGCGGACGCGATAGTCGGCCCCGGGATCCCGAGGCGCCAGCAGGAATGTCGTTTCCGAGAGATTGGTCCACCGTGCGAACGCGGCCATCGTCACGTCATCGAGCCCGTCGGCATCGTGGACGACCGCGAGGGGATTGCCGAGCAGGGGTGTGGCGGTAAACACGTCGAGCTGGTGAAAGCGGCGAGTCATGCGCGGATCCTATAATGACGCCAATGCTGGATACCCTCACTGCCCTCATCGCGCTGCAGGCGCTCGATTCGGCCGCCGATGCGGCCCGCAAGCGCCTCGCCGAGATGCCCGCGCAGGAGAAAGCCCTCGACAAACGTATCGCCGACGCGCAAGCCGTCGTAAACGGCGTCAAGGCCAGAATCGCTGACAACGACAACGCGCGGCGCGCGCTCGACAAGGAAACGGCCGTCATCGATGCGCGGATGGCGAAGTTCGAGGAACACAAGTCCGCCGTCAAGACGAATCAGGAATTCCACGCGCTCAACCACGAAATCGAAGTGGCCAGAGCGTCGAAAGGCGCGCTCGACGATCAGGGCCTCGAACTGCTGACGGTCCTCGATGACCTGCAGGCGGAACGACACGCCGCCGAAACCTCGCTGGCTGAGATCACCGCTGAATGCAACACCACGCGCCAGGCGCTGCGCGCTGAACAGGCGCAACTGGAAGCTGAACTCGCCCGACTCTCAACCGAGCGTGCGGCGGCGACTCCGGGCATCCCTGCTGCAGTGCTGGCCAAGTACGACCAGCTCGCCAAGGGTCGCAAGGGGGTCGCGGTTGCAGAACTGCGCGGCGAGATCTGCATGGCCTGTCACGTGAAACTCCGGCCGGCGGTGGTGCAGTCCGCCCGCAAGAACGACACGATCATGCAGTGCGACAGCTGTCAGCGCATCCTGTACTGGGTCGCGCCCCCGGCCACCACGACGTAGGCGTCGCCTACCAGAGCACCGGCACCGCGCCGGACTCGCGAATCAGCACGTCGCGCGTGATGAGCGGCAACGAGAGATCGCGCGCGGCCGCGACGATCAATCCGTCGAACGGGTCCTTCGTGAAACGGAGTTCCGAGGCCGCAAACACCTGCTCCGGCGTGAGTTCAAGCGGCTGATATGCCGGATTGCTGAACAAGTCCGCAAAGAACTTCCGCAACGGCCGCCGAAGGTTGATGCGGACGATCCGTTCCAGCAGCGCCATCTCCCAGATGACCGCCATCGGCACGTAGACGATGGTCTTGCCGTGCTCCGCTGCTTGAAAATGCGCTGCCGCTTTGGGGCCAATCGCCGCATTGCCGGCCGCATGGAACACCAGCGGGTGTGTGTCAGTGACGACGGCGCCGTGTTCAGCCACGCGTGCGCTTTCCGTACGCAGGGCGAGACTCTTTCGCCGCGACCGGCCGGCCTATTGACGAGTCAAAGAGAGACGCAATGGCCGCGTCTGCGCTGTCGAGGTTGGGATCGTCCACCGACACGTCGATCGTGCCCACGACCGACCGGGCCGCATCGCCCCCAACACCACCTTGCCGTGCCTGCGTCAGGATCTCGTCGAGTGCATCGCTGAGGCTCCGCTTTTTCCGCCCCGCTGCTCGCCCCTTCAACCACAGGAGATTGTCGTCGTTCAGCGTCACGGACACAGGCGACTTAGGCATGATTATAAGATAAACATACGATAAACAAGTGTCAAGGCGTAGACTCGTGCCTGACCTCGGCAACAGGACGTGCCAGGCGCGATCGCGCCACTCGCGCGCGGACGTCATCGAAGAGCGAATACGCGACCGGCGTCACCAGCAGGGTCAGGAGCAATGACAGCGTCTGCCCGCCGATGACCACAACAGCAATCGATCGGCGTTCCTCCGCACCAGGCCCGGTGCCCAATGCAAGCGGCAACATCCCGCCAACCAGCGCGAGCGTCGTCATCAGAATCGGCCGGAGCCGGTCCCGATTGGCCTGCATGATCGCGGCGAGACGTTCCATGCCCTGCGCGCGCAGGTTGTTCATGTGGTCGATCTGTAGAATGGCGTTTTTCTTGACGACGCCGAACAGGACCAGCAGGCCAAGCGCGGAATACAGATTGAGCGTCTGCCCGGTGAGCCACAACGAGAGCAGCGCGAAGGGCACCGCAACCGGCAGCGACAGGAGAATCGTGAAGGGATGCACGACGCTCTCGAACTGCGCGGCGAGGATCATGTACATGAAGATGATCGAGAGCATGAACGCCCAGAGGAACTCGCGGAAGGTGCGTTCCAGTTCGCGGGCACGTCCAGCCACCGCCACCGAGTACGCCGGCGGCATGCCCAACCCGAGCGCTGCCTGACGGAGGGCCTCCATGCGATCGGCTTGCGCGAACCCGGGGCCGACACCGGCCCGCAGGTTCGCCTGGCGCTGACGGTCCTGACGGTCAATGCGCGAGGGGCTTTCCGCCTCGACGATCTGCACGAGATTGTCGAGCCGCACCAGTTCCCCATTCCGGCGAGGGACCAGCAGGTGCCCCAGCGTGCGCGGATCGTTGCGGTCACGCTCCGCCAGGCGAATCTGCACGTCGTAGTCATCGTTGACGGCCGCGTCGCGGAACCGCGTGACCTCCTGATCGCCGCCGACCATCACACGCAGCGCCGTGGCGATGTCCTGAGTTTCCACCGACAGGTCCGCCGCGCGCGCGCGGTCGATGCGCACCTGCAATTCGGGCTTGTTGAGCTTGAGCGTGTTGTCGGCATCAACGATGCCGAGGTCGGGTGCCATCAGACGGAGGCGGTCGGTGTATTCGGCGAGCGCCTCAAGCTCCGGTCCACGAATCGCGAGGTCCAGTTCCGTCCTGCCGCCGCCAAGGTTGATGGACGGCACATTGCGGACCGAGCCCCGGAGCTCCTTGAACTGCCGCAGACGGGCGCGGGCCATGCGCATGATCTCCGCCTGTGAGTAGTTATCCCGAAACGCGCGGCCCGGATCGAGGCGGAGCAGCCCGCCCAGCAGGCGTGACCACGAAAACACCCGTTCCTCGTGCGGAGCGAGGCGCACGTAGAGTTCACCCTGGTTCACGCCACCGAGAAACCCGCCACCAGCCGAGGCCAGCACTGTCCGCACGGCCGGCAACGCGCGCACCTCGCGCTCGACGGCAAGGATGGCTTCGTTCATCGCGCCGAGACTGGTGCCTTCCGGCGCGGTCACGCCAATCTCGAACTCGCCCTCGTCAACGCCGCTCGGAACGAACTCCTGCAGCACGCGACCGTAGATCGGCACGACGCTCACCATCACCACGACGGTGGCCAGCCCCAGCACGAGGCGATGGCGCATCGCCCAGCTGAGCATGCCCGTATAGCCGCGATCGATGACGGCGTAGAACCCTCCACGCGACGCGCCGTGTTCGTGGGCCGCGCGCCGGCGGAACAGCCGCGCCGACATCATCGGCGTCAACGTGAACGACACGAGCAGGCTCACCAGAATCGCGACGGCAGACGTGATGCCGAACTGGTACAGGAACCGGCCGGCGATACTGGACATGAACGACACGGGCACGAAGATGATGACCAGGCTCAGCGTGGTCGCGAGCACGGGCAGTGCGATCTCCGCCGTGGCCGCGCGCGCCGCCTCGAACGTGTCCATCCCCTTCTCTTCCACGAAGCGGAAGATGTTCTCCAGCACGACGATCGCATCGTCAATCACGATGCCGACCATGAGCACCAGGGCCAGCATCGTGACGCTGTTGAGCGTGAAGCCCAGTGCCGCCATGATGCCGAAGGTGGAGATGACCGAGGCGGGAATCGCGATGCCTGCGATCACCGTGGCGCGCCAGTCGCGCATGAAGGCAAACACCACCAGGCAGGCCAGGATCGAACCGAGAATCAGGTGCACGTTGATCTCGCCGAGCGCCGCATAGATGTATCGCGACTGATCACGGATCACTTCAAGCTGCACGTCGGGCGGCAACTGCGGGCGCACGCGTTCAAGGTTGGCCTTCACGCCTTCGATGACGGCCACCGTGTTGGCGCCCGACTGCCGGCGGATCGCCAGGGTCACCGTCGGCACACCGTTCAACCGCGCGATGGACCGTTGCTCCTTCGTGCCGTCCTCCGCGTAGCCGATGTCGCGCACGCGGATGGGCGCACCGTTGCGAGTGGCGACCACGAGATTCGAAAAGTCGCGCGCATCGACGACGCGTCCCATCGTGCGGAGCGTCTGCTCACGGGTCTCGTTGGTGACGTTTCCGCCCGGCAGATCGGCATTCTGCCGCGCGAGGGTATCGCGCACCGCGGTGATTGGCAGCTGATACGCCGCGAGCCTCGCGGCGTCCACCCACACGTTGATCGCCCGCTCCAGGCCACCGACCACTTCCACTTCGCCGACGCCTGGCGCACGTTCGAGGAACGGCCGGACCACCTTGTCGGCCAGTTCGGTCAGTTCCCGCAATGGCCGGTCGGCGGAGAGCGCGATGGTGATCGCCGGCGAGGAGTCGTTATCCGACTTGTTGATGACCGGCGGACGGGCATCACGAGGCAACTGCGCGACCACGGCGGCGATGCGGTCGCGGACGTCCTGCGTCGCAGTGTCGATGTCGCGCTCGAGCCGGAACGTCGCGATGACGATCGACGACCCCGGTCCGGACACCGAGCGGAGTTCCTCGAGCCCCTCGACGCGATTGACGGCTTCTTCGATGGGCTGCGAGATCAGGACTTCCACTTCTTCGGGCGCCGCCCCGGGCAGCATCGTGCGCACGAACACGGTCGGCAGGTCGACGGCCGGAAATCGGTCGATACCCAGGGTGCTGTACGTCGCCGTACCGACGACCACCAGGCACAACACGATCATCGAGGCGAAGACCGGCCGCTTGATGCAGATCGCGGCAAGTGTTTTCATGACCGGCCTCCGGTCGTCGTCACGGGCTGTCCATCAACGAGGTTGCCTGGCCGGTTGACCACGATCTCGCCGGCCTGTAATCCGTTCAGCACTTCGACGCGGCCGTCATGACGCCGCCCGAGCGTCACGCGGCGTTCGGCCGCCTTGCCTGCGGCCACGACAAACACCTTGTCGACCCCGGCAAAGCTGCTCAGCGCGGACTCCGGCACAAGCACCGAGACGTCGCGGCTTTCGGTGACGACCTCGGCGTTGGCGAACGCGCCGGGTCTGAGCACCCCGGTGGGATTGGCCACCTCGGCCTCGATCGAGAGCGTCCGGCTCGACTCCTCGATGGCCGGGCTGATGCGCACGACCCGTCCTTCGTGCGCGGTCGCATCTCCTTCCAGCGTCACGCGCACCGGCAGTCCGACGCGCACGGCGGACGCATCGCGTTCCGGACTCGACAGGCGCAGCCGCAGGGGATTGACGCGCACGATCGTGACGACCGGCGCGCCCGCGGCCAGGTACTGTCCTGCGGTGACATGGCGTTCGCGCACGCGGCCGGAGAACGGCGCAGTTAACGTGGAATCGGTGAGCGCCTGACGGGCCAGTTCAAGTTCGGTGCGCCGCTGGGTCAGCAGCGCCTGGCGATTGCGGACCTCTTCGATGGCATCCTGAAAGCGGCCTTCAGCCACCTTCCAGGCGGCGTCGGCTTCGTCGAAGCTGGCCTGGCTGCCGATGCCGTCTTTCAGAAACGCCTCGGCCCTGTCGCGCGTCAACTTCGCCTGGTCGAGCACTGCCCGCGCCTGTCGCACAACGGCGGTCTCGTCGACCTTGATCGTGTCATCGGCGCCGCCGACCGGCAGCCCGAGCCGCGCGCGCGCCTGCTGAAGCGCCGCATCGGCCTGATTGACGCGCAGCTGGAAATCCGTCGGCGTCAGGCGGCCAATGACATCACCGCGTTCCACGGTGGAGCCGAGGTCCACCGCAAGGCTGTCGAGCCTGCCCACGACCTTGAAGCTCAGCGTGACCTGCTCTTCAGCGGCCAGGGTGCCTGTCACGTCGATCGTGCGTTCGAGCCTGGCTTCCTCGGCGGTGGCGGTCTCCACCGCTCGTGGCTCCGCGTCCTGACCGCCCGCGGCCGGCCCCCGCGCTGCCGCGTCCGTTCCGCCGCCGCCGCACGCCGTCGCCAGTCCACTTACTCCAACGACGAACACGATCGCCGCGACACCACCGAACGGTCTTGCACGCATGCGCCTATTCTAGAGGGCGCATACTCCCGGATGGAATGGAGACTGCTCAGCGCCCCAGTCGAATCGCGGCGACCATTCGTCCGGTCTCCGGCCCCTCCGCCCGGTGGGAGTAGCAGCGGTCCAGCGTGTCGGCGGTACAGATGCGGGCGACGTGAATCGAAGCCGCCGGCACGCCACACGCCTGCAACTGGTCGATGTTGGCCTGCCAGAGGTCCAGCTTCCACCGAGCCACGCCATCCTCTGACATCCACGCGGCCGCGTCGGGCGTCATCGCGAGAAATGCGTTTCTGACGCGCGTATCCACCTGGTAACAACACGGGCCGATGCTCGGCCCAATGGCCGCCACCACATCACCGGGGTCAACCCCGAGCGCCGCAATCGCGTCCACCGTGGCCCCGGCAATGCCGGCACAACTGCCCTTCCACCCGGCATGGACCGCAGCCACGACACGCTGGCGGGCGTCAGCAAGCAGAATCGGGACACAGTCTGCAACGCGCACGGCGCTGACGCGTGTGGGATCGGTCGAGATGATCGCGTCCGCGTCGAGGTCTGCCGGGATCTGGTCGCCAGGATGCACCGACACCACGGCGCGCCCATGCACCTGCCGCACATGGACCACGTCCGGGGACCGGACACCGAAATGGTCTCCAAGGCTGGCATAGTCGCGCGCCGGATCACGACGAAACTCAAGGGCACGGCTGGTGAAGGCGTGCGACGCGAGGTGCGCCAACCCCTGTTGCTCCAGAACGTCGCCGATCCCTGTCGTCCTCCACCGCCAGTCAACCGCCGTTGTCATTCCTGCCACCTTCACTCGAGTTTCCGTTGGTACACCCAGCCGGAACGTCCACTCTAGCCGACGTTTAGGACGACAGCGGTCGCCGCGTCGACCTGGCGTGCGGCGTGCAGCACACCAGCCGCCGGACATTTCCAGGCGGAGGGACACGACTGATGACAATTCGCTTCTACACCAACGACAAGGGCATGCCTCCGGGCAAACTGGCTGACGCGGAGCTGCACTTTTCAGGAGGGCCGCTGGACGGACTCAAGCTCGTCGGCTTCGCCGTCTGGGAACGCAAGACCGGCGGACGCAACGTGACGTTCCCGGCCCGGCAGTATTCCGTGAACGGTGAGCGCCGGAGCTACGCCATCCTGCGACCGATTCTGGAGACATCCGCGCAGAACACGCTGCGCGAATTGATCCTCGAGGCGTACAAGGAGCACGAGGTCGCGCTGGCCGAAGCGGTCTGACGTTCAGGCCCGCCGGGGCTGCATCGTGACTTCGGCACGAAGACTGCGCTCGAGCTCGGATCGGAAGAACGACTCCTTCATGCCGCCATCGATGATCTGCCACGGCAGGAAGGCGTCGGACTCACGATTGCGGTACAGATACGCATCAGCGTCGAGGTTCACGTCGGCGACGGCCTTGCGCCAGTCTCCGCCGTTGGCCTCGGCGCACTCGATCACCTCAGCCACGCGCCGGTCACCAAGCGACAGCAGGCCCTGGTAATAGGAATGCCGCTCCGACTTGATGTTGAAGTACACGTTGTCGAGGCCGGCCACCAGTTGGCGCAGCCGTCGGGACTTCTGCTCGATGACCGAGGCAGGCGTCATGGGCATCCACTGATAGGTCGTGCCGGGCTTGGGCACGAGGGGATTCACCGAGGCCACGATGCGGCCCACCGACCCGCGCACGCGCGCATGGCTCAGCATCCGGTCGCGCATCGCCACGGTCAGGTCACGGATGGCCTCGAGATCCTCGTCGGTCTCGGTCGGAATACCGACCATGTAGTAGAGCTTCAGGTTGTCGAAGCCCTCGGCGAAGACCAGGTCCGTCCGCTTGAGGATCTCCTCGTTCGTGACGGTCTTGTTGATGACGCGGCGCAGGCGGTCGGATCCGGTCTCCGGGGCGATCGTGATTGACCGTTCGCCGCTCTGGCGCAGCAGGCGCAGGATGGGAGCCGTGAGGTCGTCCATGCGCAGGGACGCCGGACTGATGCCGTAGCCGAGTTCGACAAGCCGCTCGAGGATGTGTTCGATATCGGGGTGATCACACAGGGCAATCGACACGAGGCCGACCCGCGTCGCGTGCGGGCGCGCCTGCTCGGCTAGGTGCAGGATGCGGTCAGTATCAAACGGCCGCACGGGCAGGTAGTTGTAACCCGCCCAGCAGAAGCGGCACATGTTGGCGCACCCGCGCACGACCTCGATCAGGAAGCGGGCGCCGAATTCGGTATCGGGAGTGAAGATGCTCGTCGACGGAGGATCAAGATGATCCGTGGCACGCACGGCCGCCTTGCGCACCACAGGCGGAGCTCCGGTCCCGGGTCTCGGCGTGATGGCAGCGACCCGACCGGGTCCCTCGTAGGTGACGTCGTAGAACGACGGCACGTAGAAACCGCGCTCACCGGCCAATCGCGTGAACAGGTCCTCGCGGCTCGACGCGGCGTGCCACTGCTCGACGAACGGCGGCACGAGGGTCTCGCCCTCACCGGCGGCGATGATGTCGGCAAACGGCGCGAGCGGCTCGGGGTTGACGAACGTGACGGCGCCGCCGACAAGGACCAGCGGATCCCGCACGTGCCGGTCGACGGCGCGGGCCCGCATCCCTGCCAGCCGCAGCATGGTCACGACGTTGGTGTAGTCCCACTCGAAGGACACGGAAAACGCGAACACGTCGAAGTCGGCGACCGGCGTCTGCGACTCGAGCGTGACGAGCGGCGCCTGGCGCCGGCTGCGGTCCGTGAGCGCCTGCCGCCCCGGCAGGAAGACCCGCTCGCAGACCACGCGGTCATCGGCGTTAAACAGCTGGTAGACCGTCTGGAGGCCGAGGTTCGACATCCCGACGAAATACGTGTTCGGGAAGGCGAGCGCCACGCGCAGCCTGCCGCCATGCGGCTTGCGGATGTATCCGACTTCCTTCTCGAGGACCTCGAGCGCCTGTTGCCGCACGTCTCCCTGGGCCGCACGATCGGTGCGGCCGGCAAATCTGCGCGGCGGATCTCGTCTGGGCATCAGCAGTGGGAACGCTCACCCTCGCTTGCGCGCCGACGGACGCGGCGAAGGTGGATATTCCGAGTGTACTGCACCAGGGCCTGACGGACCCGACGGACCCGACCTAGCCTTCCTTCTTGCGCAGGAAGGCGGGGACGTCGAGTTCCGAGGCCTCCTCGTCGAGCGCTCCGAGTGACAACTCACCGCCGGCCGACGGCGCGGCAGGCTCGATCGCCGGAACCATCGGCAGGTCAAGCGCGGGCCGGCGCGAGACTGTCACCGACGGACGAAGCGCCTGCAACGGCGCGCCGTTGACGACCTTGCGTTCTTCCTCGAGGATGCGCTGCGCCGTATAGGCCGTCATGTCGATCGGCGTCGGCATGGCGGACTGCGTCATCGGCATCTGGGCGTCGCGCCCGCGATCAAAGCCGGTCGCGATGACGGTGATCTTGATCTGGCCTTCCATCGCCGGATCCACCACGGCGCCGAAGATGATGTTGGCCTCTTCGTGTGCAGCGCTGTGGATGATCTCCGAGGCTTCGCTCACTTCAGCCAGGGTGAGATCCGATCCGCCGGTCACGTTGATGATGACGCCGCGCGCGCCATTGACGGTGGCATCTTCCAGCAGCGGGCTCGACACCGCGGCGGTTGCCGCCAGCTCGGCGCGGTTCTCTCCCGACGCGATCCCCGTGCCCATGATGGCGATGCCCATCCGCGACATGATCGTCTTCACATCCGCGAAGTCGAGGTTGATGATGCCCGGCACCAGAATCAGGTCGGAGATGCCCTGAATGGCCTGCCGCAACACGTCATCAGCGGTCATGAACGCCGCGGACATCGACGTTTCCTTTGACACGGTCGACAGCAGGCGCTCATTCGGGATCGTGATCATCGTGTCGACGGCGTCGCGCAACTCGCGCAGGCCCCGCTCGGCCTGCGTCGCGCGGCGCTTCCCTTCGAAACGGAACGGCTTGGTGACCACGGCAATCGTCAGCGCGCCAATCTGGTTCGCCAGGCTCGCAATGACCGGCGCCGCGCCGGTGCCCGTGCCACCGCCGAGGCCGGTGGTCACGAACACCATGTCCGCGCCCTGCAGGGTTTCGATGATCTTGTCGGTATCCTCGAGCGCGGCGTCCCGTCCGACGTTGGGATCGGCCCCCGCGCCGAGGCCCTTGGTCAACTGCCGGCCGATCTGAATCTTCACCGGCGCCACACTGGCCGCCAGTGCCTGCTGGTCCGTGTTGGCGACGATGAACTCGACACCACTGAGCCCGGCCTGCACCATGCGATTGACGGCGTTGCTGCCGCCCCCGCCGACACCGATGACCTTGATCCGCGCGCCCGCGCGGGCCTCTTCCTCCAGCAGGATGCGCAAGTCGGTCGTGGCGTTGGTCACGTTCATGGGGTCCATCACTCGTATCTCCTCAGGGTTCGGACAGGACTCACAAAAAGTCTTTGAACAGCGTACGCAGCCGGCCGGTCAGGCGACCGATGGCGCCGGCGCCCACACGTTCGGGTTCATGCTGCAGATGCCGGTGGGCGTACATCACCAGGCCCACGGACGTGGCAAATGCCGGACTGTTGACGTGGTCGGCGAGGCCCCCGACTTCCTCCGGGGCGCCGCGCCGGACGGGCAGGTCGAAAATCTGCTCCGCGATCTCGACCATGCCTTCGAGCATCGCGCCGCCACCGGTGAGCACGATGCCGGAGTTGAGCGACTTCTCGAATCCCGCCTTGCGGATTTCGTCCCACAGCAGATGGCAGATCTCCTCCGCGCGAGGCTGCAGGATTTCCGACAGCACTCGGCGGGGCATGATGCGCGCGCGGCGTCCGGCAATGCTCGCCACTTCCATCGTGTCGTCTTCCGGCACCAGCGCGGTGAGGGCACAGCCGCTGCGCCGCTTCAACTTCTCCGCTTCAGGGATCGGCATGCGCAGCCCGACGGCGATGTCGTTGGTGAAGTGATCGCCGCCCACCGCCAGCACACCGGCGTGCCACAAGCTGCCGCGCTCGAACACGGCGAAGTCGGTCGTGCCGCCGCCGATGTCGACGAGCGCCACGCCCAGTTCCTTTTCGTCCGCGGTCAGCACCGACTCGGACGCCGCGAGCTGTTCCAGCACGGTGTCGCCCACTTCGACGCCCGCGCGGTTGACGCACGCGACCATGTTCTGCATCGACGACGAACTGCCGGTCACCACGTGCACATTCACTTCCAGCCGCGACCCCGTCATGCCCACGGGCACGGCAATGCCGTCCTGATCGTCCACGACGAAGTCCTGCGGCAACACGTGCAGGATTTCGCGACCGGCAGGCAGCGACACCGCACGCGCGGCATCGATGGCGCGTTTGACGTCTTCACGCGTGATCTCGCGGTTGCGGCCGGCCACCGCGACAACCGCGCGACTGTTGAACGCCTTGACGTGTGCGCCCGACAGCGCCAGGTGCACGGTGTCGATCTCCACACCGGCCGTGAGTTCGGCTTCGTCGAGCGCTTTCTTGATGGCCTCGGCCGCGGACTCGACGTTGTTCACCACACCGCGCCTGATGCCCTTGGAGTCGGCCAGGCCGATGCCGATGATGTCGAGCGTGCCGTCGTCCATCATCTCGCCCACGATGGCGGAGACCTTCGACGTGCCCACATCGAGCCCGACCAGATATCGTTCTTTCCGTGCCATAACCTCTCCTGCCGCCCTACTTGCGATCCCGCACGAAGACCCGCGAGCCGAAGCGCAGATCCACGTAGTCCGCCACACGCCCACGTTCATCGAGGGTCGGGACGAGCTCGAAGTACGTCCGCATCCGCTCGACGAAGTTGTCGTCTCCGAGGTACAACCACGTCGGGTCATCACCCAGGAGCACTTTCACGTTGCCTGGTGTCGAGACATCCACCTGCGACAACGCCCGTCGAAGATCCGGATGTCCTGCCAGTGTCCGCAGGAACCGGCCGGTCAACTGGGCGCGCGCCACATCGACCGGTGGACCGTCATCGGTGCGAGGTGCCGCGAGTCCATCCACGATCGGCAGGTCAAAGTCGCGATAGGCGGGACCGAACTCGTCCATGATCACGCCCGCCTCGTCGATCAGATAAAGGCTGACGCCAATCCGCGCGATGGCGATGGGCTCCCGCTCGACGACATGCAGATCCAGGGTGTCGGGCAGGACGCGGCGCAGTCGCACATCCGCGACCCAGGGTGACTCCAGCAGACGGCCGCGGGTGCCGGCCAGGTCAACGGCCAGCAGGCTCGTGCCGCGCACACCGCCGATGAGCGCTTCCACCTCTGCGACGGTCAAGCGTTCGTGCCCATGAACGACGACGCGCCTGACCGCCAGCACCTGCGCTGCGGCCAGTTGGCTGGCCGTGAACCATCCGCCGCCGATGAGCACTGCCAGCACGAGCACGAGCCGGCCGATCTTCCAGAATCGCAGCGCCGTTCGACGCCGCGCAGGGCGTACGTCAGCGCGACGGAACCGCTTGTCCGCCAGTTCGGCTCCCCCACCGGGCAGCCCACGACGAGGCGACACCGGCGCGCTCACGACACTCCCTCCGGCGTGGCGCCGGCCGCGGCCATCTGGCGTAACAACGTCACGAGGGGGTCGGCGACCTGACCAATCGAGCCCGCGCCGAGCGTCACGATCAGATCGCCCGCCTGCGCCAGCAGCGCCAGGTGCGGCGCGACGTCGGCAACGGCCGGCACCAGCACCAGCTCCTTGACGTGCGGACGGATACGGTCGGCCAGGCTCTCAAGCGTGACACCGGGAATCGGCGCCTCGCTTGCCGCGTAGATGTCGGTGAGGACGACGACGTCAGCGAGCCCGAGTGCCGGACCGAAGTCGTCGAACAGGTCGCGCGTGCGTGAGTACCGATGCGGCTGGAACGCCACCACCAAACGCGCGGGTTGTGCTTCCCGTGCCGTCCGAAGCACGGCGGCGATCTCGGTGGGATGATGGCCGTAGTCGTCGATCACCGTCACATCTGCCGCCACGCCGCGCGTCTGGAATCGACGTTCGGCGCCGTGGAACTCACGCAGGGCGGACGTGATGCGCTCCAAGGGCACTCCAAGTTCACGCCCGATCGCCACCGCGGCGAGAGCGTTCTGGAGATTGTGACGACCCGGCACGCCAAGTACAAGCTCCAAACGCTGCGGTTCCTGTCCCGCTCCGGCGGCAATTCGCACCTGGCAGCGCGCCAGCCGACCGTCGCTGACGGCGCCCTCGGCGCAGATGTCGGCGTCTGCGTTGAATCCGTAGGTGACCACGCGGCGGGTCAGTCGCGGAAGAAATGCCGTCACCTCCGGGTCGTCGATACACGCGATCACCGCGCCGTAAAACGGCACCTTGTTTCCGAACGTCACGAAGGCATCGATCAACCGATCAAACGACCCGTAACTCTCCATGTGCTCGTGGTCGACGTTGGTGATGACGGCAAAGGTCGGCGACAGCAGCAGGAAGGACCGGTCGCTCTCGTCCGCCTCCGCGACCATGTATTGACTGCTGCCGAGCCGGGCATTGCTGCCAAACGCCGACAGGCGGCCGCCAATCACCGCGGTCGGATCCAGCCCCGCCCGCTGCAGCGCCAGGGCCACCATCGAGGTGGTGGTCGTCTTGCCGTGCGCCCCGGCAATGGCGATGCCGGTGCGCAGGCGCATCAGCTCGGCCAGCATCTCCGCGCGAGGAATCACCGGAATCTGCCGGCGACGCGCATCAAGCACTTCCGGGTTGTCCTGCGCGACTGCCGACGACGTGACAACGACATCAGCGTCGCCGACATGTTCAGCGGCGTGGCCAATCGCGACCCGCACGCCAAGGTCCGCGAGTCGATCCGTCATCTCGGAGCGGCGGGCGTCGGAACCCGAGACCTGATAGCCGAGATTGGCCAGCAGTTCGGCGATGCCGCTCATCCCGATGCCGCCAATCCCCACGAAATGCACGCGCCTGGTGCGCCCCAACATGACGGTCACGCGGCCAGCTCCAGCAGACGATCGACAATCACCTCAGCGGCATCCGGCCTGGCGAACGCCCGCATGGCACTCGACATCTCGTCGCGCACCGATTCCGACGTGACCGCACGGACCACCGCCCCCACCAGCGCCTCGCGCCCTTCGACACTCGACAGCGACGCCTGGTCGATCAGCACCGCGGCTCCGGCGTTGGCAAGCACTTCGGCGTTCTTGCGCTGGTGATCATCGGCAGCTCCCGGAAACGGCACCAGAATCGCCGGTACACCCAGCGCGGACAGCTCGGCCAGTGTCGTGGCTCCCGCGCGGGAGACCACCACCGTCGCGGCCCGCATTTCATCAGCCATGGCCGTCAGGAAGGGTTCGACCGACGCCTCAACACCGGCAGCGGCATACCCACGCCTGACGAGGTCCAGGTCCCGCTCGCCTGTCTGATGGCGAATCTCGAGCGTCGGGCACGCGTGCCGCAGCGCTGCAGCGACCTCTGTCATCGCGACATTGATCGCGTGCGCGCCCTGTGAGCCGCCCAGCACCAGCACGCGCGGAGGCCGCGGCTCCCGGGCATCCGCGCCTGCGCGCAGGAACTCCGGACGCACCGGATTGCCCGCGACAAAGCCCTTGTTGCCAAACCATGACAACGTGCTCTCATACGTCACCGCTGCCGCGCGGACGACACGCGCGAGCGTGCGATTGGTCAGCCCGGGCATCGCGTTCTGCTCCAGCACCATCGTCGCTGTGCCGCGCATCGCCGCCAGCATCACAACCGGCCCGGAGCTGTAACCACCGACACCGACGACGACGTGCGGGCGGCGGGCGGACAACAGCCGCCACGCATCGAAGACGCTCAGCGGAAGCACCGCCGCTCCACGCAGTCGCGTCATCAGCGACTTCCCCTTGAGTCCCTGGCTGCGAATGACGTCCAGGGAGAACCCCTCTGCCGGCACGACACGCGCCTCGATGCCGCGCGCGGTCCCGGCAAACGACACACGCGCTTCAGGCCGGCGGGCCAGCAGCGCGCGAGCGACGGCAATCCCGGGGTACAGATGTCCCCCGGTGCCTCCGCCGGCGATCACGACCGAGAGTCCCGTCCGACTCATCCTTCCGCTCCAAGCGGATCCGCCGTGGTCACCGGACGCGCCGTGCGACGCACGCGTCCGTCAGAGTCGATGGCCGTCGCAAACTGCGAAATGTTGAGCAGGATTCCCATCGCAAACGCGCTCACGAGCATCGAGGAACCGCCGTTGCTGACAAACGGCAGCGGAATCCCCTTCGTGGGGAGCAACCCGATGACGACGCTGAGGTTGACCAGGGCTTGCGCGCCGAGCATCGCGGTGAGGCCGATGGCCAGCAGCGACCCCAGCCGATCCGGCGCCAGCATCGACACACGGAGGCCGCGCACCGCGATGATCGCAAAACAGATCAGCACCGCCGTCGTACCGATGAGTCCCAGCTCCTCGCCGATGACCGCGTAGATGAAGTCGGTATGCGGCTCGGGAATGTAGAAGAGTTTCTGAACGCCCTCCATCAGGCCACGCCCGAAGACGCCGCCCGAACCCACGGCAATGAGCGACTGATTGAGCTGATAACCCGCCCCCAGCGGGTCGCTGTCGGGATACAGGAAGATGAAAAACCGCTTCAGTCGGTACGGCTCGAGGTAGATGGCCAGCGCACCGAGCGGAATGAGTCCCGCGACCACGGTGGCGAGGTATCGCAGCGACAGGCCGGCGGCAAACACCATGGTGAGGACCACCCCCACCAGCGCGACCGTCGTGCCGAAGTCGGGCTGCCGCACAATCAGCCCGGCGAAGATCGCGAGCAGGATGCCGATCGGCGCCAGCGTGAACTGGAGATCATTCACGCGGTGCATGCGCTTCTCCAGCAACGCGGCCGTGAAGAACACCGCCACAAGTTTGGCGAGCTCCGACGGCTGCAGCGTGAAGCCGGGAATGGAGATCCAGCGGCGGGTGCCGTTGATGGGGGCAAAGCCGAACACGGCCAGCAGCAAGACGAGCGTCGTCGCCACGCCGGTCCAGATCACCCAGGGCTTGCGATAGTGGTGATAGTCCACCCGCATGCCGACGACGAGCAGGACCAGTCCGACCGCCACGAACACGCCCTGCTTGATGAGGAAGCGGTACTGGGACTCGAACCGGACATCCGACCAGCGGGCCGACGCCGAGAACACCATGACGAGCGACGCGCCGAGCAACAGCAGCGTGGCCCACAGCAGCCACTTGTCGGATTTCAGAGTTCGCGCCATCGTGTGTTCCTTTCCTCGCCGCTCACCACTGCACAGATCTGCACTCGCACTACAGTTCGCCGCGCCCCCGACCGACAACAGCGGGGGTGCCTGAGCGATCGACAGTCATCAGCCGGGCCTCGGGTAGAGACACCAGCCTCACAGGCCGGGGCGGCCTGTGTTCCCAGCGGCCGGCTCTTCACCGCGGTGCCAGCACTGATGACTGTCCATCGCTCAGGCGATGGACTGCCTCGACAAACGCCGCGCCCCGTGCGGCATAGTCGGAAAACATGTCGAAGCTCGCGCATGCCGGCGCGAGCAATACCGTTCCTCCGGCGGGCGCCAGGCTCCACGCCGCTCCGACCGCATCGGACATCGATGCGGCGCGCTGCAGCGGCACGATGCCGCCCAGCGCGTCTTCCACCAGTGGCGCCGCTTCTCCGATCGCGACAACACCCGCGCAACGCGCGCGCACGACGTCGGCCAGATCTTCGAACCGTCCGCCCTTGTGTCGGCCGCCGAGAATGACGACCACTCCGTGGTCAAAGCTCTCGATGGCGCGTTTCGCGGACACGATGTTGGTCGCCTTCGAGTCGTTGACAAACGCCACACCCTGCACCGTCGCCACACGCTCGAGCGCATGCGGCAGGCCATGGAAACCGCGCACGGCTCTCGACATCGCGTCCGGCGTGACACCCGCGAGACAGCTGACCGCCGTCGCGGCCAGCACGTCGCTCAGCAGATGGCGGCCCGGCAGCTGCACGTCGGCCAGAGGGATCAGCGGCGCGCTCCTGCCGTTCGACCGGCGGACAATCGCCGCGCCTTCAACGGTGATCCCATCGTTCACGTCTGCCTGCAGTCCGAAGTCGAAGCGCTGCGCCCGGGCCTTGCGGGCCAGCGCCAGCGCGCCGGGATCGTCGGCATTGATGACGGCCCAGTCGTCCGGCGTTTGATTCTCGAAAATCCGCGCCTTTGCGCCGGCATACGCCTCGAGGGTGTGATGGCGGTCCAGATGGTCCGCGGACAGATTCATCACGACCGCGATCCACGGGTGGAACGTGTCGATGGTCTCCAGCTGGAAGGAGCTGGACTCCACGATGTGCAGTGTCTCGGGTGTCGAATCACCGACCTGCGCGGACAGCGCCGACCCGATGTTGCCGCCGGCCGGCGCGTGTATCCCGCCTTCGGTCAACATCCGCGAGGTCAGCGTCGTCGTCGTGGACTTGCCTTTGGTGCCCGTGATGGCGATCACGCGGCCGCGGAGCCAGCGTGAGGCCAGTTCCAGTTCACCGATCACCGGCACTCCCGCCTGCCGGGCCCTGGCCAGCGGTTCGAGGTCGGCGGGCACGCCCGGGCTGAGCACCACGAGGTCGGCGCCACTGAACTGGTCCCGCGTGTGCGGCCCCACCTGCACCCGTACGCCCCGCGAAACGAGGGCATCAGCCACACCCGGCGAGGGGGCCTGATCCGCGAGCGTGACGTGGGCTCCGCGCTGCACCAGCAGATCGATCGCGGCCAGTCCGCTGCGGGCCGCTCCCACCACCGTCACGTTCCGTCCGCGCACATCAAAGCTCATCTGGTCACCTCAGCTTCAACGTGGCGAGACTGAGCAACGCGAACAGAATCGCGAGGATCAGGAATCGCGTGATGACCTTCGGCTCGGCCCAGCCGATGAGTTCGAAGTGGTGATGCAGGGGAGCCATCCTGAAGATGCGCTTCCCACGCAGCTTGAAGCTGCCCACCTGCAGGATCACAGAGA
>CBINOO010000035.1:0-32356 GCA_966252305.1 uncultured Acidimicrobiia bacterium
TGCCGCGCGATTTCCCATCTGCCCCGGCGATTCGCAGTCGCCCGCTGAGGGGTGCCGTCCGATTCAGCCGGCCCGCCGCCGTCGTGCGGATCAGTAGCCGATCTGCTGTCGTGAATTCCCGATCGAGCGTCAGCACAGGTTGGCCGTTCAGCAGTCGTGCCAGCGACAGGTGACCGACCACCAGTCGGCCCGTTTCAGGCCGCTTCGGCACGTCGAGGCTCAGATAGACACTTCCCCCGGCATCGGTTTCGCGATCGAACAGCGCCGCTCGCAGTTGATAGCTGCCAGCCGGTAAGGACAGTGTGCCCGTGTAGCGCAACTGGCCGGCCCCGTGTTCGGTACCCGCGAACCGAAGCGCCGAGCTCCGCGCCACTTTCTCCTTCCATAAATCCACAGCGTGAACCACTGCCGTGACGCGTTCGGGCGCCGGCAGGGCCTCACGCGGGGTTTCGAGTATCACGTCCACAGCCGAGTCGCCGGACACTGCGGGCCGCGCCGCGGAGAACCCGCGAATCGGCAGGGTTCCTGTCGGCACAAGCCCGGACACCAGCGCATTGGCGGTGCGTTCCGGCGCCGGAGCTGTCGCTGGAGACACTTGATGACTGCGCTGGTATCGCAGCGACACGCCGTCACGGTTCAGGCGGACTTCTAGCGATCGGACCGGTGCGTCTGCCACGGCCGGCGTGAATCCCAACAAGTAGTACGAGCCGAGATCGGCGATCGTTTTTGGAATCGCCGTATCGAGATCATCGCGATTGGTCAGGGCAATGCCGCCAGTGACGGTTGCGAACTCGATCGCCGATTTCTGCGAGTTCAGTACCGGATCCCACGATCGCGTTTCCCTGGCCAGACGCGCCGCATCCACGCCTTCGTTGCCACGGCTGCCGACCAGGTTCGGTGGCAGGAAGTTGCCGGGGGAGTACCCGACAGCCCCGCGCGGGTCGACGCTCATGAACGAAACGTTCGCCTTCTGCATCGCACGCGCGGTTTCCCGGCTCTCTTCTCGCTCTTGGTACGAATCCGAGCAGAAGGGCGACACGTAGATCAGCACTTTGCGCCGAACGAGGGTAGCCGACTGAAGTGCTCGCGCCGCGCTGGCCATTTTGTTCCAAGGACAAACACTGGTCTCGTTTCTGACGAGTCGCGGCGTCGTAAATACGACACGGCGCGCGATTTCCTCGACGCGGTCGATTCGTTCGAGAACGCGTGCACGATCGGTCGTCACCTCGACTTCCGCAGTTTCGTTGAGCGTCAGCACGGTCATCGGCACCCCGACCGGCACCGCTTCCACGACCTTCCGCGCCAGGGCTTGAATCGATGGTAGCCGGTCCCGAGCAGCGTACTCGTCGACGAGGAGGGCGATCAGCAGGTCCGAGTCCGACCACGAATTTTCAGCCACATCCTCGAATACGGTGGGTGTCTCCACCGTCGGCCGATCGTCACCTCGAACCTCTTCGAACGCGACGATCGGACGCTTGACGCCATCTTCAAAGACCTCGAAGTCCGCCGCTTGCAGACCCCGTACGGGTCGGCCGTCGGCGTCAAGCGCTGTGACGGGGACCCGCACGAGGTCGACGGTGGAGTTGAACCGCAGTTGCTGAGACGAGGCAGCCGGCACGATGCCCGAAGCGACAAGGCATACCACCGCGTAAAGCAGGACTCTCAATCGCCTCGACGTGCAATGCAAGAGCGAGGCCCTTTCTTCACTCACGCTTAGGGCCGGGGACGTAGACGCACGTGCCGCTGACGCACGCGAAATCAGGATCGCCGTCCATACACTCGTAGAAGTTGTCACACTCGACGCATTCGCCTGACTGGCTGTTACACGCCTTCGATTCATCGAGGTAACAGAATAGCGCTGAACAAGTCCCACAGTCGGTGGTACAAGTCTCGCAGTTTTCGAAACCCGAATACTGGCACTCTTGTCCGCTGCCAGTTCCGCCGCCCTCAGCTGGGTAGTTACAGACGAAATCGCCGCAGATGCATGAATCCCAGCAGTCGGTTTCGCATGATCCGCACGTCTCGTTGTACGGCTGCGTGCCGGTGCAGATCTCGTCGCCGCAGATGCACTCGCAGTCGGAAGAGCAGTTGTCGCAGTTCTCCCCGCCAAACTCCCGATCGCAGTACGTGTCACCGCACGTTGCCGATGCCGCCTGCAGAGGTGTTCCAACCAAAGACAACGACGTGTCATCGACTGACAACGCCACCAGTGTGGCGAAGACGACCACTATACCGTTGCGACAGACTGTCAGGGCCCCAGCACTCGATAGAGATCTAAATCCAGGCATTAGACACCTCACTCCCGGGTCAGTTGGCCACGAGCTGCTTGATCAAGTCAGCCAATCGGCGCTCATTCGGTGCGCCGACGATTGTGAAGCGCGGCCGGATCGCGCCATCTGCGTCGAAGGTCCCAACGATGAACGTCGGGGTCCCATTGATGCCGAGTTCAGTTGCACGAGCCTGATCTCGCGTCACTTTAGTCGGCGGATGTGTCAGGCAGTTTGCGAACGTCTCAGAGTCCAGGTCGAGAGTGGCCGCCGAAGCGACGAACCCCTCGCGATCTCGTGGCCGGCCCGGTCTGAACAGCAAGTCATGCATCGGCCAGAATGCTCCTTGGCTACCTGCGCATTCCATCGCGGCCGCGGCTGCCTCGGCTCCCGGATGCATGGGCAGTGGCAGCTGAAAGAATGCGAACCGAACTTGACCGCTCTCCACGAAGCGCTTCTCGAAAGCAGGGCGGGCGCCGGAAACCCACCGGAGGCAATACGGACAATCGACGTCGGCGAATTCGCCGACAACGACTTTCGCGGCTGGGCTTCCCCTGAAGTGGATCGAGTCCACAGGTATGCGAGTCTCGCCCTCGATTGCTACTGGTTCACCGGCGCCCCCTCCTGCCGCGGCAGCCGCCGGGCGTGCCGGTGGCTGTCGGAAGAAGACGACGTACACCAGCGTCCCTACAGCGACCAGAAACGCCAGTTGCACGGCGACGGCCAAGACGCTGGAGACGAAGGCCATGAGTCCGGGTGCGGAAGCTTGATCGCGCACGCTGCCCCCTTTTCGATTGTCGAGTGCGAAGGACTATACACATGGAGGGGGGGATATCAACTTCGGGGTTTTCAGCCTGCTCGGACTGGCTGTAAGGCCCAAAAAACTCTCACCCGCAAGGGCGGCGTCCTCGCGAATGAGGCATGGAGCTGTGGGCGCCCAAAAGAGGAGGCTGGTGCGTTCCTCGGCCACTCGAGTCTTGATCGGGTTGTTCGCCGTCCTAATAGGCCGCGCCGTTGGGCAGGCTGCTGACTCCGAGGCTGGTCTCGGGCGCATTGACCATGTCGGCCCTCTGCCACGCAATGAGGGCGTTGTACGCCTCACGGAAGGGACCGGTCAGCGCGGCGCGAGCCAGCGTCGGATAACCACACGGTCTGGTAGCCAAGCGTCTTGCGCGGACGGCGATTGAGCCGTCGCGCGATGCGATCGAGTTGCGCCTGGCTCACCTGCGCGAGGTCGGTGCCCTTCGGCAAGTACTGCCGCAGCAGTCCCGCACCGATCACCAGGACGAGCGCCAGAGCCGTTTGCGCGGCAACGAGGCTCATGCGCAGGCGCGCGCTCGACCGATCGCCCGCGCTGCCGCGCGAGGCGCGCAGGGGATCTTCATCGGCGCGCTGGCGGATCGTCAGACGCGGGACGGAGGCGGCCGTGGTGCCGACGATGATGCCAATGACGTCCGCATGGCGTGTGGGGCAACACCTGCGCACGTGGCGGCACAGGTCGCACGCGAAGCGGCCTGGCTGGTTGGCATTGGCATCGCCGGAGGTCTCTTGCTTTCGGCGTGGTTTGTTGGACTCGTGCAGGCCCGGCTCTACGGCGTTGAAGCGACCGATCCGGCCTCTGTCGCCCTCATCGTCGTCGGCACCCTGGCGGTGGGCTTACTTGCGGCGATCATTCCTGCGCGCAGAGCCGCAGCCGTGGCACCGGCGGAGGTGTTGCGGTGAGGTCGTTGCGCTGGTCACGGTTCTCCCGACGCCACGCCGTCGGTGGCTTATGATGAGCAGACAAGGTGGACGCTGCGAGGCAGTCGTCCTGTTCGACGGGAGGGTCACCATGAGCAAGGCGGAGCTGCTGGCGTTGCTTGAAGGACAGCGAGACGTTCTGACAGGGCGATTCGCCGTGAAGTCACTGGCCGTCTTCGGTTCTGCCGCGCGCGACGCAATGTCGGGCGGAAGCGATGTTGATCTGCTGGTCGAATTCGACACCGCGCCGAACTTTGATCGGTACTTTGACCTGAAGTTTTACTTGGAAGACCTGATCGGGCGGCCCGTCGATCTTGTCACCCGCAGAGGGTTACGTGCCGAGCTCCGGGCCCGCGTCGAAAGCGAAGCGGTGCATGTCGCGTGAGTGGAAAATCTACGTCAGCGACATGTTGGCGTGCTGCGATCGCATCATTGCCTACACTGATGGTGTAAGCCGCGAATCGTTCGACGAGCGAGGCATGGTGTTCGATGCGACGGTGCGCAACCTCGAACTCCTTGGTGAAGCCGCTAACCAGCTGCCCGACGAGGTCCGTGCGTGGGCGCCAGAAATCGAGTGGCGCAAACTCATTGGTCTGCGAAACATTCTCATCCACACCTATTTCGGCGTGGACGAGGACATCCTCTGGGATCTCGTCCGAAACAAGGTAGCGCCACTCAAGGCTGCCTTGCACGCACTCGAATCCCGCGACTCCTGACGCGAACACCCGCGCTCGACGAGTCTCACGCCTCGATGCCGGCCGTCAGCGCGGCCACAATGTCCGCGGCATGTGGCGCGGAGCCATCGGCCGGGATGAAACGTCCCATCCCGACGAGATCGTTGCCGCTGGTGACGATTGGCGGCTCGACGTGCTGGCGCGCGCGCACCTGGGGAAGCCCGACAGTGGAAATGAGCGCGTTGCAGATACACGCGCGCCCCTCGGTATCGGCTGGATCGCCACCCTTGCTGGCGTACACGTTCACCGGCTCAGCGGGACAGCGATACGCCACCGTGCCGTCAGCCTGCATGTACGCCTCGCGCAGGTAGCCCAGGTCACAAATCCTCGGCCGCGCATCACGCACAGCCGCTTCTGACAACGTGCCCGGCACGGCCGCGACCTTGAATGGGAATCCGGTTGGGGACGCCTTTGGGTCAGTGAATACGTCCACCTGACCCGATTGAATCCGCGCGATCACCGCCTGCCGCAGGTCTGCGCGCATTCCTGATTCTTCGCAGATGGCAAACGCGGTGCCCACCTGCACCCCGTGTGCGCCTGCCGCGATGGCCTCAGCCACCTGTGCGGCATCACCTCGTCCACCCGCGAGCCAGAACGGCAGCCCAAGTGCCTTCAGCTTGTCGAGATTCACTTCATCGCGCGGACCGTAAATGGGCTCGCCGCGGTCGTTGAACTGCGCTGCGCCGCGTGGCGGCGCATTGTGTCCACCCGCAGTCGGACCCTCAACGATGAAGCCGTCGACTCGACCATTCGCGCGCCGCTGCATCGTCAGAGCCAACACATCGGACGCGACAATCGCGAGGAACTGAGGGCGCTTCAGCGGCGGCAGACCGGCGCCAACGATGCGCGTGGGATCGAAGTGAAGGAGCACCGGTGACTCTGCGCCGGTGACCACGAGCGGATACGTGGCGGGCGCGTGGGTGACGAACGCGTCGAGTACTCCGGGTACTTTGAGCGGGATGCCGGCGCCCATGATGACTACGTCGACGCCTGCGAGCATGGCGCCGTAGATCGACGGCAGGTGCGGCAGCTGGATCTTCTCGAGGAAATTGACGCCAACTGGCCCGTCGTGCCCTTCCCTCGCGAGCCATACTTCGACGAAGTTGGCGACGATGCAGAGAGAGAGCCATTCGTCAGTCGGCTCGTGCGTGAGCATCGCCGGCATGGCAAAGGAGGCGTCGGTGGCCTTGCCGCCGTCGATGAAGTACGTGTCGAGCACCGACTGAGCAAGCGCGGGAACCGGGAAGTGCGAGAGGGCGCGCCGGATGTGTCCGCCGGGATCACCCATCTGGAGTCGCCGTGCGAGCACCTGGTCGAGTGCGGTGCCGCTGACGACACCCAGACCGCCGGCCCGCGAGACGACATTGGCCAGCCGCCAGTCAGAAATCCCCACACCCATGCCGCCCTGAATGATTCGCGGAAGCGTCGTCATTGCAGGCATCGTATGCCCGCGATGACGACGCCGAGTGTAAGGGTTACGTAAGAGTTGCGATCGCGCGGATCAGCCGATGGAGATGCGCCCGGCGTTCTGCGCGAGCCAGGTCGCGAAGTCCGCTGTCGTCGGATTCAGCTCGCGGGTCAGTTTCGGATCGCGAGCTTGCAGGAAGCGGTCGCCCAGCAGCTGCTGATACTCGAACATGTTGCCGAGGTCGTCCGCGCCGGGGAAGCCAAGGCCGCGATACACGTCAAACGGCACGTCCTGGAAGGTCACCGTCTTGCCGAGCGCTTTGCCAAGCGCAGCCGCCATCTCGTCGCCCGAGAGAATGTCTCCGGCAATGCCGAATCGGCCACCGGCGGCGCTGGCGCCCCGCTTGAAGATGCCGAACGCACTGCCGCCGATGTCACCAGCCGCGATGCCCGGAAGCTTCTGGCCTCCGAGCGGCAACGCAAACACCAGTGAGCCATCGGCCTGCGCGCGTGGGCCCATCCCGAAGTGGATCAGGTTGTCCCAGTAGAAGGCAGCCAGCAGGTAGCTCGTTGGTGCGGCTTCTGCGGCAAACACCGCGTCTGCTTCGCCCTTCGCATCAAAGTGCGGCACCTTGTAGTGGTCCTTCAACGTCGGCAGGCGTGGGTCACTGACGGGAATGTCGCGGCGGGTGTCCTCGAGCGTCGACCAGACGACATGCTGCACGCCGGCGCGTTTCGTTGCACGGGCCATGGCCGAGGCTTGCCGCAGCTCGCGTGCGGGATCTCCGTGTTCCCAGAAGTTCGTGACGCAGAAGACGCCGTGCGCTCCTGCGAATGCGCCATCAAGCGACGAGGGATCGTCGGCATCACCGGCCACGATCTCCACGCCCTGTGCCGCAAGAGCCTTCGCGTTGTCGGAGTCCGGGCGACGAGTGATCGCGCGCGCTTTGAACGCGCCGCTTGTGTCCGCCAGAATCGCGCGGACGAGGCCTCCACCTTGAGCGCCGGTGGCGCCCACCACTGCAATCGTCTGTTGTGCCATGGGCTAGACGATACCATCCCGGCGTGTCGGCGCTACTGCCCCCGGGCCGCGCGCACGCGAGGGTCCATGACGCGCCGCCATAACGGCGGCAGAAACGCCATCAGCAGCATCGTCCCGTACCCCACCGGCAGTTGTGGCGCCTGGGCCTGTGATGCCAGTGCCTGATACCGCCGACTCGCAATGAGGTGATGGTCGGCGTGACGCGCCAGGTTGATCAGCAGCCAGTTGCTCACGCGATGCGCGCTGTCCCACGAGTGGGCGGGACTCACCCGTTCATAACGTCCCGGCGCAATCTCCCGTCGCACCAGGCCGTAATGCTCGACGTAGTTGATGGCCTCAAGCAGGGTGAAGGCCACGACGCTTTGCGCAGCGAAGAACATGACTCCGCGCCCATCCCAGAGCCACCAGACCGCAGCGTACAAGATCGCCGTTGTTGCCGCATACCGAGTCACCGGCCGAGGCTTGAGCCGCCAGGCATGGCGAAGCCCGCCAAACACCGTCCGCGGCCAGAAGCGATAGAAGCTTTCGCCGAGACGCGCGGTGGCCGGATCACGCGGCGTCGCCACATGGCGATGGTGGCCGTAGACGTGCTCCACCGCGAAGTGTGGGTAGGTGACCAGCGCGAGCAGGACGTCACCAAGCACACGTTCAAGTCGGCCGGGCCGGTGGACCAGCTCGTGCGCGAACGTGATGCCGATGCCACCGGCGATGGAACCCACGGACACGGTCAAGCCTGCCCAGGCCCAGCCGGACGACTCCAGCGAGACCGTCAGCGCCCAGATGACGAGCCAGACGTGGGCAGGCACCCAGAGCCAGGTCACGAGACGAAACCAGACGTTGTGCTCGAGCTGAGAGATCTCGTCCGGGGCAGGACTCAGCGGATTGAGTGTCGCCAGTGCGTCGACGACGGGGAAGCCCACGTACAACACGAGCACCGGGAGCCACAGCCACGGGCCGCCCAACTGCGCCGACCACCACGTGATGGGAAGCAGCGGGAAGCCGAGTGTATAGGGCACCGCTGCGAGGGCTGAACCGGCCCGTGCCGACATGGCCGAATGGTACGCCGGGACCGCTATCATCGGAAGGCAGCATGTCTTCGCTTCGCCGTTTCGCCGGGCCGACGCGCGACTGGTTCGGCCAGTCGTTCAGCGCCCCGACCCGCGCGCAGGAGCAGGGCTGGGCCGCCATTGCGTCTGGTGAATCGACGCTCATTCTCGCGCCAACGGGATCGGGCAAGACACTCGCCGCGTTCCTGTGGAGTCTCGACCGCTTGATGTTTTCGCCAGTGCCGTCAGCGAAGGCACGGTGCCGAGTCGTGTACGTATCGCCGCTCAAGGCGCTGGCGGTGGACGTCGACCGCAACCTTCGCGCGCCGCTGGCCGGCATCGCGCGCGCCGCCGAACGCGCAGGCGTCCCGCATCACGTGCCGGACGTGCTCGTGCGCACCGGAGATACGCCCGCTGCCGACCGCGCCCGATTTCAACGGCACCCGGCCGACATCCTCATCACGACGCCGGAGTCGCTCTACCTGATGCTGACCTCGAACGCGCGTGAGGCCTTGCGTTCGGTCGAGACGGTGATCATCGACGAAATCCATGCGCTGGTGCCGGTCAAACGCGGCGCACACATGGCCCTTTCGCTCGAGCGCCTTGAGGCACTGACGGATCGATCGATTCAGCGGATTGGCCTGTCGGCCACCCAGCGGCCGCTCGACGAGGTCGCGCGGTTTCTCGGTGGGTACGACTTGCCGCCGGAGACTCGTCGCGCGAAGGCCAAGTCGCGCACGGGTGCGGCCAAGCGAAAGAGCGCCGACGGGGAAGCCGAAGTGCGCGCCGAGTTCGAACAAGCGACGGCAGCGCCACAACGGCCGGTCACCATCGTTGATGCGTCCGCGCCCAAGAAGCTGCGCCTGTCGGTGGACGTGCCGGTTGAGGAGATGCCGGGTGCGCGACCTGGCCCGATTGCCAGTGGCCCGGCATCGGCCACGCAGCCACACTCGATTTGGGCCGCCATGCATCCGCGCCTGCTCGAACTGGTGCGCGCACATCGCTCGACGCTCATCTTCGTCAACAGCCGTCGTCTGGCCGAGCGCCTCGCAGGGGCGATCAACGAGTTGGCCGGTGAAGTGCTTGCGCGGTCGCATCACGGCTCCATCGCGCGTGAGCAGCGCCTCGACATTGAAGATCGCCTGAAGGCTGGAACCCTCAAGGCGCTGGTGGCCACCTCGTCGCTGGAACTGGGCATCGACATGGGCGCGATCGATCTGGTCATCCAGATCGAGGCGCCTCCAACGGTGGCCAGCGGCCTTCAGCGCATCGGCCGCGCCGGACATCACGTCGGTGGCGAAAGTGAAGGCATCGTCTTTCCGAAGTTCCGCGGCGACCTGCTGGCGTGTGCCGCGGTCGCCCGCGCCATGCACGAGGGCCGGGTTGAGGCGACACGCATGCCTCGCAATCCCCTCGACGTGCTCGCGCAACAGATTGTCGCCATCGTGGCCACCGACGACATCGACGTCGAAGACCTCTGGCGACTCGTGCGACGAGCGGCGCCGTTCCACGCGTTGAGCCGTTCGGTCTTTGAAGGCGTGCTCGACATGCTCGCGGGGCGATACCCGTCAGACGAGTTCGCCGAACTTAGGCCGCGACTGACCTGGGATCGCACACGTGGACGCCTGTCGTCCCGCCTCGGGGCTAAACGCCTGGCGATCGCCAATGCCGGCACGATTCCCGATCGTGGCCTGTACGGCGTGTTCCTCGCGACCGGCCGCGGTTCATCCGTGCGTGTGGGTGAACTCGACGAGGAAATGGTGTTCGAGTCGAGGGCGGGCGAGACGTTTGTGCTTGGCGCCTCCAGCTGGCGAATCGAAGAGATCACCCACGATCGCGTCCTCGTGACCCCCGCGCCCGGTGAGCCGGGCAAGACGCCGTTCTGGAAGGGTGACCGCCCCGGACGTCCCCTTGAGCTTGGCCTGGAGATCGGCGGCCTCACGCGCGACCTCGCGCGCGCCTCGATTCCAGCCGCGCTGAAGTCCCTGACCACAAAACACAGCCTTGCGCCGGCTGCGGCCGAGACGCTGGTCCGCTACGTCCACGATCAGCGCACCGCCGGTGCCCTGCCCGATGCCGACACCATCGTCATTGAACGCGTGCGTGATGAGCTCGGCGATTGGCGTGTGTGTCTGTTGTCGCCGCGCGGCAGCCGCATCCACGCGCCGTGGACGATGGCGGTGATGGCGAGAATTCGTGAACGTGGTGGCCCTGACGTCGAGACGATGTGGACCGACGATGGGATTGTGGTGAGGTTTCCGGACGCCGATACGCCACCAGACCCGTCGTGGCTGATTCCTGAGGCCGCTGAAGTTGAGTCGCTTGTCATGCGCCAGCTTGGTGGCAGTGCGCTGTTCGCCGCGCGCTTTCGAGAGAACGCCGGCCGCGCGCTGCTCCTGCCCAAACGGCGGCCTGGCAGGAGGGCGCCGCTGTGGCAGCAGCGCAAGAAGGCAACGGACCTGCTGGCAGTGGCGTCGCGTTTCGGGTCGTTTCCGATTGTGCTCGAGACGTACCGTGAGTGCCTGCGCGACGTCTTCGACATGCCGGCGCTGATCGAGACGCTGCGGTCAATTGCGAGGGGTCAGATCCGCGTGCAGGTCGTGGATCCCGCGACGCCGTCACCGTTTGCCGGCTCGGTCATGTTCGGGTACGTCGCGAACTTCCTGTACGACGGCGATGCGCCACCGGCGGAGCGGCGTGCGCAGGCGCTTGCCGTCGATCAGTCGCAGCTCCGCGAGCTGATCGGCGAAACGGATCTGCGAGAGCTCCTCGACGCCGGCGTCGTTGAGTCGCTGGAACTCGAACTGCAGCGCCTGGCTGATGCGCGTAAGGCGCGATCGGCGGACGGCATCCACGATCTGCTGCGAGACCTGGGGGACCTGTCCGACGCGGAAATACGTGCGCGTGTCATGGGCGATGTCTGGGATGACGCATGGGCCTCTCTCGAGACGGCGCGCCGTGTGTTGGCCGTACGTGTGGCCGGTGAGGAGCGGTGGATCGCCGTCGAAGATGCCGCGCGTTACCGCGACGGGCTCGGCGCGGCGCTGCCGCAGGGCGTGCCCGGTGTGTTTCGTGAACCGGTGGCGGCTCCGCTGGACGACCTCGTGTCTCGGTACGCGCGCACGCACGTGCCCTTCCTGGCGCGTGACGTGGCGGCTCGTTTCGACCTGTCGCCAGATCGGGTTACGCAGACACTGAAAGCGCTCGAACAACGCGGACGCATCGTCAGTGGAGAGTTCACGCCCGGCCGGTACGAGCAGGAGTGGTGTGATGCCGGCGTGTTGCGCCAGCTCCGGCGCCGATCGTTGCAGCGGCTGCGACATCAGGTGGCGGCCGTCGAGCCTGCCGCGTTTGGCCGCTTCCTGGGCGTTTGGCAAGGCGTGGGCCAGTCGCGGTCAGGACCGGACGCGTTGCTTGATGTGATCGAGCAACTGCAGGGTGCGCCGCTGGTGGCGTCCGTGCTCGAGCGCGAGATTCTCCCGTCGCGACTGCAGCACTACGACCCTGCCTGGCTCGACACGTTGGCTGCGGCGGGCGAGGTTGTGTGGGTCGGCCTCGACTCGTTGGGCCATCGTGACGGGCGGATCGCGGTGTATCTGGCTGATCATGCGCGCGCGTTGGTGCCGCGACAGACAGTTGAGCTCGAGCCGGACGAAACCCGTGTGCTCGAGTGGATGCGGCAACACGGCGCGTCGTTTTTCAGCGACATCCTGGCCGGTGTGGGTGGCGGGTACCCCGGCGACCTCGTCGACGCGTTGTGGACGTTGGTGTGGAAAGGGCAGGTGTCGAGCGACGGATTCCAGGCCTTGCGTGCGCGTGTGCAGCCTCCAGAGCGGCGCAAGCGCACGGTGCAGCCGGCGTTCAGATCCCGTCGGCTTCTGCCTGCAGCTGCAGAGGGACGATGGGCGGTCGTTCCAGCGTCGAAGGTCACGGCAACCGAACGAATGGCAGCGATGGCGCGGCAGCTGCTCGCGCGGCACGGCGTGCTCACGCGTGATGCGATTGGCGCTGAAGGGCTGACCGGCGGCTTTTCGTCCATCTATCCGGCGCTCAAGGCGATGGAAGACGCTGGTCAGGTGCGTCGCGGGTATTTCATCGACGGGCTGGCGGCGACGCAGTTTGCCAGTGCCGGCGCCGTGGATGGGTTGCGCAGGCACCGGGACGCTGATCCAGAGGAGCCCTCGGTGGTGGATCTTGCTGCGACTGATCCGGCCAATCCCTACGGTGCCGCACTGCCGTGGTCGATTGCCGGTGCGATGCGTGTCGCCGGCGCCCGCGTGTATCTCGTTGACGGCGCGCTGGCCGGGTATCTCATGCGTGGCGGACGTGAGTTGCGGGTCGCGCTTCCTGAAGACGAACCGGCGCGGTCACGTGTGGGCCGTGCGCTGGCCACGCGACTTGCCCAACAGGCGCGCGCGCATGCCGGCATGGTGATCAGTGCCATCGATGGTGCATCGCCGCTGGATCATCCGCTCGGTGCGATGCTGCGAGATGCGGGATTCGTGGCTGCCGCGGGCGAACTCCACATGCCGCGTGCCGGAGGCCCCGGTGCCCGAGGGTGACACTCTCTTTCGCACGGCGCGCACGCTCGACCGCGCGCTCGGTGGGCACACGGTCACGGCGTTCGAGACGCAGCTGTCACAGTTGTCGTCGCTGCCTGTCGACGGCGCCGTTGTTGGTCGGGTGATTGCGCGCGTTGAGTCACGCGGCAAACACCTGTTGATCTGGTTCGGCGACGACCTGGCGCTGCGCTCCCATCTGCGGATGCACGGCAGCTGGCACATCTACCGGCCGGGAGAGCGTTGGCGCGTGCGCTCAGGTGACGTGCGCGTGCAGATTCACACAGCGGAGTGGCTCGCGCGTGGTGTCAATCTGCCGGAAGCCGAGTGGCTCACAGCACGACAGGTGGCCCGGCATCCCCGCCTCACCAGCCTTGGTCCTGACCTGCTTGCAGACGACGTGGATCGTGGCGCCATTGCCGCTCGCATCGCCGAGCAATGTGACATTCCGATTGCCGAAGTTCTCCTCAACCAGCGCGTCGTCGCAGGCATCGGCAATGTGTTCAAGAGCGAGATCCTGTTTGCGTGCCGCATTCATCCTGCGACGCTGGTGCGGGAACTCGGCCCATCGGATGTCCAGCGCATCGTTGACGTCAGCGTCAAATACCTTCGGGCGAATGTGTCGGAGCGCGGGGCGCCGCTGGGTCGCATGACCACGGGACGCCTGAATCCAGACGAGCCACTGTGGGTCTACAACCGCGCCGGTCTGGCGTGTTTCCGGTGCGGCGGGCCCATTCAGAGCGCAGCAACCGGACCGGATGCACGGCGCACGTACTGGTGTGACGCGTGTCAGCGCGTCAGGCCCAGCACCTGAACCTTGTCGTAGCGCTCGTCTTCGAACTGGAGCGGCTGGTCGGCCCACGTGCGGACTCGGTACACGCGCAGCGACACGGCAGCCGTGGTGACCAGCACGCCAAACGACAGCAGCCACGGCCACGATCGCGTTGTGAGAAAGACCAACGCCGGCAGCATCTTCGCGACAAACGCCAGGGCCACGGCACTGGTGAGCAGGATGAACACCAGAGGGCGCTGGCCGGGAATCCACGTGCACGTGAACGGCACTCTTCGCCACCCCGCCAGTGCCACTTCCACCATGAGCAAGCCGAGGATCATCGTCAGGGGAATGGTCGAAAGGGCTGCGCTCTTGAGCACGAGCACTTGCAGTACGACGCCGGTGACGACGGCCGGCGCCAGCACCCATCTCGTCAGCGATCGGTCGACGACCGAGAGGTGTGCGCGCCGTGAACGTGGGCTGTCGGTCATCCGGAAGATCCAGTTCGCACGCGAGAGCACGGGCACCAGGAACGCCATGCGGAGCCCGGCGATGCCCATCAGCGTCATCACCAACGGAATTCGGAGGCTCGCCAACGCCGGATCAAAACGAGTCCGTCCAGTCGGCACTTGATCGAGGGAGCGCAGAATCGTGGCGATGTCGCCCACGAGAAACGACAGGCCCCCTGCAACGAACATCAGCACCAGGAGCAGAGGCAATCGGTTCCGGGCCATCGTCGCCGTCACGAACAGGTGCACTCCCGAGTGGGCCGGCGGCGCGCCGGCTCCAGACACTCGATCGGGAGGAGGCGGCAGGATGAGCCGCTCGCTGTGGGCATACATCAATGACGTCGCGACAATCGCGACGACGGCGATGAGGAGGAGCGCCCCGACGGCAAGCCAGGCCATGGACATCCAGTACTCCGTCGCCGTCCCCTGAAGGATGCGTTCAACACCGTACGCCCATGCGGGCGGGATGAAAAACAGGGCGCCCGGCTCGGACGCCACCCACGGTCTTCCAAACGACATCACGAAGGGCGCAAGCAGCACGACGCCGGCGAGGCACGTGCACTGCAGCAGCACCTGCGCGCGCATCAGCCAGCGGTGTGGTGTCGCGACGAGTAGAACCCCCTGCAGTGCGATCACGACGCCGAAACCCAACGCGCCACTCGTCCACGAGCCCACAGCGTGGGTGAGGATACGCGTGCGCAGGCTGACCTCGTACCACGGCGCGTGCGTGAATCCGGGGAAGGCGATGGACGTGAGTACGGTCAGCGACGACACGACCGTGAACGCCACCACTGCCAGAGCCGTGACCTTGGCCGCGAAGAACCGGCGCCGCGACAACGGCAACGGCATCAGCGCGAGGTAGTCCGTGTCGTCGGGAAACATCGCCGGCGCCACGAGCGCGGCCAGCGCGACGGCGATGAGGAACACGAGGCTGTAGAGCAGCAACGTGTCTGAGGCGAGGGCTTGCTCGTAGCTGGTCGTGCTGGAGATGTTCTGGTAGAGGACATGAAACTGCCGTGGCAGAAAGACGCCGATGCTGGCGAGCATCGCGATGATCGAGAAGAAGAGCCCGCGGACAGATTCGATGCCTTCATCCTCGAGCAGGCCGCGTCCGAGGTAGCTGCCCAGAAAGTGGCGGACGAGCATTCATCGTCCTCGCACGGCGTTCACGATGTCGGCGGCGACGGTGCGGTAGTCTTCCTGCCGCGTCACCTCGGCGAAGACCTCTTCAAGGGTCGGTGCGTGGCTCGAGCGCAACGCCGCGACGCGGTCATCGGCGACGACTTCACCTTTGTGCAGGATGACAACCCGTTCGCAGACCTTCTCGACCACGTCGAGCCGGTGTGAACTGAAGAGGATCATGCGGCCTTCGGCCGCGAGCGACTGCAGGAAGGTACGGAAGAGCAGATCGGCGGACACGTCCAGGCCCGAGAACGGTTCGTCCAGGATGAGCAACTCGGGATCGTGCAGCAGTGCGGCTGCCAGGAGCACGCGCTGACGCATGCCTTTCGAGAAGGCCGACATCGCCGCGTAACGGGCGTCGTGGAGTCCAAACAGCTGCAGGAGGCGCTCGCCCGTGGCGAGGCATCGTTCGTGGGAGAGTCCGCGGAGTCCACCGACCAGCGCGAGGTACTCGATCGCGGTCATGTGGGTGTAGAGGTGCGGTTCTTCCGGAACGTAGCCAATCGCACGCTTGTAGTCGACGGGTTGATCGGAGAGCGAATGAGGACCGAGCCGCACGGTGCCCGCGTCCGGTTCAATCAGGCCCGTCAGCATGCGAATCGTGGTGCTTTTGCCCGAGCCGTTGGGGCCGAGGTAGCCGAGGATCTCGCCCGGGCGAATGGTAAAGCTGACTTTGTTGACGGCCAGCAGGCCGCCGTAACGTCGCGTCAGGCCCGTGACTTCAAGCACGCAGGGATCCTGACGACGTGTGCGTGCGCGCGTGTGGGACGACGAACCATGTCATGAAGATGAACACGGCGACAGGCGGCAGCAAAGCGATCGGCAGGAGGAATGGTCGCGCCAGCATCGCGGCCGACAGGCCCTCGCAGACGGCCACCAGCGCCAGTGTGTAGGCGCCGGTCAGCCACGGCACGCTGGTCTTGCACCACTGCCAGGCGAGCGCGCCTGCCAGGTCGATCGCCACCAGGGCGAGCCAGCTCACAAGGCGACGTCGGTCGCCAAGCCGCGACGCGTCGGCGAGTCCATCCTCGAAGTCGGCGGACATGCAGTCCGCGTACGCGACCCGAAAGGCGGGCGGAAAACACCACAGGAGCGTGCGATAGGTTCCGACGATCATGAGCGCCCCCGTGCCACGCGGCTGTCGGTGCGGGCCTGCCGCACGAGGTCTGCCATGCGGTCGACTTCAGCGGCCAGTGCGGCGCGGCCCTCCTGTGTCAGCCGGTAATAGCGGCGACGGGCATCGACTTCGTCGCTCGGTGGTGGCACCTCGTCGACCCAGTCGAGTTCCAGCAGCCGCTGTAAGGTGCCGTACAGCGTGCCGGCCTGCATGCGCACCTGTCCGTGTGAGCGCTCCAGGATGTCTTTCAGGATGGCGTAGCCGTGGCGGTCGCCGCCCGACAGGGCGAGCAGCACGTGAAAGACCGCCGGCGTCAGCGGAATCAATGGGCGAGGCATATGAGGTGGCGACGACTATACATGTCACATGTATAGTCGTCAAGCCGCCCGACCTACTGCACCATGCGTCTGAGTACTTCCGCCGACAGATCGAGCGCGGGATCCGCGGCCAGCAGGGTCAGACCGGTGGAGTCGGTCTGCGTCGACGGCAGCGCAAACACGAACCAGAGGCCTTTTTCCTTGCGGACCGCCTCGATCACCGGCTGCACGACCTTCTCGAAGCTGGCCAGCAGCGTGTTCTGCATCTGCTCGACCTGGATCTGCGCCTCCTGCTGCGCAAACTGGGCCTCGCGCTGGAGCCGCAACAGGTCGCTGTTCCACGTAAGCAGCGTCGCCTCGGCTGCCACCGTCTGCTGTGACTTGATCTTCTCCGAGAGCGCCTGGATGTCACGAGCGCGCACCTGCAGGCCCGTGTTGAGGGTCTCCTGCAGCGTGGTCACCTGGGCCATGCCGGTCTTGCCGAACGAGGACTCCTGGAAGACCCGCTCCAGATTCACGAAGGCGATCTTCGTGTCGGCAGGGAACGCCGTGACGACTGGCGCCGGCGCTGATGGGGCGGGCGCGGCCGGTGGGGGCGTCGTCGCTTGTGCCCAGGCGAGGGCCGGACAGGCACAGACGACGAGGAGCGTGAAGACGAGACGAGTAATCGGGCGCATGAGCAGTACCTCCGTGCCCGGTTTGGACGCCGCAGACGTCAGTGCAGCCGGAACTCCATCTGGAACTTCACCGTCGTGCCCACCGCCAGACCGTTTTCGGTCGCCGGCCGGAAGATGGTCTTGAACGCTGCCGCGATCGCCTGGTCGTCCAGGCCATACATCGTGTCCAGCGACTTGGTGACGCGCGCGCCGGTCACTGCGCCGTCGGCATCGATGTCGAGCTCTAGTTCAACAACGCCCTCGATCTTCTGTCGCATCGCCTCGGCGGTGTATTTCGGATGACTCAGCGACAGCAGCACGGGTTCCTTACGGTCCTGATCCTGGCTGGCACCTGCACGGCCGGCCTGGCCGGGGCCGGCGCCGCGTGAGCCCTGCTTGCCTTCAACCTCAGTAGTCGCGTATTCGACACCGGCGATCGAGAGATCCAGCGTGGCAAGCCCACCGGCGGCCTTTGTGATCTTCGCGGCTTCCTCCTCAGGAACCAGGCGGGTATCGATCGTGCGCAACGTGTTTGGAGGGAGGTCGACCTCGAAACGCACCGATCGGAGCGGCTCCATCTTGATCCCGGGACCGGATCCTCGGCCCATGGACAGGGCAAACACCACCGCGCGAACAGAACGCCCGGTCTGGTTCAGCAAACTGACTGACGCGTAGTTGCCATGTTCGACAGAGTGGTCGACTTTGGTGATCCGGACGGGATCGTCGGGCTTGCTCGTCATGCTGAGCGCAAGGCCCTGTCGCGGCTCTGCCGCCCGCGCGGCTGCCTGCTCGGCCACCGGCACCGGGCGGGCCTGAAGAATTGTCCCGAACGCGATCAACGCGGCAGCGACGGTAACTTTCGAGATGGCCGACATGGGAGGTGCTCCTTTCCAGGACAGGACGTGGTCGATGCGATCTTCAATGCGCGAGCGGGTACCGTGAGCCATGGGTAATGTCCACGCCACGCGAGGCGTCGATGTCGCCGAGGCCGCGAACTGCAACAAGGTGCCGGCGTAGTCGGTCGCCGCGACGCCTTGTTCGATCGCGAACTCATCACTCGCGCGGTCAGCGAGCGTGGTGAGATGGCGGGGCAGCCACCATGCGAGGGGATTGAGCCAACACACCGCGCGGAACATCCGCGCGGCGGCGACGCGGAGGCCATCGCGCCGAACGACGTGTCCTTGCTCGTGTGCCAGCACCGTCGCCAGCGTGTCTACCGGCCACTCGCGCCACGTTGCGGGCAGGATGATGCGCGGAGACAGCAGGCCAGCGGTCAGGGGCATCTGCACGCGCGGGCTCTCAAGGAATGACGTGTTGTCGACCGGCGTCGCAGTCGCACACAACCGGGCGGCGAGGCGTGCACCGACGAACTCGCGCGCCAGCAGCACGGCCGCCACACCGCAGTACGCAAAGACCATCCAGGGCACGGCCGCCGTCTCTGACGGGACACTGGTCGCCGCGAATCGAGCCGGCGCGCCGAGCATGCGACCGCCCTCGGCGGCCACCGCGACCACCGCGCCAGCTTCGTCCGGCCATCCGATCGCGCCGCGGAGCAGTGGGAGTGCCGTACTGACGACGAGCGCGCACGTCCAGGCGAACAGTCGCGTATCCGCGCGACGCACCCGCGTCAACGCCAGGCCCGTCGCCACTGCGGCAGCAACCACCCAGCTGGCGACGGTGGCTTCCACGAGACTCGTCAGCATCACCGGTCCCCTTTGGCGCGTTCGCGCGCAATCTTGCTCGCCAGCCGTTCGAGTTGTTGCGGCGAGAGCACCTCGGCATCCACCAGGCCCATCAGCAGGGCCTCCGCGGACCCACCGCAGAAACGATCGATGACGTGTTTGACTGTGCGACCCGCCACGGCGGTCGGGGCCTCGGCGGCAGAGTACAAAAACGTCCGGCCTTCCACGGTGTGCGTCAAATACCCCTTGGCCTCCAACCGCGACAGCACCGTCCGCATGGTGGACTCCTTCATGGGCCAGGTCGCGGCAAGGCCTTCACGGCATGCCTCCGCGGAGACCGGTCCGTGGGCCCACACGAAGTCCATGACGTGTTGTTCGGCTTCGCCGAGCAGGCGCGGTCGTGGGCTCGTGGATGGGCGACTCATTGTAGTGCTACCGTTTGTAGCAGTACGCTGGAGGCCTGTCAACCCGCTATCCTTTTACAGATGAGACACGTTGTTCAGCTTCGGGCATTGGCTGGGGTCATGGTGTTGGCAAGCGCGGCAGGATGCGCGACGGCGAACAGCGGCCCCGCGCCGGTGGTGGTCAACGTCGGCCGGCCTGGTGAGGCCAGCACCACCACAACCATGGAAAACGCCCCGAAGGCGGTGATTCCGCCGTACTCGAAGGGCGACGTCGACTTCATTTCCGGGATGATCACGCACCACGCGCAGGCCATCGAGATGGTGAACCTGCTGAAGATTCGCACGGAGAGCGAATCGATGCGGATGCTGGGGCTTCGGATTGAAGTGTCGCAGAACGACGAAATCGCCTGGATGCGGCGCTGGCTGGAGGAGCGGAAGCAACCGCTGCCGAGCGAACACGCCCACCACATGCCCGGCGGCATGATGCCCGGCATGTTGACCATGGAAGAGATGGAGAGGCTGGGCAAGGCCAAGGGCGTCGAATTCGACCGGTTGTTCCTTGAAGGCATGATCAAGCACCACATGGGCGCGCTGATCATGGTTGAGGAGTTGTACAACGCTCCCAACTCGACGCAGCAGGCCGAGATCTTCGACTTTGCCGCGCACGTGGACTCGGATCAGCGCATGGAAATCGCGCGCATGACCCAGATGCTCAAGACACTGACGAACAAATAGACAGACTCATGAGGATGCACACGATGAAACGATTGATGTGGTCGATGGTGGTCGCGACGGTAGTCGTCGGCGGCGCCTGGCAGGTGTCCGCGCAGCAGCAGGATCCCCGCGTGGGCCTAAAGCCCGGTTTGAAGGACGCAGGCACGGCGGCGAAGAACATCGAGCTGGTGTCCAGCATGCCGAGACCCGAGAACTTCGGTGATCCGATGTCTGGCAGCCTGAACTTTGCCAATTCCGATCTGGCGTTCAAGGACCACACGCTCTTCATTGGCAACTTCTACGGCTTCAACTTCTACGACATCGAAGACCCGCGCAAGGTGCGGCTGCGCGCATCGATTCCCTGTCCGGGCGGCCAGGGCGATCTGTCGGTCTACGGCAACCTGCTGTTCATGTCGGTCGAGCAGGGCAACGGCCGTATTGACTGCGGCACGCAGGGCACGGGCGAGATGAACAAGCCCAACCCGGAGCGTTTCCGCGGCGTGCGCATCTTCGACATTTCTGATCTCGACAAGCCGCGTCAGGTCGCCGCCGTACAGACGTGCCGCGGCTCACACACGCACTCGTTGGTGCCCACGGCCAAGAATCCGGACGTGTTGTACGTGTTCGGCTCCGGCACATCCGGCGCGCGCACGAAGGAAGAACTTGAGATCTGCTCGGCGGGCGATCCGAAGGAGAACCCCGAAACCGCGCTCTTCTCGATCGACGTCATCGAGGTGCCGCTCAAGAACCCCGAGAAGGCGCGCATCGTCAGCCGTCCGCGCATTTTCCAGGACTACGGCACGGGCGCGATTGCCGGCCTGTGGCCCGGAGGCGCGCACGGCGAAGGCACGCAGCGCACGTCCACGACGAATCAGTGCCACGACATCACGGTCTATCCGGAACTCGGCCTGGCGGCCGGCGCGTGCTCGGGCAACGGCATCCTGCTGGACGTGTCGGATCCTGTGAACCCGGTGCGGCTCGACGCGGTGAGCGACCCCGCGTTTGCCTACTGGCACTCGGCGACGTTCAACAACGACGGCACGAAGGTCATCTTCACCGACGAGTGGGGTGGCGGCACGAGCCCGCGTTGCCGCGAGACCGACCTGCCCAGCTGGGGCGCCAACGCCATCTTCGAGATTCACAACAAGAAGATGGTCTTCCGCAGCTACTTCAAGATGCCCGCCGCGCAGACGGCCACGGAAAACTGCGTGGCGCATAACGGCTCGCTCGTGCCCGTGCCCGGCCGCGACATCAAGGTGCAGGCCTGGTATCAGGGTGGACTCTCGGTGTTTGACTTCACCGACGCAACCCGTCCGGTGGAAATCGCCTTCTTCGACCGTGGCCCGATCAGCGCCGAGAAGCTCATCACCGGTGGCTACTGGTCGGTGTATTGGTACAACGGCTACATCTACGGGTCGGAGATCGCGCGTGGTCTGGACGTGCTCGAACTCAAGCCCAGTGAGTACCTGTCGGCCAATGAGATCGCGGCGGCCAAGATGGTGCAGATGCAGGAGTTCAACGCACAGTCGCAGCCGAAGATGGCGTGGCCGGATGTCCCGGTGGTCGCGAAGGCCTACGTGGATCAGCTGGTGCGCAGCAAGGCGATGAACGCCGCACGTTCTGCCGAGGTCAACGCTGCGCTCGACAAGGGCGACAAGGCCGGCCTTGAGACCGTCGCGACGACGCTCGAGGGGGATGCGAAGGGTGCAAACCCGATCGATGCGAAGAAGTACCGGTTGCTCGTCAGCACCATCCGCGGCTACGCCGGCACGCTGAAGTAAAAGTAACGGCGCCCTTTTTACAGGAGGCACGGAGGCGCGGAGAACATCTGATTGGTGTTCTCCGTGTCTCCGCGTCTCCTGTGATGTTTTGAACTTCTACCGAATTGCGAACCCGACGTTTTTCCTCACGGTTCGCGTGCCATCCGACACTTCCACCTGCAACGTATACCCGCCCGTTTGCAACTGACCCAGCGGCAGCCGGAGGTCCATCGTGCCGTCTTTGTCGAGTGGGCGGTCGAGAGTGACCACCGTTGAGCCGTCTGGCGCGAGTGCGGAGATCGTTGCCAGGAGGTCGGACCGGCGGCGCTGAGTGGCCCGGAAAAACAGGCGCACGGTGTCACCGGCGCTGAAGATGCGATCGAGTGTCGGCTCGAAGGGCAGAATGGGTGGTGGTGGAGGCGCGAGCGCCGCTGCCGCTCCCGCACTGAGGCCGCGTCCCGCAGCCGGGATTCCCCCGCGTGGCACCGCCACCAACTGGGTCACGACGATCGTGTCGCGGCGGTCGCGGGCGACGGGCACGCGCGGGCCATCGGCGTAGGCCAGCAGCAGGTCGGTGACCCCGAGATCCGCCCGTGAGAAGTCCGGGACGTCGAGCGACTGATACACCGAGCCCCCGGCGCCGAGTTTGTCGCTCATCGCGGATGCGCGCAGCTGGTACTGGCCCGCCGGCAACTCCATCTCGATCGCCAGCTGGTAGGTCACTTCGTCCGGAGGCGTCGTCAAGCCTGGCCGTGGACGCAACGCCACTCGTGCCCCTGAGCCCAGATGTTCGCGGACCTTCGCCCCCTTGAGGTCAATCGCGTACACGCCGTAGCGGATGTCGTCGAGCAGCCGTTCTTCGCCGGCGTCCGCGAGACTCGCGCGCGGCATCGTGAACTCCAGCGCGACGGCGACCCGCGACCGGTTGCCATCGCCAGGCATGGGAATCGCCGACAGCCGCAGCGGGAGGTCGGTGGTTGGCAGCGCGCTGTCCACCAGGCGATTGAGCGGATCACGTTTCGCCTCGGTGGCGTCATCCTCGCCGCGCCGGATTTCGTAGCCCTGCCGGTATCGCAGCGTCAGGTCCGGACGACCGCGCACTTCAACGTCGATGGGGCGATATCCCTTCGAGGTGATGTCCGTCGTGTAGAAGCCAAGCAGGTAGTAGTTGTCGATGTCGTCGATGATGCGCGTGATGCCGCCGGTGAAATCGTCCGTGTTGACGATGGCGAAGCCGCCGGTTTCTTCAGCCACGACCTTGAGCCCGTTTTGCGCCTGGCGCACCCAGCTGGACCATGACTGCGGCAAGTGTTTCTGATCCCAGCCTTCACACGGATCGGGCCCGATGCCGAGTTCTCCCGGACCTCGACCGAACTTGCCGGGGAGGCACTCCTCGAGCATCTCCTGCGGCGTCACTTCACCACGCGGGTCGATGGCGTAGGTAGCGACATTGCCCCTGCGCATCTGATTCATCATGTCGAGCAGCGCGTAGTCGTGAGCCGCCAATGGCCGGGCCGCGCCGAGGGTGCCTCCGCCGAGGTAGCCCGCCGAGTCCGGCAGCCCTTGTGGAATCTGCTCGCCCCCATCAAACAGGCCGCTGATGTCCTTGGCAACGTGCTCCGAAACGAGAATGAAGGCTTTGCGGCGCCTGCTGCCGCTGCCCAGGATCTTCGCGGCGTCCTCGAGCGACTGATACAGCCCGCGGTTGGCGTTGACGTCCTGGATATCGCAGCCCGGATCAAACTCATCGGGACGTTCAGGGTCTCGTCGGATGGGTTCGGGGTCACACGCCTCAAGCGGTCGTCTCACCGGACGGCGCCCTTTGAACTGGTCGATTGACGCGAGCAACCTCGTGCGATCGTTGGTCACTTCCGTGGAGTGCTCACCACCGGTCTGGATGAGCGCCATTGACGACTCGGGCCCCAGTTCCATCACGAGTTTCCGCGCGATGTCCCTGACGGTGTCGGTGCGGCCCTGAAAGACGTGCAAATCGTCGAGGACCAGCACCACGAGGCGTCCCGCTTCGGCGCTGGAGTTGGAGGCGACGTCGATCCGGGCGGCGACCGGGGGACGTGGCGCCTCGATGGCGCGTTCAATCGTGCGCCGTACCTCGGTGAAGGTTTCGATGGTCTGCGCGCGCTTGCGGTCGCGCAGCACGAAGTCGTCCTTCGTCAGGCCGTGAACGCGGTTGCCGTCCTTGTCGATGACCACGACATCGATCTCGACCAGTTCGGTGTTGCTCCGGAAGACCGGTGTCTGGGACTGACCGGCGCGCTGGAACCCCGACAGCGCGGCCCCGGCGCACACGACACCCATCAACAGGGCCACGACGGAACGTCGGGCGGTGCCTGGCATTTACCTATATCGTCGCGACAGTGTAGCGGACGCGGAGTCGATCTTGCGCAGGAAGTCGTCGAGGAGCTGGCTGTATTGCACCAGATCGGCATCGAGGTCGTCGCAGTTCTTGAGGCAGTACTCAACCGACGCCACACCTTCGACCGGGTCAATCTTGAGATTCACCGTGCCGATGTCGCGCCGATTCCAGGGCAACTTCGGGTATTTCTCGAACATCAGGACAAGCTCGAGTTCGGCCCGCGTGGCGCGGCCGCCAAATCGCGTCTGCACCTCGTTGCGCTTCGCCACCAGTTGAAGGTATTCGTACACCCGCTCGGTCACGGCAGCGTCAGCGGTCACCACCACCGAAAATCGCGCCCGCACTTCTGGATCGATGGGCCCCGGGACCTGGGCCTGCGCCGTGCCGGGTGGCTGCGGCGGGCGCTGCTGTGCCCGGACAGATCCGGACAGCGACGTGAGGGCCAGTGCCACCACGACTCCCCGAACCCACGACGTGCCGCGCTCCCGCATGTCTGTCACCTGACTCCCCGATCGCTGCTCCTTCAGACTATAGTGTGCCTGCCCAAGGAGAACTGTGCCCATGAAGACCGTGTTCCGTGTTGCCCTTCTGTTCGTGTTGGCTGCCGGCGCCGCGCCCCTGGCGCAGCAGAACGGCTCGCCCTCGGCTCCCGCGGTGCCCTACAGCACCGCAACAGCCGGCCGCGAACTGCCCAAGCCCAACTATGACCTCGCGTTCCGCTGGACGTCCTCGAAGGTCGGCAAGTACGTATTCAGCACCTCGGTGTCGCCCCGGTGGCTCGAGTTCAGCGATCGCTTCTGGTACACCTACGAGACACCGGCCGGACGTCAGTGGTGGATCGTCGAGCCCGCCAAAAAGACCAAGCAGCCGCTGTTTGATCGCGCGCGCATGGCCGGGCAGCTCACCACGATCCTCCGTACTCCTTACGACGCCCAGCACCTGCCGATTGGCGACATCCGCTTCTTCGACAACGATCGCAAGTTCCGCTTCAGCGTCTCGCTGCCGCGGACCTCGACCGTGGTCTCCATGTCGGGTGAAGAACTGACCGGCATGACCCAGACGCAGGAAGGCCAGCAGCAACAGCAGCAGGGTGGCCGTGGCGGGCGCGGCGGCGGTCAGGGACAGCAGGGCGGCCGCGGGGGTGGCGCCGGCGGCAATCAGAACAACAAGACGTGGTGGCTGGAGTACGAATTTGCGACGGGCACCGTCGTCCTCAATGACAAGTACGAGCCAGAGCCCACCAACCCCGGATGGGCGCAAATCTCGCCCGACAAGCAGACGATCGTCTTCGCGCGTGGGCACAACCTGTTCATGATGGACGCGAAGAACTACGCGCTGGCGCAGAAGGAAGCCAACGATCCGAGCGTGCAGGAGATCCAGCTCACGACCGACGGCGAGGAACACTACGGCTACGCGCCGACGCAGCAGGGGGCGGGGCAGGACGATGAGGACGACCAGCAGCAGGGGGGAGGCCAGGGCCAGCAGGGCCGCCAGGGTGGCGCCACCCAGCAGCAACACGAAAACGACAAGAAGTTCGGCCCGCGGCGTCGGGCCGTTGGCGTGCAGTGGTCGCAGGACAACAAGCGCTTCTCGCTGCAGCGCCAGGACTCGCGCAAGGTCGGAGACCTGTGGGTCATCAACTCGCTGGCCAATCCGCGTCCGCGTCTGGAAACCTACAAGTACGGGATGCCGGGTGAAGAAAATCAGCCGCAGGCCGAGCTGCACGTGTTCGACATCGCGGCCCGCAAGCAGCTGAAGTTGACCACCGATTCATTCAAGGACCAGCAGATCAGCATCCTCACGATGCCGCTGACCAACATTCAGCGCGAGAAGCAGGACACCGCTCCGCGATGGTTGAGCGCGGACCCCGGCAAGCTGTTCTTCACGCGGACGTCGCGTGACCTCAAGCGCATCGACATCGTCGAGGCCGATGGCTCAACCGGCGAGCCGCGCATCGTCGTGCAGGAGCGCTCGAACACGTACATCGAAGTGCAGCCCGTGCGCCTGATCAACGGCGGCAAGGAAGTGATCCACTGGTCCGAGAAGGACGGCTGGGGGCACTACTACCTGTTTGATCAGAGCGGCAAGGAGATCCGCCAGCTCACCAAGGGCGAATTCGTGACCACCGGCGTGGTCAATGTGGACGAGAAGAACCGTCAGCTCTACTTCCACGCCGTCGGCAAGGAAGCCGGCGAGGATCCCTACTATCAGCATCTGTATCGCGTGAACCTCGACACTGGCGAGATGAAGTTGCTCACGCCCGGCAACGCAACGCATACCGCGTCGATGGACGACAAGGCGCAGTGGATCGTCTCCAACGCCTCGCGCGTCGACATGGCGCCCGAGTCCACGCTGTACGACGCGGCGGGCAACAAGCTGATGGACCTCGAGACGACCGACGTGTCGTCGCTGCTGGCCGCCGGCTTCAAGTATCCGGAGCCCTTTACCGTCAAGGCTGATGACGGCATCACGGACCTGTACGGCGTGATGTACAAGCCGTTCGACTTCGATCCGAACAAACGCTACCCCATCATCGAGTACGTCTACCCGGGACCGCAGACCGAGAGCGTGACCAAGACGTTTTCACCGCGTGGCTCGAACATCATGCTCGCGCAGTTCGGCTTCATCGTCATCGAGGTCGGCAACCGTGGCGGGCATCCGCAGCGGTCGAAGTGGTACCACAATTTCGGGTACGGCAACCTGCGCGACTACGGGCTCGCCGACAAGAAGGCCGCGGTCGAGCAGTTGGCCAAGCGCCACCCGTGGATCGATCCGAACCTGGTCGGCATCTACGGCCACTCGGGCGGTGGCTTCATGTCGACGGCCGCGATGCTCGTGTATCCCGACTTCTTCAAGGTGGCCGTGTCGACGGCGGGCAACCACGACAACAGCGTGTACAACCGCTGGTGGAGCGAGAAACACGACGGCGTGATGGAGCGTGAACGGGACGGCGACATCACGTTCGAATACGACGTCGACAAGAATCAGGACATCGCGAAGAACCTGAAGGGCAAATTGCTGCTCATGCACGGCGACATTGACAACAACGTGCACCCGGCCAACACTCTGCGCGTGGTTGATGCGCTGATTCGCGCGAACAAGCGGTTCGACATGTACATGATCCCCGGCAAGCGCCATGGGTTTGCAGACGCCAGCGACTGGGTCAACGTGATTCGCGCGGACTACTTCTCCCGGCATCTGCTGGGGTGGTCGCCCACCGACACCGACATCCTGGAATTGCAGCGGGAACTGGCCATTCGCCGATAGGCCGCGACGGGCAGGGCGGGCATCAGGTCGTGAGCCGGATCCTCCGGAGCGACCTGGTGTCCGCCTTCGTGTTTTGGGAGTAAGCTGTCGACATGCGAACAGGGTGGCAGGTGGCCGGTGCGGTCGTCATGGCTGCTGCTTGTAGTTCACCCGTCGCGCCGGTCATAGACCCACCGCCGACGACGGTGTTGGGTGCCGGCATCTATATCCTCACGCTCGAGCCAGGGGCCCCGGCGGGGACGCCCAACTTCTGCGGTACCGTCGGCAGCCAGGCACCCAACACCTCGGTGGCGTTCCGCGTCGTGCTGACGCCGGCGGCGTCGGGGTGGATCCTGCGCCCCGAAGGTGATGCCGATCGTGGCCTGGTTGGGGAGTTGGCGTCGACCGGCTCCGGATTTGCCGGGACCGCCTCCGGAACCGCATTCGATGGCAACAAGATGGTGACCTTCGGCGGAGCGGGCGCAACCGGCGAGGTCGTCCAGTTAGAGGGGACGCCGGTCTCCGGCCAGATGGTGTCGGGCCACACCTCCGGGCGGGTGGAGTTTTCGTCGTCGGGCGGCACCAGTTTCTGCACGACGTTCGTCTGGGTATTGAGGCGTCCCTGAAAATAAGACCTCAGGAGTCGTATAAAAAGTGAGACACGTCTCACTTTGTACGATAGGATCCCTGTCGTGACGCCGGTTTCCCTTGAAGCCCTGACCGAAGGCACCGTGGCCCGCTTCCACGCGACCGACCTCGATCCCGAGTCGTGCCATCAGCTGAGATCCCTCGGCTTGACGCAGGAATGCCAGCTCCGGCTCTGCAAGAAGGGGGAGCCCTGCATCGTGCAGGTGCGGTCCACCCGTATCGGGCTTTCGCACGCCGTGGCGCGGCGCATCATGGTCGTGCCGCTCACCCCGGTGCCGTAGTCGTGTCGGTTACCGACGTGGCGCCGGCCATTGGCCGTCGTCAGCTTTCCGTCGCGCTGCTCGGCAATCCGAACACCGGAAAAACGACGCTATTCAACCGGCTCTGCGGCGCGCGCGCCAAAACCTCCAACTTCCCGGGCACCACCACCGCGATGCGCGTCGGGCGCGCGACGGTTGGCGGACGGCCGGTCGAGGTCATCGACCTGCCAGGGCTCTATTCCCTCGACGGGGCCTCACCCGAATCGACGATCGTGCGCGACGTGCTGCGCGGTCAGGGTGGCACTCGCCCGGATGCGGTCGTTGCGATTGTCGACGCGGCAAATCTGCTGCGGAATCTCGTGCTCGTCGGTGAACTGCTGACCTATCAGGAGCCCGTCGTCGTCGCGCTCAACATGGTCGATCTGGCCGAGCGGATGGGCCAGCGACTCGATGTGCGCGCGTTGTCCGAGCGGCTCGGCGTGCCGGTGGTGTCAATGGTGGCGTCACGCGGGGTCGGACTCGAGGCCCTGCGGTCCGCGATCGACAGCCTGCCCGCGATGGGCGGGCAACGGCGTCCCGCCGATCTGCCGGAGGCCTCAGCGTCGATTGAAGTGTTCACGACCTGGGCGGAAGGCGTGCTCGCGACGGTGTACCCGGGAGGCGCTCCGGCGATTGCACACGACACGCGGACCGAACGCCTCGACCGAGTCCTGACCCATCCGGTTGCCGGAACTGCGGTATTCATCGGCGTGATGGCCGCACTGTTCTGGACGCTGTTCAGTCTCGCGACGGTGCCGATGGACCTGATTGAGCTGACATTCGCCTCCCTCGGATCGGCCGTAAGTTCGCTGCTGCCCGACGGCCCCGTACGTGATCTGCTCATTGATGGCGTCATCGGCGGCATCGCGGGCACTGTCGTGTTCCTCCCTCAGATCTGCCTGCTGTTTTTCATGATCAGCCTGCTGGAAGACACCGGCTATCTGGCGCGGGCGGCGTTTGTGAATGACCGGATCTTCCGTCGCTTTGGCCTGCCGGGCCATGCGTTCGTGCCCCTGCTGACCGCGCACGCGTGCGCGCTGCCGGGCATCATGAGCACCAGGCTGATTCCCGATCGCCGCGATCGCCTGGCCACGATCCTGGTCGCGCCGTTCATGAGTTGCTCCGCGCGTCTGCCGGTCTACGTGCTGCTGACCACCTTTCTTTTTGCCGACCGTCCGGAACTGGCGGGACTGGCGTTTGCCGGCTGCTACCTGCTCGGATCGGGCGCGGCATTCTTCAGCGCATGGCTCTTTTCGCGCACGACACTCAAGGGGCGTCCGCGCCAGATGGTGCTCGAACTGCCGACCTACAAGCGCCCGTCGCTGCGGAACGCCCTGCTGACCGCCCGTGATCAGGGCGTGGCATTTCTCCAGACCGCTGGAACGGTCATCGTCGCCATCTGTGTCGTGATGTGGTGGCTGAGTTCGTATCCCAAGGCTGGACCGTCGCCTGAAGCACAGCAACTGCGGGCGCAGGCAGAGACGGCCACGTCCATCGAGGACCGTGCGGCGTTGCTCGAGGACGCCGACCTGCTGCAGGCGAAGGCCGACCAGCAGGCCAGTGCAGCCGGCCGGATCGGCAGATTCATCCAGCCGGTGTTTGCGCCCCTCGGCTACGACTGGCAACTGACCGTGGGCGTGATGACCAGCTTCCTGGCCCGGGAAGTCTTTGTCTCGACGATGTCGGTGCTGGTGGGTGGGGGCGCGGAGGCCGAACCCGATGAAGGGGTCATGGACCGGATCCGCACGATGACTCGCGATGATGGCTCGCTGGTGTTCACGCGGGCGACCGCCGCAAGTGCGCTGGTGTTTTTTGTCCTCGCCATGCAGTGCCTGCCAACCCTGGCAGTCACCCGCAAGGAAACCGGTCGCGCACGGTATGCCCTCATCCAGTTGGGGTACATGTCAGGCCTTGCCTATGTGGCAGCACTGGCTGTCTACCAGGGCCTCAGAGCATTCGGGATCTCGTGATGCCATTCAACTGGCAGGACCTGCTCGTGACAATGGTGGCCGCAGGAGCGGCTGTGGTCGTCGTGTGGCGTACATTCGGGCACTGGCGGCAGTCCAAGCCGACCAGGTCCGGGTGTGACCATTGCCTGCTGATGAATGAGCAAATGAGGAAATGAGGGAATGGGGAAATGAGCGTGGTACACTGACGCCCGGCTTCCCCAGGCCCAACACGAATGGCAACCTGCCCTAAATGTCTTGGCCCACTATCAGAAGGGCACAAGTGCCGACCGGTCTGGATTCGGCGCCTTCGTCGTCAGGCAGGAGCGACGTTTGCTGGTGGCCTGCTCGGTGGGTTCGTTCACCTGCTGGTGGCGCCTGCCCACGTGCCGGTGATGGGATTCGTCATCGGCGGTCTGCTCTTTTTCGGCCTCAACGAGGCCATTCGTCCCGAATAACGTCAAGCCAGTTTCTTACCTGCCGCATCGCGTGACCGCGATGGGCCACGGCGAGTTTCTCCGGGTCACTGACTTCCCCGAACGTCCGTCCGTACGGTGGATAGAAAAAAATCGGGTCGTATCCGAACCCCTGGTGACCTCGCGGTTCCGGCGCGATCTCCCCTTCGCAGCGCCCTTCACACTCAAACACAATCTCGGCGGCCGCTTCGTGCTGTGCTGTCGCCACCGCCACTGCGCATACGTATCGCGCCGTCCAAGGGCGGGGATGGTCACGCAGCGCTGAGTAGAGGTTCGCGAACTTTTCGGGATACGTCTGCCCGGGATACCTGGCCGAATGCACCCCCGGCGCCCCGCCCAGGGCGTCGATCACCAGGCCCGAGTCCTCGGCGAGCGTGAACAGACCGGTGGCATCGGCGTAGGCTGCGGCTTTGAGGCGGGCGTTTTCGGCGAAGGTGGCCCCATGTTCGTCCGGCTCGGGTATTGGCGGGACATCGTTGAGTGTGAGCCACTGTCGGCCGTCTCCCAGCAGCGGCAGCATTTCGCGGATCTTTCCGGGGTTGGTCGTGGCAATCAGCAGGGCGGCGTCGGGAGGGAAAGGTATAATTCGCGCGGGGTTATGGACGACCATCGTCCGGAGGAGTGTCTCATGTTCAAGAAGCAGCGACTCGCGTCGTCTGCACTCGCTGTCGCGTGTGCGGCGGTGTTTGTGGCGATCGCGACGACCAATCGGGTAGGCGCGCAGGATCCTGCGCCAGGGGTTGACGACCGCATCGAACAGGCCGGGGGCCGGCAGGGCGGAGGGCGCCAGGGGGGCGGAGGGGCACAGGCCTCCAACGAGCCGCGTCCGTATGCCGAGGTCGTCACGGCCGAAGCGAAGACCGACGACGGCATCTTCAAGGTGCATCAGATTGGTGAGCGTCTCCTGTTCGAGATTCCCACGGCGCACCTGGACAAGGATTTTCTGTGGGTCACCCAGATCAAGCGCACGACGACCGGCGCCGGCTGGGGCGGGCAGGCTGCGGGCAACCGGGTGATCCGCTGGGTGAAGAAGGGGGACCGCGTCCTCCTGCTCGACATCAACTACAGCAACATTGCCAACCCGAATGAGCCGATCGCGCAGGCCGTGGCCGACGCGAACAACCCGACGATCATCCGCGCCTTCCCCGTGGCCGCGTACAACGACCAGCAGGATCCGGTCGTCGACGTGACGCAGCTGTTCACGACCGAGGTGCCGGAGTTTTCGGTGCGTAGCCGTATCGGTGGCCGCGGTTTCGATGCGAACCGCACCTTCCTCGAGAAGGCCGTGTCGTTCCCCGAGAACATCAACGTCGAAGTGTTGCAGACGTTCACCGGCGCGACCGATGCCGCACCCGCGGCGGGTCGTGGCCGCGGCTGCATGCAGGGCCCACGCGCGACGGTGCTGACGTACTACAGCATGGTCAAGCTTCCTGACACGCCGATGATGCCGCGCCTGTTC